>NZ_QICI01000044.1 GCF_004119445.1 Chryseobacterium sp. CH21 | reverse complement strand
ATTTAACCATAAGAGAATATCAAAATTTAATGTCTAATCAATCTAAAAATGTAGCATAAAGAGTATATAAATTTTGTCTCAAAAATAGTTGCAAGTTCATTTTTTATTTTATATATCTTTTGACCTCCTGAGTCAGATTTAATATAAATTCAACTGGAAGATCCTCTTCTACATCAATGAGAAGGATTTTAAACTTCTTTCTGCCATCCTGAATCAGCTCAGGATAATCGAGTCTGTCACCGTGATAAAAGCTAAGATAATGCTTTTGATATTTTTTGCTGTAATAGAAATAGCACAGCATTTTCTTTTTGTATTTGATGAACGGAAGCCCAAAACTGAACGTTTCTGTAATGTTTTCAGGATCTGACGCCAGAATAGCATCGCGCAAAAATAAAAGAGTACTTCTTTCAGGTTCATCGATTCTGTAGAAATACTCTTGTATAGGATTCATTTTAATTCAATTAAAAGATTAGTCGAAATTTTGAAGCTCAACAAGTTTGTGATAGGTTCCTCTTTTTGCAATCAGGTCATGGTGTGTTCCCTGTTCTACAATATCACCCTTTTCCATTACCACAATCCAGTCTGCTTTCTGAATCGTAGAAAGACGGTGGGCAATGACTAAAGAAGTTCTGTTTTCCATCATTTTCTCCAGTGCATCCTGTACAAATCTTTCGGATTCTGTATCCAGTGCAGAGGTGGCTTCATCTAGGATCATTATAGGTGGGTTTTTCAATACCGCTCTGGCAATAGAAACCCTTTGTTTCTGACCTCCGGAAAGTTTTCCTCCATCATCCCCAATATTGGATTCATATCCCTCAGGAAGCGTGGTGATAAATGCATCTGCATTGGCAATTTTTGCAGCTGCAATCACTTCTTCTCTGGTAGCATCAGGTTTACCCATCAGAATATTATTGTAAACAGAATCATTAAATAATACCGACTCCTGTGTTACCATTCCCAATAGCTTACGGTACTCCTGTAATTTTAAATGTTTGATATCTGTTCCGTCAATCAGAATTTCTCCTTCAGAAACATCATAGAATCTTGCTAAAAGATTGGCGATGGTTGTTTTACCACTTCCACTTTGTCCAACAAGAGCAACTGTTTTCCCTTTTGGAATAGAGAGTGAGAAATTTTTAAGAATCGTGTGGTCTTTATCATAGTAAAAACCAATATTATTAAATTCAATGGAACTATTTAATGTGGAGATCGAAACAGGATTGGGCACTTCGTCAATTTTCACATCAGCATCAAGAATGGCTAAAACTCTTTCGAGAGAAGCTTCTCCTTTCTGTACATTAGAAATAGACTGTGATAAACTTTTCACAGGGGGTAAAATCTGGAAGAAAATACCCAGAAAAACAAGGAAATCAGCAGGCGAAATACTTTGTTCTACAATAATTTGTTTTCCACCATACCAGGCGATAATTAAGAAAGTAACCGAACCTAAAAATTCGCTCATCGGAGAGGCTAATTCCTTTTTTCTTCCTAAGCTTATTGAACTGTTAATCCATTTCTGCATAGATTGCATAAAACGGTTGTCCATTATTTTTTCTGCACTGAAAATCTTAATCACTTTTGTAGATTTTAATGTTTCATCTACAATTGAGAAGATATTTCCCATCTCATTTTGAGCCTGGTGAGAATCTTTTTTCAGGCTTTTTCCGATTAAAGCAATCATCGTTCCCATTACAGGCAATACTAATAGCGAGAAAAGTGTCATTTCTGTACTTAAAAAGAAAAGCGTTACCAATGTGCTGATCAGCATGAAAGGAGCGTTGATCAGTTCCACTAAACTTCCCAAAATGTTACCTTCAACTTCCCCTACGTCATTGGACATACGGGACATCAGATCTCCCTTTCTGCTTTCTGTAAAAAATGAAACGGGTAAAGAAAGAATCTTTCTGTACATGGCCCCACGAAGATCTTTAGTAACCCCTACACGATAGTTGATCAATAAAAACGAACCTAAATATCTGAAAAGGTTTCTCAGTAAAAACATAAAAGCCGTGATCACACAAAGCCAGGCCAAAACATTAAGTGCTCCATGCTCAGTTACTAAGGTTTGAACATAATAATTGGCATATTCTTTTGCGTAAGAGAAGAAGTCTAAAATCTCTCCCGAATATACAGGAGGATGACTGTATTTTTTGGCCTCAATGGTTCCGAAAAGCATCCCCAAAACCGGTAGAATAGTCCCTAAGGAAGCAATCTGAAATACAGAGTACATAAGGTTGAAAAACAAACTTCCGTAGATGTATTTTTGGTGAGGTCTTGCGAACTTTAGTATTTTAATATATTGGTTCATTCAATGAAAAAATTGGATAGCAAAATTACGTAAAATTAAAAGATAAGACGTTCTTAATCCTGTTTTACTTTAATGGATAAGTTCTAAAAATTGTCTTTTTGTTACAACTCAGGGCTATTGTATCTCATTTTTTTGAATCAATAAGTCAGAAAGATACTTAATAATCAGAGGTAATATGTCATTATTTTTTAATGAAAAAACCGCTGTTTAAGCGGTTTTTATATCATGGTTTTATTTAAAATTTTACCTGGTCATTATACTTCGGAGCAAAATTTTTAGGACTCAGCTTGTCCAGAGTTTTTCCAAAGTTATTGATGATCTGCGTCATATTATCAAAGTCTACAATGTTGACGTCATCATTTTCGTGGTGATAATGAGACGCTTTTGTCATATCAACGGTAGAGAATGAGTGAGCAATGATTTTCTTTTTTACAAAGCTTACATTGTCTGAACGGTAAAATAATTGTTGCCTTGCATAAGGATCTGCATTTATTTTTAATCCGTTTACTGCATTTTTATTGAAAAGTTCATCAAGATCTGAGAATCCGTCTCCGGTCATATATAATGCATTTTTCCCCCACTGAGACTCTGTAGCAACCATTTCAAAATTGAAAAGGGCCGTCATTTTATTATAAATAGGATCTAAGTTTTTATCTGTTGAAATAGCTCTTGAACCCAGCATTCCTTTCTCTTCTCCATTAAATGCCATAAATACCATGGAGAATTCCGGTTTTTTATTTTTAAAATAATCGGCGATGCCTACCAGAGTTGTAATTCCGCTGGCGTCATCATCTGCTCCATTATAAATATTGTCTCCTGTTTTATCACTGGTTCCGATATGATCAAAATGTCCTGAGAAACCAAGATACTGATCTGATTTCCCCCTTTTGACACCGCAGACATTGTATACTGTTTTTCCATTATAGTCAAATGGTACTAAATAGGATTTTCCTGTACAGTATTCCAGATTGTTTTCTTTGAAAAGTTTAGCAATATAGTTGGCTGCATTTTCGTTTTCCTGAGTTCCGATTTCACGGCCTTTCATTTCGTCGGATGCCAGTGTAGAAAGGACTGTTTTTACCCTTTCTTTGGAAACTTCCTGTGCAAAGGTAAATATGGAGAAAAGTGATAAAGTAAGATAAGTTAGCTTTTTCATTGTCTTTTATTAAAAGTTATATGATCTGTCGTGGTTTCAGTTAAAAAGTTGCATGAATGTACATAAATTAATTGATCTGACAGAGTAGAATTATAAATAGGAGTAGGTGAAAAATAAAAAACAGCTCCTAAAAAGAAGCTGTTCTCACTCAAAAAATCGTTGTAAGGTTATCGAAGTCTGTCTACAGATTTTACGAGCCTCTCATCTTTGCGGGTGTAAACATTTGCTATAAGCAGACATATCACCGCAATCAATGGGAAAATTGGCTCAATACCCTTCTCAGGAAAATGAATTCCTCCGGATAATTTTAGTAACCAGTACGCCAATACACCAATCAACAAAACGTTTATAATGATGCTGATGGTATTCAGCAAAATTTGTCTTTTTCTGTTTTTGAAACTAAAAATACTTAATGCTCCTATAATAACAAGGGCTATACATCCCAAATTAAGCAAAGGAATACTGTCTGAAATGACAACATCCTGTCCCGTTATAAAAAGGAAAACAGCAGCTAAAACTGCTAATAAAGCCCATATAGTTTGTATTCTCTGTAGCATTGAATATTAAATTCTTGGCAAAAATAACATAAATTTTGCACAATTCAAAAATAAGTGTAGATTTGCATTATACAATGTACTTGAAAACCAAAGTCGCCGGACTTACTTTTCTTACTCACAATTAATTACATTTTTACATAAATATGTTTAACATAGAAACGTTAAGGTCAAAATCCGTAACGGAACTGACTAAAATCTTAAAAGATTTGGGCGTTAAAGTTGCAAGAACCAGCAATGAAAATGACAAGATCTTTGCTATTCTTGACTTTCAGGCTTCTAACCCTAAAGTTGCAAAAGATTATTTCAACGCCACAGAAACTACCAGTGTAACCACTGAAGAGGCTCCAGCAGAAAAACCTGCTAAAGCCCCGGCAAGAAAAGCTGCTCCGAAAAAACCGGCAGCCAAGCCAAAAACAAACACAAATGCAAAAGCTCCGGCAGAAGAACCTAAAGCAGAAGAGAAAGTAGAAGAAAAGGTACCCGCTTCTGAAGAAATAAAACCGGAAGAGCCAAAAGCGGAAGTAGCTGCAGTAAGTGAAGAATCAGCAGCAAATGCTCAAGCTAAAAAGAAAAGAAAAAGAGTTTCTACCAATACAGCTAATACAGAAGTATCTCAGGAAAGACCAGAAACTCCAAAAAACACAGAATCTCAAGAGCCTGCTCAGGCTGAAGAAAAGCCGAACAATCCCCCTCAACAACAGGCTAACAGACCTCAAAAAGGACACAACCATCCACAGAACAGTGGAAACCAACATAAAAACCAAAACCAACAACACCAGCATCAAAACCAAAATCAGAATCAGAATCAAAACAGACATTCTGAAAAGGCAGAGGAGCAGCACGACCATAAAAAAGAATTCAATTTCGATGGATTGGTAAGTATTGAAGGTGTTTTGGAAATTTTACCGGATAACTACGGATTTTTACGTTCTTCAGATTTCAGCTATATCTCTTCTCCGGATGATGTGTATGTATCTACAGCACAGATCAGGAATTATGGGTTGAAAACCGGAGATACCGTGAAAGGAATTGTAAGACTTCCAAAAGAAGGAGAGAAATACTTTTCATTATTAAAACCAACAGAGGTTAACGGACGTGATCTTGCATTCATCAAAGACCGTGTGGCTTTTGAGTATCTTACACCGCTTTTCCCGGAAGAAAAATTCAATTTGGCAGGAAACAATTCTACGATTTCTACCAGAATTGTAGATTTATTTGCACCTATCGGAAAAGGTCAGAGAGCAATGATCGTTGCACAGCCTAAAACAGGTAAAACGATGTTGCTTAAAGATATTGCAAACTCTATTGCAGCTAACCACCCGGAAGTATATATGATGGTTCTTTTGATCGATGAACGTCCGGAAGAGGTTACTGACATGGAAAGAAGCGTAAATGCAGAAGTAATTGCTTCTACATTTGATGAAGCAGCAGAAAAACACGTAAAAGTTGCCAACCTTGTTCTTGCAAAAGCACAAAGAATGGTAGAATGTGGACATGATGTAGTTATTTTACTGGATTCTATTACAAGATTAGCAAGAGCATACAACACCGTAACGCCTGCATCAGGTAAAGTTCTTTCCGGTGGAGTAGATGCGAATGCGCTTCACAAGCCAAAAAGATTTTTCGGAGCAGCAAGAAAAATTGAAGGAGGAGGATCTCTTACCATTATTGCAACTGCATTGATTGATACAGGATCTAAAATGGACGAAGTAATCTTTGAAGAATTCAAAGGTACGGGTAACATGGAACTTCAGTTAGACAGAAAAATTGCTAACAGAAGAATCTATCCTGCTATTGATCTTATTTCTTCCAGTACGCGTAGAGATGATCTGCTTCTGGATGAAGTGACTTCACAGAGAATGTGGATCTTCAGAAAATATCTTTCTGAAATGAATCCTGTAGAAGCAATGGAATTTGTTAATAAGAACATCAAAGGAACTCTGAATAATGAGGAATTCC
The DNA here is from genome assembly GCF_004119445.1 of Chryseobacterium sp. CH21. Classification (GTDB taxonomy): domain Bacteria; phylum Bacteroidota; class Bacteroidia; order Flavobacteriales; family Weeksellaceae; genus Chryseobacterium. The sequence continues at coordinate 111,107 of NZ_QICI01000044.1, read as the reverse complement.
TGATGTCTATGAATAAATAAATTTAATTTAATATTGTTAAGCGGAAAGCACGGATCATTAGGTTCGTGCTTTTTGTTGGACGTAAATAAAAAAAAATAAAACTTAATTCATTCTAAATCAATGTATCAATGTTAAATATTTATTAAAGTAATCTACAATCCTTGATAATACCTTAAATATTGGTTATTTTTGGGTTATAACATTAAAAATAAAGATTATGTCATTTGAATTACCAAAACTAGGATATGCATACGATGCATTAGAGCCAACTATTGATGCAAGAACTATGGAAATCCACCATACAAAACACCATCAGGCATATATTGACAATTTAAATAAAGCAATTGAAGGAACTGAACTAGCAGGAAAAACGATTGAAGAAATCTGCCAGACAGGAACTGACAAGCCAGCAGTAAGAAACAATGGAGGAGGACACTTCAACCACTCTTTATTCTGGGAAATTTTAACGCCAGGAGGAAGCAAAGAGCCTGTAGGAAATGTAAAAGCGGCTATTGAAAACTATGGTGGTCTTGAGAAATTCAAAAATGATTTTTCTGATGCTGCTAAAACAAGATTCGGTTCAGGATGGGCTTGGTTAGTAAAAAATGCTGACGGTTCTGTATCTGTATCTTCTACACCTAACCAGGACAATCCATTAATGCCTGTAGCAGACGTTAAAGGAACTCCGGTTTTAGGATTGGACGTTTGGGAGCATGCTTATTATTTAAACTACCAAAATAGAAGACCTGACTATGTTTCTGCATTCTTCGATGTAGTAAACTGGGATAAAGTAGAAGAATTATTCAATAAATAATTTTCAGCTATTATAAAAATGAAAAGGTTCAGAATCATTCTGAACCTTTTTTATTAGATGTAATGATGAAACTATCTTATCGCATCACTTCCGGATAATCCGTTCATTCTTAATTTATATTTCCAGTTTACATACACGAAAACCTGATATAATTTATATTCAAACTTGATCCCGTAATTTTCCTTAGGATCGTAATCTATTCCGGATTCTATAACATTTCTGTATCTCCCGGAATTATAATAACTGTTCCATTCATTCACCAAAAATGTGTTTTTTGTTTTCAGATAAGATTCTGTATACTGGCTGATGGGCTTGGCTACAGCACTCAGAAAATAATCAAACTGGGTGTCAATGACTGTAAGATCCCATTCTCCATCTCCGTTTTTAGAAGGTTTCATTTCCTGTTGTTCTTTATCTTTCTTTGGTGTTTCCTGTGAAAAACAGCTGAAAGGAAGCAAAGCAATCATTACTAATAAAATACTATTTTTCATGATAAAGGTATTTACATAAAAAAGCACTCCAATAAGAGTGCCTAACTTTTTTATGGTTCTTTCTGAAGAACTACAAATGCCGGGAAGTGGTCACTGTAGCCTCCTGTAAACTGGTCTCCGTTCCAGGATCTGAAAGGATATCCTTTGTAATTTCCTTCTTTATTGACTAAGTAAGCCGGGGCAAAGATTTCTGCCTTGTATACAGAGTATTCTTTAGTTACCTGATCTGAAATTACGTTTTTAGAAACGATAATCTGGTCAAATAGGTTAGGAGCATCCTGATATGCAAGAGAAGCAACCCCTTTCTTATATAAAGGATACATAAGGTTAAGATAAGGTGTTTCTTCGCTTAAATCTTTAGGGCTTGCCTGAGCTTTCAAATGATTTTTTAAACTTGGGCTTACAGGGTCATCATTAAAATCTCCCATTGCAAAAAGCTTTGTCGTAGGATCTGCTGCTCTTACACTGTCCATTTGTTTCTTTAATAAAGCAGCAGCAGCATTTCTTTTAGGTAATGAAATGGCTTCACCCCCTCTTCTGGAAGGCCAGTGGTTCATAAAAAATGCAACTTTCTCATTATCTAAAAACCCTGTTACCACAAGGATATCTCTGGTGTATTCTCTTTTTCCGCTGTCACCATAGATTACCAATTCTTTTTTTAATGAATTGGTAGGAGTGAATCTTCTTTTCTGATAGATCAATGCTACATCAATTCCTCTGTAGTCATAAGAGTTGTAATGAATGATTCCGTAATCGTATTTTTTTAAAGCAGGTTCGTTCACAAGATCCTGAATGACCTGTCTGTTTTCAACCTCAATTAACCCAACTATTGCAGGAGCTGTTTTGGTATATTGTGCTCCCATTTCAGAAATTACTTTAGCTTCGTTGGCTAATTTTGCTTTATAAATTTTTGACCCGTAGTTTTTTGCACTTTTGGGGGTAAACTCTTCAGAGCCGCTTTGTTCTCTTACTACTTTTTTGCCTTTTAAAGCACCATCACTCCATGGCCCGTCATATTTTTCAGCTTCCAGAAGCTTGATAGAATCCATAGGAATACTTCTGTGAAAAGCAGGATTCTTAATGTCTTTAGTTCCATCGATATAATCTGCTGAACGGATAGTGTCCCAAAGGTTTTCTACATTTAAAAAACCTACAGTAGCTACTTTTCTCAATTTTCCTTGTTGTTGTGAGAATGCCATGATCGAAATGACAATGGCAAACAGAGTCGAAATTCTCTTCATCTCTTTAGAGTTATTATTAATACTATTTAATTTGCAAATTTACTTTTTTTTAATTCACTGTATTTTAAATATTTGTAAATTTAAAAGCAGCAATCTTATCATCACTTATATAATGATTCTTAAAAGATTGCAATGTTAAGAAAAATTTACCTTAAAAAAGTTGTGAATTATAAAATTTGACTAAATTTGTGCCCCCAACTTTTAAACTGTTGAGAATTAATAAGAAAAGTATTAAAAAATTAATATACTCATGATTAAAAAACTATCATTGATCTCTTTATTTACTTTGCTGCCTGCGTCATATTATTATGCGCAGACAACAGTGTTTGCGTATCTTAAGGATGCAGAAGGCAAACCTGTGGAACAGGCAGATGTAGATTTAAAAGGAGCAGGAAATGATGCAAAGGCAGACAAAATCGGTTATTTCCAATTTACTGATTTGATGCCGGGACATTATCAAATTATGGTTACAAAACCCAATTTTGAAACTAAGATTTTTGAATTTGACGTAACCAGTGATGAGAAAAGAAAAGATCTTGGAGTAATTACTCTTTATTCCGCATTGAATGGTGCAGATCAGGGTTTGGCTATTGTAGAGGATTCCGGAGAAAGTGACAGCGGTGGTGCACAGCAAACTGCAACTGTAGGATTACTACAGTCTTCTCAGGATGTATTCAACAGAATTGCAAGTTTCGATTTAGGACCATACTGGTTCCGCCCAAGAGGAATTGATAGCAGAACAGGTGAGAATATGATCAATGGGGTTTCTATGGCCGCTGCAGATAATGGAGATGTAGACTTCAGTACCTGGGGAGGATTGAATGAAATTACACGTTACCCAGAAATCTCTGCTAACCATGCGCCTTCCGAATATGCTTTCGGAGGAACTACCGGAGTATTTTATAAGAATACTAAAGCCAGCGAGTACAGAAAAGGAAGTCAGTTAACGTATTCTCTTACCAACAGAAACTATACGAACAGATTATCTTACAGATTCTCCTCCGGAATGAGCAAGAACGGATGGGCGTTTACAGGAATGATTGCGAGAAGATGGGCACAGGAAGGGATCCAGGATGGTACTGCTTATGATGCTTACAGCGGATATCTTGGTATTGAGAAGAAATTCAGCGACAGCCATACAATGACATTGAATGCCATTGGTTCCAAATATTCAAGAAGTTCTTCAAGCCCAAGTACTCAGGAAGTATATGACTTCAGAGGTGTTCATTACAACTCTTACTGGGGATGGCAGAACGGAGATAAAAGAAATGAAAGAGTAAAAAGAGGTTTTCAGCCGATGATTCAATTACAGGATTTCTGGAAAATCAATAAAAACTCTCAATTATGGACATCTGTTTCTTACCAGTTCGGTAAAGAATACAGTTCAAGATTAGATTGGTACAGAGCCAATAACCCATCTCCAACCTATTACCGTAATTTACCAAGCTATTGGTTAAACTATACCAACCCAGCGCCTGAACAGGCTGCGAACATTGGAATTACCAGAGATTGGTGGACGAATGATGATCAGTCTCATACACAGATCAATTGGGATAATCTTTATAATGCCAACAGAAACATAGAATATAATGCTGCGCTTGGTGGTAGAAGAGCTGCGTATTATCTTGTTGATGATGTAAAAGATGATAAAGTATGGAATTTAGCTACTCACTATACCTATAACTTTAATGATACATCCCGTTTCATCTTAAACTTATCTTACCAAAACTACAGATCTGAACAGTACAGAGAAGTTAACGACCTTTTAGGAGCAGATTTCGCCCTGAATATGGACCCGTTTGCATCCAATACCACTGCAGGAAGTGTTTGGGGTAAATTTAATACCAGAGAAAGCGATACAGATGTTGCCAAAAGAGAAGGTGACAAAATCGGGTACAGCTATATTTTCAGAAGACAGGAATTTAAAATAAACCCTGCTTTCAAATTCGCAACAGGGAAATTTGATGTCTTTATTTCCGGATTATTCGGTTATACAACAAACAGCAGAGAAGGATTGTTCCAGCATTATCTGTATGAGTCTTCTTATGGAAAAGGTGCAGATCAAAACTTCTGGAATGCAGGGGTGAAAGGTCAGGTTACCTATAAAATCAATGGTAGAAACTTCCTGGTTTATAATGGAGCTTACTTTTCACAGTCTCCATTCTTAAATGATATTTATTTTAATACAAGAGTAAGTGGTGTTACGACTCCAGGTATCAAGAACGTTGTTGTTGATGCAAACGACTTGAGTTATGTCATCTCTACTCCGATCTTAAAACTTAGATTGACAGGTTACCTTGTTAATACTCAAAATGAAACAAGTGTACAAAGATATTTCGCACAGGGAGTTAAACTGACAACGCTTACTGAAAGCGGAGATCAGGCTCCTATTCAGGATGGTGCTTTCATTACACAGGTATTGGCAGGAGCTAATAAGAGAAACATGGGTATTGAGCTTGGTGCACAACTGAAAGTTACTCCTACTTTGACAGCGAGTGGATTATTAAGCTTAGGACAGTATACGTATACAAATAATCCTACAGTTTATTTTGCATCTGATGCTGTGGGAACATTCAGAGAGCTTGACGGAAGCGGAAATATCGTATCAAGATCTTATACGAACATGGGGGAAGCTACTCTTAAAAATTACAGACAAGGAGGAACTCCTCAGGAGGCATATACTTTAGGTCTTCGTTACAGCAGTCCTAAATACTGGTGGTTGGGAGCAACATGGAACTATTTCGGACATTCGTTCTTAGATCCGTCTCCGGTAACCAGAACAGCAAGATTCTATACCAACCCTAATACACCGGGAGTACCTTACGATAACGTAACTGAAGAAGAGCTGGCAAGAGTTCTTACACCTACAAAACTACCTTCAGCATTCTTCTTTAATGTGAATGCAGGTAAGTCCTGGATGATTGGTAAGTATTATGTATTGGTGTCTGCATCTGTAAATAACATCCTTAATAACAGAAACTTTATTACAGGTGGATTTGAGCAGACAAGAAACGTTAACTATACTGACTATGCTAATGATTATGACAGTGGAAACATGGTATTCGCTCCTAAATATTGGTATAATCAGGGTAGATCTTATTTTGTGAACCTTCAATTCAGATTCTAAAAAAATTAAATTAAAAATCGAAAACAATGAAAAATATATATTTTAAAGCGGCGATCTTTAGTGCCATTTCAATGCTGGCATTCTCGTCTTGTGTAAAAACTGATGATTATGATGTGCCGGAAATCAAATGTACCAACAAATTTGCAGCAGCTAATCACCAGTTATCAGAGCTTGCAACCATTGCAAAAGTAAAACCTGCTGAAGCTGATATCATTAAAGAAGATTATATCGTTGAAGCGTATGTTTCTTCAAGTGATGAGTCTGGAAACATCTACAAAATGATGTTCCTTCAGGATAAGCCTGAAAACCCAACTCAAGGTATCGAAATTGATATTGATGGTGGTAACCAGTATCTTGATTTCCCAACAGGAGCTTTAGTAAGAATCAACCTGAAAGGATTAATCGTTCAGGGGGTTAATGGAAACATTAAAGTAGGTTCTTATGACCCTAACTATCCAATCGGTAGAATCAACCCAAATAAAGTTTCAAACTACGTTGCAAGAGTTTGTGACGGACAAAAGCCAGTTGTAGCTGCAATGAAACCATTAGAGTTCGCTTCTATCTCTGATGCCCTTAAAAATGGTGCTCACATCAACCAGCTTGTAAAAATTAAAAACGTTCAGTTTGAAGATCCGGAATTAACAAAAACTTTTGCTGATGAATCTGCTACAGGTGACCGTTATATTACAGATAAAAAAGCAGGAAGATTAGACCTTCGTTTCAGTAACTATGCAACTTTTGCGAAGTCTCCGATCTCTCCTAAATATGCAAAAAGTGGTGATATCGTTCTTCTTTTAAGCCGTTATACAGGTACAAGCAACACTACAACTTATACAGAACAGGCTTATATCAGAACTCTTGATGATATCAACTTCCCGAACGATAGATTCAACCCAGGTGAGCCGGAAGCTCCTTCTGCTTCTGCTGTAAACCTTTTCGCAGGATCTGATTTCGAAAACTGGGCAACTTTCTTAACAAGTGTAAACAGCTTCGGACTTAAGCCTTATGCTACACAAGGTGTTGGTTTAGGATACAATGGTACAAATTCACTTCAAATCAAAGGAACACCTACAGCTAACGATTATGTATTTACATCTATCGCTACTACAGGAATCCCGGCTGTACCGAAGAGAATTACCATGTATATCAAAGGTACTGCAACTGGAAAAACACTTTCTTTCAACGTATATAAAGCAGGTGGAGGTTTCTACGTATTTAACTTAGGAACATTCTCTACGGGTGCTACTTTAGGAGTAGAAAGTGCTAACTCTTACACAGGATCTATTAATACAAACGGTCAGTGGAGATTAGTTGAACTTACTCTTACAGGTATTGCTGATATTAACACAACAGCCGGAAAAGATATGTTCGCTATCAAAACCGGAACTGGTGGAGTTTATGATCTTCAGATCGATAATATCAAAGTTGAGTAATATATTAAGGTATTTTTATTAAAGGCGACTGATTAGTCTAAATAAAAAGGCTGTTTTCACAAGTGAAGACAGCCTTTTTTTATGTTTTTGAGGATTTTTGGTTTTATCAAGTCATAGACTTATTCACTTCTGAGGTTCATCTTTACTTCTTGCTCAATATCACTTTTATTATATTTAAAAGGTATTCCAGACAATGACCATCCAACATCATAATAATTATAATTTTTATAGATATGATATTTATTTAAAGAATCAGTAATATCAAATTTGTCTAAAATCAAATATCCATTTCTGATATTCACAGAGTCATAAACAACGAGATATTTTCGTCCATTGATGAATTCTCCGTCTTGATGAGCATTTCTAATAACTCCTTCCTTATAACTAAATGCAAAATCATTCCCCTTTTTACGTGCTCTGTCTCCATAATAAACAGAAGTAATTTCTCCTACAGTATATTTGGCATTTTTAAGTATTATTGCTGTTGGCGGGCTTATAGACTTATACTTAAAAAATATATGATCCAGCCTATACTACAGATCATTATTATTAAGAAAACCTTATTCTCTCTCTTCATTAAATAAAAATTATTGTATTTCCTGATTAACAACATTCCCTGCATCATTAACAACAACTTGTACACCAATGTACTTGCTGTAATTGATTAGTCCTGAAATATCGATACAAATTAAATAATAATAAATAATAAACCAGAGCAAATTTATTTTTGCCTTGATGTTTTATACGTCTTCATTTTTAAGTTCGACTGTTTATACATTTGATTTGGCGTTAAATAGTGATTTGAAAAATGAGGTCTGAATTCATTCGAACAATATTGCAGTCCCTTGTCAGAGTGATGAATCAGAGATTCTCAGCTAATACATTGTCCTTTAATAACTTCTTCAAAGCCATCAGGTTACTTTCCATATTGAGATTATCTGCAACATAATGTCCGACGATGTATCAGACGGAACACGGCTAAAAAACAAAAATCACTGCTGGTGCAGTGATTTTTTATTTCCTTTTATTTAACTGTAATTGTTGGATCCCAGTAAAAGTAACCGTACAGAATCTGTTTGTTACTGTCATTTGGATCTAAAATATAAAGTCCAAACTGTACATAGAAATTCTCTTTTCCTGTAGCTGCTACCTTCGAGTCAATGCTAGCAAAAGTTATATCTGCTGAGGTTGCAGGGAGACCGTTTAAAGATTTTACATCTGGTACTGCAGCTTGCTTTCTTCTGACAGAATTGTATACGAAATTATTAAAAACCTGATCTCCCGACCAGTATTTAATATTATAAATAATAACTGCGTCATCCGAATTCTGATAAATTGAAGTTCCTCTGAACGAAACTACATCTCCGGCTCTTGCGCTGAAGTTGAGGTCAGCAGAACCCTGTCCTGAGATGGCATTGGCATTTGAAACAATCATGTGCTGGCTGTTATGGTCAATTCCTACAGGTTTATTAGGATCTTTACTTGGAGTTTTATAATTTGCTCTTACATAATCTGTGTCAATTACGATCAGGACATCTATTGCCTGACTGGATGATTTAAGTTCTATATCTTCCATGATATTTAGTTTTGTTTGGTGTTTTCTTACTCATTGGCTTTTCAGATTCCGCCCCGTGATTAAAGTGATCCGGCTTCACCCGTTGGGTTGTAATTACTATACAAATGTACATTCTTGAAAATGAAAATATTAGAGTGTAAATGCTGAAATTTGAGATTAGGTATTTGTACTTAATTTATCTCTTTTATGTGATTTTTTATTAGTCAAAAAAAATACCCTGAAAAGTTCAACTTTCAGGGTACTCATTTATAATGGTTAAATCTAATTCACGTTTAAAAAGAAACCTCATTCACTTCTTTTCCTCTTTGGAAGTTCATTGTTTTCTGGCTGCCTTTGTAGGCAATATTCACCAGATTGATCTGCTTAGGAAAAGCGCTTAAAAGGATCGTGTTTTTAATCTTTAAGGTATTGATATCCGAAACCCCTCCGGTTTCAAAATATACCCATACAGTTTCTCCACTGACCTGACTTCCGGTAAAGGTTATCGTTTTAGGAGCCCCATTGACAAATACATCAAAATTATTGTTCACATATTTTTTTACCTCTGCCTCAAATCCTGCCGTATTCGGGTTGATTTTAATCGCGTCAGAGATATGGCTTGTATTCATTTTTGTGGTAAACTTCAATGTCTTGCTTCCATCAATATAGTCCACTTTGGTCATTGAAGAGAAAAAGTCTACATACATAAAACTCATTAACACAAAAAATGTTAAAATTCCTGATATATATAAAAGTTTTTTCATCTTAATTAATAGATTTACAATCATAGTTGTTCGTTATAAGTCACAAATAATATGCCAATTAGAAATTTACATTCACAGAATATTTATCATAAAAAGCTTTAATATGTGCAACAGCCTCATCAGCCGTATCTACCACACGATAAAGATCCAGATCATCCTCAGCAATCATGCCTTCTTTTAACAGAGTGGCCTTGAACCAGTCCAATAGGCCTCCCCAAAATTCACTTCCTACCAAAACAATTGGGAATTTACCAATTTTGTTAGTTTGAATCAGGGTCATCGCCTCAGTCAGTTCATCCAGTGTACCAAAACCTCCGGGCATTACTACGAATCCCTGAGAATATTTTACAAACATTACTTTCCTTACGAAGAAGTAATCAAAATTCATGGAGTAAGACTTATTGATATAAGGATTAAAATGCTGTTCAAAAGGAAGGTCAATATTAAGTCCGATAGATTTTCCCTTTGCATTAAAAGCACCTTTATTTCCTGCTTCCATAACCCCAGGACCACCTCCGGTGATAATTCCGAAACCTATTTTGGTGATTTTTTCAGCAATATCTACAGCCATTTCATAATATTTGTTCTCCGGCTTCAGTCGGGCAGAACCAAATATAGAAACACATGGCCCAATTTTAGCCAGTTTTTCATAACCATCTACAAATTCAGCCATGACCTTGAAGACCATCCAGCTGTCTTTAGCAATTGTTTCGTCCCAGGTTTTTTGTCTGAAACTGTTATGTAGTTTTGTTTCGTTAATGTCAAGTTCCGGATTTACTAAACTTTCATCCCTAGTTCCATCAATTTCCATTGCAAAATTTATTTAAAATGTTTTTCGGCTTCTATTACAGAGGATGGTCTTCCGACATCGATAAGGATACTGTCATGTACAAAGCCATGTATATGCTCGGTTTGCATCAGATCCAGATATTCTTCCATAACAGAAAATTTGCCTGTTCTTTTTATTTTTTCGAAGATGACAGGATTGATGCAGTGAATTCCGCTGAAAGCAAGAGCTTTAAAGCCTTTGTTGAATTCCGCCAGTCTTTGTTCACCCGTTTGAACATTGAGCCAGCCTCTCAAAACCATATCATCATTGAAAAGGAGTTTTCTCGAACTTTCTCTGTCCGAAACCGCTAAAGTAGCAAAATCTTTTATCTTTTTGTGGTATTCTACCAATGCATTGATGTTCAGGTCTGTTAGAATATCAGCATTCATGATTAAAAAATCTTCTCCGTGATCAAGAAATTTTCTTGCAAAATCAAGCCGCCCCCTGTTTCCAGAAGTTCATTGGTCTCATCAGAGATTTCGATTTTGCATCCGAAATTATTATTTTTATTTAAAAAATCAACAATCTGATCTCCAAAATGATGGATGTTAATGACAAAATCCTTTATACCAAAACTTTTCAGGTAAGTGATATTTCTTTCCAGAAGCGGAACTTCGTTTACTTTGGCTAAAGCTTTCGGATGGTGATCTGTAAACGGTTTAAGTCTGGTCCCTTTTCCTGCTGCGAAAATTAGAGCTTTCATTTTTATAATTGATAATGGTAATTGATGAATGATAATACTTTGTATCATCAATAAATGACAATTAAATCATTTATCAATGATCACTTATCATTTATTGATTGAGTTGCGGTTGTTCATCATGATGAAGAGTTACCGCTGTTCCTTCAGGATATTTTTCTTTGATGAATTCTGCGATTTTTATAGCGGAATATACTGATCTGTGCTGCCCGCCAGTACATCCGAAATTGATTTGCAGATGTTCAAAACCTCTGGCAAGATAATCGTCTATATTGATGGAAACAAGAGATTTTATGAGTTCTAAAAACTTAGGCATTTCCGTTTTTGTTTCCAGATATTCCTGAACTCCGATGTCATTTCCGGTCTGGATTTTATATTCTTCAATTCTTCCGGGATTTAAAATTCCACGGCAGTCAAACGCGAAACCTCCGCCATTTCCTGAATGGTCTTTAGGAATTCCTCCTTTCTTGTAAGAAAAACTGTGTATCTCGATGTGTAGCATATTCTTTTTATTTTTTAAACCATTAAGATTTATTTAGGTTTTAAGGTAAGTTAAGATTTTGATAAATCAAAATTTAGTCAGGAAGCTCTTTGAAAAATTCATTAATAAAAGGTTTCATTGACTTTGTAATATTGTTAGAGAAAAAATTAATAAGAAGTCCCTGTGGCTTTTTAAGAACTTTCATGTAAGTGAGTAATTGTGCCTCATGGATGGGTAAAACATCTTCTACAGCTTTTAACTCTATAATAATTATATCGTTGACGAGGAGATCTACAACAAGCTTTGTCTCAATTTCTACCCCTTCATAATTGATAGGAAAATATACTTGTTGTTTAACATCATAACCATTTTTAGTAAGTTCGATTTTTAAGCATTCTTGATATACACTTTCAAGCAGGCCAGGACCAAGTGTCTTATGGACTTTAATAGCAAAGCCTGTAATTTCATATGACAATTGAGTAACTTCTTTTTTGGTCATAACCTTAATATTCTTAATGACTTAAATATTTCTTAATGGTTCAAATTTATAATTTCCTCAATTTTTTGCTTTGTCTTCTCTGATGTCAGCTGCTTGATCACTTTCTTCAGTTCCGGATAATGATCCATCAGTTCCCATGTATCAGCAAATTGGGTGATATTCTGGATTCCTTTTTCAAGGCTGGCCATGAAATGTTGCTTTCTTTGAATCAATCCTCGGAATCCATAAGCTCCTAAAACCTGTAAAAATCTCATCATCTGAATAGGCATTACTGCATTTTTCAGCTGAATTCTTGTTTCAGAATCTTCGAACTGCTGAATATAGAATTCCAGCATTTCCTGTTTGAAATCTTCCGGGAAGTTAGCTTTAGCCTGAAAAAGAAAAGAGGTGACATCGTATAGTAATGGACCTTTCATTGCTGATTGGTAATCGATGAAAGAGACTTCATTTTTTTCATTCACCATGATATTTCTTGCCTGAAAATCACGGATCATAATTCCTTTAGGTTCAAGATTTTCAACGAGTTCTGCAATCTTTTTGAACTCTTTCAGAAGCGTTGATTTGTTGTATTCCAGCTCCAGAACATCGGCTACAAAGTTTTTAAAATAATAAAGATCATGAATCACGGGAAGTTCATCATAACTTTCATATTCAAAGGTTCTTGAAAAATCAATTTTTCCCTGGGTCTGTTTTTGCAGTTGAAAAAGCTTTTCTAATGTCTGTTGTACCAAATCTTTTACATTAGGAGATAATTGTTCCTTTGTAATTACCTCGGAAAGTGTTTGTTGGCCTAAAAACTCCTGGATGTACATCTTTCTATCATCAGTAATAGCAAGAATAGAAGGTGTATTAAGGTTCAGACTAGAAAATACTTCAGAATAATAAAGGAAACTTTCATTTTCCGGAATATTCTCATTGTAGGTGATGATGTATTTTTCAGAACCGGCTGAGGCCAGAAAATTGACCCTAGCAGAGCCGCTTTGAGCTAATGTGACGAATTCGGAAGATTTTTTACCTATATGGTTTTCAAAAAATCGTTTTGCGTTTTCAGAAGTCATAATATGGAAACAAATATACTAAATTAACATGGAGTTGGAAATAATCGTTTAAAGAACTGATATATAATGAAAAAAGAGGATTGTTAGCAGCTTTAAAATATTGATTTTATTAAACGTTTTTGAGAAAATTATTACGTTTTATCTAGATAATTGTCGGTTTTGGGTTTTGATTTTTAACTTTCTTTGTTCAGATTCAGGATATTACATGCTAATTTTTATCTTTGCATTATGCTGAAAGACTTTAAACCTGTTTTAGGTATTTTATTGCGTTTTATTATTGTTTATCTGGTGCTGCTTTTTGCTTACCAGCTTTATTTGAATAGCGGTAAAGATTCCGGTTTGGATCCTTTTTCTAGGATTATTGCGAATCAGGTAACTTCTATACAGAATGTGCTTGGATATCCTACACAGCTTTACGATGATGTAAAGAATGAACAGGTTTGGTTTTATGTCAAAGACAGATATGAGACAAGAATGGTGGAAGGCTGTAATGCTATTTCTGTTATCATTCTGTTTGTATCCTTTGTTTTTGCATTTTATAAAGGTGCAAAGACTTTTGTATTTGTGGGAGTAGGGTTGGTTTTATTATATATCATGAATATCCTTAGAATTGTAGGGCTGAATATTGTGATGTCTGATTATGAGCAATACGGAAAAATGTTTCACGACTTTATTTTCCCTGCTATCATTTATGGAACGGTAGTTTTGCTTTGGCTGGTCTGGATTAAATTTTTTGCTTTACAACATGAGAATTCTTAATTGGCTTTTGGTTATAGCAGGAATCTGCGGATTGATAGGAGTGAGAGCTCTGGAGGATACTCTTTTTTATGATCCTTTCCTTAATTATTTTCATGAAGCAAATAAAAATATTGAATTCCCTGCATTTGAGTGGGGGAAACTGATTGGAGGACACTTGTTCAGGTTTCTTTTGAACCTTCTGTTTTCCTGTCTGATTATTTATGGTTTATTTAAAAACAGGCAATGGACATTGCAGGGTGCTTTGATGATTACTATTGTCTTTATGATATCGCTGCCGATTTATCTGTATTGTATTTCAGACAGATTCGAAATAGGATATCTTTTTTCTTTTTATATGAGAAGGTTCGTCATCCAGCCTTTGATCATATTACTGGTTGTTCCGATGTTTTATTACAGAAAGCAGATGCTTAGTAAAGAAAATAAAGGAAACCAGGCATAAAGATTTAATTGAATATTCCTAAATTATTCTACAGTGTGTTTATCCACACTGGTCACATTTTCCGGGGTCCATTCTACCCGTTTTACAAAATCTTTTTCGCGTACGGGACACTCTTTGATCTGGCAGATTGAACATGAAATAGGTTTACAGTCGTCCATATGGAAATTGAATTCAATAGTACGCTTGATGTTTTTGGCAAGAAGAATGATTACTTTTTCCATTTCGCCATGGGCATCACGAAGATCATAATACCACGGAAGCGTTATATGAGCATCAATATGCAGTGAAGAACCAAACTGCTGGATTTTCATATTGTGTACATCTATCCATTCTATCTGCCTGTTTTCTTCAAGAATTTTAATGACCTGATTTAATATTTCAGGATCCTGCTCATCCATAATTCCGCTTAAAGATTTTCGGACGATTTTATAGCCTACAAATATGATATAAAGTCCGAAAGTAAGTGCTACCACAGAGTCTAGCCAATAAATTTTAGTAAAATAAACAATGATTAAACTGGCAACCACTCCAAGAGTCGTAATCGTATCAGATTGAAGATGTTTTCCAGATGAAATCAGAACCAGAGAATTTTCTCTTTCTCCTTTTTTAATAGAAATATATCCTAACATATAATTAATAACTGCAGTGGCAGCAATAATCCATATCCCAAGATCAATTTTACTTAGTGTTTTTCCTACAATAAGGCTGTGAATTCCTTCATAGATGATCATACTGCCGGCTATGGCAATCAAAGCTCCTTCAATACCGGAAGTGACGAATTCTACTTTTCCGTGTCCATACGGATGGTCTTCGTCTTTAGGCTTAGCAGCAAGATGAAGAGAATACAGTCCCATGAATGCACTTATGACGTTAACAATACTTTCCATGGCATCGGAAAATACGGCATCGGAATTGGTGAGTTTCCAGGCAATAATCTTTCCGATAAAAAGGATCACTCCAAATACTGCAATAAGTTTTTGGAATCCTATTTTCTCTTTGTGGGTATTTTTCTGGGTATTCATATAGAGTTTGATAAAAAAAAGAATCTCAATTTTGAGACTCTTTTTTATTTTGTTAGTTTATACTAAGTTATTTGCTACAAGGTATTCTGCGATTTGTACAGCGTTTGTTGCTGCTCCTTTCCTCAGATTGTCTGCTACAATCCAGAGGTTGAGCGTTTTGGGCTGCGACAGATCCCTTCTGATTCTTCCTACGAAAACTTCGTCTTTTCCTTCAGAATATAATGGCATCGGGTAGTGGTTGTTTTTCACATCGTCCATTACGATTACCCCTGGAGTTTCAGATAAGATTTTTCTTACTTCATCCAATTCAAATTCATTTTCGAACTCAATGTTTACACTTTCTGAGTGCCCACCCTGAACCGGAACTCTTACCGCAGTTGCTGTTAAGTTAAAGGTATCATCACCTAAAATTTTCTTAGGCTCCTTCATCAGTTTGATCTCTTCTTTTGTGTAATCATCATCTGCAAATACATCACAGTGTGGCAATGCATTTTTGAAGATCTGATAAGGATATACTTTTTCAGTAGAATCATCTCCGCTGATTTCACCGTTTAACTGGTCTACAGCAGCTTTACCAGTTCCTGTTACAGACTGATAAGTAGAAACGATTACTCTTTTTAAATCATATTTTTTGTTCAAAGGTCCAAGAACCATTACCAACTGAATGGTAGAACAATTCGGATTTGCAATGATTTTATCTTCTTTTGTTAAAACATCAGCATTGATTTCAGGAACGACTAATTTTTTGTCAGGATCCATTCTCCATGCAGAAGAATTATCAATTACTGTTGTTCCAGCTTCCGCAAATAAAGGAGCGAATTCAACAGAAGTAGAACCACCTGCAGAGAAGATTGCAATATCCGGTTTGGCAGCTATAGCGTCCTTCATGCTTACGATGGTAAATTCCTTCTGTTTATACTTCACCTTCTTGCCTACAGATCTTTCGGATGCTACCGGGATTAATTCTGTTACAGGGAAGTTTCTCTCCTCCAAAACTTTAAGCATAACTTGTCCAACCATTCCTGTTGAACCTACTACAGCTACTTTCATTGATTTAATTAAAAATTTAAGATTAAACTATTTATAAATTATAACGCATATAATTTCTTTATATTTTTTAAGCCCCAAAGACTCTCATCCAAGGGAATGCGAATGCAAATAAACCTACTGCAATCAGACCCATAAATACCACTCCTAAAGAGATCGTATCATTGGATTTTACTTTTTTGTTAACAATAGTCATCAAAACAGCTGCAATAAGCATAGAAAACGGATGTTCAACATATTGGAATCTCAATGCTGCATTTTTCATTACTTCTCCCATGTTTAATCCTTTGCTGAATGTGGTGATCAGCATAATGATTCCCAATAAAAACTGAACGTGGAAGAAAATCATCGTGAAAAGTGTTGTTTTCTTCAAAAATTTGTTCACTTTTCCACTGAAACCGAACATGGTAGCTAAAAGTGCAATGATAAATAATGTGACCAAAAGAATTTCAAGATACCCGAATCCTTTATGGGCATTAAGTAAAATGTTGTAAAAATCCATACTTTCTATTTTTTGTACACAAAGATAACAAAAATCCCGGCTCAAAGCCGGGATTGATATTTATAAAATCTAATATTGTGATATTATTAGAAGTTGAATGATAAGGTTGCTGCCCAAGTTCTTCCGAATCCGAAATACACCTGGTTACCTGTAGCAACTCCGTTATATAACTTACCTGCTTGTTCGTAAGTTGGAGCATTAGCAGCAGTACCAGTTTTATCATCAGCATGAATAGCTGTTAGAGATTCTGCGATATAAGTTGTATCAAACAAGTTGTAAACGTTTCCTCTGATTGTAAAGTACTGTGAAGGATTGTTTAGTTTGATTTTATAAGAGATTCCTAGGTCAAACAAATGATAATCAGGAAGCTGAAGAGCTCCTTTAGCAGATGCACTACTGTAAGAGTAAACATCTAGTGAAGAATATAATTTGTTAGCATATCTCCAGTTCATATCTACTTTCAAATCTTTAACTGGAGTAACAGTAATACCTAATGCAGCAGTCATCTGAGCAGATTCTCCTACTTTTACTTTATCTAAATTAAGTGTTAGTTCATTAGAAGTATTTCCTGGAATAATGTATGGTGAATTATCTGTATCGTTGAAAGTGGTAGCATTTGCAGTTCCTTTATAACGCCAGTCTCCTATTGAGAACATACCGTAAGCAGATAAGAATTTGTTAAGAACTAGATTAGCATCAAATTCAATACCTTGGTGAATTTCACTTATGCCATTAATTTCAGCATAATAAGTTGTTCTTACATTTGATACAGGGTCAGTATAAGACAATCCTGTTTTTCTTTGGTATCTGTCATCCCAAGTAGTTCTGTAGATGTTTACATTAGCATTGAATTTAGAAGATCTAAATCCATATCCAAGTTCAGCTCCAAAGATTTTTTCATTGGTTGCATCTGGAGAAACCACATTTTCATTACTTCTATAAATAGAGTTAAAGAAAGGTTGTTTTTCATAATATCCTACATTACCAAATACATTATGGTGTTCGTTGATGTTATAGTTTAATCCCCCTTTGATGTTGTAACCAGTTAGGTTTTTGTAATCAGTTGTTGTAGGCATGATAGTACCATTCTTAGATTTAGTAACATTATCAATGATGAAGTTATCTATTCTCTGGAACCCTTGGTTAGAAACTGATCCTTGTACAAATGCTGAGAAGTCATTCTTTGTGTACTCCAATTGTCCGAATGCTCCATACCAAAGTACATTAGAATCATTACTATAACCGATTCTGTTATTGATATCCATTAATTTACCTCCGAAAGGATTCCATTTTGGATCTGTACCTTCTGTTGCTGTTACAATATTATTACCAATATTTTTGTTGTTTTTATCAAGATATCCAGATCCTCCTAATAAGTCACTAACTACCTGATAGTGGTATCCTTGGTAGTATCTAGCATCAACCCCTGCACTGATTTTGAAGTTTTCATTGAAACGGTGATTGAAAGAAGAGATTAATCCAAACCAGTTGTGAGAATTAATAGATGCATTTCTGATTAATATCCCTTTTGTAGGGTTTGAAGCTTGGTTAGCTGCATAAATTGCATCAAAGTTATAAAGTCCAGTATTAGGATCTCTGAAAGTACTCAACGATTTTCCATTTGCTGTACCTGTTGTATTGGTACCACCACCTCTACCAAAAGAAGCATAAACAACTGTATTAAGTTTTGATTTTTCACTTATATTCCAGTCCCAGTTTAAAGACATTACTGGCTTGTGGTAATAATTTACTCTTGCAGAGTACTCTCTACCGTTTAAATAACCCCAATCAGAGTTGTACTTTCTATCTGGTGTTCCATCGTGGTCCTGATTGTAAAGAATATAGTTATCAATTGTAGATGCATAAGATCTTTGGTTGTGCCATTGTGGAGCTCCAGTAATTGTGAATTGGAAATCATGATTACCTCCAGGTTTCTGATATCCTAATGCAAAATAATAGTTATATCCTTCGAATTTAGTCCCATCTGCATACATAGAACCAGCTGTTCTACTCATTAAGAATGAAGAAGACCATCCTTTTGCAGATTTACCAGTGTTATATGCAAATAGAGATTTTACATAGTCATTATTACCTACACCTAAAGAAACAATTCCTCCTTGTTTTTTATCAGAAGCTCTTGTCAGGATATTTACGGTACCTCCAATAGATGCAATAGCTAATTTCGATGAACCAAGACCTCTTTGAACCTGCATTGCTGAGGTTACATCAGATAATCCAGCCCAGTTAGACCAATAAACAGAGCCGTTTTCCATGTCGTTAACTGGCATACCATTTACCATTACAGCAATATTGTTTTGACTGAATCCTCTAATGTTTAATTTAGAGTCTCCAAATCCACCACCACCTTTAGTTGCATATACAGAAGGTGTAGTGTTAAGGATTTCAGGGAATTCCTGATTTCCTAATTTTTCAACAATTTGAGCTTCCTTAATTGTTGAAACTGCCACTGGAGTCTTTCTATCTTTAGCGATATCAGCAACACCAGTTAATACAACTTGTTCAATATCATTGGATTTTGTTTTTACAGTATCCTGAACTTGTTGAGCATAATAAACACTAGCTGTTGATAAAGTAATTATCGCAGATAGCATCGATTTGTTGATTAATTTCATAATCGTTAGTAATAGTTAGATTTAATTTTCTGCAAAATTCGCAAAATAAAATTTAACTATTATTAACTCAATGTTAATTTTTAATCAGTCTTAATAATGTTAATATGTTGAAATTCAATATTATGGCTAAAAATTGAATTTTTGTATGAAAAAAGTCATGTTATTGAATTTTTAACAAAGTGGGGGTGTTTTTGTTAAAAATTCAATGCTATTTCACTGCTTTGAGACTCAAATCTATATTCTCAGCAGAGTGTGTAAGGGCTCCAGCAGAGATAAATGTAACTCCTGTAGAAGCAATTTCTTTCAGCATATCACGGGTAATTCCTCCTGAAGCTTCGGACTCGCATGAGCCATTGATCATTTTTACAGCCTGCTTCATGGTTTCAATATCCATATTATCAAGCATAATTCTGTCAACTTTCGCATTGATGGCCTCCTGAACTTCCTCAAGGTTTCTGGTTTCAACTTCTATTTTTAACTTTTTCTTATTCTTTTTAACGTAATCTTTTGCCATTGCTACTGCATTGGTGATGCTTCCGTTGTAATCGATGTGATTGTCTTTCAGCATAATCATATCATAAAGACCATACCTGTGATTGGTCCCTCCTCCAATAGCAACAGCCCATTTTTCGCATATTCTGAAGTTGGGAGTCGTTTTTCTGGTATCTAAAAGTTTAGTTTTTGTACCTACTAACCTTGAGTCCCAGTCGTGAGTAAGGGTTGCGATACCGCTCATTCTTTGGATACAGTTAAGAACGAATCTCTCCGTAGAAAGGATAGATCTTGCACTTCCTGTTACGATAAGGGCTACATCTCCGAACTTGCAAGGAGTTCCGTCTTTAATGAAAACTTCAACTTTTAAATTTTTATCAAAAGTGTTGAAAATGATTTCAGCCAGCTCAACACCTGCAAGAATACAGTCCTGTTTAACTAAAAGCTTTGCACTCTGTACAAGATCCTGTGGAATAGTGGATAGGGTAGAATGATCACCATCCTGAATATCTTCTTCAAGAGCATTTTTTATAAATGTCTTTAATGCTTTATCTGTAACGTATGCTGGTCTTTTCATTGTGTGATGCTTTTAGACTAAATCTTTATTATAAAATGCTCCCTTGTTCTCTGTCATTTCCATAGATTGGGTAATAATGAGGTGGGCAACTGTTGTTAAGTTTCTTAATTCTGAAAGTTGTGGAGAAAGAATAGAGTAGTGGTAGATTTCGTCAACAGCGGCTGCAATCTCCTGATGTTTCTGCAACGCCATATTAAGACGTCTGTTGCTTCTTACAATACCTACAAGATCGCTCATCATTTCCTGAAGCTGTTTTCTGAGGTAGCTCACGATCACCATTTCGTCCATGATTTTCATTCCTTCTTCATTCCATTCCGGAACGGCTTTCAGATCATCAAAGTTGAAACTGTTTTCATTCAGAAGTGCTCCTGTTTTCATAGCAGCATTATGTCCAAAAACTAAACCTTCCAACAATGAGTTAGATGCAAGTCTGTTAGCGCCATGTAATCCTGAATTGGTACATTCTCCTACCGCGAAAAGATTTCTGATGGAAGACTGTCCGTCCCTGTCTACTTCAATTCCTCCCATCAGATAATGACAGGCGGGTACCACAGGGATTAATTGGGTAAATGGATCAATTCCTTCGTCTTTGCATTTCTTATAAATATTCGGGAAATGTTCCAGGAATTTTTCATGATTCATTTCCTTGCAATCCAAACCTACAAATTCGTCTCCGGTAATTTTCATTTCGGCGTCAATTGCTCTTGCTACAATATCTCTTGATGCTAGTTCTTCACGCTCATCATATTTATGCATGAATTTTTCGCCTCTTTTGGTTCTTAATTTTGCTCCGTCTCCACGAACGGCTTCTGAAATTAAAAACAACATTCCATCCATTTTGCTGTACAAAGCTGTTGGGTGAAACTGATAATATTGCATATTGGAAACCATTCCTTTTGCACGGGCTACAAAAGCAATTCCGTCTCCTGTGGCAATGGTTGGGTTGGTTGTATTTTTATAAACATGTCCGGCACCTCCTGTGGCAACCAGTGTTATTTTAGACGTGATTTTTTTGATTGTTTTGGACTTTTCATCCAAAATATAGGCACCATAGCAATGGATATCTCCTTCATTGAGTTCTTTTCCGGGAACATGATGCTGTGTAATAATATCTATGACATAATGATGATCAAGGATTTCAATATTCGGGCTGCTATTGGCTGTTTGCAGTAAAGCACGCTCAATCTCAAAACCTGTGATATCTTTGTGGTGGACGATTCTGTTTTCAGTATGGCCTCCTTCTCTTCCTAAAGCAAATTTGCCGTTCTTCATATCGAACTGAGCACCCCATTCTACAATTTCGTTGAACCTTGCAGGGGCTTCTCTTACCACCATCTCTACAACATCACGCTTATTTTCTCCGTCTCCGGCACGCATGGTGTCATCAATATGCTTTTGAAAATTATCGTTCTGGAAATCTGTAACGACAGCCAGACCGCCTTGTGCATATTTGGTGTTGCTTTCGTCTTCGTCAGATTTTGTTACAATAATGATTTTGGCATCAGGGAGCTGTTCAGAAACTTTAATGGCATAGGAAAGTCCGGAAATGCCGGAACCGATTACTAATACATCCGCTTTTATCATATGCTTACTTTAGGTACAATCGTTTAAAATATTAAATAAATTTAAACAATTTTTCGTTTGGTTTTCTTACTTTTTTCATGTGCTGGAAGAGGTCTTCTTCAGAACGGTAGCCTAAAGCGAGGGTAACGGTTACTTTTTCTGCTTCAGGATTGATATCTAGAATTTCTTCTATCAGTTCCTGACGGAAACCTTCCATAGGACAAGAGTCTATATTTTCAATAGCCGCCGCATACATAAGATTGGCTAATACTATATAAGACTGTTTTTCTGCCCAATTGAAAATTTCATCCTGTGTTTTTTGTGTAATATGCTGATTAATACTGTTTCTAAATGGGTCCAGTTTTTCAACAGGAGTATCTCTTACTTCAGAAATATGATTAAAATAACCCCGGATATAATTCTCTTCAATGATTTTTTTTGAAATAATAACAATAAGATGAGAACAGGTAGAAATCTGAGAAGGATTATAGAAAGCCGGAATCAGTTTCTGCTTCATTTCCTCACTCTCAACAATCACAATTTTATAGGGTTGAAGTCCCAGCGAACTGGCAGACAGTTTTCCTGACTCAAGAATGTTGTGAAGAGTTTCCTGAGGAATAATCTGATGATTGAATTTTTTTACAGAATATCTTCTGCTTAAAGCTTCCAAATAATTCATAGCACAAATTTAAGAATTGAATACGAATAAAGCGCTTTTAAAATGAAATATCTCCTGCCTGTTTATACAAAAAATCACCCCGGCTGTCGGGGTGATTCTTTTGATGTGTTGGAAAGTGTAATTATTCTCTGTTTTTTACAACAATCCAGCCTGAGAATTTTATCGGAGTACTGTTTTTATTATTTTCATTCCATGAAACAGAATACCAGTAATTTCCTGTAGGAACTTTTTTGCTTCCATTGGTGGTACCTGCCCATTTGTAGCCATTGGTTTTATCTGCCTGGAACATTTTATAGCCATATCTGTCAAAAATTGCTATTTCCAGATTTTGTTTATTGGCTAATGCAGAATAATCTACAAAATCATTAATACCATCATCATTAGGCGTAATCACATTGATAAGATTAGGAACTGTGATATTGATTTCAACAGGAATACAATTGTATCCGTCTCTTACATATACTTTAGCTTCTCCTCTGGCAATGTTGGTAAATATATGGGAATCCTGCCAATTGATATTATCCATAGAATACTGATAAGGAGGAGTTCCGCCATTAGCATATATCGTTACTGTGCTTCCTGAAATATCAACAGTGGTAATAACCGGATTGTCAGAAGGGTATACGGTTACTTTCTGTGTAGCGATACAATCTCCGGTTTTAAGTTTTACCCAATAAGTACCAACTCCTACATTCTTGATGGATTGAGTGGTAGCTCCGGTGCTCCATTCGTAGCTTTTGAAACCAGCTCCAGCATCTAATGTTGTTGTGTTTTCAATACAGATGGTTTGATCATGCAGAGTTCTTGAGAAAACAGGAGGTATTACCGTTAAAGTAACTTTAGCAATAGCATAACATCCATTTGCACTGAAAACTTTAATATAAGCTACTCCATTAGGAGCAATGTATGCCGTTGGAGTTGAAATTGCGTTAGTTCCACTGATAGCATCAGTTAATGATGGATAATATTCTTTTGTGAGTCCACCTTGAGAAACTACAGCTGCTACAAGATTGAAAGAAGCCATAGATGGATTGGTCTCAATAAAACATGATTTGATCTCAACATCATTCACAACTACAACAGGATAAATGTTCAGGGTAACTTTAGATGTACTTACACAGCCTTGAGGGGTTGTTACTTTTACATATATTGTTGCTGCAGCGGAAGCATAAGCAGATGGATTTGTAATCAGGTTTGTGCCATTATTAAGATCATATAATGTAGGATAGAATTCCTTGGTTACTCCAGCAACAGTGGTGACAGCTGCAGAGTTAAGATCAAAGGTTGCTGTTCCAGCATTGTTGTTATTACACCCGGTAAGAGTGGCATCCGTTGCTGCAAATGGAGTGGGGTTAAGCTGAATAACTCCGTCACCATTATCACAAAGAGTGGAGCTTGGGTCTTTTACGATGACTTTTATAGTAGTATTTCCTGAATACTGGAAAGCTGTAGGATTAGCAATAGGAGTAGAACTTCCCAATACGTAATAAGTGAAAATATAATTTCCAGGATTATTTACAAATTGAGAATTATAAGAAGTAAGGTCTACTGTGCCATTTCCAGTTGCTGGATTTGTACAAACGAATGGAGTTACAGTATTGCTTAAGATAGGAACCTTATCCACGAAAACTTTTACGTCTTTAATAGAATGTCTTGCACTGGCACCTCCGGTTGCTGCAGAGAAACCAAAATATCCTTGTGACATTCCTACGGCACCTCCGGAAGGAGCAAAAGACTGGTCTACAATAAGTACCCCGTTGATTCTAACTTTGATAATCCAGTTTGTTGGGTTGGTAAGATCTGTTTCTCCATTTACTTCAACGTGTCTGTAAGTATCTCCTACAAATGGCTGAGTGGCAATAAGGTCCGGAGAGTGGAATGTGCTTCCAGGCGTAGTATTGTATTCAATATTGTTACCTGCTGTATTATTAGTGCCATAAAGGATGTGAACTTTACTCATCTGGCCTTCTGTGGTATTGTTGAAAATATCAAAACCAACCATCAATCCGGAAGCATTGGCAGGAATACCTAATCCTCCTCCTGATACGAAACCTGTTGGTGGATTGGCAAGATACCAGAAAGTAAAACCGTCTCCTTTTCCGAACTGTGTGGTTCCATTTCCGTCAATTCTGAAGTCGAATTCCACTTTCCATTTATCACAATAGCTAAGGGTGATTGGGGTGGATAATTTTACCGCTCCATATTTGCTGGTCTGATCCGTTGTAAGTCTTACAAAGTCTCCGCTTACGATAGCATCAGAGACAAGATCCCAGCCCGTTGTATTTACAGGGTTTCCGGTAAGTTGGTAGGTTTGTGAAAATAATCTTCCCGGCAAGCATAATAAGATAGTCAGTACAAAAATGAGTATATCTTTTTTCATAGTGGATGGATTGTGATGTTATACTTAATCTTAGATTTAAAATTGTTTTTTATGTTTGAATTGGTGATAAAAGGAATGTCAATTCCCAATCTCTGATTGGGCAGATCCTTTTTTTAATACCGAAACTACCCCAAATGAGGTAGTTTCTGATAGTAAAATTTATTCTCTGTTTTTAACCAATACCCAGCCTGAGTATTTAGTTTCAGTATTGTCTTTATTGTTTTCGTTCCATGAGATGGTGTACCAGTAAGTTCCTGTAAGAACTTTTTTACCGGAAGCGGTTCCGTCCCAAGTGAAGTTTCTCATTTTGCCAGCTTCGTATAGTTTATTACCATATCTGTCGTAGACAATGAAGATGAGGTTTTTCTTATAAGCGAGTGCTGAATAGTCAATGAAATCGTTTACGTTATCGCCGTT
This sequence comes from Chryseobacterium sp. CH21, assembly GCF_004119445.1. GTDB lineage: Bacteria > Bacteroidota > Bacteroidia > Flavobacteriales > Weeksellaceae > Chryseobacterium. The sequence continues at coordinate 85,605 of NZ_QICI01000044.1, read as the reverse complement.
TGGTGTAATGGCGTTAATCAGATTTGGTACGGTAATCTGAACTTCAACAGGTGTGCAATTGTAAAAATCTTTTACATATACTCTTACTTCTCCCCTTGCCAGTCCTGTGAATATATTGCTGGTCTGCCAGTTGACTCCGTCCAAAGAAAATTGGTAGGGAGGAGTTCCTCCTGCTGCATTTACAGTTATTGTGTTGTTGTCAATATCAATGCTGGAGATCACAGGATTTGCAGATGCTTTTACATTGACGATTTGCGTAGTGATACAATTACCGGTTTTAAGTTTTACCCAATAAGTTCCCACTCCTACATCCTTTATAGATGAGGTAGTTGCTCCAGTGCTCCATTCGTAGCCATTAAATCCAGGGCCTGCATCCAGATCTGTTTTTTCACCAATACAAATGGTTTTGTCTTTCAGAACGGAAGATGTCACAGGCGGCAATACAATAAGATTGATTTTAGCAATATTAAAACATCCGTTGGCATCAGTAACTTTTGCATACACAGCAGTGCTTGTAGATAAATACTGAAGAGGATTCATAATTTCATTCACACCATCTAAGGCATTCGCTATAGAACTGTAATATTTTTTGCGGCACCAGTTCCTAAAGAGGTAACGTCTGCCGAAGTTAAATTAAAGATAGCACTCGTGATATTATTTTCAATGAAGCATGATCTTAAAGTAGCTTCTTTTACGGGGGTATCTGCATAAAATGCCAGTGTAATCTTTGCAGAACCTGTACATCCCTGAGGGGTTGTTACTTTTGCATAAACTACTCCGGGAGCAGATATGTAATTGTCAGGGTTTTGAATCTCATTCATATCTGCATTGAGGTCTGCCAGCGTTTTGTAGTATTTTTTAGTCACTCCCAGAACGGTAGTAACGGGTGCAGTATTCAGATTGAAAGCGGCAGTTCCCGCTTTGTTGTTATTACATACCGTAATGGTTTTATCTTCAGCTTTGAAAGGGGCCAGAACCAATAAGATTTTACCATCCGGATTATCACAAAGGAGCCCTGCATTATCTTTAATAACAACGGTAACAGTTGCATTAGCATTGAACTGATAATTGGTCGGATTGGCAATAGGTGTTGAGCTGCCAAAAGGATAATACGTAAATGTATAATTCGAAGGGTTGCTTACAAATTGCGAATTGAAAGTCGTCAGGTTTACAGATCCATATCCTGTTGTAGGATTAGGACAGAAAGATTGTGTTGCTGAATTCTGTAGAATAGGAACTTTATCAGTATAAATTTTTACATTTTTAATAGAATGTCTTGATCTTGCTCCTCCTGTAGATGCTGAAAATCCAAAATATCCTACGGTCATTGCAGCAGCCGTGCCCGAAGGAGCAAAAGACTGGTTACAAATTACATTACCATCTATGGTTATTTTGATAATCCAGTTGGTAGGAGCGGCAGGATCTACCTGAGCTGTCACTTCTACGTGTTTGAAAGTTGCTCCCTGGAAAGGTTGGGTGGTATTTAAATCAGGGGAGTGAAAGGAGCTTCCCGGAACATTGAAGAATTCAACGTTATTGGTGTCGGTTGTATTTTGAACCTGTCCGTAAGCAACGTGTACTTTACTCATTGTTGCGGTTGTGGTATTGTTGTAAGTATCAAGTCCTACGACAAGTCCTACTGCATTTTGAGATACCCCAAGACCTGAGCCTAATACACTTGCAACCGGGGGATTAGCCAGATACCAGAAGGCAATTCCATCTCCGTTTGAGGTTTGGTTGGAATCCATTCTGAAATCGAATTCCACTCTCCATTTGTCACAATATTTTAAGTTGATTGGATCATTCAGCCTGATAGAACCAGATTGGTTGTTGGTATCCGGAGTGAGCTGGATGAAATCTGTGTTTACCTGAGTAGGCGAGACCATCGTCCATCCAGTAGTAGTCACTGGGTTTCCGATAAGCTGATAAGTCTGGGCGGAGGACTTCCCGGCTATACAGAGTAAAAAAACAGATAAATACAATAATAGATTTTTATTCATGTAGATGGGACTTAGATTAATGTGTAAAGATATTAAATCCCAATTAAATAATATGTATTTAATGTTAAATCTGTTAAAAATTTTAATTATTTTTTAATAAAACTTATTTCTTCTGTTGAAATGGTAAATGTTGAGCGGGCGCTTTGGATTTGTTTTAAATAAGCCTAAAAAAGAGAATTGGAGTCGAGCCCCTCAAAATAGGTGTCAATTTCAAGATCCGTAGAATTGGCTGCAGCCACGGCTAGTTTATCGCAGAGCTCGTTTTCAAAGTGACCCGCATGTCCTTTTACCCAATGCATTTTAGGGGTATGTTTATGATACAGTTCAACGAATTTTTTCCAGAGATCCGGGTTCTTCACATTTTTCCAGCCTCTTTTGATCCATCCTGCAATCCAGTTTTGATTGATTGCATCAGATACGTACTTGCTGTCAGTATACACATGGATCTCATTTTCTGTTGATTTCAATTTTTCCAGTGCAGTGATGACGGCCAGAAGTTCCATTCTGTTGTTGGTGGTTTTTCGAAAACCTTTGGAAAATGTTTTCTGATAGTTTTTTTCAGGAACACGCATGAGAATTCCATATCCGCCTTTTCCCGGATTTCCGCTGCAAGCCCCGTCGGTATAAATTTCGATTCTCAAGTCTGCTTTTTAAAAGTTGAGTTATGTAAAATTAAACTGAATTGGGTTTAAATTCCCTTATTTTAAAACGGGAAATCATCATCATCATCAAAGTCATTCATTGATGAACCTGAAAGTTTTGAGCTGTCCGGAAGGTCAAATGCTGCCCCTGGCTGAATTGTTGTTTTAATTTTGTCAAAGCCACTCGGTTCTCCAAAGTTGGAAGGATATCCGCCTCCGGCACCATCCATTGCTGCTTCAATATCCCCGAATTTTGCAAAATGTTTCAAGAAAGATAATCTGACATCCGCAGTAGCACCATTTCTATGCTTTGCAATGATCAGCTCAGCCTGGTTTTCCGTAGAGGTTTCCTGTCCCTCTTCATCATTATCCCAAACGGTAATTTTATAATATTCCGGTCTGAAGATAAAAGATACAATATCCGCATCCTGCTCAATCGCTCCGGATTCCCTCAGGTCAGAAAGCTGAGGTCTTTTTCCGGGACGGGCTTCCACACTTCTTGAAAGCTGGGAAAGGGCAATTACCGGAACGTTAAGTTCTTTAGCAATGGCTTTTAATGAACGGGAAATCATGGAGATCTCCTGTTCACGGTTTCCGACTCCTTTTCCGCCGCTGCTTCCTGCTGTCATCAGCTGAAGGTAATCGACCATGATGATTCTTACTCCATGCTGCATTACCAGTCTTCGGCATTTTGCACGGAAGTCGAAGATGGAAAGGGAAGGTGTTTCGTCAATATATAAAGGAGCATTTTCCAATTCAGATACATTGGAGAATAGTCTCTGCCATTCTTCATCATCCAAAGTTCCTTTTCTTAATTTCTCAGAAGAAATCCTTGTTTCGGAAGCAATCATTCTGGTGATCAGCTGTACAGATGCCATCTCGAGAGAGAAAAGAGCCATAGGGACTTTGTGGCCTACCGCAATATTTCTTGCCATGGAAAGAAGGAATGCTGTTTTACCCATCGCGGGACGGGCGGCAATAATGATAAGGTCAGAATTCTGCCATCCACCGGTTTCCTTGTCTACATCTCGGAATCCTGAAGGAACCCCTGAAAGCCCCTCTTTATCTTTTAAAGATTTAATAGTATCAATAGCCTGTTTTACCAATGAATTGGCTGTATCAAATCCCTTCTTGATCGTTCCGTTGGTGATTTCGAAAAAGGATTGTTCTGCTTTGTCCAAAAGTTCAAAAACATCCGTTGATTCTTTGTAGGAGGAATCAATAACGTTAGCGGAAACATTAATAAGGCTTCTTAAAATGTATTTTTCAAGAATAACACGTACATGATATTCAATATGGGCAGATGAACTTACCCCCATCGTCAGGTCAATGATATAGTGGTCACCTCCTGCCTGGCTTAGTTTATCTTCTTTTTTTAAATTCTGAATAATCGTCATTAAGTCTACCGGTTGGTTTCCCTCATAAAGTTTCAGGATGGTAGAAAAGATGACCTGATGTCTCGGGTCATAGAATACTTCCGGGGTGAGAAGGTCAATGGAATGGTCAAGACCTTTTTTGTCAATCAAAAAAGTTCCGATAACAAGTCTTTCGAAATCCACTGCATTGGGAGGCATTTTTCCATCCGCAATAGACAATTCTTTTGCAAAGTTTCCGTGTGTCAGGGATGATAATGTTTCTTTCTGCGCCATGGTGCAAAGATAGTTTATTTAAAAAATAATAAAAAATAGTATTCAACAAATTGTTAGCAGTCTTTCGGAAAATGCTGTAGACAGGAGGTTGGTTGTGTTGATAAAAAAAATCACCCCGGTCTGGGGTGATTTTTTAGAAAGATTTAGTGAAACCTATTCTTTATTTTTTACCAATACCCATCCTGAATATTTAGTTTCGGTATTGTTTTTATTGTCTTCATTCCAAGAGATGGTATACCAGTAAGTTCCAGTTGGAATTTTCTTACCAAAGGCTGTTCCGTCCCAAGAGAAATTTCTCATTTTATTGGCTTCATGAAGTTTGTTTCCATATCTGTCATACACAATGAAGATAAGATTTTTCTTGTATGTCAATGCGGAATAGTCAATAACATCATTGATGTTGTCTCCATTAGGTGTGATTGCGTTAATAAGATTAGGAACGGTAACGGTCACCTGGATAGGAGTACAGTTGTAAGTATCTTTTACATAGATGGTATTCTCTCCTCTTGGAAGCCCGGTGAATGTATTAGAATCCTGCCATTTGATACCATCTACAGAATATTTATAAGGAGGAACTCCGCCTGTAGCAGTAACTGTAATGTTGTTATTTGATATTTCTATTCCTGAAATTACAGGCTGAAGGCTCGCATGTATACGTACTTCCTGAAGAGTGAAACATTTTCCGGTTTGAAGTTTTACCCAATATACCCCTACTGGTACATTGTTGATAGATTGTGTTGTTTCTCCGGTGCTCCATTCGTAGCTGACAAATCCAGGGCCAGCATCCAAAGTTGTTTTGCTTTCAGCACAAATTGTTTTGTCTTTTAATACTGCCGATTTTACTGGAGGAAGTACTTTCAGTTCTATTTTGGCAATTGAATAACACTGTTTGTCATTATCTACCCTTGCATATACTGTTTTGCTTTCTGAAAGATAATTTAATGGTGTTGTAATTGGGTTAGTCTGTGCTTTGGCATCAGCTACTGATGTGTAATATTTAATAATCGTTCCCGTAGGTGTTGGAACTGCTACGCCAATATCAGCTTTAGAAAGATCGAATGTTGAACGGGTAACATCATTATCAATATAACAGTTTTGGATTACGGCATCTTTTAATACAACTGTTGGATAGAACAATAGTCTGATTGTAGTGGTTGCTATACATCCGAAAGTAGAAACTACTTTTACATATATAGTTGTTTCCGGAGAAACATAGTTCGCAGGATCCGTAATTTCGTTGATTCCTGCATTCATGTCAGCAATAGTAGCATAGTACTTAATGGTTGCTCCGGGGCCGCCAAATACATTGGCTGTTGTTAAGTTATATTTTGCAGTACCTGCTCCATTATTATTACACGAATATAGAGTGGCTGTGTTTGCTGAGATACCTACATTTACAAACTTAAATTTCCCTGTTATGAAACATCCGTTGATAGGATTGTTAGGGTTAGTTGGGTCTTGGTATACAATTCTGTAATAATATGTTGTTGTTCCGTCTACAGTTGTTACCGTAAGAGGGTTTTGTCCTGTAAGGGCATCATTGGTTGTTTTATGGTAGGTAACCTTAAAATTAGAGCTGTTGCCATTAATAATTGCCGCAGTAAGTGTTGTAAAATCAAACTGGGTAGGTAATGCACAAACCATCACCTGGTTAGGATCAGTAGGAGTAGCTCCCGGAATTCCCGGAGCGATAAATGGGTTAGGAGAGAGAACAGGGTCGTTAAATGCAGAACTTAAGCTTGCAGTACCTGACCATTCTAAAGAAAATCCATTGGTGGATCTACTGAAGTTGTCAATCACCAAATAATATGTTTGACCTACTAATACATCCAGATAAGGGCTCCATTTACCATTATTCATACTTGCTGTAGTACCTGGAGGGTTGGTAGGGAATACGGCAGGAGGGGCAAGAGCAAGATCCAGGCCTGTGTCTCCCGGAGTTCCGCTATAGTTACATCTTATTGGCTGGATGAATACGTGATCTGCATTCTGTAAAGAAGCACAGCCATTTGCTGTAGGTCCATAGACTGCAAAATCATAATCATCCCCCTGATCGTTAGGTTTTATTTTAAATGCCAGTGTTCCTGGTGTGGATACGGTGAAGGTATACCAAACGGTATATCGTTCATTGGTACTAAGACATCCTCCGTTTTGGTTAAGAATTTCTATAATATTCCCCGGGCCTGAAGGGGTGTAAGAAATGTCAGAGTTACCACAGATAGGGATTGCCGTGACACAGTCTGACTGTGAGTAAGCCAATTGTGTTATCAATAAAATAAAAAGGAGTAGTATTTTTTTCATTGTTAAAAGTTTTTGTTAAACCAAACTGAAATCAATAATTTTTTTTCTATGATTTGTAAAAGAAAAAGCCGCCAAAGCGGCTTTCACTTCTTATATGATGATTATTCTCTGTTTTTTACAACAATCCATCCTGAAAACTTGAAAGGAGTATTCTTTTTGTCATTCTCATTCCATGTTACAGAATACCAATAGGTACCTGTCGGGATTTTCTTCCCGGCAATAGTTCCATCCCATTTGTATCCGTTAGATTTGTCTCCCTGATGTATTTTTGTTCCATATCTGTCAAAGATACTTAAAACAAGGTTCTGTTTGTCTGCTATTGCAGAATAATCTACAACATCATTCACGCCATCTCCGTTGGGAGTAATCATATTGATAAGGTTAGGAACCACTATTGTCACTTCAATAGGATCGCAATCGTAAGCATCTTTTACATATACTTTGTAAGTTCCTCTTGCGATATTAGAGAAAGTGTTAGAGGTCTGCCACAGAATTTTATCCATAGAGTACTGGTAATCCGGTGTTCCTCCTATTACATTAATTGTTAGAGTTGTGTTGGAAACATCCACCCCTGTTACCACTGGCTGCTCAGAAGGATATACTGTTACTTTTTGAGTAGCGATACATTCTCCTGTTTTTAGTTTTACCCAGTAATTTCCTACTCCAACATTTTTGATAGATTGCGTAGTTGCTCCTGTGCTCCACTCATAGCTGCTGAATCCAGGACCTGCATCAAGAGTTGTAGTATCTTCCATACAGATGATTTTGTCTTTCAGAACACTTGATGTTACAGGAGCAATTACCGTTAAAGTAATTTTTGCAACAGTATAACATCCACGGGTGTCTGATACTCTCACATATACAAAGCCATTTGGAGCAATATAATTATTAAATGTTAAAATTTCGTTTGTTGCATCTATGGCGTCTGTCAATGATGGGAAATATCTTTTGGTTGCAGTTCCTGTAGGACTTGTAACCGGAGCATTGGCAAGATTGAATAACGCTGTAGATGGGTTTGATTCTATGAAACAAGATCTTATTGACGCATCTGTAGCTGTAACCAAAGGATAGAATTTCAGGGTAATTTCAGCGGAAGCTGTACATCCAAATTCGTTGATTGCTTTTACAAAAACTGACCCTTCAGCAGAAACAAAGACATAAGGATTGGTAATCTCATTAGTGCCATTTGTAAGATCATACATAGAAGGGTAATACTTTAATGTATGATTGGGAGCTGCTCCTACAGTTGCTGTAGACAGATCATACGTTGCCGTTCCTGAGCCGTTATTACTACAAGAGGTAAGCGTGGCAGGGTTTAACGTAAAAGACTTATCAATGAATTTAATCTGTCCAAATTCTCTACACTGATTTAAAAAGCTGGTTGGGCTGTTCGGATCAACATAACTGATGGCATACGTATAATTGTTAGCCACATTAATATTTGTAGGGGCAGTAATAGGATTGTTATCATCTAATGCGTCTGTTGGTGAAGCATAATATTTTACAATAAAATTAGAGTTACCATTGATGATCTGTGCAGAAAATGTAGAAAAATCATAGTTTACAATTTTACCACATACAGGGATTTCTCCATTTTGGGTAGGGCCAGGCTCTAAAAACGGATGGGGCTGATAAACCTGCGCAGAGTTATTATCAAAAGGAGTAAGAAGTTTAGCTGTTCCTCCAAAAGTTAAGGTAAATGGAGCTACCAGCGGAGAATAGTTATTTAAAAGAAGATGATACACCTGCCCAGGCAGTACGTCAATATATTTTACGTAGCCATCACCACCACCACCTTCGGTTGTATCAGTAGAGGTCATGTTAAGCCCGGTTGGGTTGATTATACTAGCATTAACACCGGCGTAAGAACATCTCAGTGGAGTAGCTGTTGTATTGGAACAGTTATAGTTAGGGCCATACAGAGCAAAATCGTAGTCAATCCCTACTGCAGTAGGACCTGTAGGAGTTACTACAAAAGTAAGTGTTCCTGCGGTCTCTATACTGAAAGTAAGCCATATAGAGTTACTCTCTCCGTTAGGACCCAGACAGCCTACCTGGCCTTCTTTCACACTCCCCCAGCCGTTAGGCGTGAGAGAAATAGCTGCGTCGCTGCATATCGGGATGGCGGAAATACAGTCTTGCTGTCCAAACGCCACTTGAGCTAAGAAAAGTAGAAAAACGAGTAGATATTTTTTCATGTTGATCATTTTAATTTTTTTATTTCCAGATTATTGGACAGTGGGTACCAGTTGCTTTCCCCATGAAGGAGATTTGCCATCTGCAGAATTTTGGTTAGAAAATTCGACTAAAGCTTTTTGGTATAAAATGTCGGCATTGGATTTATCTCCTGATTTTTCTTTAATTTTTGCTTGAAGAACAGCAAGTCTCGGATTATTGCTTGAGTTTGCTTCAGCTTTTGCTATGCTTTGAGAGATCACATTCAGATCCAGCTGATTGTTTTGAGATCCATCAATCTGTATTTTCTGAAAATACAGTAAGCCTAGCAATATGTTTACCTCAGCATTATCTCTCTGTATAGTCCATATTCCTGTTGCTATTTTTCTGGCTAAAGCATTGTCATCCAATAGGCTGGATCCTGGAGCTTTCTTTAGCAAAGTTTCATTTTTAAGGTATAAAGAAACAACAGCATAGTAGTTGGCCTGCCATGTTTCAGTCGTTTTTGCTGCTGAAAATTTATTGAAAAGATTGTCAAAATCATTGGTCGTCTTGGAGCTGTTGAGCTGCAAGACATTCTGTGTTAGTGCTTTGTCAGTGAAAGTTTGGGCTTCAACCCAACAGCTTGCAATGAAAAAGCTTAAAGTTAGTAAAAGTTTAGTCATAGGGGGATATTTTATCAAGCAAATATAAAAAATTATTAACGTTAAATTAAAGATTTTGAGATATATTTAATGAAAGTAATATATTGGTTTCTAATGTTGTATTTTATTTTTTCAATGCAATTATGTGGAGATCGTAAAGATATTGGTTGTTTCGATAAATAATTGTAGTGTAAATATCATGTTAACCTTATAAAAAATAGCTATATAACGAAAAACAGAATAGAAAACGTTCTATTCTGTTTTTAAGTATTTCGAATTATGATTTGTTTCGTTTAAAATCTGAAAAGGGTTGAAAAATAATAAGTTAATATTGCATTTTTCTCAGTTTAGGATTCGTGCTTCCTACGATTAAAGCCACCAAAACAGTCATACAACCACCAAATACAACTGAGCGTACAACTCCTAATAATTTGGCCATAACGCCACTTTCAAACTGTCCCATTTCGTTGCTGGACATAATGAAAATTGAATTGACGCTCAAAACACGCCCTCTGATATGATCAGGGGTTTTTAACTGTACAATTGTACCTCGTATAACCACTGAAATTCCATCAAGCATTCCACTCATCACAAGGAACATGAAAGACAGCCAGTATAATTTCGATAACCCAAATCCAATGATACAAAGCCCGAATCCGGTAACAACAGCAAGAAGTATTTTTCCTTGATTTTTTCGAAGTGGAACTATAGATAAAATTGTAATAATACACATTGAACCAATGTCAGAAGCAGCATTCAGTAAGCCGAAACCTTCCGCTCCGGAATTTAAAATATCCGTAGCAAATACCGGGATCATGGCTACTGCACCACCAAAAAGTACAGCGAACATATCAAGACATAATGCTCCTAAAATTTCTTTGGTTTTAAAAATATAAGAGATTCCTTCACGCATACTTTCTACCACATTTACCGTTTCTTTTTTATATTCTGAATGCTGTTTATGAAGCTGCCAGAAAAATAATGAGGCAACAAAAATTAATGCTAAAATAGCAACCAATGTCCATTTTACACCGATAAATCCAATAAGGATACCTCCTACCGCATGTCCGCATACAGAAGATATCAGGAAAGTTGCCTGATTCAGTGTCACTGCATTGGGTAGATTTTCTTTCTTTACAATTTTAGGAATCATGGAAGGAACAATAGGTCCAATAAAAGCTCTTGCTATTCCCGTAAAAAAGATAACTCCATAAATGTAGTAGGTGATCTGATGACCTGTGAAATGCATTTCTACATCCAGGAATGCGGGGATCAGTAGTAATCCGATCAGAAAAATATAAGCGTAATTGCAGATGAGAAGCAGTCTCTTTTTTTCATTCATATCAATAACATGTCCGGCATACAGCGCACAGCTTACTGCAGGAATCACCTCTGAAAGTCCGATAAGACCTATTGAAAAAGGATCTTTTGTTAATTGATACACCCACCAACCTAATAAAGTGGCAAGCATTCTGAAAGCTAAAACAATAAAAAATCTCCCGGTGAGAAGATTTCTGAACTCAACATTTTGTAATGTTTGTAACGGGGTAAAGGAAATCATGAACAAAAATAGCCCTAAAAATTTATTTAGGACTATCCATATGACAATTTTTGAAAGATATATTAAATATATCTCAAAAGATAAAATCTATTTTAGTCGGCTCTTGAAGAACTCAAGACAATGGCAGCGACACCTGCCGCACCAATAATAGTAGCGCCGGCAGCAATTCTTGCTTTTCTTCTGTCTTTTACAGCAGCTACGTTAGCTTTAGGAATCACTACTTCTGTACTGTCTTTTTTACCCGCTGTCCCTACAAGATTATCACCAACAACGTTTCTGAAGAGGATCGTCTGTTTCGGAGAGCCATCTCTCATAGTTACTTTGTATACCTTTCCGGCTTCAAGATTAGAGTAATTGTTTTTTGAAATATCTTCGCTGTATTTTGTAGTAGCACAAGATGTAATAACAAATAAAGATGTTAGTAAAGACGATTTCAACAGTACAGATGCTTTCATTATTTTCTTTTAGTTTTTCAAATTTATAATTTTTTTCGAATATACGTTTTCGGAATTGAAAAAATATGATTATTTTTGTAAATTTCCAAGAGATCTGCAATGTTTCTGTCATTAGCCAATCTCGGTGTTTTATTTTGCCCTCCCAGTTTCCCCTGAGATTTTGCATATTCATGAAATGCATTCTTTTTAAGTGGGGTAATCTGAAGTTTCTGTAGAATATTTCCCGAAATCAAATCATCATAATAAGTATTTCTTATTCTAAGCTGCTGATCCAGTTCATTTTTGAATAATTCTATGTTTTCGGGTTCTTTTTCAAATTCGATCAGCCATTGGTGATAAGGAAGTCCTTCCTGTGGATTTACCTCAGGAGCAAGATGAAACTCAGTTATCTGGGCAGGATACTTTTCAAGAGTAGCTTTCATAGCTTCTTCCACCTCAAAAGCAATTACATGTTCTCCGAAAGCGGAAGTAAAATGTTTTGTTCTGCCACTCACCAATACTCTGTATGGAGCTTTGCTTGTGAATCTCACGACATCTCCGATAGAATATGCCCACAATCCGGAATTGGTAGTCAGGATCAGAGCATAATCTTTGTTAAGCTCAACTTCTTTTAATGTTAACCTTTTTGCGTTAGGTTTACCATATTCTTCTAAGGGAATAAATTCATAGAAAATCCCATGATTGGTTAATAGTAGTAATCCTTCCTTTGTATAATCATCCTGAAAAGCAAAAAAACCTTCAGAGGCTGGAAATGTCTGAATAATATCCACTTTCCCACCCAGTAAATCTTCCATTTTATCACGATAAGGTTCATAATTTACCCCTCCGGTAACAATAAGTTGGAGATTCGGAAAAAGCTGTTTGATTTTTTACCATGTTTTTCTGTCAATTTCTCAAAATACATGATTAACCACGGCGGGATTCCTGAGATCAGGGTCATGTTTTCGTGCTCCGTTTCCTCAATAATTTTGTCCACTTTCGCTTCCCAGTCTTCCATAATATTGGTTTCCCAGCTTGGTAAACGGTTTTTCTGAAGATAATTAGGAATATGATGGGCTACAATTCCGGATAATCTCCCGGTTTTTATTCCAAAAACTTCTTCCAGTTCCGGGCTTCCCTGCAGAAAAATCATTTTTCCATTTACGAAGTCGGCGTTATTCTTTTTACTGATATAATGAAATAAGGCACTTTGAGCACCGGCAATCTGAAAAGGCATTCCTTCCTTGGATATAGGAATGTATTTAGATCCGGAAGTTGTTCCCGAAGTTTTGGCAAAATATTCCGGAGTGTCTGTCCATAGAATATTGGCCTGACCTTTTTTTACCCTTTCAATATAAGGTTTCAGATCTTCATAATCGGCAACAGGAACTTTGCTCTGGAATTCTTTGACAGAATGAATGTTTTCAAAATCATGCTCCCGCCCAAAAAGTGTTTTTTGAGCCGTGTTCACTAGAGAAAGTAATAAGTTCTCCTGATTTTTCTCTGCATTTTTTTTAAAATCTTCTGCTTTTTGAACATGTTTCTTTGCCCAGATAAGCGCCGCATTTTTCTTGAAGAAGTTTAACATGGGTCAAATTTATAAATAAGTATAGAATCTGGAACCATTTTTTACAAAGCTTCACATAAAAAAAACCGATAGAACAAGTTCCATCGGCTTTTTCGAAATTTGATTATGAAAATAACAACTATATGTTAATGTTGTACTTATTTGTTTGTTTTATATCTTTTATCCGGAGTGCCGTCTTTTTTAAGATGTTTGTTTTCTTTATATCTCTTATCTGGAGTACCGTCTTTTTTCATTTTGGCAGCAGGTTGTGCAGGCTTAGCTGCTTTTGCATCTACTGCTGGTTTTGCCGCTTTTACCTCTGCAGGTTTAGCAGCAGTCACTGTGCTTTTTGCAGGGTGATGAGGCTGAGCACTGGTAGCGGGAGCAGTTTGCTGAGCAGTTGCAAGTCCTAATCCAAGGATCAATGACATTGCTGATAAGAATTTTTTCATAAGAATTATTGTTTGTTTTTTTAGTTGAATAAAGATATACAAAAAGCAGGCTAGAAAATTCAGAATTTCAACCTTAACTAAAGTTTATTACAGCTTAAAAAAAAATTAAAACACTTCATTTACAATGAAAAAGCCTGTCTTCAGAAATGGAGACAGGCTTGCATAATATATAAATAGACATGGCTAGCGCGTACAATTAGCTGTCCACGTTTTGCCATCTTTGACATACAGAATTTTTAGAACATTATTGTCAATTCTGATATAAGAAGTTGCGGTAGAACCTATCATTACCAGAGTGTGATCTCCTTCCTGATTAAATTCTATTCCGTTAAGATCCGGAATACTGTTCGAGAAAGCGAAATTATACTTGGTTCCGCTGGCGATCTTTGTTACAAATACACTTCCGTTGTCTGTGCTGATGTTGGTAGAACCTCCATCTTTATAAGAAACACTTCCTTTATACGTTCCTGCAAAAAATTCGTTGTTTACCGGATCATCATCCTTGCTGCACGACGAAAAAGACATTGCTGTAAATACCAACAGCATCATCACTCCTAAGATTTTAATTGCTTTTTTCATAATACTATTCTTAATGTTTGGTTAGGCTGGAAGGCCCAAACACTATGCCATGGGGAAATAATTGATTTTTTTTAACGAATTGTTAGATAAAATTGTAAAAATTTAAGATTTACAAGCTAAATACTTCATTTTGAATCATGAAATCAATCTGTTTTTTAAAGAAAGAAAAAAATATCCGTACCTTTGTATATCAGTAAACGGTTTCGGAAAACTCCCGAAATCGCTTTTGTCGTTTATACCAATACTATTTATGCAATTAAAATCCATTAACGAAAAGTTTCTTCCAGATCTGATGCAGAAAGAGTTCGGGAAAGAAATTTTCACACAATTAGAAAACAGTCAGCATATTGCCGTAAAAGGAAGTGCCGGATCTTCAGTTTCTATTTTTGTAGCTGAGCTTTTTTTGGTTCAAAAGAAAAATATTCTTTACCTGGTAGATGATAAAGAGGATGCATTATATGCCAATACAGAAATGGAAGACCTTCTGGGTAAGGATAAGGTGTTGTATTTTCCTGCGACCCATCTTGAGCCTTATCAGGTGGAAAAAACACAAAATGCGAATCTGGTTTTAAGAACTGAAGTTCTCAATAAAATCAATTCCGGAAGATCTCCGAAAGTTATTGTGGCTTATGCCGGAGCTTTGTCTGAAAAGGTTTTGAAAAAAGAAGACTTTAAAGCGATTTCTCATCATATAAAAGTTGGGGATCAGCTGGATTTTGATTTTGTAGACGAATTGCTCAATCACTATCATTTCCAGCAGGCTGATTTTGTTTCAGAACCGGGAGAGTTTTCAGTGAGAGGAGGTATTGTGGATGTATTTTCTTTTTCAAATGAAAAACCTTACAGAATTACCTTCTTCGGGAATGAAGTGGAAAGTATTAAAACCTTTGATATTGAAACTCAGCTTTCCGTAGATAAAGTAAAAGATTTTCAGCTGGTTTCCAATATGAACTTCTCTGTAACAGGAAGCAGAGTGTCTCTATTGCAGCTATTACCTAATGAAAGCTTTGTGGTTTCTAAAAACGGAATGATAGGAATGCAGAAGATAAGGACATTCTATGAAAAGTCTCTGGAAAAATATGACACTTTAAATAAAGATATTGCCCACAGAACGCCACAGGAGCTTTTTATTTCAGACCAGGAGTTTTTATTTGATTATAAAAAATTTAAAACGGTTGATTTTGGTGGAGTAGTCATTGAAGGCTTGAAAGAAATTACAGAAGTCAAAATGGAACAGACTCCACAGCCATCTTTCCATAAAAACTTTGAACTGCTGATTGAAGATATCGAAGAAAAACAAAACAGCGGATTTGATACATGGATTTCTTTTTCAACGGAAAAGCAGAAAGAAAGACTGGAATCTATTTTTGAGGAACTTGAACATGAGCTTCCTTTTAAAAGTTTTAAGTCTGAACTTCATGAGGGGTTTGTAGATAACGGGCACAAATTGCTGGTTTATACTGATCATCAGATTTTTGACCGTTATCAGAGATATAAAGCAAAAAATACCTTTGCAAAATCTGAGCAGCTTACTCTGAAGGATTTGATGTCCTTGAAAATAGGGGATTATATTGCCCATATTGATCATGGAATCGGGAAGTTTATGGGGCTTGTAAAAGTAAATAACGATGGTAAGATTCAGGAATGTTTTAAACTAACTTATAAAAATGGGGACTTATTATATGTAAGTATTCACTCTTTGCATAAAATCTCGAAATATAACGGACCGGATGGAAGGGAGATTGTGCTGAGTAAACTTGGCTCTCCAACCTGGAAATCATTAAAACAGAAAACAAAAGCTAAAGTAAAACAGATTGCTTTTGACCTTATCCAATTATATGCGCAGAGAAAAACGGCAAAAGGGTTTGCCTATACGCCGGATTCTTATCTGCAGAACGAATTGGAAGCCAGCTTTATCTATGAAGATACTCCGGATCAGGAAAAAGCTACCATAGATGTAAAAAAGATATGGAAGCTGATACCGTTATGGACAGGCTTGTTTGCGGAGATGTAGGTTTCGGTAAAACTGAGGTTGCGATCCGCGCTGCATTTAAAGCGGCAACAGATGGTAAACAGGTTGCTGTATTGGTTCCTACTACGATCCTTGCTTTTCAGCATTACAGAAGTTTTAAAGAAAGGTTGAAAGATTTTCCTGTCAATGTTGCTTATGTCAACAGATTCAGGACGGCTAAACAAAAATCTGAGACGTTAGATGCTTTAAAGAATGGAAAAGTAGATATCATCATTGGAACACACCAGCTGGCAAGCAGTTCAGTAAAGTTTAAAGATCTTGGATTATTGATTATTGATGAAGAACATAAATTTGGAGTGTCGGTAAAGGATAAGCTGAAGACACTTAAGAATAATGTGGATACCCTTACCCTGACAGCAACTCCTATCCCTAGGACATTGCAGTTTTCTCTTATGGCGGCAAGGGATTTGTCTGTTATCAAAACACCACCACCCAACAGGCAGCCTGTAGATACTCAGTTGATTGGATTCAGTGAGGAAATACTTCGTGATGCTGTTTCTTATGAACTTCAAAGAGATGGGCAGGTTTACTTTATTAATAACAGGATTGAAAATCTGAAAGATATTGCCGGGCTTATTCAAAGGTTGGTTCCGGATGCAAGAGTGATTACGGGGCATGGGCAGATGGAAGGAAAACAGCTGGAAAAGAATGTTCTTGATTTTATGGAAGGAAAGTATGATGTTCTTGTTTCCACGACTATTGTAGAAAGTGGGGTAGATGTTCCTAATGCCAATACTATTTTCATCAATGATGCACAGAGATTTGGTATGGCGGATCTTCACCAGATGAGAGGAAGAGTAGGACGTAGTAACAGAAAGGCATTTTGTTATCTGATCACACCTCCTTATGATATGATGACTTCCGATGCAAGAAAGCGTTTGGAAGCTATTGAACAGTTTTCTGATTTGGGAAGTGGTTTCCAGATTGCAATGAAAGATCTTGAAATTCGTGGCGCAGGAGATCTTTTGGGCGCTGAACAAAGTGGATTTATCAATGAAATGGGGTTTGAAACTTATCAGAAACTAATGCAGGAAGCATTGGAAGAATTGAAAGATGACGCTGATTTTGAAAAACTGTTCGATAATGAAGAAGACAGGCAGAAGCTGTTTAAATCTGTGAAAGATGTTAATATTGATACAGATTTAGAATTGATGTTGCCGGATTTCTACATCTCCAATACAGAAGAAAGATTATTGCTGTATCAGAAAATTGCAGAAATTACTAATGAGGCAGATCTTCACCAATTTGAATTGGAATTGATTGACCGTTTTGGTGCATTACCAAAAGAAGCAGTAAACCTGTTGAAGAGTGTTTCGCTGAAATGGTTGGCAGCAGATATTGGTTTTGAAAAGATTGTTATGAAAAATGGAGTGTTCCTTGGATACTTCCCTGGAAACCCTCAGGATAAGTTCTATCAGACGGATAGATTCAGGCATATTATTAATTATTTAACCCGAAATCCTGCCGAAGCTCAGCTTAAAGAAAAGTCCGGAAAAGAAGGTAATCAGCTGATGATGAGGAAAGAAAAGGTGAAAAACGTGGATGAGGTTAATATCCTGTTGAAAGCTATTATTGAGCATAATTAAGTTATAATTTTTATTTATTGTAAATAAAATTATGATAAAGATAAAAAGCGCGTAGAAATCTTAATTTTTGCGCGCTTTTTTTGTGATTCTTATCATGTTTTTATTTGGTAATATTCCTGCTTAAGAGAATTAAGCTCTTTTTGAGGGGTCTGAAGTCACTTTTCAATGATAAAAAAAATCCTGTAAAACCCCGAACAGTAAGGGTTTGTAGCTATAATTTATTTTCACTACATGGAAAGTGGAGTTATGTAGTAATAATTCTACTTTTACGTGTGATTAATTCTATCTTGTAATGTGTTTATTTCTATAGGTTTATGAATGTATAACTGGAATTTTTAGGGCTTCATTACGTACCTTTGCAGTCCTTATTATGAAAAAAATTATATATTGCTGCGCGGCTGGATTTCTTTCTTTCTACGCCAACGCACAGGTGGGAATCGGTACAGCGAAACCGAAATCTGTTCTTGATGTGAATGGGAAAACCACCTTAAGAAAAGAACTTAGAGTAGGCGGGACTTCAACTCAGGCTGGCGGGGCTGGGTTAAACGGCCAGGTTTTGGTTTCTCAGGGTGAGGGTTTGCCTCCTGTGTGGAAATCTTTGAACGTTTCCTTTATGGAAGAGGGACAGTATAAGCTGATCAATTCTTATCTGTCGTCTGATCAGTTGGGTGTAATCTCTCTGTCTAACGGTGTTGCCGGTGATAATATCTACACAAACAAAGTGGGGGATAATGTGACTGATGCAGCAAAAGGGAATTGGAAAAAGATTGATGGTCTTCAAAATACCTTTACTATCAAAAACGGAAAAAACAGAATCACCTATCAGTTTCAGACGGGGGTTGAAATGAAAGCGCAATCTTCTACCACTATAGAAAGTGTTAGATTTACCTGCGGTGTTTTCAGAAATGGATTGTTGGTAGCTGTGCGCCCGGATAGAATTGCCTCTAATAATAATTCCGGGAAAAATGGTCTTCAGGACTATATCTTCACCCTTAATTATACCGAACAAAATGTTCCCATAGGAGTTCACAATATTGAAATTGCATGCCGAAAGATTGATACATCAAATTCAACTTCAGAATTTGCAATCGGACGTAATGTACAGACTTCAAGTGGAGTATCCAGTGCGTTTACTCTGGAATCTACCCTGAAAATAGACGTTATCGAATACGTGAGCTATAAAAACAACTAATGATGAAAAAAATATTATCAACTCTGCTTTTTACAACGGGACTTTTGGCAACCGCTCAAGTAGGTATAAAAACTGATGCTCCAAAAGCAAAACTTGACGTAAACGGAGATGTCAACTTCAGAAACAAAATTGGTGTTTATAATACCGCTGATAATACGATATTCCAAGGGAATAATGACCAGCTTCTGGTTTCCAGGGGAGAAGGTTTTCCACCGATCTGGAAATCACTACGTATTCCTGAATATGAACCGAATAAGTTTTATCTGATCTACAACAACTCCTTTTCAGATAAAGTAGGGGCTTCATTTACATCCTCTGATGATTCTACGGTAGGCTTCACTTCAAGAGGGGCTACTTTTACCAAAGGAAAAGAGTTGAGTACCCTTCCGAATTTTAAAAAAATAGATGGTCTCTCAAAGACGATCAGCGTATTCAGTTCTCAAAGTAAGGCTTACTTCCAGTTTGAAACAGTGGTTCAGGCAGATTTCGGAACAGCAGGTACAACGGCGGATACTTCAATAGATTATGCATGTGGTATTTTTGTAGATGGAAAACTGGTGAATCTTAGACAGAGGAACTTAAAGGCAATCAATAGCTTATATCCGTTTCTTACCCATACCCAAATCGGGATAGTAGATAATCTTGGCACAGGAAACCATTCCGTAGATGTTGCCTGTACAAGATTAGGATCTTATGGGGCTTCCGGTAATACCCTTAAGATAGGAAGTAATACCAATACTAATATTAATGACTTCATTGCACAGTCATCCCTTAAAGTAGATGTATATGAAGTTCCTCAAGTGTTTAACAACATTATAAACTAAAGCTGATCATGAAAAAAATACTATTTGTAACATCACTTCTGTTAACTGTTGCTGCAACCGCTCAAGTGGGTATTAATACTCCAAGTCCAACGAATATGCTGGATGTGAATGGAGATCTTAATATCAGAAAAGAATTAAGAACAGGAGGTACAGATGCATTGAAAGGATCTGCCGGAGCAGCAGGTGATATTTTGCATAATAATACAGACTTAAATACAAATGACTGGAAAACGATAAAAATTGCTGACGGACAAGGAAGTATGTCTGTGTTTTCCATTAATACGGTTTCTGACAAAACCGGAGTGAGCTTTTCCGGGAATAATGGTTCAACAAACCCTTATAATGATGGAGCAGCACTTACTACTGACTGGTCTGTACTTACAGGAACAATGGATAGTTTCTCTGTGACTAATCAAACAAATAAAGCTACTTTTTCATTTCAAACAACCGTACAAAAAACAGGGGCCAATTCTGCCAGTTTTGCTTGCGGAGTATTTGTAGATGATCAGTTAAAAGCGGTAAGAACAGACGTATTGCTTGGGGATGCGGGAGCCTATAAAATCTTTAATCTGAATGCAACGCTTACTAATCTTACTCCAAAAAATGACTATAAAGTGAAAGTAGCCTGTACAAAAAGGGCCATTTCAGGATCTACACTTGGGGTAGGAACAGCAGTGAATACGACCTTCCTTAACAGTGATATGTCACAATCTGTTTTGACAACATCAATATTGCAGCCTTATTAATTTTCATAATAATACAATAATTGGAAATCTAAAAACGTTATGTTTTTAGATTTTTTTTGTTTATTAAGTCTATTCCTTGTGAATTTGTTCGTATAAAGTGAAGTGTATTATTAAAAATTGAATTATATTTGGACAAGCTAAAAAAATTCTATATGGTAAAAAACTATTTTCTTAAAATGTTTGCCGGTATTGCTTTTCTTGGGCTGCTGACAGCATGTAATACTACCTCAGATCCTACAGAATCCATCCCTGATCCGGATGATGGACCGCCTCCTAAAAGAGTTTTAGCAAAGGTTAGCTCAAACAATGTTTCTCAGGAAGAATATACTACAATGGCGGTAACCGGAGATTTACAGGCTGCGGTATCCAAAGATGAATTTGCTTCCGGAAATGCTTATTTTACAGGAACAGTAACGTATACCAACAAGAATATTACTAAAATTAAATATGTAAGCTCTGCTTCATCAAGCCTTGTTTATGAATTTAATATTGTTCCAGATGATACTGGTAAAAAGATTTACAATGCAACTTCTACGGCAACAGGAGCTACCCCGTCTGCATCTGTAGTAAGTGATTATGCATTTACTTATGATGCTGTAACCAATAAACTTACTAAAATTCTTGAGAAAAGAAAAGAAGGAGGGATCAGTGCTTATAACAGATTTATAGATTATGCTTTTGTGTATAACGGGAATAATGTTATTCAGGTTGTTTGCTCTAAAGGATTATTGGATATCAACGGAAATCCGAATATGACAACAGCAGTGGTAAGCAAGTATAGTTTTCAAAACTATGATGCTCAGAAAAGCCCATATTCTACACTTCCATCAGTCTATTTCATCACACGAAGTCTGATCAGTCCGGTAAATTTCTATAAAATCTCTCCGAACAATCCTACTTCAATGTTTATAGAATTGCCATCACCGGCAGCTCCTGTTAATACAGCTCAAAGTTATTCTTATGACAATCAGGGATATGTGGTTGTAGAAAAAAATCAGAACATGACTTTTACCTATAAAAATTTATAGGAGAAATATAGTCATTAATCTTACCAGAATATAAATAATAATACAATTTTTAGGCAAAAAAAAATTATATTTGTCAAAAAAATAATCAATTACAAGGAAATGAAACAAATTTTCTATTTTATTTTACTCATCGCAGGTTTTTCCTCAATATATTCCTGCAAGAGCTTATTGGATGAGGATGGGAATCCATTGTTGGATCTTAATAATACAGGAGGATTAAGCGGTCCCAGAGCATTATACAGAGAAATAACAGATAAAGATACGATCGCAGAATATCAGTACAGCGGCCTTCTTGTGACTAAAGTAATCACAGACAGTGCTTCCATTACTAATATTATGTACAGTGGTGATAAAATCAGCCAGATTAATTTCAATGGTTTCCTGGATCTTGATGGAAACGGAAAGCTTGATAAAGACAGTGTATCTTACACTCAACTATTCACTTATGCCAATAACAGCAAGCTTCAGACAATTTCTGAGAACCGTTCTACCTTCAGAAGACCTCCACCTGTACCACCGGCAACTACTCCGGGGCCACAGACCCTGCTTAAAAAAGAGAAAACTTCTTATAGAATAGTATACAGCAATTCTACAGGGAAACTGGATTCTATCATTATGAGAAACGGTCCGGATGTAGCAGGAGCTCCACTTGTTTTTACAGACTATTCAAGAACAGGATATACTTATGTGGGAGATAATGTTTCTAAAGTAGTGAGATTTTATGGTACTATGGCAGGAGGTGCACCAGGACCTGTTACAAACAAATACAGCTATGAATACTATGCATATGATGATCAGGTGAGCCCATTCACATTATTGCCGCATGTATATAAAATTTCAAGACTATTATCTACGGTTATCAATGATAAAGAAAGTCTTATTTTATCTCCAAACAATCCTAAGAGATGGTCTGTGACAGATCTTACACCGCCAATTCCAACTCCAATTGTAAAGAGTACCAATTACGTTTATGATCTTCAGACTTATATGACGAAAGGATATGGCATT
This sequence comes from Chryseobacterium sp. CH21, assembly GCF_004119445.1. Taxonomy (GTDB): domain Bacteria; phylum Bacteroidota; class Bacteroidia; order Flavobacteriales; family Weeksellaceae; genus Chryseobacterium. The sequence goes on along the minus strand of NZ_QICI01000044.1, from coordinate 63,186 downwards.
AATTACATCTATAAACCGCAATAGAATAATTTTTTAACAATATTTAAACTCAATCTTTCCTAAGATTGAGTTTTTTATTTTTTATCCCTTAATTTTGCAAAAATTTCTGATGAAATATTTAATTGTCGGGCTTGGTAACAAAGGCTCAGAATATGAAAATACACGACATAATATAGGCTTTAAAGTAGCTGAGAAAATAGCGGAAACTCTTGACGTATCATTCAATACTTCCAACTTTGGGTGGCTGGCAGAAGGAAAGCACAAAGGAAGAAAAGTGTTTGTCCTTAAGCCGGATACCTACATGAATCTTTCCGGAAATGCAGTGAAATACTGGATGCAGAAGGAAAATATTCCTTTGGAAAATGTACTGATCGTTACTGATGATCTTGCTCTTCCTTTCGGAACTTTAAGATTGAAAGGAAAAGGGTCTGATGCAGGGCATAATGGACTTAAAAATATCAATGAAGTATTACAGACTCAAAATTATGCAAGACTGCGTTTCGGGATCTCTGCTGATTTTTCTGCAGGGAGACAGGTAGATTATGTTTTAGGAACATGGAATGAAGAAGAATCGGAAAAGCTTACAGAAAGAATTGAAACGTTTTCAAAGGCCAGTCTTTCTTTTGTATTTGCAGGTTTGAATAATACAATGTCAGCCTTTAACGGGAAATAAAATAGATAGCAGATTCAAGATGATAAGTAACAGGGCAGCCTGAACTTTTATGTGCATGAATCTAAATCATAACAAAAAATAAATGCCACCGGATTCCGGTGGCATTTTCTGTAAATTATAATTGAAATCTAATGATTTTATTTTTTTATAACCATGTTACAACACCTGTTTCAACATCATAATTGGCTCCAACGATTTTAATTTTGCCTTCTGCTTCAAGGTTTTTAAGGGTTGAACTTTGCTTACGGATATCTTCGATGGCACTTCTTACGTTCTGCAGGTTAAGTCTTTCCAGAAGGGAGCTGTTTTTTGAAGAACGTTCTTCATTTTCTTCAATGATGTCATTGATGATAGGATTGAAGTGATTGATCAAGTGGTTTAGGTTGTCCATTCCCATTCCTTCAATTTGTGCAGCGTCAAGACCTCCTTTCAATGCTCCGCATTTTGTGTGTCCTAATACTACAATAAGTTTGGAACCAGCAACATTACATCCAAATTCCATAGATCCAAGAATGTCCTGATTTACAAAATTACCGGCAATTCTGATACTGAAAACGTCTCCTAATCCCTGGTCAAAGATCAACTCTGCAGAAGTACGGCTGTCAATACAGCTTAAAACTACAGCAAACGGCCACTGTCCCTCACGGGTAGCATTCACTTGTTCTAGAAGGTCTCTGTTGGCTTTAAGGTTGTTTACAAACCTTTGATTTCCTTCTTTTAAGAATTCTAATGCTTTCTCCGGAGTAATTGTTGATTGTGTTTCGTATGTATGTGCTTTCATATTTTATTTATTATTTTCGAATTTAAAGTTAAAAAAATTAATTTGTGTTTGAGATTACATGGCTCTTTTATGAGTAACTAAAATGTGAGAATCCTCACTTCTTTCGTAATCTCTGTATGAAGTTTTAAAGCCTAAAAGCTCTACGTTGATGTCCTGTTCCTTTGCACGGATATTGGCAAAGTCCTGAATCATCTCCAATACATCGGTTGCAATGTAAGAAGTATTCTTGGCATCAATGATAACGGTAGAGTTGGGCTTAATGTTTTTAAGTGTTTTTTTGATCGCTGCTTTATTTAAAAATGAAACTTCTTCAGCCAGTTTTATATTGATTCCGTCAGCATCATCTAGTCTTTCTCTACTTAGATAGTAAGCTCTTTTCATATTTCCCTGAAGAATATAGAAAATAGAGATGGCAAGACCAATTCCTACTCCTTTTAACAAATCTGTTGCTACTACTGCGGCAACCGTTGCTACAAATGGAATAAACTGGAATTTTCCTAAATGCCAGAAATGCTTGAATGTAGCTGGCTTTGCCAATTTATATCCCACCAAAATTAATACCGCCGCCAAAGTAGCCAATGGAATTAAATTTAATACAACAGGAATAGAAAGTACACAGATCAATAAAAATATACCATGAATAATCGTTGACATTTTAGAAGTTGCCCCCGCATTGGCATTGGCAGAACTTCTTACCACAACTGAAGTCATTGGAAGCCCACCGATAAAAGAACTGATAAGGTTTCCTATTCCCTGTGCTTTTAACTCAAGATTGGTATCTGTGATTCTTCTCTGTCGGTCTAATCGGTCTGATGCTTCAATACAAAGCAACGTTTCAATAGAAGCTACGATAGCGATTGTTGCCCCTACAATCCAGACTTTAGGATTGGTAAAACCATTAAGATCAGGCGTTGTGATCAGATTTTTAAAATCATCAAGAGTCTGTGGAACCGGTAATGAAACCAAATGCTGGGTTTCAATAGCCAAAGAGCTTCCGGACATCTTAAAGAGTTGATTCAAAAGGATACTTACGATTACTGCAACCAAAGCTCCAGGAAGCATTTTCATCCTTTTCAGAACGTGGATTTTATCCCATGCAATAAGAATTGCTACAGAAATTAGAGTAATAACGATAGCTCCCGGATGGATAGCTCCAAATAATTCTGTAAAATATCCGAAGTTCAGGCCATTATCAAAAATAGATTCATGACCTTCGTAATCTTTATCGAATCCTAATGCGTGTGGAATCTGTTTTAAAATAATAATGATTCCTATGGCAGCAAGCATTCCTTCAATCACGTTATTTGGGAAATAGTTGGATATACTTCCGGCTCTTACAAATCCTAAAACCAATTGGATAAGTCCTGCTATGATCCCTGCACAAAGGAAAAGCTCAAATGCGCCAAGATCTGTTATAGCCGTTAAAACAATAGCCGTTAAACCTGCAGCAGGTCCGGAAACTGAAATATTTGAATTACTGATTGTACCTACTACCAGGCCGCCAATAATACCCGAAATAATACCGGACAATGGGGGAGCACCTGATGCTAAAGCAATTCCTAAACACAACGGAAGTGCTACTAAAAATACCACGAGTCCTGAAGGAAAGTTCTCCTTGATTCCTCCTATTAATGATGTCTTTTTCATAATGTGAAGCTGTAAGATATAACAGGCTTATTGGTTTATCAATAAGTCAATTATAAGAAGTTGAAAAAAAAATTAATTTTAAATACGGGTGTATCCGATATCAAAAATGATATGGAAATGGTATCAAAAAAATCTAACTATAGGAGTTACGCTTCCGGAGGGGGAGAAAATATAGTAAGTAAAGGTGAAAGATGAAAAGAATCATCAATCAGTACAAAAGACACGCCCTGAACATCAGGTTCTGAAAATTTCAGATAATCGAATACATCTAAAGGTTTCGGAATAGTCTTTTCGTAAACAATAAATGAGGATGGGTGAGAATGGGGTTCTTCTTCATTGATTATAATATTCGTTCTTGCAATATCCCAGCCCGCAACCGCAGCAATACTTGGCAGCGCTGTAAAATTCAGAAAAAACGTTAATACAATAATACTCCAGAATTTCATTTTACATTCTTTTTAGAAAAACTATTTGGTCTTTCTACTCATTACCCAATCAGAACCTGTAAGATTGTAGATCTTTTGAATGTCTTTTAAGGTTTTCTCAAAATCAATCTCCAGATCAATAATTTTACCTGTTCTAAGGTCAAATACCCAGCCATGTACAATAGGTTGTTCCTCAAGGATATATCTTTCCTGTACGCAGGCCATTTTGATTACGTTGATGCACTGCTCCTGAACATTAAGTTCTACAAGTCTGTCATAACGCTTGCTTTCGTCCTCAATAGAATCCAGCTCTGTCTGATGAAGTCTGTAAACGTCACGGATGTTTCTCAGCCATGGGTTCAATAATCCTAAATCCTGAGGAGTCATCGCTGCTTTTACTCCACCACAGTTGTAATGGCCACAAACAATAATGTGTTTTACTTTCAGATGTTCTACAGCATACTGAATAACGGCTGTGGAACTCATATCTAAAGTATTGACAACATTAGCAATGTTCCTGTGAACAAATACTTCTCCCGGTTTTGCTCCCATCAGTTCTTCTGCTGTAGCTCTGCTATCTGAACATCCTATATAAAGGAATTCAGGATGCTGAGTTTTGGCAAGTTCCTGAAAGAAGTTGGGATCTTCAGCTACTTTGGACTCTACCCATTTTTGTTGTTTTCGAAAATAACCTCGTACGATTGTGACATAATTTTAAATTTTTAAAAGTTTATAATTATTTATTTCGTTTAAATTATTTTCAAAATCAATAGACTAAATCAATAATTGTGCAAAAATATACTTTTTGTTAAAGAATCAATCACTTTTAACAAAGTTTAATATTAAAATATGCTTAAAATCATATCTAACATTCCGATATGCTTTGCATTACAGCTAATGGCTTATCTATGGTAATCCAAACGTTTAAAAAACATGATAAAATTACGAAGTATAAATTAAAATTTGAGATTTACGAATTAAAATATTCTTAATTATTGATCTCTTCATTAATTTTTTGAGGTATGGTGGTAAAAATCATCATAATATGTCAAAAAAATGAATAATTTAAAGGTCAATTAAAGTATTCATAGAATGTCTGATTTTGGGCTGCAATCTTTACCATCTCTATTTTATCTGGCAGGCGTTTTTATTGCCTGTTTCTCTTCCTTTTTGATTTTAGGAAAGCGCAAAAAAATAATGGCAGATTATATATTAGCTGGATGGTTCCTGATTATAGGAATACATCTTATCTTATTTATTCTGTTTTTTTCCGGCAGCTATTTGAAGTTTCCCTATCTTCTGGGATATGAAGTTGTCTTTCCTTTTATTCACGGGCCCATGCTGTATTTGTATGTTTTGTGTGTTACAGGAAGAAATCCGGGTGTGAAGATATGGTTGTTGAACGCTATTCCTGTTCTGATGATCTGTCTGATGCTGTCTCAACTATTTTTAATGTCCCCATGGGATAGACTGGCTGTTTACCAGAGCGGAAATAATGAGTTTAAGTTATTAAGTAAAGTGCTTAAATATCTCATGATCTTATCAGGAATAATCTATGTTGCTTTAAGTCTTTTTACTGTAAGAAAATATACGGAAGGCATATCCAGTCAATATTCTAATACTGAAAAAATGAATCTGAATTGGCTGTATTATCTCATTGCTGGGATCGCTTTAATATGGATAGCAGTGATTATTAGAAATGATATTCTCATATTCTCACTGGTAGTTCTGTTTATTGTAGTGGCTGCTTATTTTGGAATCAGCCGTGTAGGAATTTTGAACATTCCTGTTCTTCCTGATATTGAGGATACAGGAGCGGTTGATAATGAGATTGTAAAATATCAGAAAAATTCTCCCGGAGACGAGGCGATACAATCTATTTATAAAAAACTTGTGCACAAATGGTACAGGAAAAGCTATACAAAGATCCGGAACTTAATCTGAATACTGTTGCCCAATTATTAGAGGTTCATCCTAATATATTATCTCAGGTGATCAATTCTATAGAGCATAAAAACTTTTATGATTATATCAACAGGCAGCGTATTGAAGAATTTAAGCGTACCGTTGTCCTTCCGGAAAATCAAAAATACACGATTCTTTCATTGGCATTTGAATGTGGGTTTAATTCCAAGACTTCTTTTAACAGAAACTTTAAAAAGTACATGAATTGCTCACCGTCTGAGTTTTTAAAGAGCCAAAGCATTCATATGGAATAATTTATATTGATCTATTGACGGTTTTATCTCAAGTTGTTTATTATTAATGTTTTATAAATAGGTTCCATCTTTCATTTTGGAACAGATGAAGCTGTGGGAATGCTCATTTTTGCAGAAAATTAAATGAACAACTATGAAAAAGTTACTCTTTGTAATCATGTGTGCTTTGGCATTACTTATCGGATTGTATCCTCTGATCTATGCTTTTGTAGAGCATCGATATACCTTTCTTGGTTCTAAATCCTTAGAAGTACTTCATAATGTAATCTGGAAATCTGCTTTTTTTTCTCACATAGTATTCGGAGGGTTGGCTCTTTTTATAGGATGGAGTCAGTTTAGCACTTCATTCCGAAATAAAAATATAAGAATGCACCGGATTATTGGTAGCATTTATGTGATAGCTGTTATGATAGCTTCTGTTTCAGGTATTTATATGGGGTTTTATGCAAATGGCGGACTCATTTCAGCAACAGGGTTTATCTGTTTGGGATGCATCTGGCTGATAACAACCCTTGCGGCAGTTGTACAGATAAAGCAAAGAAATATCCTCAAACATCAACAGTTGATGACCTTTAGCTATGCTTGTACTTTTGCTGCGGTAACACTGCGGTTATGGTATCCCTTACTGAAAATGCTGACAGGAGATGCTGACAGCTCTTATATTGCTGTGGCATGGCTATGCTGGGTTCCTAATCTGTTTGCTGCCTATTTCATCAGTAGAAAAACAGTTGTAATATAGAAATATATATTACTTCGGCAATGTATCATATTCCATACTCTTCATCTCTAAGTTCAGATACTTATTACCCTCATTTTTATAATGCTGAGGTGCTTCCAGCCCCATATATTTCATAATCAGTGGGTAAATATAGGTGGTTTGTGTCTGTTTAGACTCATGTCCTGTAATTCTGTAGTTTGCTGGTACTTTATCACCAAACCAAACGAAGAAAGGTACCTGGGTAGATTCCTTAGAGTCTATATGAAGTAATTTGTCTCCCTGTATTTTAAGTCCGTGGTCGGATGCATAGATTACTACAGAATTTGTATTTTTCAGCGTACTGAAAATATTTTTGAATACAAAATCCGTGTATTTTATAGAGCTGTCATAGCAATCCATGCCTTCAGAATTCCAGTTAGGAGGAAGTCTGTTACACGGGTTTGGATGACTCCCCATGATGTGAAGTATTATAAATTTATCTTCTTTCTTTTGAATGGCATTTTTCAGTTCAGGAACAATAACTTCATCAAATCCATTGACCCATTTTTTGTTCTTGGACATGGAGGCCATAGCGGTTATTCCTCTTGCGCTAGCCTGTGTACTAAGCCAGAAAGAATTATATCCACTTTGATTGGCAAGATTGATAATGTTATAGGAAAGTTTATCATAGCGGTATCTGAATTCATCCGGATGAATACTTGACAGCATCAGAGGAACACTTAGATTGGTGATCCCTGCAGGAGAAACGGCATTATCAAAAATCATCATATTGTCTGCCTGCTGATCTGTATAAGGAGTCGTTTTTTTATCGTAGCCATATAATGACATGTTTTGTTTTCTTTCGGATTCTCCGATGATCAAAATTACATTTTCTATACCGGGCTGTATTTTTTTGATATTGAAAACAGGAATATTCTTTTTAATTGCATTGATGTCTCTCTGTATATTCAATGCAGTATTGAAATCGGATAAATGGTAGTATACATTCTTAATCATCTTGCCGCCTCCTTTATTGCTTACATACCTGTGTTTAAGATGATAACCAAAAGGCAGAATAAGCCATAACAAGGCAATAATGATAAACTTAGCATCCAATTTTACTACACCTTTTTTAAGATAGTTCACTGAATACAGTAACATCCCCAGAAAAACAAAAAATAAAATACCTGGAAGAATAAACATATAAGACATGCTCATTGCTTCATCTGGATTGGATTCAAGGATACTGATGGCCATTCCTACATTAAACCCGGAATGATAAATAAGAAAACAGGACGCTGATATCAAAAAGTTAATGCTTAATAACAGACATAAGATGACAGCAATCACAGATGTATATTTATTCTTAAAAAGAAGTGCATTGAATACGAGGAAGGAACAAAACATAACACCGTATTCTAAAATATTCCGGATACTGTCCAGTTTTTCAGCTCCAAACAGATTATCAAAAATATAGGGAAAAGAAAGAAGAAAACCTGTAAGATAGAGTATAATGAGAAGAATGGGAATTATTTTTTTGAACATGGTGGTATATGTTTCTGGGCTGTTAAAATGAATTTAAATATTCTTTCTTGTTTTTTCGGTAGTCTGCCTGAACATCAGAATCGTAGAGTGCATGAAAAAAATTAATATCAGATAATAATTCTTAAAGATCCAAGATGTTGTATCAACTCAAAAAGAAACTTTTGAAAGATAAATGGTTACAATTTCATGGCGGAGAGCTGCATCTTTTCGTTTAGATTTTGCTATGATACAAAAATGTAACTATAGATTTGATAAAGCAGATGTAGAATGGGAATAATAAGAAAGTGTGTTTTTCATCAAAAATTATTTTTTAAATTAATAATAAGCCCGGGTTGTGTTTTTAAGATTAAGCGATTTTTTTCAGAACAAATAACATTGACAGATTGATGTTATTAGATTATAAAAACAATATATTGTTTATAAAACCTAACGATTGTATCATTATTTTACAATCAAACAATACATTTTTTACAAATGTACACGAAATAACCGATCCGTGCAAGTAGAAATTTTACTATAAGTGCTGGGTTTACTACACTTTACGGTTAATATAGTCCATTGTAGCATTGGTTGTAGGGATAATTTTGGCTGGATTTCCTATGACAACAGAATTGGCGGGAACATCAAAGTTGACATAAGAATTAGGAACAATCAAAACGTTATTTCCAATGGTTATAGATCCCACAATGACGGCATTCGTTCCAATCCATACTTCATCGCCTATAATAGGAGATCCTTCATTTTTTCCACGGTTTTGCTGACCAATCGTAACTCCTTGCGCAATATTACAGTTTTTTCCAATCACGGTTTTAGGGTTGATAACAAGACTTCCCCAATGTCCAAGATAAAATCCTTCCCCAATCTGGGTTTCAGGATAAATCTGGAATCCGTATTTGATTTGATAATGCCTCAGTACAATTCTCCAGAAAGTATTCAGAACAGATGTTTTCTGATATTTCTGGGCCATTCTTAAGATATAGACAAAATGAAGATTAGGATTAATACACTTTTTCCAGATTTGAAATGTTGAAAGCCATTTTCCGCTTTCCCTGTAAAAATCTTTTTGAATGATAGAATAGTCAGCCATTGTCAATGTTTTTATACTTCATCAATTATTTTCTGAAGATGCTCCACAGATTTTTCCAATACAAATGGCAGTTCTGTTTGTGAGATCTGTTTTTTGTATTCTTCAGTGATATTTTTATCCGTAAGAAACTTTTTCATTCCTTCATATATTCCTTCTTCGGAGTTTTCTGTGATATTTCCCAGTTTTCCATCCTGCAGAAGATCCCTGATTCCGGAAATATCCGTTGCCGAAATAGGCTTGTCCAGAATAAGTGCTTCGGCTATGATTGTGGGGAAACCTTCATGCCTTGAAGACATGATATAGAAATCCGCCTTTTTCATATAAGGATAAGGGTTGCTGCTGAAACCAAGCATTTTTGCAGTATCCTGAAGTCCCAATGTGTTGAGCTGGTTTTGAATAGTCTCAAAATCATACCCATCACCAATGATCAGAAGCTGATGTTTTAAACCTTCATCAAGAAGCCTTTTATGCACATTCAGTAATCTGTCATAACCTTTCTGTGGATATACGGTTCCTACAGTAACAAAAGTAGGAAGATCACTGTTGAAAGGATAATCATTAATTGCAATATCAGCCTTACTTAATGTATCATTTCTGTCTATTGGATTGAAAATTTTTATAACTGATGCCTTTTCCGTTTCATTTTTTGCAAGTTTGTACATTCCTTCCTGCAGCTTATTAGAAATCACAAGAATTTTATCGAATTTAAAAAACTGCCTGATAACCTCCGGAGTGTATTCCTTTAAATTGAAAATATCATTCTGCACCCAGATAATTTTTTTTGAATCTTTTTGTGGGCTGGATAGTATTTCCTGATGCATTGCATGAATTGCTGCAATCTCTACATCATATTTTTTATTCTTTAAAACAAACTTATAAAGCAGGGAAGGGAACCAAAGAAACATTTTCTGATAAAGAACCCTATAAGCTTTTACAGGGATATCCTGCGGTCTGTTGGTTGTTATCATTTCCCCTTTGGTCAGGTAGTATAAAGTTACCCATGACGGAACCTCTTTAATGTATAGCCCTGAATAAAGATTCACCAGAAGATCAACTTCATACTTGTCAGGAGGAAGGTTTTTTAAAAAGTTGATTAATACCTTTTCTGCACCGCCATGACGTAATGAACCTATACGAATGAGGAGTTTTTTCTTTTTCAATTTGTTTTTTTCTTTTATGATTTTACAAGACTAAATTTATTTAATTTTTCTTGCTTTTTTATACTTGTGAGGAAGATTTTCTTTGATATAAGCATCCAGTTTTTTTCTGTCTTTCTCCAGTTCACGAGGATATTCCGGATTATTTTTTAAAACGATATCTCCATAATCTTCAATAGTGCAGAGAAACTGTGCCGGATTTCCGATGAAGACCGTATTGTCTGGCATAGACTGTGATAATACAGAGTTTGCACCTAAAATACAGTTGTTTCCAATTTGCACATCCTGCATGATCACAGCGTTAAGGCCAATTGTACAGTTGTTTCCTATTTTTATTCTCCCAAGGATTCTGGCATCTTCATATCCGGGAAGTTTTCTAAGCAGGGTAGTGGTACCCCCATGATTCACGAATCTTACATCTCCTGCAATATTCACATTATCACCTATTTCAATCAGGTAGGGTTCTGTCCCGAAATATACTTTATCAGGCATATTAAAATTTTTACCCACTTTCATTCCTCTATATTTTGCCACTTCAAGACTGCCTCTATTCAAAAAATTATGATACAGAGAGTCTATTTTTAATAAAATTCGGAATATAAAAATCATGACAGGTGTAAATTTGTTTTCGTTACTTTTGCAAAGAAAAAGAATTTATTAATATGATGAAAATTTCAAAAATAGAATATTATCTGCCTCAGCAGGTGTTAACTAATGAGGATCTTGAAAAACTTTTCCCCGAATGGAGCTCTGAACGGATTCAGGAGAAAGTAGGTATTTCCCAACGTCATATTTCTTCAGATAGCGAAACTGTACTGGATATGGCCGTACAGTCTTCAGAAAAAATTTTCGAAAACTATGACAGAAATAAAGTAGATTTTATTTTGTTCTGTACCCAAAGCCCGGAATACTTTTTGCCTACAACAGCTTGTATTTTGCAGGACAGACTTGGGCTTAGAAAAAATGTAGGAGCTATAGATTTTAACCTTGGCTGCTCAGGCTTTGTATATGGATTGGCTTTTGCGAAAGGCTTGATTGCTGCTGGGATTGCTAAAAGTATCCTTTTGGTGACTTCAGAAACATATTCCAAACATATTCACCCCGATGATAAAGGAAATAGAAGCATATTCGGAGATGCCTCTGCTTCAGCAATTATTGAAAAAGCAGAAGGTAATGATTATCAGTTTTGCCTGGGAACAGACGGAAGTGGTGCCGAAAATCTTATCGTAAAGCAAGGTGCTTTTAAGAAAGATTTTGAACTGAATCCAGAGCATGAATTCAGTCCTGAAAATATTTACATGAATGGCCCTGAGATTTTTAATTTTACCATTGAAAATATCCCGGGACTTGTAAAAGAAACACTGGAAGTAAACGGAATGACGATGGATGATATTGACCATTTTGTTTTTCACCAGGCGAATTCTTTTATGTTGAATTATTTAAGAAAGAAAACAAAGATTCCGGCGGAAAAGTTCTATATTGATATGGAAAAAACCGGGAATACCGTTTCTGCAACCATTCCTATTGCCCTTAAAAATATGATGGATAAAGGAATGCTAAAAGCAGGAGATAAAGTTTTGATGGCCGGATTTGGGGTTGGATACTCATGGGGAGCCACTATTATGGAAATTTAAAACAACAAACATTTAAAATTATACAATATGAAGACATCCGTTTTTTTAGAAAAATTACAAGAGGAGTTGGAGGAAGATAACACATTAACTACTGAAACGAATTTAAAATCACTGGAAAGCTATGACTCTATCAGTTTACTTTCTGTTATTGCATTTGTAGACGAAAATTTTAACAAAAAAATTGATACAAAGCACTTTAAAGATATCGAAACAGTTTCAGATTTGATGAATGTTATAGGAAAAGAAAATTTTGAAGATTAATGGATGCTTTCTCATTAAAAAATAAAATTATTCTCATTACAGGCGCTTCTTCCGGAATTGGGAGAAGCTGTTCTGTAGAATGCAGCAAAAGTGGTGCTGATCTTATTCTCGTAGGAAGAAACCATGATGAACTCATGAAAACGGTTTCTATGCTGAATCCTGAAACAAAAGTAGAAACCATTACTGAAGATATTACCCAATCTGAAAACCTTGAAGCTATCATTGCAGATAAAGTTTCAGTTTTAGGGAAAATATCAGGATTTATACACTGTGCCGGTATTGAGAAAACATTACCGTTAAAAAAGCACAATCCTCAGTTGTATCAGGATATATTTGCTGTCAACGTCATTGCAGGACTTGAAATTGCTAAAATTTTATCTTTAAAGAAATATAAAGACGAAATCTCGAGTTTTGTATTTATTTCTTCCGTTGCAGGAATGGTAGGAGAGGCAGGAAAAGCGGCTTATTCTGCCAGTAAGGGAGCTGTTATTTCGGGATCCCGTTCTTTGGCTATGGAACTTTCCAGAAGTAATATTCGTGTCAATAGCATAAGCCCTGCAATGGTTAATACCCCTATTCTGGAAAAAATGTTTGAAGATATTGGTGACGAAGCTTCATCCGAAATTATAAAAAAGCATCCGCTGGGAATAGGTGACCCTAAAGATGTAGCGAATGCTTGTATTTTTCTACTGTCTGATGCCTCAAGATGGGTCACAGGAACCAATCTTGTGATTGACGGTGGATATTCCGCCCAATAGTTTATTGTTTGTGCAGTGTTTCTATAATGTTTTCTACACTGTCAAATATTTTCTTATTGTCAAACTGACTTTCAATATTTTTGAGATTTTCTCTGATATGAAGAACAAGAGCAGGATCTGTAAGGAAGGTTTTTATTCCTTTATACATCTCATCAACGTCATAACTGATGAGGTATCCTGTTTCTTTGTCTTTGATCATCAATCCCACATCTCCTACATTGGTAGCAACAATAGGCTTCTGAAGAATTAATGCCTCTGCAATAACCAATGGCCATGCTTCAGATTCTGATGGAAGAACGAAATAATCTGCTTTTTTGATATAAGGATAAGGATTCATTTGATTTCCAACCAGAATGAATGTCTTTTCCACATTGTTCGCTGCAGCCTGTTCCTTTAGGTTTTTCATTTCACCACCATCACCAATTACAACAATAGTATGATGGAAGCCGTCATTGATAAGCCTTGTATGAGCTTCAATAAGTTTATGATATCCCTTCCTTGAATGAAGTCTTCCAATGGAAACAAAAACAGGTCCTTCAGGGAAGTTGTCAAGCTTTTCCTCTGCCTTTCGCTTTATTTCTTCGATAGGAATAGGATTGATAATAACACTCTCCGGCGGATAATTGAGGGCAGGATAATACTCATGCATCATATCCTTTATCTTATGAGAACAGTATACCATATGGTCAAACTGAGGAAAACTCTTTAAAATGTCCGGAACCAATGGCTGAAACTGAGGTACATTGACTTCAGAATGAAACCATCCAATCTTTTTGGAATTTGTATGGGTAGAATTCAGGATCGCATCATAATCCCTGTAATCCATCCCGATTTCTATATCAAAAGTATCATTGATAAGTCGATCTGCAATGGCGGGATTATTTTTCAGTTTCCTTAGCTTTAATCTTCTTTTAACAAGCTGAAGTTTCTGTAAAATAGAGTTGTCGGAAAAGTCTTCTTTTCCATCCGTAAGGTATATTTTTCTGATATGTTTCGGAAGTTCATCACGCAATTTTCCCTGGTTAAGGGTAAGGCATACCGTTATTTCAAATTTGTCAGGGTTGAGGTTGTTGAGAAGTCCCAACAATACTTTTTCTACACCCCCCATTTCCATAGAACGGTGTCTGAACAAAATTTTTATCTTTTTTTCTAACATTAACCGAAAATTGATTGTAAAGTAATTTTTATTTTTTTCTTAATACGGAAAGGCAGCTGGTGCTGATATTGCAAAAGGTCAAAGATCTGATTTGCTTCTGTATAATTCTCAGGAACTTTTTTACCGTTGATGGTTGCAAGACCTCTTCGTTTCATTGTGTTGAAAATCACCTGAGCAAAATACTCATGAGATTTCTTTTTATTGTCGTTCTGGGAGATTCCTCCCTGATGTGTTCTGTAAAGGTAATTGGTGTCATTAATAAACTGAACTTTCCCTTTCTCATACATTTTAAGATACAGATCCTGGTCTTCTCCAATTTTTAAATTAGGGTTCATTTTTTCAGTCTGTTCATACACTGATTTTCTGAAAGTCACAAAATGAGCAATCTGAATCGGGAAATTAAAAAAATAAGGATCACTATTGGGTACCTGCATAGCAGATTTGAATGGAGCAATAGGTTTCAGATTCTGATCACAGGTCATAAACCTTGAATAGGTAAGTACGGTGTTCTTTTTGGCCTGAAAAATTTCCATGCATTTTTGAATGGCTGTAGGGTTGATAGCATCATCGGGATCTAAAAAACCGCAGATATCTCCTTCTGCCAGCTCGATCAGTTTGCTTTTCGTCACACCTACACCGGAATTTTTTTCATTTTCAAAAAATTTAAACCTTTTATCATTTGAAATGAGTTCCTGAACCATTTTCTTTTCACTTTCTGATGAAGCGTCATCTAGAATAATGGCTTCCCAGTCTGTATAAGTTTGCTGAAGAATACTTTCAAAACAGTCTTTGAAAAAAAGAGCGTTGTTATAGTGTGCAATAAGAATAGAAAACTTCATTAATGTTCCTTGAATATTAAATCTTGACGATTGATTACAGTTGTATTAGGCGGAATATCTTTGTGAATGGTACATCCTGCACCAATAATGCAGTTGTCTCCAATGGTAACTCCTTTTAAGACGGTAACATTACTTCCGAGCCAGCAATTGCTTCCGATTTTGATGGGAGCCGTAGTAAACTCAGAAGAAAACAATTTAAATTCCGGTTGAGACTGGTACGCGTGATTGTGGTCATACAGCTTTACATTCTCCCCGAATAAGGTATTATCACCTATAGAAATACTGTCCAGACAGTTGATGGAACAGAAGTTATTCATGAAAAAGTTATTCCCGATTTCTAATGTGGCATTTTTCTCTACAAGAACATGAACATAATTTCTGAAACTGACGGAACTGCCAATTGTAACTGTCTTTAAATTTTCATGCAGAACAAAATGATTACTGATCCCAAGCTTTATCCCTTTAAAAGAAACATGAGGATGTTTTTTGAGACGAGAAATCTGACTCCTTCGTTGAATTTTTGCTAAAATTTCATCAAGCATACCTAAATTTATTTTTCACATTTGTAGGGTACAAATATAATTTGTTTTACATAATTATAATAATAAATCTTATTTTTGTGCCTTAAAATTAACACTTTATATGAAATAAGACAGGCCTTCAGAGTTGATATGGCTATGTTTTGATAAAGTTAAGCATTTTACGACTCTGTGAAGATAAGTCAGATTACATTTACCCGGTTTGTTGCCGCTATGGCAATTGTTATTTCCCATTTCAATAAAGATCTGTTTTTATATAAGATAGATTATATTTCCAATCTTTTTTGAGAGCAAATGTGGGAGTAAGCTATTTCTTTATTCTTTCAGGATTTATTATGATCATTGCCTATCATAAAAAAGATATGATTGATTATCTGGAATTCTATAAAAACAGATTTGCCAGGATTTATCCGCTTTATATGCTGGGGCTTTTGCTGTATTTTATGACGAGGTATGAGATGTTCGACTGGTATAAGCTGGTTTTATACGGATTGGGCATCCAGAGCTGGATACCGGGAGAAGCCATGATTCTGAACTTTCCAGGATGGTCTATTTCCGTAGAGTTTTTTTTCTACCTGCTTTTTCCATTTTTATACAATTATTTCTATTCTAAGAAAAATAAAACAATCTGGGTAGCTGCAATCGGATTGTGGTTAGTAACTCAGGTATTTTCGAACTTATATCCGGTATATGGCGCTTATGAAGGGCCACACACAAAAAGCCATGAATTTTTGTATTATTTTCCTTTCTGGCATCTTAATGAATTCCTGATCGGGAATCTTGCCGGAATATTTTTCGTGAGAAACTATAGACAAAAAAATTACGATCGTCAGGTTATCATTGTTTTCTTATTAATCCTTGTATCTCTGATGTTTGTTCCGCTTTTCTACCATAATGGCTTAATGGCACTCCTTTTTGTTCCTGCAATTATTCTGATTTCAGCTAATAACGGAAAGGTGAGCAGGCTGTTTTCATTAAAACCGCTAGAGTATCTTGGAGAAATAAGTTATGGGATATACATCACACATATTCCTGTTCTTTATCTGGTAAGGGAGTTTTTAAAATGGCAGCAATATACGTTCAGTATTGATATTGTATTTGTAATTTACATTATTGTTATGCTGTTCAGTTCTGCAATTTTTTACCAGTTCATTGAAAAACCAATGCGGGATCTTTTAAGAAAAATTCATTTTGTGAAGCGTTAAAAAGGAATACAAGGTTATTGAACTAAGTATTTAGTTTAATAGCCGGAAAAATGGACTAATCTTTAAGATATTTTAGGAGAATAAGTCGTTTCTGAAATTGATATTGTACAATCCAGAACGTATACTGTTATAATCGGTGAGCAGGTATTTTATAATCATTCCCCATTTTTCAAAAGAGGAGCATTAGCAATCTGAAAGCTTTGGTATACTCTTTTGATGTGAAGTTTAATATCTTCAGGAAGAGTGCTTTCATGTTCTGCCCAATGGTTGACTTCTTTCCATAGAACAACCCTTGTAGATGCTGGTTTAACTTCTCTGGCATCTATTTTGGTAATTCGGTTATTCTCGTGAACTCCTCTTACAGCCACCGCCTTATCGAGAATTCCTGGATATAAGTTTACATAGTAGGAGAGCCTGAATAGAAACTCTGTATCCTGATGCAGTTTTAAATGAGTTTTAAAGAAATACTCCAGATTTTTTAAAGCGCTTTTTCGGATTGTCAGAGCATCAATACTGAAAAGCCCGAAAGTACCTTTCATATTAAGTTGTCCAGGAAATACATCTTTAGGAGGATGCTTTTTATAAACCGTAGTCAGGCGGTCGCCAAAAACTTTATAATATTGTTCTTTTGCTTTTTCAGAATAATAATGGACACCGATGGCACCATACACTCCATCTACCTCTGTATTGGGAAATAGTTCTCTTTCTGCATCAAAACGGTTCGGAAGATAGTAATCATCGGCATCAAGGAATGCTATAAAGTCTCCTTCCGATTTTTCCATTCCCAGATTTCTGCTGGCACCGGCTCCATGATTTCCTTTATCAGGATGCTGAAAAAGCTTTACTCTTTCATTTTTTTCAGCAAGTTCCCGGCATACCTCTAATGCGTTGTCCGGAGATTGATCTTCTACTAATACTACTTCATATACATCGTCGAACTGAAGGGCAGACTCTACAGCCTGAGAAACATACTTTTCGGCATTGTAGACGGGAATGATTACTGAAATTTTCATTATGTTATGCTTTAATTTTGTGTTTTAATATTTGCTTTTTCAAGGGTAATAATTTTTATTTTGGGACTAAAAAATTACCGTTTCTATACAGGGTTCCTGTAATGAGAAATTACGTCTGTTTTTATTATAAATAGTATGAATATAGCTTTTCTAGATATTTATCTGGTGATATTCCTGAGAAAAATTCTTCAGTAAAACTGTTGAATTCTATTTTATAAAAAGAACCTTCTTCTGTCATTTCATAATCTGCTTTCTTATCCAGGTGGTTTTCCAGCTGTGATAAAATTTCAGGTAAAGAATACTGGTAAGGATAAGCGAGATTGATAATCTCATTATTGAAATCTTCCATATACCGACAGATAAATGAAGCAATGTCATCTGTACCGATGAGTATCCGCCTTGCATTGTTGTGCAGCATAAGTTTATTCTCCGAAAGGATAGCGTTTTTCAGAAAATTAATCAAGGTGTTTGGATTGCCACCACGTCCTACTGCATTTCCTACCCTTAAGATAACGAAATGTTGGCAAAGTTCTGCGATCAGTTTTTCAATCTTCAATTTATGGATTACGTAAGGGCTTCCTGTTTTTGTAGGATCATAAATACTACAGGTTGAAAAATAGAAAAATTTTTTGTCAGGATTTTGACTTACAACGGATTTCAGTAGTGAGATCTCCCTCTCGAATTCGGAAGCTTCTTTTTCCAGGGAATTGGAAACTCCTGATGCGAAGAAGATAACATCGTCTTTATCATAAAACTTTAAGGCATTTGCCAAAATTCCATTACCTATAATCATATATTGTTTTCTAATTAGATTGTGTTTATTAATTTAAAAACTTAAAAATGGCTTACAATTTTTTTAAAAGCCCAAGCTTGTTCCCAGTTCTGCACATCCGGGATTTTTTATATGATCCGGCTTATTTTAATATTTTTTAGTGTATATAGAGTCAGATAAGGTTGGGAATTTACACCGGATAATAACCTTTAAAAAAGGTGCTGTTGTTATGACCCGTTACTAATATAAAAACTAAGGGAACTGTTTATAAAAAATTTTTTCCTTGGGTGATAGATTGTTTTTTATTATTGAGAATCATTTTCCAGTCTAACGAATTACAGGTTTTGAGATTGCCATAATGCTTTTTAATCGATCTTAATCTGAATGTTAGTAAAGATTTTATTATCAATTTATAAGAATGAATATATATTTCCCTTACCGATTGTGTATCGTTAAAGGGGTCCGAAAACATCACAGTTAATTTTCTTTCATAAAGCAGAGCGGAATTGTCAAAGTATTTATTTTCCACTCTGTATTCCCTGTCGTGATATATAACGGATTGCGGAACGATACCTATTTTCAGACCATGATACAATACTCTTTGGCAATAATTGTCATCTTCTCCATAATGATATAATGATGGATTAAATCCTCCCACTTTTTCGATACATTTCCGTGTTAATAACCAGGCTGCGGCATTTACAAAAGGCAATTCGTACGGCGGAGCTAGTTTTTGTAAAAATATATCTGAGTATAATTTTTTACACTTCGAAGGAATGATGTAATTTGAAAAGGCAAAGTCCAGTTCTGAACCATTTCCGTTGAGATGCACAGGGCTTAATATGCCGAAATCCGGATTTAGTTTTGCAGTTGAAATCAAACAGTCGATACTATTGGGTTCTATATAGACGTCCTGGTTCATTAAAAAAACATAATCTGAACCTTGTTCATATGCTTTTTTAATCCCGATATTATTTGCCTGTCCAAAACCTAAATTGGAAGACAGTTTAATAAGTTCAACCTGAGGAAAGCTTCGTTCAATCAGATGAAGGCTATCATCGGTAGAGGCATTATCAATAATAATGGTATCTTTAATTAATCCTGCCTGATCAATGGATGATAAACACTGGTCAATCCATTTTTCCGAATTATAGTTTACAATAATTATTTTAACCATTTTCAATCTTTAGTTTAATGAATATATATTTTGGGAGATTTTATTTTTTAGAAAATTCATTAGATAATGATTCACGTAAAAAATGAATAATTTTTAAGTACTTATTCTTAGTGAGCTTGTCTATTAGATTTATTTAACAATATAAATGAGTGTTTAAGCTGAAAATGTCAAAAGTTTAACAGGTAAGCTGTTTAAGCCCATGTTTTTGCATATAAAGATCTTAGATATAGGGCTTATCTAAATAAATTTATTAAAAAGTTATACATTCTATATAGTTTACTATTGTATATATTTTCCAGTTTTTTTTCGTAGAAGGTTTTTCTTTTTAAGAGTGAAATGTAGCTTGGGTAAAATTCATGAAAAAGAGCTTTGTGCTTTTCATAAATCATATTATAGATAATTTCTTTTTTGTCATCATTCTTAAAAATATCATTGTTCCTTGAACTACCGGCATGAGATCTATAATTGAAAACCGGATAATCTATTTTGGTAACAGGGAGGTTACGGTGAGAAGAAATAAGGTGTATCCAGAATTCCCAGTCTTCAAGCCCATGTGTGAGTTCTTCATCATATATTATACCCTGGTCGAAATATTTTTTTGGAAACATTGAAGTACAGAATAATTTATTTTGCAGTAATAATTCTTTAATATTGAGTTTTTCATCTACTGTTGTTTTAGTATTGATATGACCAAACATCATCGTATCTGAAAAAACAATCATTGTTTCTTTATTTTTAGTAAAAACCTCCAGCATTTTCTCTAATGCTAAAGGGTTTAGTGTATCATCTGCATCAAGAGGCAAAATATAGTCTCCTGTAGCTTGCTTTATTCCATTGTTTCGGGCACAGGACACTCCTTTGTTATTCTGATAAATATAGCGTATATTATGATTTATCAGTTTTTGAGCTACCTCTGATGAATTATCTGTGGAACCATCATCTATAATAATGCATTCCCAATTTATATAGGATTGAGCTGTAATAGACTGAATGCATTCTTCTAAATATAAAGCATGATTAAAGCAGGGAACTATAATTGAAACTTTACTTGTCATTTTTTAATAAGGTTTTTACTACAAAGTTTTTTCTAGTGTATTTCGGGTTGAATACTTAGGCATTCAAATAAGTTCAACAATACAAACGAACTAAGAATAAGTACTTAGCTGTTTTTATTATATTTATCCAATATTTTTTTTAATGTATTCAAATATCCAAAGCCATGCTTTCTATCTGGCTCCAGAATATTACCTTCTGCCCATTCATTCCATGATTTGATAATCAATAACTGTTCGGGATAATCATTTTTATCCTCAAGATAATCAATCGCTTTTTCAATCTGCTTCTCAAATAATTCCGGTGATGTATCAGTAAGGACAACTCCTCTATAGCCACTTCTGGGAGTGTTGTCCCAATTAGGCAGAACACATGGATAAGTAGCAACATTACTTTCTACAAACTGTAGATCATTAACAACAGCTTTAGCATCCTGAGTCAGGACTTTCGGTTTAATTTTTTTCTTAAATCCGAGTAGTTCTGTTATTCTATTTTTATAATATTGGTAATGGGAAATATATTCTCCTTTCTTAATA
Source organism: Chryseobacterium sp. CH21 (assembly GCF_004119445.1). Lineage (GTDB taxonomy): Bacteria > Bacteroidota > Bacteroidia > Flavobacteriales > Weeksellaceae > Chryseobacterium. The sequence goes on along the minus strand of NZ_QICI01000044.1, from coordinate 42,012 downwards.
TAAGGTACCCATGCTTTCTGAAATGCATTGGATATTTTCCCGTCATACCCCATGGATTTTAAATCAATATCATCACGGAGTTTATTGGATGCCATGACATATAAGTCATCAAATCCGTTCTCTTTTGCCAGTTCCCTGAATTTCGAAATATAGTGAGGATCTCCTTCATTTAAATGTTCCGGATGGTAGATTATGAAAAGCGGCTTATTGTCTACCTTAATATATCTTTCGTCTTTAAAGAATGGGAGCAGGTAGTTGAAATGGTCTATTAAATCCAGCTCATTCGGATAGACTTGCTCTGCAAGAATCTTTTCTGCAAGACCATGCCATATACCGGACCAGGTTTCGTTTGCCCAGCAGAAACAGAAGGGGAAATCTGGTTTTTTGGATGTAAGAACATCATTTGCAATTCTTTCCAGTAATTGTTTTCTGTTGCCAAACCAATAATGATAATAGATAAATCCATGAACTCCGTAATCTTTTGCTATCTGAGCCTGCTGTTCTCTGACTTGCGGAACACGAAGGTCATAATATCCCAGATCAGCAGGATATATAGGTTGTTCATGTCCTTCAAAAAGAGGTTTTGCTTTTGCTACGTTGGTCCATTCTGTAAAACCTTTACCCCACCATTCGTTATTTTCGGGAACAGGATGGTATTGAGGAAGGTAGAATGCAAGGGGTTTTATTTTCTTCATCATTGATTCAAGAATAATTTTTTAACAACTTCCAGATATTTTCTTCCAAATTTTTGGTCAGGCTCCAGATGGTTACCTTCTGCCCATTCATTCCATGCATTAATAAAAATGAAGTTTTCTTCTTCAGAATATGGGGTAAAATCTAACTTAAGATTTGAAAGCCAGTTTTCAAAATGTTCCGGTGTCGAATCTTTGAGTATCAGGGTGGGGTTGTTACCTCTTCTGGAAGTGTTATCCCATCCGGGTACTATAGATGGAAAGATTTTGCAATGAAAATCCTTCTGAGGAGTTAAATTTTCTCCCATCCATTGGTAAGGAACGCAATTGTATGTATTCTTAATTACATTTTTACTCAGGCGTCTTTTAATTTTATTTATAATTCCTTTTTCAGGTCTCCTTCTTTTTCTGTCATGAACTTCTTCCAAAACACTTTTTCTGCGTATTCCGAAAGGTTCAAAATCAACTATAGCATCAAAGCCATTTACTAACTGATCCCATTCTTTCTCATAGGAAAACCCCATATGGCATATATACAGTTCCACTCCGGCTGCTTTGGCTTTTTGCCGCCAGCATTTAATGGTTTCCTGTACATTAGGAAGAATATTGGGTTTGTAAATAACAATAATGGGCTTATTATTTACTTTAATATATCTTGGATCCGTAATAATAGGAAGCAAAAAATCAATGTGATCTTCGTCATCCTTAACGGAGTATTTTTGTTCAATGAGTATTTCATGATCGCTGCCGTCCCAGCGTCTGGTCCAGTTTTCATTGGCCCAGCACAGCATAAAAGGCAGATCTTCTTTTGGATTTTTTAATTTCCTGTCAATAGGCTCATGCATTAATCTCTTCCCATTAAACCAGTAGTGATAATAACAGAACCCATAAATTCCATATTCTTTGGCCAGAAGTTCCTGTGCCATTCTTGCTTCTTCCAGCCTCAAATCATAAAATCCTAAGTCAGAAGGAAGATGTGGCTGATAATGATCGTCAAATAATGGTTTTGCCTTTGTTACGTTCGTCCATTCTGTAAAACCTTTACCCCACCATTCGTCATTTTCCGGGAACGGGTGAAATTGTGGTAAATGTATGGCGATTGGTCTTAATTTCATATTTATGTGCTTAAATTATCTATTAAATAAATATTTTATCGTTTGTTTCCAGGGTTTAATTTTTACCCATGAGGGATTATCAAAAGATAATGCTATGACTTTTAATTTTGAAAAAAATCCTAGCAGGTTTGTATACGAATAATGATTGGTTAGCTTTGACTCAATAACTGATACCAATTCTTCATCTCTGCCATCCACATACTTTTCTTCATTAGGGATAGTTCGGATATTATGTTGTTTGTTTTTACAAGAATCCTTAATCTCCGTTAGTTTTTTGTTCCAACCTTGTGATGAATAGTTCTCATGTAAATATGTTAATTGTAGTCTGGTGATGAGGTTCTTGTAGTTTTTATCTGAGATCATCTTCTCTACTTCTAACTCCCAGCTTTTTAGGTCTTTCGGGTAAAATATTCCTTTTTCCTTATTGTCATCAAAAACCTTATAAACACTTGCCGGATTATAATGCAGCACAAAAGGAACTCCTGCCATTGCTGGTTCCAGAAGTGATGTGAAAGATGGTATAGGAAAACCTTCTAAATATAAATCTGCATTTTCAATGTATTGGTTAATCTCTCTTGTAGGATGAATGAAAATTAATCGTTCATGTGCATAAATTTTCCTGTTGGGATTATTGAGTTCAATACCTACGATAGTAAAGATAACATGTTCAAATTTTTCTACAATTTTTAATGCTTCCTGATAGAAATTATATTCCTGGTTAGGCTCATATTTCGATTCTCTGCCAATTGAAATAATATTGAATGTATTTTTCTCCGTCTTTTTTAATGAATATGATTCATCTACAGGTATTGGCAAGAAGAATTGATCTTGTACAGGAATATTTCTATTTTTAGAATCTTTTAAAATATTTGATTCTCTTATCTGAAGCAGAAAATCTATAATAGGTTCACCCAGCCAATAAGTATGCTCAGCATGATTGAGAAAAAAAACAGGACTTTTTAATTTATTGGAAGAAAAAATCATTGATGGAATTACATCATGCGGATGAATATGCAGGATAATTCTACTGAAATTATTTTCTTTTAAAGTATCTACTATTTTCTGGGATTTTCAATAATGTTCAACTTCTGATCATAAATAAATACATTATTATCTATTTTATATTGATAGGACCTAGCTATTTCAGAAACCTCCTGAAAATTTTGCCAGGTACTCATCAGATAATGTTTACTTTTTTATCATTTTCCATCCAACTGAAAATAAGTTTTGAATGTCCTCCAATGCTATTTATTTCAGAAAAAAGATGCAATGTTTTATCTTCTGTGGTATCTTGAATATTTACGTTCTCAAAGTCTAAACTTTTAAGAGCTATCTTTCTGATAATTGATTCAAAACAATTAGAGGTGTAATATCCCGGAAAATTATACCATGCTGAATATGATATTTTCTCTATATATATCAAACAATCATTAAACTTCTTTTCGTCAAAAAGAAGTTTAGCTATTTTTAATGTTTTAAGGAAATATTTTTTATTCTCTAATAGTCTTGACATGGATTAAAACTTATTTATAATCTCAATAATTTTATTTATTTCTTCAGCATCCATAACAGGAGAAATTGGTAGACTCAATACTTCAGCATGAATTTTCTCACTGATTGGAAATGACAGATCATTCCAGACTTTATAAGCCTCTTGCTTATGGGGTGGAATAGGATAGTGAATTAAAGTCTGCACACCATTTTCTGTAAGATAAGACTGTAGCTCATCTCTTCTTTCGGAGCGAATAACAAATACATGCCAGACATGTTCATTTTCATCAGCCGGATATTCTGGCAGAATGACTGCCGGATTTTTTATTTCGTCAATAAAACGCTTTGAAATCTCTCTTCTTATTTTATTTTCGTTGTCAATATACTTTAATTTAATATCCAAAACTGCTGCCTGAATTTCATCAAGCCTTGAATTTAATCCTTTATATATATTTACATATTTTTGATTGGAACCATAATTGGCTAAAGCCCTGACGGCTTTCATTAAATCATCATCATTGGTAGTTACGGCTCCTGCATCTCCCAAAGCACCCAGGTTTTTGCCAGGATAAAAGCTGAAACCAGCTGCATCACCAAGATTTCCTGATTTTATTCCGTTCCATTCTGCACCTATTGCCTGAGCATTATCTTCTATAATTTTGAGATTGTGCTTTTTTGCAATTTGTTTAAGCAGATCAGAAAATACAACTCTTCCCTGAAGATGCACGATAAGAATACCTTTGGTTTTAGAAGTTATCTTTTCTTCAATTTTAGAGATGCCAATATTATAGGTATTAATTTCTGGCTCTACTAAAACAGGGATTAAGCCATTGTCTGAAATAGCTAGAATAGAAGCGATATAAGTATTGGAAGGAACAATAATTTCATCCCCGATATTCATTACTCCTAATTCTATATAAGCTCTCAAAATAAGTCTTAGAGCATCCAGACCATTGGCAACACCAATAGTATGTTTGACTCCGATATAATCTGAAAGCTTCTTTTCGAAGTTTGAAAGCTCACTGCCCATAAGATACCATCCGGAGCGGAAGACTTCTAAAAGTTTAGCTTCTATTTCGTTTTGATATTGTAAGTTTACCTTTTGTAAATCTAGAAATTTAATCATAGTTTAAAGTTTAATTGAATAAAAATCTAAAGCAATTCCTCTTGCTCCCATGTTTTCTTTCTGCTGAATTAGCCCTTCATTTAAATATTTGCCCTGGTTTTCTGTAGAAATTCCAAAACTGTAATATTTTCTGTCTTTGAATTTTTCTAAAAGAAAATGATTGATAAAATCCAATGCTCCTGCTTTTCTTCCTTCTGATGAGGCTGCCATATACTGAGTATGAATGGTGTCTCCAAAATCAAAAATAACAATACCAGCCAAAATCCTGCCATGCTTATTGGCTTCGAAAAGTCTTATGTTTTCTGGGAATTTTTCTTTTAAAAGAGTGATTTCCTCTATTGTATGTACTGGTTTTGTATCAAATTTCTGAAGAACAGAGGAAAGTAAGCTCCAGTATTCTTCAAAATTTGTATTTTCTGTAATAATTACATTATTTTCTTTACATTTTCTTACCAATTGCCTTTTGGTCTCTGAAAATCGGATAGGATGTGAAAGATCGATAACCGATGAAATATCTCTTCTGTAGAGATTGGCATCACTACGGAAAAGTGCATACAAATCTTCTTCTGCAGGATATTTATGAAAAATATGGGGAATCGCTTTGTATATTATTTCATAGAAAGAAAGCTCAGAATAGTATTTCTTTATTTCATTAAAAATTTCCAATACTTCACTGGCTTTTATGGCATATGATACAATTAATGACCCAAAAGTCAAACCACCATGAGAAATAATTTGTCTTTCTGATTCGTTAGCAGGTAATACAGCCGCAATTTTATTATTTTTAAAAATTAGAAGTGAATGGTCTTTGAAACGATCAGAGTGGTATTCCATAAAATCTCTATCAAAAAAGAAAAGTCCGTTTTTTGATGTTAAGATAAAAGAATTCCAAATTTCTTTATAAGAATTATTGTATTTGATTATTTCAAATTTCATCTGGTAATAATAATGTTTTAATAAGTTTTGCAGGATTTCCTCCAATCATAGAATAATCTGGAAAACTTTTATTAACAAAACTGTTTGCTGCTACAACACAGAAATTTCCTAATTGTACGCCGGGCATAATGACCGCATTGACACCAATCCAGCTATGATCACCAATTTGTACTTCTCCAGAAATAAGAGGAAATATTTTTTGCATTTCTTCACTTGCATTAGGACCGGAATCTGTCATAATATTCACGTTTTGTGCTATAGAAACATGTTTACCAATAGTAAGTTTTCTACTAAACCCGTTGAGAATACTGAACATCCCAACATAAGATGATTCTCCAATTTCAAGCTGATTCTTCTCAGATCCGTAAATACTGCATAGTTTTGCAATCTTTACATTATCTGCAATTCTCACATTATTTATTGATGTAGTAGGATCAATAATAACATTTTCACCTATTGAAATATTACTTATTTTCATAGACAAAGTATTCTATAAGATTGACAATATAATCCATTTCAAAAATTCCCAAGTTTTGGTGAACAGGTATGAAGAATGCATCTTTACCATAAAATATACTGCATTCTATCCCATTTTGCTGAAGAAATATTTTCAGCTCAGATAAATTACAGCCGTTATTTTCAAACATACAAACAGAAGGGGTTTCATATTCAGTATAATCAAAGAATGATTTGAAGCCGATTTTTTTAATTTTGAAATTAAATACTGATTATTTGTTTTTCTTTGGGTAATGATATGTTCAATATTTTTCAAATAATGCAGGCATATTTTCCTCAGATAATTTCGATAGGGTTGGTCAGATTTTAATTTATGGTTATTATTAAACCTTAATATTCCACCAAATTGAACTGGAAAGAATTTTGGAATGCTATAAATCGTAAAATCTCCAGATTTGCCTATTTGATTTTGTGAATTGTTGGATAGCATACTCATTGCACAGTCTTCAATGATAGGAATATTATAACTTTTTATTCTTTCCATATCAGGAAAAATTTTTCCAAATTCATGAATAACAAAAATTAATTTCGTTTTATTCGTTTTTTCTCTGGACCAATGGCAAAATTTTTCAATTTCTTTAGTTACACAACTACTTATATAAAGATTAGATGTTGTAGTTATGATAAGAACCTCATCATCTTTTTTAAGGTTATAGAAACTTAATGCTTGGTGTATTGCTTCCTTACCTCTCAAAAAGAATTCATGCTTTTCTCCAAAAAATGAATAATATTTTTTTAATAATTCGTCATCAGGGACAGAATCGTCTTTTATAATTGTGTCATTTTGTCCCAAATCAGATGTTCTGAATGGGCTAATGAAAAAAGAAGGTTGCCTGAAATTTTCAGGATTTATAATTTGTTCTTTATAAAAGATCATTTCTTAACTTTTTTGAAATCCTCATAATTTCTTATATAATCTGCTTCATTGTAAGAATGAGATGCAAGGACCAAACAAATTGCTCCTGAAGAAAAATTAATTTCAGAAGCCCATATCCCGGGGGGAATATGTAATCCTAAATCAGGACGATTCAAAAAGACCTGTCTTTTGAATTTACCATCATCTAAAGATACTTCAAAACTTCCACTTGCTGCAATCAGAAACTGATGACATTCTTTGTGCGAATGTGCACCTCTGCTTTCTCCTCCGGCAATATCATACAAGTAGAAAACTCTTTTTACATTAAATGGAAATGCAGAGTTATTTTCAACCACTGTAAGGTTACCTTCATCAAAACTGATTTTACCCAAATCAATAACATTACAGTCAAATACAGAAATATTATTTTTCATCAGCAAGTATTTTAAATTCTTCAAAATCTCTTATATAATCATTTTCATTGTACTCTCTGTCAGAAACAATGAGTGCTAATGAATTGGTTGAAAAATTTTCTAATCTTCGCCAAAACATTCTGGGAATATATAATCCATAATATGATCTATTTAAAGAAAACCTTTGTTCTTCTTTTCCATTATGGATTACAATATCAAAACTTCCTGAAAGTGCAATAATAAATTCTTGCTGTGCTTTGAAAGCATGGCTTCCTCTTACTTCTCCTCCAGGTACGTCATATATCCAATAGGTTCTTTGTATCTCAAAAGGAAGTTGATGAGGATATTCAAAAAGGATAAGTTTCCTCTTTTATCATATATTTTTGGGAGTTCTATTATTCTGGGGATCATGGTGTTTGTACTTTGTATTCAAAAAATGGTCTGGTAACTCCTGGATAAATATGCATCATCGTTCCAACTTTTACATTTTCTACTTCAAATCCAATAAATTCGTCAATTCCGTATAAAAGTATTTTTTGATCCTTTCCGAAGTAAAGCTTAAAATAGTAGTTTCCTGCATTCAAAAGCCCTGCAGGAATATCAAATTCTACAGAATATTCGCCTATTTTTGAATCGTTATTCTCAGAAACAAATTTTCCAACATGGAAAATTACCAATTCTTCATAGTTTTTCAATTCAAATGTAGTATCAAGTGTAATATCCGGACAGTAATTATGAAAAACAAGTTTTACATGTACTCCGGAATCAATATCTAGTAAATCTCTATTAATAGGAGATACTGAAAATTCTTTTATTCTGATATTTTCGTTACCTATAGCTTCGTTCAGATTACCATTATACTGGTAAGAGCTTTCTCTTGCGCTGCTTTTTTGATATTCTATGATCGTATTGAGAATGTCACCTTGGTAGCCAATTTGTCCTTGATTCAAAAGAATCCCTTTTGTGCATAGCTCTTTAATAGCAGTCATATTGTGACTCACAAAAAGAATAGTCCGCCCTTCTCCTCTCGTCACATCATTCATTTTTCCAAGACATTTTTTCTGAAATTCTGCATCTCCTACTGCCAGTACTTCATCTACAATCAGTATTTCAGATTCCAGATGAGCTGCTACGGCAAAAGCCAGACGAACATACATCCCCGATGAATATCTTTTAACAGGAGTATCTATGTATCTTTCAACACCTGAAAAATCTACAATTTCATCAAATTTTCTCGTGATTTCCTTTCTTGTCATTCCCAGAATAGCTCCATTAAGAAAGACATTTTCACGTCCTGTCATTTCAGGATGGAATCCTGTTCCTACCTCCAATAAAGAAGCAATTCTTCCGTTGGTATAAATTTGACCTGTCGTAGGTTTGGTAACCTTACTTAATACTTTTAATAAGGTAGATTTTCCTGCACCATTTCTTCCGATAATTCCAACAGCATCTCCTTTCTCAATTTCAAAATTGATATCGCGAAGAGACCATACATATTCGGAATCCCCTTTAGTAGTTCTGTCATTGGTTTCCCCAATTTTAAGATAAGGATCTTCCTTTCCTCTTACTTTGTGCCAGAACCTGTTGAGGTCATGAGACAAAGTTCCGGTACCGACTTGTCCCAGACGGTATTGTTTAGATATATTTTCTGCTTTTAAAGCCAGCATGTTTTTTAATTTAAATTTTTAAAAGAAAAATAATTACACGGTATCCATGAAAGTTTTTTCAACTTTATTGAATACAACAATTCCTATCATTAAAAGGATAAGAATAATACCAGTACTGATTCCAAGCATGACTGGGGAGAAGTCTCCTACACCAATCCATGCATATTTGAAACATTCAAAAATACCTGTCAATGGATTATAATAAGCTAATTTTTTAAAAATCCCGGTAATGAAGATACAGGATAAATCACGGGTGTTGCATACATATATAAACTGACACCAAACCCCAGAAGCATACTCAAATCCTTATATTTTGTGGTAAGTGAAGAAAATATCATTCCAACTCCTAATGCAAAAAGTGCCATTAAGAATATAAGAAACGGAGTGGCAAGAATCCAGATATTAGGATGTGCTTCTCCTTTGCTGTAATAATATGCCCAGGCTAGAATAAATAAGATGAATTGCACACCAAATCTCATAAGATTGGAAATAACAATAGAGAGTGGAGTCACAAGCCTTGGAAAATATACTTTTCCAAAAATTCCGGCATTTCCGGTAAAAGTAGAGGAGGTGGCCAGTAATGAAGCAGAAAAATAATTCCAGAGTGTAACACCTGCCAGATAAAAAAGAAGTGGCGGTGCCCCGTCTGTAGGTAGTTTGGCAATTCTTCCAAAAATAACCAGATAGACGATGGTCGTTAGGATGGGATTGATAAAAAACCAGATCGGACCTAAAATCGTTTGCTTGAAACTGGATATAAAGTCTCTTTTTACAAACATGTAAACAAGATCTTTGTATCTCCAGACTTCTTTTAGCTTCAAGTCAAATAACGAATGATCAGAACCAATCGTTTCAGTCCACTTCTGTTGTGGGTCATTCATTTGTGTAAGTTTTTGCAAATTTATAATAATTAATTCTTACTTATATATTTCGGGTTGTAGATTTTTTTCTGTGAAAATCAATAAACAACAACTAATATATTGATATTTGACGGTATGAACAAAAACTATTAGCTTTAAAGCCAATAGTTTGATAATTTTATAAATGATATTTGTTATTTACTGATAAGTTGCTTCAGGTATTCTCCATAACCACTTTTGCCATATTTGGCAGCCGTTTCTAGAAGTTTTTCTTCATTGATGAATTTGTTCCTGAATGCAATCTCTTCAATACAGCCAATTTTAAACCCTTGTCTCTTTTCAATAACACTTACAAATTCTGAAGCATCATGAAGGGAATCAAATGTTCCTGTATCCAGCCATGCAGTTCCCCTGTCAAGAACAGCCACTTCAAGCTTACCGCTGTTTAAATAGACATTGTTGACATCAGTAATTTCCAGCTCCCCTCTTGGAGAAGGTTTAATGTTTTTAGCAATTTCCACCACATTATTATCATAAAAATAAAGTCCGGGAACAGCGTAATTTGATTTAGGTATTAAAGGTTTTTCTTCAATAGAAACAGCCTTCAGGTTTTTATCAAATTCTACAACTCCATACCTTTCAGGATCGGCAACGTGATAGGCAAAAACAACTCCTCCTTCTGGATTGGTTTTGTTTTTTAATAAAGTTCCCATTTCGGAACCATAGAAAATATTGTCTCCCAATACCAGTGCAGCAGGATCGTTGCCAATAAATTGTTCACCTAGAATAAAAGCTTGTGCTAAGCCATCTGGGCTGGGCTGTACTACGTATTCTATGTTGCAGCCGATTTGAGAACCATCACCCAGAAGTTTGATAAAACCTTCCTGGTCGTGTGGTGTAGTGATAATTAGAATATCCTTGATTCCAGCTAAAAGAAGCGTGGAAAGTGGATAATAGATCATTGGTTTGTCGTAAACAGGCATTAGCTGCTTGCTTACAGCAATGGTTAGAGGGTAAAGTCTGGTTCCGGATCCTCCGGCTAATATTATTCCTTTCATTTTATTTTGTGGATTTGTCTTTTAAAATCTTATTGACTTCAAGGCTGATTTCATTGTCCAGATTATGAATTATAATATCTGAGGAAAATATATAATTGCTGGATTTCAAATTTGGATTTTCATTATAAAATTTAATCAAATTGATCAGATTCTTTTCAGTCAAATTCATGAAATCAAAATAGAGTTTATCTTTTCTTGAATAACTATGTTTTATTCTGTCGAGGACGATTTTCTTTTCTTCTTTATTTAAAATTTCGAAATTTTTACCATTTTCATATTGCATAGACTTTCTGAACAATAGTAAGTTTGCTGTTTTCATCAACGAGTTATTATATCCGGAAACTTCAATAAGTTCATCAATAAGTTTCTTTTGGGTTTCAGTGGGAAACTTGGTCTGGATGACAGATTGTGAATATGACGAAACTGATAAGATTACGAAAAATAAAAAAAAGTATTTTTTCATTCTACGAATATTGCTTTTCGTAATACTTTTGATAATCTCCGCTGGTTACATTTTCAAGCCATTCTTTATTTTCAAGATACCAGTCTATGGTTTTCCCTAAACCTTCTTCGAAAGTTACCGATGGTTTCCACCCTAAGTCTTTATTTAATTTTGTAGCATCGATGGCGTAACGTTTGTCATGGCCAGGTCTGTCTTTTACAAAAGTGATCAGTTTTTCAGAATAGCCCTCCGGTTTTTCCAGTTTAGCATCCATTTGCTTGATCAGTTCTTTTACGAGATCAATATTCTGCCACTCATTGAATCCTCCGATATTATAAGTCTCTCCGGTTTTTGCTTCCATAAAGATCTGATGAATGGCTCTGGCGTGATCAATCACAAATAACCAGTCTCTTGTATACCTTCCATCACCATAAATAGGAAGCGGCCTTTCATTGATGATATTCGAAATACAAAGAGGAATCAGTTTTTCAGGAAAATGATTCGGTCCATAATTATTGGAACAGTTGGATACGATGAATGGCATTCCATAGGTATTTCCATAAGCTCTTACCAAATGGTCAGATGCTGCTTTGGAAGCGGAGTACGGAGATTGAGGATCATATGAAGTCGTTTCTAAAAAGAACCCTGTTTCTCCCAAACTTCCATATACTTCGTCCGTAGAAATGTGATAAAAAAGATTGTTTCTTTTCTCGTCCGGGAACCTGCCATGAGTATGATCAGGATTTAATGTCCAGAATTCTTTGCAAAGATTCAAAAGATTAGCAGTTCCGTTCACATTTGTATTAATAAAGGCCATGGGATCTGTAATACTTCGGTCTACGTGACTTTCTGCAGCCAAATGTACAACAGCGTCAGGATTGTATTTTTCAAAAACTTTTCTAAGTTCTTCAGGTTTTGTAATATCTGCTTTTTCGAAAACGTAATTAGGTTCATTTTCAATGTCCTTTAGGTTTTCCAAATTTCCGGCATACGTAAGAGCATCAAGATTGATGATTTTAGTATCCGGATTGTTTTTTACAAATTCTCTTACAACATGCGAACCGATGAATCCGGCACCTCCTGTAATGATAATATTTTTCATTTTTTTATTCTGATTTTGAGATGGTCTTTCTTCCTATACTTTTATAATGGAATCCGTTTTGTTCCGGGATTTCCAATGGATACATATTTCTGCCATCAAAAATGACTTTGTTTTTCATTTTCCTGGCCATCAATTCAAAATTAGGATTTTTAAACTCTGGCCATTCTGTGGCTATAAATAATGCATCAACGTCTTCTAAGGCATCATACATTCCTTTGGCATATTGTATTTTGTCGCCAAGAAGTTTCTGAACATTACTTTCTGCAACTGCGTCATATGCTATGATTTTCGCACCTTTTTCTAATAAAAGGGCGATGTTGTCTAAGGATGAAGCCTCTCTTATATCATCAGTATTTGCTTTGAAGGCAAGTCCCCACATGGCAATTTTCTTTCCTTCAATATTTCCACCGAAATATTTTTCAATTTCAGATACTAAAATGATTTTTTGGGTGGTATTGACACTTTCAGTAGCTTCAAGAATCTGAAAATTAAAATCTTCCTGTTTTCCAGACTTTATAAGAGCTTTTACATCTTTTGGAAAACAGCTTCCTCCGTATCCGATTCCCGGGAATAAGAATCTATGGCCTATTCTGTCATCGCTGCCCATTCCTAGTCTTACCTTGTCTACATCTGCGCCTACTTTTTCACAATAGTTGGCAATTTCGTTCATAAAGGTAATCTTTACTGCTAAAAACGAGTTGGCTGCGTATTTTGTAAGTTCGGATGATTTTTCATCCATAAAGATAATGGGAATTCCAATATTGGTAAAAGGCTGGTAGATTTTAGACATGATGTCTTTTGCTCTTTCAGAGCTTGCACCCACGACTACTCGTGAGGGATTCATTGAGTCTTCAACAGCAAAGCCTTCTCTTAAAAATTCTGGATTGGAAACTACATCAAAAGGGATTTGTGTTTTAGCAGAGATCGTTTCTCTTACCCTATCTGCTGTTCCTACAGGAACGGTACTCTTATTAACAATCACTTTGTACTCTGTCATCAGCTCGCCAATATTATTAGCTACCTGAAGAACATAAGATAAATCTGCAGAGCCATCTTCACCCGGAGGTGTAGGGAGTGCCAGATAAATTACTTCGCTTTTGTCTAAAGCTTTTTTTAAGTCGGTTGTAAAAAATAATCTTTCAGATTGGATGTTTCTTAAAAACATTTCCTCAAGGTTCGGCTCATAGATGGGAACTACGCCGTTTTTCATACCTTCTACTTTTTTTCATCAATATCAACACAGTATACTGAATTGCCAAGTTCTGCAAGGGTTGTTCCTGTAACTAACCCTACATAACCTGTTCCTACAATCGTTATATTCAAAATGTCTGTTTTTAAATTCTTAGGGACAAAAATATAAAAATACTGTGACATATTCTTTTAATTTATTGTAAATGAGCTGGGCGCTATTTGCTTGATACTTAAGATAATTTTGCATTTTTAGAAAAATATCGTATATTTGCCATGGATTTACGGAAAAAATGGGAAGGCTTCGGAAGAAAGCCTTTTTTCGTACTGTAAATCAAGATAAATATATATGGAGTTTAGAAAAAGAATTGAAGAATTATTAAATGAATTCCTTGAGACCAGAAAAGATCTCTTTCTTATTGATCTTAAAATTTCTGCAGGGGATGATATTACAGTGATTTTAGATGGTGATAATGGAGTTTCTCTGCAGGATTGTCTTGACGCAAGCCGTGCAATAGAATTCAATATGGATCGTGAAGAGCATGACTTCAGCCTACAGGTGATGTCTGCCGGATTGAGCGAGCCATTATCCACACCAAGACAGTTCGGTAAAAATATTGGAAGAGAAATTGAGGTAATGCTGGAGGATTCTTCTAAAATTGAAGGAGAATTATCAAAAGTAGATGAAGAGAAGATTACACTTACTTTACGTTACCGTAAACCGAAAGATATCGGAAAAGGAAAAGTAGATGTAGAAGAGGAGAAAGAGATTGCTTACTCCGAGATCAAAAAAGCATTAGTAGTAATTAAATTTTAAAAAGAAAAAAGAATAGATGGATAATATAGCGTTGATTGAATCCTTTGGTGATTTTAAAGACGAAAAGGGGATCAGTAAAATTGATCTTATGGCAATTATTGAAGATTCACTGAAGACTCTTTTGAGAAAAAGATTTGATTCAGATGATCATTTCGATGTGATTGTAAACCCGGATAAAGGAGATTTTCAGATATTTTTAAATAAAACAATTGTAGAGGACGAAATGTCTGAAGATGATGATTTGGAAATTGAAATTTCTGAAGCTAAGAAGATTGACCCTACCTTCGAAGTAGGTGAAGACTTTACAATGGAAATTCCTGTTGCGCAATTAGGGAGAAGAAACATCCTTACCCTTAAGCAAATTCTGGCTACAAAACTTCAGGAGCATAATAATGCAATGCTGTACGAACAGTTTAGAGATAAAATTGGAGAAATAGTTGTTGGAGAAATCCACCATATCCGTCATAAGCATGTGATTTTGCTGGATGATGAAGGAAATGAATTTATTTTGCCAAAAGAAAACCAGATCCCATCCGATTTCTTTAAAAAGGGTGAGAATATCAGAGCTATTGTCGAGACAGTAGATTTCAAAGGTTCTAAACCACAGATTATTATTTCTAGAACTGCACCTAAATTCCTTGAGAAATTATTGGAGCTGGAAATTCCTGAGATCCAGGACGGAACAATTATGCTTAAAAAAGTAGTGAGAATTCCTGGTGAAAAGGCGAAGATTGCAGTTGATGCTTATGATGACAGAATTGATCCGGTAGGGGCATGTGTTGGAGTAAAAGGATCCAGAATTCATGGCGTTGTAAGAGAGTTGAGAAATGAAAACATCGATGTTATTCAGTGGTCTAAAAACCCTGAGATTTTGGTGAAGAGAGCATTAGGAAATGTAACAGTCAATAAAATTGACATCAATGAGGAACAAAACTATGCATTAGTGTATACTCCTGTTGAAGAGATTTCTAAAGTAATTGGAAAACAAGGACAGAATATTAGACTGGCTTCTTGGTTGTCAGGATATGAAATTGATGTATATAGAGAGTCCAGCGAAGATGATGATGTTGAATTGAGAGAATTTAACGATGATATCGAGCAGTGGATTTTGGATGAGTTTAAGAAAGTAGGACTTACAACTGCAAAATCAGTATTGGATAAAGAAACTGAGAGTCTTTTAAATATGGTAGACCTTGAAGAAGAAACAATTGAAGAGGTTAAACGTATTCTGAGAGAAGAATTTGAAGATTAAGATTTTAAATAAATTTTAATAAACAGTAAAAAAGAAATACTTTAATTTTAAAAATTAAAAACAGTAAATAATATAGATGCCAAAAATTAGATTAAATAAAGCGGTTAAGGAATTCAATATTTCGATGTCCAGATTAGTAGAGTTTTTACAAGCTAAGGGTATCGAGGTTGAAAGCAATCCTAACGCTCAATTGGAAGAAGCGGCATATTCTGCATTGGAGGCTGAGTTTGCTAAAGACGGCGAACAAAGAAAAGCTTCCCATGAGGTGGTGATCACTAAAGTTCCGGAAGAAAAACTGGAAATTGAAGAAAAGAAAACCCCTGAAGTGATAAGAGCTAAAGCAAATAAACCAGAAACTAGAATTTTAGGTAAAATAGATCTGGAATCTAATAAGCCTGAAGTGGAAGAAACTCCTGCAGCTCCTGAAGCAGCTCCTGTTGCGAAACCGGTTGAAGAAAAGAAAGAAGAAATCGTGAAAGAAGAACAGCCGGAAGTGAAAGCAGCTCCTGAAAAACAGGAATTCAAAGTTTTGGATAAAATTGATTTGTCTCAAATAGAATCTAGAAACAGACCTGTGAAAAAAGACAAGCCAAAAATGGAGGAGAAAAAAGAAGAAGTGAAACCTGTGGAAACAGTAAAAGAAACTCCAAAACCTGCTGTTGTTGAGGAGAAAAAAGTAGAAACTCCAAAAGTAGAGGCTGAACCTGAAGCTCAGGAACCTCAGAAAATTGAGACAGTATATCAGAAGCTTGACGGTCCTAAGATCGTTGGAGAAAAGATTGACTTGACTCAGTTTGCACCAAAACCAGGTTCTGGAGCAAAAAAGAAAAGAAAGAGAATTGAAAAACCTGGTGGCCAGAATAACCAACAAGGTCAGGGGAATAATCAAAACTCAGGAAATAATAACAATAACCAAGGTGGCCAAGGCCAAGGAGGAAACCGTCCGCATAATAACAATGGTGGTCAAGGTGGAAACCGTCAAGGTCAAGGTGGTCAGGGAAACCGTCCGCAAGGTCAGGGTGGCCAGGGCGGAAACCGTTTTGGAAATAACCAGGGAGGTGGAAACCGTCCTCAAGGTCAAGGTGGCGGCGGCTTCAAGAAAGGAGGCCAGAACAACAGACCTGGACAAAGAGTGATGCCAGTTGAACTAACTGACGAACAAGTTAAAAACCAGATCAAAGAAACATTAGAAAAGCTTACTAATAAAGGAGGGAAATCTAAATCTGCAAAACACAGAAAAGACAAAAGAACTTTCCGTAGAGAGCAGGATGAGCGTCAGCAGGAGCTTGAAGCACAAGACAGAACTCTTAAAGTAACAGAATTCATCACTGTAGGTGAATTGGCAAGCTTAATGAATGTTTCTCCAACTGAAGTAATCTCTGCTTGCTTCTCATTAGGAGTAATGGTTACCATGAACCAAAGACTTGAAGCTGATACCTTATTATTAGTAGCAGACGAATTTGGTTATAAAATTGAATTCTCAGATGCTGATCTTGAAGATACAGATTCAGAAGAAGAAGTTGATACAGAAGACAGTCTATTGCAAAGAGCTCCTGTAGTTACTGTAATGGGGCACGTAGACCATGGTAAAACGTCATTATTGGACTACATCAGAAAAACTAACGTAATTGCTGGTGAATCCGGAGGAATTACTCAGCACATTGGTGCTTATAACGTGAAGCTTGAAAACGGACAAAGAATTACATTCTTAGATACGCCAGGTCACGAAGCCTTTACAGCGATGAGAGCAAGAGGTGCTCAGATCACGGATATTGCAATTATTGTAATTGCCGCTGATGATGATGTGATGCCACAAACAAAAGAAGCTATTGCTCACGCTCAAGCTGCACAGGTTCCTATGATTATTGCAATCAATAAGGTTGATAAGCCTAATGCGAACCCTGATAACATCCGTCAACAGCTTTCTGGCTTGAACCCTCCGGTTTTAGTAGAAGAGTGGGGTGGAAATGTTCAGGCACAAGAGATCTCGGCTAAATTCGGTAATAATGTAGATGTATTACTTGAAAAAGTTCTATTACAGGCTGAAATGCTTGAGTTAAAAGCAAATCCTGAACGTGCAGCAAACGGAGTTGTTATTGAAGCATCCTTAGATAAAGGAAGAGGTTATGTAGCAACAATGTTGGTACAGACAGGAACTTTAAGAGTTGGAGATTATGTAGTAGCAGGTAAAAACCATGGTAAAGTAAAAGCTTTGCTTGATGAAAGAGGAAAGAATCTTAAAGAAGCAGGTCCATCAATTCCTGCAACCATCTTAGGTCTGGACGGAGCACCTACTGCAGGTGATAAATTCCGAGTATATGCTGACGAAAGTGAAGGTAAAGCTATTGCCAATAAGAGAGAGCAATTACAAAGAGAATTATCAATCAGAACTAAGAAACATACAACGCTTGAAGAATTGGGTAGACGTATTGCTCTAGGAGAATTTAAAGAATTGAATATTATCCTTAAAGGTGACGTGGATGGTTCTGTAGAAGCACTTTCTGATCAGTTACAGAGATTGTCAACAGAAGAAATCAGTGTGAAAATCCTTCACTCAGGTGTTGGGCAGATCACAGAATCTGATATCAACTTGGCAGCAGCATCGGATGCAATTATTATTGGATTCAACGTAAGAGCAGGTGCTAATGCAAAAGACCTTGCAGATCGTGAAGAAATTGAAATCAGAACATATTCTGTAATCTATAAAGCGATTGATGAGGTGAAAGAAGCAATGGAGGGTATGCTTTCTCCAGAGATTCAGGAGCAGGTGATTGGTAATGTTGAAATCCGTGAGGTATTTAAGATTTCTAAAGTAGGAACAATTGCAGGTTGTATGGTTCTTACCGGAAAAGTAACAAGACAGTCTAAAGTACGTTTATTGAGAGATGGTATTGTGAAATTTGACGGAGAACTTGAAAGCTTGAAGCGTTTCAAAGATGATGTTAAAGAAGTCACAAAAGGTTACGAATGTGGTCTGAATCTGAAAGGTTACAACGACATCGAAGTTGGAGATATTCTTGAAGTTTACGAAGAAGTAGCAGTCAAGAAAAAACTAAAGTAATAGATGATGTGAGTCTTAGGACTCGGTATATCATAGTTAAAATGCCATCTCACTTGTGAGGTGGCATTTTTGTATAGTTTCGGAGGGTGATTGTTGATACTAGAACAGCATTTATAGTCTTAAATTGCTTTTAAAAATTCTTTAGTAGAAAATAAATAAATAAATAAATAAATAAATAAATAAAGAAAGAAAGAAAGTCAAAAATGCCCAAGATGGAATACTTTATACGTAAGAAAAATAGGATGAAAAATTAACCATATAAAAAATCGGTGTATAAATTATTTATACACCGATTTATATGATTTTTTTATGAATTAAAACTCTAATTATTGATTAATAAAAGCCATTAGTTTAGCTATATCACCATCATTAAATTTCAAATTATTAGATTTAATATACATATTATACTCCTTTTCTTTTTCAGGGAAAAGATCTGTTATCTTTTTTAGTGAAGACACTTTATTCATATTTCCTGAAGCTGTTTTTATATAATAAACAGGATCTTGTTTTACAAACATGGCAGGTTTTCCTGTTTGATAGGTATTAGCAGCTGCAGCTGCATCTTTGAAAATAGTTTTTTCCTTCTTATACACAGAATTTTTCCCTTTTGCTATTTCGGTAAGGTAACCTTTCGGTTCTGCAGAGTTCTTAAAATAGACAAAAGCTTGTTTAGATGAAAGAACTTCAATTCTAGCGAAATCGTCCTGTTTAGGCAGAACTTCAGTTTTTCCATTATTTAAAAACTCTATGTCATCCGTGTAAGCATTATATCTCACATCGATATTTCCATATTTTTCTCCAACAGAAGCTTTTTGGAAAAGTGGGGATTGGTAAGGAGAACCTTGTATATCTTCATATTTTATAGGAGCTCCAGTTCCTGAAGCTACTACACTTTCGAAGACAGACTGAGAGCCGGTTACATTGTTAATATTTAAAGATTGTTGGGCACTTACAAATATAAACGGTAAAAATAAAGCGATGAATAATAATTTTTTCATTTTTAAATTATTTCTGATTATCTTATATAATTGATGGGTTATTATTGGTAAAGTTAGTGAAAAATGATGAGTCTTATAATGTTTTGCTTGGATTTGTCAATTTATTTTTTAATATGATTAATAAGTTTCAATTTTAGAATAGGATTTTTGAGATGCCATCCTGAGAAAAAGATAATCTCAATTGCAATTTATTATAGTTTAATTCATTTAGAAATGTTAAAATTAGTGAGGTAGAATTTAATTATGCTTTGGATAAATTTAACTTTTACTGCTTTAAATTCTAAACTTACTCTTTAGGATTTACTATTGATTATTGTATATAAGTATAGAAAGTTAAATATTTAGAGTTTTAAAAGAGATTAAAATCTCTGAAGTGAGAAAAATTATCATGTATATATTTACTGTAGTAAAAGTAATATGAAACTCTAAAATAAGAGTGATGATAAGTAATTGCATTAATTTTATATAGATTTCAAAAGTTCAATATATTTCACAGATATTGTTAAAGAAGTTACCCAATCCTTTAAATTCAGTAAAAATCTTAATATTTTCTTTAACTGATAAATTAGAGATATTCTTGAAATTTGCTAGGAATTGAGTGTCAATGAAAATTAAAATAATTATATCCTAAATAAGTGAAAACCACTTTTTTATAATGGCAAGGTTTTATTTTTTACACCTATATAATTTATAATGATTCTAAATAGTATTTTTTAGGTTATTAATAATTTGTTAAAATGAATTTAAAGTGTAAAAAAATAATTTTCACACAATAAAAACTATCTATTATTATGGAATCTTATTTGATTTGAGTAAAATTTAAAGTAAATATTTAAAAAAAGAGTAGTTTAAACATTGGTTTAATTTGTGGATGTTAATATTTATTAACATATTTGCCCATTAAATATATTAAAATTTGTTAATATGAATGTTAAATTACGTGTACTGACAGCCGGTGTGTTATTTTTCACAGGGCAGGTAGTATTTGCTCAAAAAGACACAACAAGTTCTAAAAAAGACAAAGAACAGAAAATTGATGAAATTGTTGTGTTAGGTTATAGCAAGACATCCACAAAAGCTAAATCTAATGCTTCTTCAGTAACCATCGGTTCTGAAACATTAGAGAACAGACCAAATATTTCTGTTCTTAACTCTATACAGGGTACAGCACCAGGTATAGTGGCGAACTCAGCATCTGGATCTCCAGGATCCGGTAAGTTTAATATTATTATCAGAGGACTTAGCTCCTTAAATGGTTCTACGGATCCTTTATATGTTATAGACGGAATCATTACATCAGGATCACAGTTTAGAAACTTAAACCCTAATGATATTGATACATTCAGTATTCTAAAAGATGCTCAGGCTACGGCTATTTATGGAAACAGAGCTGCGAACGGGGTTGTAGTAATTACTACTAAGGGAGGAAAATTCAACTCAAAGCTTAGAATTTCTTATGATGCATTAACTTCTTTCTCTGTGTTACCGAAAACGGATTACAATATGTCTTCCGGACAACAGCTATTACAGGTTCAGAAAAATGCTGGAGCAGGAAAAGGTTCTACCATGTCTCAAAATGATATCAATAATTTCACTACCAATACAGACTGGAGAGATTTATTCTCGAGAGTAGGTATGAGCCAGCAACATACGTTATCTGTAAGTGCAGGTGGAGAAAATATCAGCAACTTCGTTTCCTTAGGTTACGTTGATAGTGAAGGTAACATTCGTGGAACAGACTTCAAAAGATTTACTTTAAGAAATAACCTTAACGGGAAAAGCAACGATGGAAGATTAACTTTCGGTGCAATCTTAGGATTAGGATTTTCAAAAAGAAACCAGTTGGATGACGAAACCAACACTGCTATTAATGCAAACACTGTACAGAATCCTCTATTCGGAACTGTACTTTCTGCACCTTACTTAGCAGCACCTACATTTACTAATGGATTGGGATTATTCAACCAAATTGGAACGGCAAGTGGTAACGGAAACGGAGCGTACATCCTTTATGATAATATCATGGGAGGTATCAGAAACCAGTTTACTGAAACCAGCTTAACAGCTAACGTGAGTGCTAATTATAAACTTACATCAGATTTAAGTATTGGAAACAGAACAGGTGTTGACTATAAAAATTATCAAAGACAATTTGCAAGAGCGGCTAATGGTTATTTATCTTTAGTAGTAGCTGCAGGTCAAAAACAACCTGATGGTACATCAGCAAAGTATGGTGGATTTGAACAGTTTAATACAGTAAACGATTTAACGTTTAACACTACTACAAATATTACCTATAACCATTCATTTGGTGATCATACTATTACTGCCGCTGCTTATTTAGATTATATTAAAGTAAACTGGCAGAGTTATACTCAACAGCAAAACGGTCTTGATCCTTTAGTTTGGGAATTCGGTGCAGGAACCGGTTATGTTCCTTTCAACCCGGCTACACCAGATCTTTATCGCCCTTCTGCAAGTGCATTAAAAGTTACTGCAGGAACGCTGGCGTATTTTGGAACTCTAGATTATGACTACCAAGGAAAGTATGGTGTGTCTGGGGTTATCAGAAGAGATGGATCATACAGATTCCCTAAAGATAACAGATGGGAAACTTTCTGGTCAGTAGCAGCAAGATGGAATATCGATAAAGAAAACTTTATGGAAGGATCTGGCTTCAACTTATTGAAACTAAGAGCTTCCCTTGGAACAACAGGTAACCAAAACTTATTTACGGTTACTAATAATACCAATGTACTAACAGTAGGTCCTTCTTCATATTTGGATTATAACGGGCCGAATCCTACTACAGCTCCTGCTTATCAGAGTTTGCCAGGATATTATTTGGCAAACCTTGGAAATAAGAACCTAAAATGGGAAGAAGTAAAACAACTTGATTTAGGATTAGATTTCAACTATAAAGGGCTAGTAGAAGGTACATTTGACTATTATCAAAAAAGAACATCAAGATTATTCAACTCTATTCCGGTAACTTATGTTACAGGTCAAGGTTCATTAAGAGGTAATAATGGTGTAATGGATAACAAAGGGGTTGAAGCTTCCCTAAGAGTTCATATCCTTAGAAAAGCAGATACCAAATTATCCGTATATGCGAATATGGGATATAACTCTAACAAGATTGTTAGCATGGAAGCTAATGACCTTACAGACGACGCTGTTGACGCTGTTGGAGGACCTGCAAATCAGTGGCAGCTTTATCCTTATTTGGGAGTTAATCCAGCCAACGGGGAACAATTATTCTTAGATAAAAACGGAAATGTAACTCAAACACCAACTGCAGGTGATAGAAGACTTACAGGAAAAAGCCCTATGCCTAAATATACTGGTGGATTCGGATTTAATTTCCAGCATGACGGGTTCTTTGTAGATGCATTATTTTCTTATCAGAAAGGAGGATATATTTATGATAACCTATATTCTTGGGTAATGAATCCTGCTTATGCTGCTTCTGGACTTAACGTTTCTTCTGACTTATTGAATGCTTGGAATCCAAATAATACAAACTCTACGGTACCAGGCTTATCAGCAGTGAATGCAACATTATCAGGTTCTTCTGATAGATTCCTTTTCAAGTCTGATTTTGTTAGATTAAAGAATGTAAGTGTTGGATATACTTTCAGCAAAAAAATATTAGGCAACTTACCAATTAATTCTATTAAGGTATTTGCTCAAGCTGAAAACGTATATACTTTCACAGGATGGAAAGGTTTTGATGTGGAGCCTATTACAACGTATTCACTTAACGTATATCCAAATCCAAAAACATATTCTCTAGGGGTTAATGTAGATTTTTAAAAAAAGAAAAAATGAATAAAATATATAAAAAAGCATTAGTGATAGCAGTATGTCTATCGTCAGTTGGTTTTACTTTAAACAGTTGTAAAGATGCTATCGATATAGAGCAGCCTGGATTACTGGATGATGCTACATTATTTACAAGTGTATCAAATCTTAATGATTATTTAATAGGATCTGTGTATGCAAACATGGATATCAATAATGATATCTACTTTTCTGCAGTATTTACAGATGAAGTAAAACCAGGAGCTGGTAGTGGTGGTCAGGAATATGAAATACATCGTTATTTTATTGATCCTACAACAGGTTTGACAACAGGAATTTGGGCTCAGCATTATTTGGTAATTAACCGTGTAAATAGGTTGCTTGCTGGTGCGGCAAACGTTACACCTGCTAATGCTGAACAGAAAAAGCAATATGATTATGTAATTGCTCAGGCGAGAGCTATAAGAGCTTACTGTTACCTTCAACTGGAGACCTTCTTTGCTCCTGATATGAAAGATCCTAATGGTTTGGGCGTTTTACTTTTAAAAGATGTTCCGGTAGTAGATACAAAGTTACCAAGAAGCAAAAATCAAGATGTTTATGATTTTATTAATGCGGATTTAGATTATGCTAGAAGTATTTTAACATCTTATACAACACTGCCTTTTCCAACTCCTACACCTCCTGCTACTTCAATCCCTTTGAATAGATATTATGTAAATAAAAGATTTGTAAATGCAGTATCCGCAAGATTTAATCTATATAGAGGGAATTATGCTTTAGCAAAACAATATGCACAAGATGTAATATCTAATTCTGGTATATCATTAACTGGAGCAGCAGCATATCCAAATATGTGGAATGATACAAGTGAAGGGGAAATTCTTTTTGCATTAAACAGATTAGCTACTGGAAACGGAAGTTCAATTGGAACAAGATGGAATACCAACAGTTCTAGTATTACAGGAAACCCAATGTGGGCTTTAGGTAGAAACCTGTTTAATATCATTAATACAACTCCAGGTGACGTTAGAAGAACAGTATATGTTGATGCTTCGTCTATAATTGATCCTAATTATTTAACAAGTACTTCTCCTAGAGATACTGATCAGCTCGTAGTAGATAAATATCCTGGTAAAACAAGTGCTGCTACAAGAAATGATTTAAAGGTATTTAGATTATCAGAAATGTATTTCATCTTAGCAGAATGTGAAACTGCAGCTAACAATTTTGCTGGTGCTGCAACATTAATTCAGCAAGTAAGAGCGAAAAGATATAACAGTGGGACGGCTCCTCTTCCGGTATATGCTTCTTCAACAGCAGCTTATGCTGATATCTTGAAAGAGAGAAGAGTAGATCTTGCATTGGAAGGACACAGATACATCGATTTAAAAAGATTGGCTGTAGCTGCAGGTGTTACTATGGATAGAAACCAGACGGATGACGTGGTTACAGTTACAAACCTTCCGAACAATAGCTATAAGTATACATTGCCTATTCCTGTTCAGGAGATTAACTTAAATTCTCAAGTGCAACAAAACCCTGGTTATTAATATTAATTAAAAGCGAATTTTAGCTATGAAAATTTTAAAATATTTAAGTATTCCGATTTTTGCATTAATGATCTCTGCTTGTTCAGAGAGAGACGATGCAGTGTATGACGGTGATAATTTTGTGAGTTTTGGTGCTGTAAGCTCAGAGGCTACAGTAGTAAAAGGATCAACATCTAAAGAAGTTGCAGTGGTGTATACTACTTTAAGTGAAGCAAAACAAAATACAGAAGTAAAAATTGCTGTTGATGCTGCTAATTCTACAGCGGTAGAAGGTGTAGACTTCAAGATTATAAATAAAACAGATAATCTTGCTGCGGGGCAGAAGGTTGGTAGTTTTAAAGTACAATTATTAGAAAGTGGAGCTACGGAAACTCAAAAAACAATTACTTTTAAGATTTCTTCTCCCTCAGTTGGCAATGCTACATTCAACCAGGTTCATACAATGAAATATTCATTAGAATGTCCATTTAATATGTCTGGATTCACGGGAACGTATAAGGTGGTAACGGATACTTGGGAAGATTATTCACCAGGAGCAACGATTACTATACAGCCAGGTCCTGCTGCTAACCAATTTAAGATATTGTCAACCAGCAATATTTATATTAGCAATCCAACTACATCTTACATGCTTGTTACTGTTCAGAATAATGGAAATATTACAGTAGCTTCCAATGAAGCTTTTAGCTATGGAGGAACTACAGGTAATATGAATGTAAGTGGTACTGGGACAGTTAACTTTTGTACTAGTGGTATAAATATTTCTGCTCTTACTTTCTCAGGAGCGGCAGGTACTTCTAGCGGTAATAAATTTGTCTTAGTGAAAAACTAAAATTTTTCTAATAAAAATATCTCAAACCCCACATCTTTTGTGGGGTTTTTTATGTCCTTTTATTTCTTATTTTTGCTGTACAATAATGAATAATGAAGTACATCCTTTTCATACTCTTGTCTTTAAGTTTTGTATCCAAGGCTCAGGTTGTTAATAAAGCTGATACCAAGCCTCAAACCAAAAAAGAAGACACATTGGTGATCGATTCCGGGAAGAAAGATTCCCTGAAAATTTTCAAACCTACTATTAATGATTACCTGTATCAGACTCAGTTTTCTGAAAAGAAAGTCTTTGATACCGTAATGACTTTTGATAAAACATATATCTTTTCACAGCAAAATAATAAAGATAACTTTGGAAGAATACAGCCTGCCAACATTGGGGCGGGATTCAATCCTCTTGTTTTCGAAGTTAATGCTGAAGAGAATCTTTCCTTATTGCCATCCAATAAATCGTATATGATCATTGGAGCAAATGATGTGAAATATTATGACGTAAAAACACCTACTGCTACATTTATTTATCACAATGCAATGCGAAACGGAGCTGCTCTGAGATCCACTTATACCCAGAATATCGGGAAGAGATTCAATTTTGCACTTGAATATATGGGACTGCGTTCTCAGGGACTTTACAGAAACTCATTAGCCGCAAATAACAATACACTTTTCTCAGGCCATTATGTTTCAAAAAGTGGAAACTATGAACTTTTTGCTCACTATCTTCACCAGAATGTAAACAATCAGGAAAGTGGTGGTATTACGGAAGATAATCTATTCATGAATGGGGATAGTAATTATAGCAACAGACAGAATGCTCAGGTAAGTTTAGCTTCTTCCAGCTCACAGTTTGCTTACAGAAGATACTATTTGAGTCAGGAATTTAAACCATTTAATTCTGAGAAATTTCCATTTAGTATAAGACATATTCTTTCTCATCAGGGAAATAAATATTATTATAACCAAACAACTCCGGAAACCTATTGGTATGATGCTCCAACGGATTTAGTAAGTGGTTTTCCGCTAACCACAAAAAAATACTCCGAAAATTTCAGCAATACGGTAAGCTTGATCTTTAATAATGAGAGATTCAAGCTGGATGCTGGGCTACGTTATCAGATCATTAAGTTTGGGGTAACAGATATTGCGTCTATTAATAATGCATTTCCTTTTCCGAATGAACTTAAAGAAAACAGAATCGGAGCTGTAGGAAATCTGCAGGTAAAACTTTGGGATAAGATTCAATTGAACTCATTCCTGGAATTTTCAAACGGAAGCCAGTTTAAAAGCTATCTCAAAACAACCAATAATCTGAAATTTGAGCCAATCAAAGATTACTTTGTTAATGCAAAGGTAAACTTCCAAAATGCATACCCTTCATTCAATTATTTAATGAATACTTCCGTTTACAATAATTTCAATTATTATCTGGAAAATGCAAAAAATCAGTCTGTCATGGAAGTAGGGGGAAGTATCAATCTAAAATGGTTTAAAACTGAAATTTTTGCCAATTATTTCAGAATAGATAACTATACATACTTTGACAGCAGTATGAGTCCGAAGCAAAGTAATAACTCTGTGAACATATCTCAGATCGGAGGAGAAGCTACATTCAGCTTCAACAAATTCCATCTGAATACAAGACTGCATTTCCAAAATACGCTGACTAATAAACAATTACTTCCTTTACCAAGTTTTATTGGTAGAGCCAATTTCTTCTATCAGACACAGGCATTCAAAAAAGCAGCGGAGATTCAGGCAGGGGTTAAAGTATATTATTTTTCGAAATTTGCTTCAAGAGAATATTTCCCTGTTCTTAACGAATATATTCTTCCGCGAGCAGATTCTTTTTCAATTGGAGGGCAGCCTATCGCAGATATCTATATCAATATGAAAGTGAAAAAGATGTTCTTTTTCATAGAAGGTCAGCAGATAGGAACCGTTATTTCCAATAACAAAGCATATGCATTTCCACATTACCCGGTATATGATTTCAGACTGAACATTGGGATTGTGTGGTATTTGTTCAACTAAAAACTGTACAGGTTGAAAACAATTAATAAAATATCATTTAACGATATCGAAAGCATTCCTCAGCTCGTAAAAGATTTTTTAAATCAAAAAATTGAGGGTTTTGAAAATAATACATTTTCTTTAGATCATTTCAGACAACAAATTCATCTTAAAAAAGACTCCTTTTCATCAGAAAAGAGAGAAACTTTATCTGGAGTACTTGAAAGCCAGCTTTCGGATTTCACTCTTTCCTCAAAACAAAGAGAAAATCTAGATCATCTTAAGCTGCCTAATACATTTACAATTACAACAGGACATCAGCTGAATCTGTTTTCAGGACCTGTGTTCTTCGTATATAAAATTCTTCAGACTATTAAGACATGTACGTATCTGAAAGAAAAGTTTCCAGATTTTAATTTCGTCCCAATCTATTGGATGGCTTCGGAAGATCATGATTTCGCAGAGATCAATCACTTTAAGACCGAAAATAATTATTACGAAACCAACGAGAAATCAGGAGGTCCTGTAGGGAGAATTGAAATCAGCGACACCTATTTTATTTCTGAATTTGAAAAAGAATTCAAAGACTCTATCTTCGGAACAGAGCTGATCTTGATGATGAAAGAAGCTTATAAATCCGGAAATACTTTAACTAAAGCAATTAAGATTCTTGTCAACCGTCTTTTTTCAGAATTTGGACTTTTGATTTTAGATGGAGATTCTAAGGAACTTAAAAGCCAGATGAAGGAGATTTTTAAAGATGAACTTCTTCATTTTAGTTTACAGAAAAACTCCAAAAATAAAGTAGATCTTCTGACAGAAAAATATGGAAAGGTTCAGGTAAATCCTCGTGAAATTAATCTTTTCTATCTTTCTGAAACCAGAGATAGAATAGAATTTAATGGACAGAAATATATCATTGTAGATAAAACGATTCAGTTTACTGAAGAAGAAATTCTTAACGAGTTGGAAAATCATCCTGAAAGATTCAGTCCGAATGCCTTAATGCGTCCGGTGTATCAGGAAAACGTACTTCCTAATCTGGCCTATATTGGAGGAAATGCCGAAATTATGTACTGGCTGGAATTGAAAGATTATTTCTCCAAAATTTCGATTTCTTTCCCTATTTTGATTCCAAGAAATTCAATGCTTTTCCTGAAAGAGAAAACTGTAGGGAAAATTGAGAAACTGGATCTTAAAATTGAAGATTTCTTTCAGAATTTTACAGTGCTTACCAATCAGAAAATTTTAAAAGATAATCCGATTTTACAATTACTGGAAGAGAAAGAAGAGTCACTAATCAGCAATTTCTCTGCACTGAGAACTTCTGCAGAAACTACTGAAAAATCTTTCGGAAATATGGTGAAGGCTGAAGAAGTAAGACAACTAAAGTCATTTAAAAGAATGAAAAAACGTTTGCTTCATGCCGAAAAAATAAAACAGAATGAATTGCTGGAAAGACTTGAAAATCTGTTTTTAGATGTTCATCCTGCAAAAACATGGCAGGAAAGAGTTTATAATTTTAGTGTATTCTTTTCAGATTATGGTTATTCGTGGCTTGAAAATTGTTTAGAGGAAATGGTCGTTCAAGATTCAAAATTAATAATTGTTGCCATTTAATTTTAAAGAAGTATTTTTGTAAATTATAATTATCGAATATGATAAAGAGGTTTTTTATTCTATCCAGTTTATGTATGGTTTTGGGAGTTTCAGCCCAGAAATCACATACCGTTGTGCAAGGTGATAATCCTTACAACATTGCAAAAAAGTATGGAATAACTGTAGATGAATTGCTGAAGCTCAACCCAAAACATAAAGATGGTAAATTGGCTATCGGAGATGTTTTAACAATTAAATCAGAGAAAACAGCTACAGCAGCTGTTACCAAATCAGCTCCAGCTGAAAAAGCAATTGTAAGCACAAGTACTTCTTCTTTGGGGAAAATTGTTTTACAGCCAAAGCAGACCATTTACGGTATCACAAAACAATACAGAATTTCTGAAACCGATTTGAGAAAACTGAATCCTGAACTGGATTCTCACATGAAAATCGGAGACGAGATTACTTTACCTCTTGCAAGTATCAAAAAATATGGAGGTACTCAACAGGCTGTAACAGCAGAAAAACATGCTGAACCCCCTGTAGAAAAAACAATAACAACAATTACACCTACCGTTGTTACCACTGCTGTAGAAGGAGAATCTTATGTGATTCAGTCTAAAGACAATTATTATAGAATTACAAAGCAGTTTGGAATCAGCCAGCAGGATCTTTATGCTTTAAATCCAGGATTGGAAGAAAAAGGACTTAAACCTGGTGATACTATTAAAATAAAAAAATCCAGCACTAATAATACCAACAGCTCTGAAACAGTGGTTGAATCTACGAATCCAAAAGCAAAAATGGATTCAGGAAACGAAAAATCAACTACCTCTTCCAACGTTGCTGCGGGGGATGATTATGTAACCTATACCGTTCAACAAGGAGATACTGTATTCTCTATTGTGAATAAATTTGGTATTTCAATAGATGAACTTATAGCACTTAATCCTGACCTTTCACATGGATTAAAAACCGGAATGGTTTTAAAAATCAAAAAACAGGATGCAGCTTATATAAAGAAAAACGGAGACGCTCTTAGTGTTATCCTTATGCTTCCGTTTGGGTACAGTACCAACGAAACTCAATACAGAAGTATGGCTCTTGACTTTTTGACGGGAGCTAAGCTTGCTATCGAAAGAAATGCAAGAGGAGGCCAAAAACTGGACATTAAAGTAGTGGATTCAGGAAATGAAGCTTCATTCAAAAATTCTTTGACACAGATCAATCCTGATAATACAGATCTTATTATCGGACCTTTCTTTAAGTCCAATGTCATTGATGTTCTTGATTTTACCAAAAATCAGAAAATCCCGATTGTGGCACCATTTGCCAACTCTCCGGAATTATATAACTACAGTAATCTTATTATTGTTGAAACCAACAATCAGACCTATGCTGATAAGATTGTAGAAGAAGTAAAAGGAATTTATTCTGATCAGAAAATATATATAGTAGCAGACGCTAAAAAAGAAGATGCAAACTATATCAAAGCAGGACTTGAAAAAGCAGTAAAAAATCCAAATATTATTATTGTTAACTCTTCGGCAGATATTCAGCCGGATCAGAATATGATGACAGGACAGTCTGCACCAGTTATTGCCATTTTAGCCAGTGATGATAATACAGCAGGGGATGCTTTTGCCAACAGAATTGCTGCTATGTCTAAAGAAGTACAGGGAATGAAGGCATTCAGTATGTTTTATTCTCCAACTTTTGAGAAGAGAGTAGATGAGCTAAGCCAGGCAAGTCTTGTATATTTGATGGATAGAAAGATCAATACAGACGGAAACTTTGAAAAAGAAATTCTGGCTGCTTATAAAAACAAATACTGTAAAACTCCGCCGAAATATGCTATCGTAGGTTTTGATGTTGTCAATGACATGTTAACCAGAGAAAATAAAAAAGGAGAGATCTTTAAACAGATGAATAAGGTGCAGACTCAGCTTGCTACAAAATTTGAGTTTGTAAAATCTAAAGCTAATGGTGCTTATGTAAATACCGGTTATAGAGTAATCAGGTTAGTACCTTAAATGATTTATAACTGTTTAAAAGAATATTGTTAACATTATAATTATATTTGCATAATATTTAATTCAATACATGAAAGCACTTGTATTTCCAGGGCAGGGTTCTCAGTTCGTAGGAATGGGAAAAGAATTGTATGATTCTAGAAAAGATATTAAAGATCTGATGGAATCTGCCAATGAAATTTTAGGTTTCGACATTCTCTCCATTATGTTTAATGGCACGGATGCGGATCTTAAGAAAACAGAGGTTACCCAGCCTTCAATATTTATACATTCAGTAGCCGCATTAAAAGCCGTAAATGGTCTTGGTGCTGAAATGGTTGCAGGACACTCTTTAGGTGAGTTTTCAGCTTTGGTTGCCAACGGAGTTTTATCCTTTGATGACGGTTTGAAATTAGTTTCTGAAAGAGCAAAAGCTATGCAGGAAGCTTGTGATGCCAATCCAAGTTCAATGGCAGCTATCTTAGGATTAGAAGATGCTAAGGTTGAAGAAATCTGTGCACAAATCAGCGGAATTGTTGTTCCGGCAAACTATAACTGCCCGGGGCAATTAGTAATCTCAGGAGAAACACCTTCAGTAGAAGAAGCTTGCATTAAGCTGAAAGAAGCAGGAGCGAAGAGAGCATTATTATTACCCGTAAACGGAGCTTTCCATTCACCCTTGATGCAGCCTGCACAGGAAAGACTGGCAGCAGCGATTGAAAACACAAAATTCAGAAAAGCAACTATTCCTGTATATCAGAATATTACTACTACAGCGGTAACCAATCCTGATGAGATTAAACAAAATCTTATCGCTCAGCTTACAGGTCCTGTAAAATGGACTCAGTCTGTACAGAATATGATTAAAGATGGTGCCACTAACTTCGTAGAAGTAGGGCCAGGTAAGACCCTACAGGGATTGATCAAAAAAATTGATGGATCTGTAGACGCAGTTTCTGCAATCTAATAAAAATATATGAATGCGATATTTTCACCGGGCAAGCTTATGCTTACTTCAGAATATTTCGCAATAGATGGAGCTCTTGTCTTAGCGGTACCTACCAAGCTGGGACAAGAGTTTTTTTTTGAAGAAATAAAAGACGGAAAGTCACTTATTCTTTGGGAAGCCTATCATCAGAATACATTATGGTTAAGAGCTGTCATTGATTATAAAAACTGGCAGATTTTAGAAACCAATATTCCATCAAGCGCTGAATTTATTGCCAAAACATTACAAAATGTTCAGCTGCTTTCTAACAGTAAATTCAAGACTGATCTTAATTACCATTTAAAAACAAACCTTCAGTTTCCGGCAGATTATGGGCTTGGGAGTAGTTCTACCCTGATGAACAATCTTGCAGAATGGGCAGAGATTGATCCTTTTCATCTTAACTCCATCAGCTTGGGAGGAAGTGGATATGACATTGCAGTGGCGAAAGAAAAATCAGCAGTGCTTTTCCAAAGTAAG
This sequence comes from Chryseobacterium sp. CH21, assembly GCF_004119445.1. Taxonomy (GTDB): domain Bacteria; phylum Bacteroidota; class Bacteroidia; order Flavobacteriales; family Weeksellaceae; genus Chryseobacterium. The sequence continues at coordinate 9,142 of NZ_QICI01000044.1, read as the reverse complement.
CCTGAGATAAAATATGAAAAGGTAAATTTTAATCCATCTTTTAAAAACGAACTGATTTTTATTCATTTAAATCAGAAGCAAGATAGCAGAGAAGGAATAAATTTTTACAAGTCGAAAAAGAAGTCTCCGGAATTGGTGAATGAATTTTCCGATCTCACAAAAAAAATATTGTTATGCAATGAATTGGAAAATTTTTCCGAATTAATGATGATTCATGAGCATAAAATATCCAATTTTCTTGAAATATCGACAGTTAAAGAGAAATTATTCTCAGATTGCCCTTCATTTGTCAAAAGTTTAGGCGCATGGGGTGGAGATTTTGTAATGAGTGCCAAATTTGGGGGCTATAAGAACTATTTTTGGGAGAAAGGTTTTACAACCGTTTTGGAATGGGAAAATATAATTGATTTATAATCAATATCTTACAAACCTGTTTTTTTATTTGCCATTCTGACTTATATCAGTATATTTAAACCGTCTTTAACAAATAATTAATATTATTTTTGTTGAAGTCAATAAAGAAATAGAAAATATAAGTAAAATGAAAAACACTAAAATCATCCAGGATTTAGAGAAATTAGGGATTAAAGGAAACTATGAGGTAGTGTATAATCCTTCTTACGAAGAATTATACCAGGCTGAAGTTTCTCCTGAAAATCAGGGGTTTGAGCAAGCTGAGCTTACAGAGTCTGGCGCAGTATCGGTAAAAACAGGAATTTTCACAGGTCGTTCACCTAAAGACAGATATATTGTTCAGGATGATGTTACAAGAGATACAATTTTCTGGGATGGTAAAGTAAACTTACCTACAACTGCAGAAATTTTCGGTTCTTGTAAAGAACTAGTGATGAATCAGCTTTCTGAAGCTAAGAAAATCTATGTAGTAGATGCATTCTGTGGAACAAATGCAGATACAAGACTTAAAGTAAGATTTATCGTTGAAGTAGCATGGCAGGCACATTTCGTGACCAATATGTTTATCCGTCCTTCTCACTATGAACTTGAAAACTTTGGTGAGCCGGATTTCACAGTAATCAACGGATCAAAAACAACAAATCCGAACTGGGAAGCTCAGGGACTAAACTCTGAAAACTTCATTATGTTCAACCTTACTGAAAAACTACAGATCATCGGAGGTACTTGGTACGGAGGTGAGATGAAGAAAGGTATGTTTGCAATGATGAATTATTACCTTCCATTAAAAGGTATGGCTTCAATGCACTGTTCTGCAAACGTAGGTGAAAAAGGGGATGTTGCTTTATTCTTTGGTCTTTCAGGAACAGGTAAAACTACTTTGTCAGCAGATCCTAAAAGATATCTTATCGGTGACGATGAGCACGGATGGGATAACAACGGAGTATTCAACTACGAAGGGGGATGCTACGCTAAAGTAATTGACTTATCAGAAGAAAAAGAACCGGATATTTTCAGAGCGATCAAAAGAGATGCACTTCTTGAAAACGTTGTTGTGAACAATGGAGTAGCAGATTATACTGATGGATCTATCACAGAAAATACAAGAGTTTCTTATCCAATCTATCATATCAACAAAATTGTATTGCCTTCTAAAGCAGGTCATGCTAAGAAGATCGTATACCTTTCAGCAGATGCATTCGGAGTACTTCCTCCGGTTTCTATCCTGAATGAAGATCAGGCTCAATACCATTTCCTTTGCGGTTATACTTCAAAATTAGCAGGAACTGAAAGAGGAATTACAGAGCCTCAACCATCTTTCTCACCTGCATTTGGTGAAGCATTCCTTACATTACACCCAACAATGTATTCTAAAACATTGATCGGTAAAATGCAGGAACATGGTGCTAAAGCCTATTTAGTAAATACAGGTTGGAATGGTACCGGAAGCAGAATCTCTCTGAAAGATACAAGAGCAATTATTGATGCTATCATTGACGGTTCTATTGATAATGCTCCAAAAACTCAGGTTCCAATCATGAACCTTGAGATTCCTACTGAATTACCAAATGTTTCTACAGGTATTTTAGATCCTAGAGATACCTATGAAAATGCTTCAGAATGGGAAGAAAAAGCAAAAGATCTTGCTTCAAGATATATCAAAAATTTTGAGCAATATTGTGATACTGAAGAAGGTAAGAAATTAATTGCTTCAGGACCTCAATTGCAGGAACAGACTATCTAATAGTTACCTATCAACATACAAAAAGCCTCATCATCGATGAGGCTTTTTTATTTTTGTTCCGCAGATTCAGTTAAGATGTTTATATTAAATCTTATCCTTTATCTTCATAAATTATCTTCTAATTATCCATATGCATCTGTGAAAATCTGTGCAATCTGTGGTTAAAAACTTATTTTAAACTCAATAAAGCCAATCTATACCCATCCATTCCAAAACCAGATAAAACCGCATCCGTATTAGCTGCTGTTACAGATTTTTGTCGGAATTCCTCTCTTTTGTAGATATTACTGATATGAACTTCTACTTTTGGTTTCCTGATATTTTTTAGACAGTCTGCAATAGCATAAGAATAATGAGTAAAAGCTCCCGGATTGATTACTACTGCATCAAAATCATCCTCCTGAAGTCTGTTGATAAGCTCTCCTTCAATATTAGACTGGTAATATTTTAATTCATGAGTTTGAAACTCGGATTTTAATATCTCCAAATAGCTTTCCATAGAAACATTTCCATAGATTTCCGGTTCTCTTGTGCCTAACAGATTAAGGTTAGGGCCATTGATGATCAAAACTTTCATACTATAAAATTAAAAACTTTTTTTAATTAATGGTCAAAAATTTCTTCATTGATTCGCTTTTCGTTAATTGAATTATTAATAATGATATTTATCATGTCTGATAAAATGATAAGGAGTGTAACACTTTGTTGTAGGGAGTTTTATTAAAAATTTACGTTAATTTTTGAAAAATTATCATGAAAAACAAATAAGTCTACTTGTTTTGTAGACTAAAAGTTTTTAGCTTTGCAACCATATTTCGATCGGCTTATAAAGAAAGATGGAGGGAACTGACCCTGTGAGATCTTGACAACCTACCCGTGGGGCAAGGTGTTACATTCAGCCTTTTTAGGAGAAATAAGCATTTGGTTTATCGTATTTATCGATGCCCTTTGCTGGCTTTTCTGCAAAGGGCTAAATTTTAATATATGATAAATAAAATTGATTATGATTAGCAAAAATTTATTCAATTCTAAAGCTTGGATACCTCCGGTTGCTGCTTTTTTTCTTGGAGTGACCAGTATGAATGCACAGAATTCCAAGCCGAAAAAAGATAGCCTTCATGAAAAGGAGATTGATGAAGTAGTAGTGGTAGCCTATGGAAAAGCTAAAAGAAACAGCTATACCGGTTCCGTAGCAACCATTTCAAGTGATAAAATTAATAACAGACCTGTCACCAATATTACCAAAGCATTGGAAGGACAGGTTGCAGGAATTCAAACGACCAGCGCATCTGGGCAGCCTGGTGCAGTTTCAACCATTCGAATCAGAGGAATTGGTTCCATAAGTGCTTCCAGTGATCCGCTATATGTAGTGGATGGGATTCCTTTTGACGGAAATCTGAACTCTATCAGCCCAAGCGATATTGAATCCATCAGTGTTCTGAAAGATGCTACAGCAAGTGCTTTGTATGGATCAAGAGGAGCTAACGGAATTATCATCATCACCACAAAGTCTGGTAAAAAAGGAGAAGCCAGAGTCAATTTTAATATCAGTCAGGGATTCTCCGGAAGAGCGGTGAAAGATTATGAACAGGTTAATACAGATCAGTATTTCCAATTGTATTGGGAAGCGTTGAGAAACGGATATCAATCTGGAAAAGTGAATGCTCAGCAAGCGGCTCAGATGGCAACGGACAACCTTGTTTCTTCATTGGGCATCAATCCATATGGAACTGCTTACCCTAAGCCGGTAGGAACAGATGGAAAACTATTACCTGGTGCATCGGCACTTTGGAATGACGACTGGAGAGACATTTTGCAAAGAGTAGCTTCGAGAAATCAGGTAGATCTAGACATCAGTGGAGGAAGCGAGAAAAGCAATTATTTCTTCTCACTGGGGTATCTGGATGATAAAGGAATGGCGATAGAATCAGGATATAAAAGATACAACACCAGATTAAAGATCAATTCTGAAGTGAAAAAATGGCTGAATGTCGGAGTGAACTTAAATTATACAAACAGTATTCAGCAGGCTCCTACTTCTTCAGATTCCAAGGCGAGCAACATCATCAATGCGGCAAGATTTATTCCTTCATTTTATCCTTATTATGAAAGAAATCCGGATGGTACTTATATTTTGGGATCTGATGGAAACCCGATTTATGATTTTGGAAAATACAGACCTACGAATGCTCTTCAGAATCAGAATGCTGCAGCAACACTGCCTTTAGATAAAAATGATAATAAAGAAGATAACTTCTCAGGAAAAGGATTCATGGAATTGACCTTCTTACCAGAGTTGAAATTCAAAACAAGTTTTTCTGTTGATTTGGTGAATTATAATGGACATTATTATTCAAATCCATTGTTGGGGCAAGGTGCCGAAATAGGAGGCTCGGTGACGAAAACCAATACAAGAACGCTTTCTTATACAACCAGTAATATTCTTACCTATGATAAGAAATTTGGAAAACATCACATCAATGCTTTGGCAGGACATGAATTCTATAAATACGATTATCAGACGATTTCCGGAACAAGAAGTCAGTTCTCACTGCCTTATTACTATGAGCCGGATGCAGCCTCTTTATTAGGAAGCTTCAGCGGAAACAGTAATAAATTAAGCTTATTAAGTTTCCTTGGAAAAGTAGAATATGACTATAATAATACCTATTTCCTGTCAGCTTCAGGAAGAGCAGACAGTTCTTCAAGATTTGCAAAAGATAACAGATGGGGAAGATTCTGGTCAGTAGGAGGTTCATGGAAGATATCCAATGAAGAATTTATTAAAAGCCTGAATGTCTTCAATCAATTGACATTGCGTGCCAGCTATGGAGGTCAGGGGAATGATAAATTGCTTAGACCTAACGGGCAGCCGCTTTATTACGCATATCAGGAACTATACAGATTTATCAGCCTTGGTGGTGAACCAGGGACAACACTGGAGAAAACGTCTACCAATAATGTGAAATGGGAAACCAATCTTAATTTAAACGTAGGATTGGAATTCGCTATTCTGAATAACAGAATTAAAGGAAATATAGAATATTTTAAAAGAAAAAGCCAGGATCTTCTGTTTAACATGCCGGTGGCACCATCTCTGGGAATCAGTGATTATCCTGCGAATATCGGAACCATTCAGAATACAGGGTTTGAATTTTCATTATTCACAACCCCAGTTAAGACAGATGATTTCCAGTGGAATGTAGATGTGAACTTGAGTACTTTAAACAATAAAGTAACCAAATTACCCGGAGGTTCTCTTGTGGTGGGAACTAAGTTATTAACAGTAGGAGGTTCTGTATATGATTTCTTTATTCCTGAATGGGCCGGGGTAGATCCAAGCAATGGAAAGCCGCTGTGGAAAACAGTTACTACAGATGCCAGCGGAAACTCAGTGGAAGGAACGACGTCAGAATATTCAAAAGCTACAAAACTGTTGCAAGGTTCTGCCTTACCTAAACTGACGGGAGGAATCAGTACAAGTATCAATTATAAGAATTTTGATTTCTCAGGGTTATTGACATTCAAAATAGGAGGCAAAATTTTGGATAATGACTATACTTCGATCATGCATAACGGAAGTGCAGGAGGACGCGCATGGAGCGCAGAAATGCTGAACAGATGGACTCCAGATAATCCTAACACGGATGTTCCTGGATTAAGTACAACAACAAATAACTGGACATCAACATCTTCCAGATTTTTATATTCCGGAACGTATGCAAGACTTAAAAATGTAAGCTTAGGATACACCCTTCCTGAATCTTATTTTGAGAAAATCGGACTTAAAAAGTTCAGAATTTATATTCAGGCAGAAAACCTTCTGACTTTCTATAAACATAAAGGAATGGATCCTGAGCAGGCTTTGGACGGAACAACGTATTACAGATATCCTGCAATGAGAACCATCACTTTCGGTCTTCAGGCAACTCTTTAATCTTTTATAAAATTGAAACAATGAAACAATTAAAATATATATCGTTTGCACTCATCGGGTTTTTGTCGCTGACAAGCTGTGAAAATGATCTGGATACTGCGCCAACGGATCAGGCTAACAGTGTGGAGGTTTTCAAAACCGCCGAAAGTGCCGAAACAGTGGTGAATGGTACCTGGGCAAAATTTAATAATGACGGGACAACGTATGCTAATATCGGTTACTCCACTGTTCTAAGAGCCAGTGATGCGATGGGAAGTGATGTAGCAGTGTTGACTAATAAATATGGTTTTGCTTCTACTTATGCTTTCACAGAGATGGTGAACACTACAGCAAGCCGTCCGTTGTTTATCTGGACTATGTTGTATTCTACCATCAATAATATGAATAATGTGATTACAAGAATTGATGGAACAGAAGGTAGCCAGGAGAAAAAGAATCAGGTGAAAGGACAGGCGAAAGCATTACGTGCTTTCTGTTATCTGAATCTGGCGAGCTTTTATCAGTTCAGCTACCTGAAAGACAAAACAGCTTTAACGGCTCCCATTTACACTGAACCTTCCACAACAAGTACAGTAGGGAAGAAAAGAGCGAGCCTTGAGGAAATCTATACTTTGATTAAAAGTGATCTTACCGATGCGGATAACCTGTTGAAAAGCTATACAAGAAATAATAAGGATAAGATCAACCGTGCTGTTGTGAACGGACTTTTAGCAAGAACCTACCTGAATACCGGTGAATGGAGTAAAGCTTCAGCATCGGCCAAAATTGCAAGAGAAGGTTCTCCTTTAATGGCTCCGGAAAAATATAAAGATGGCTTCAATGATATCAACAATGTTGAATGGATCTGGGGGCATGCACAAACTCAGGAGCAGTCTGATGCGAGCTATGCCTTCCATTATCTGGATGTATCATCATCAGGAAGTTATTATTACAGCTTTATGGCGGATCCTTATTTTAAAGACCTTTTTGATGCCAATGATATCAGATCCCAGTTGTTTTCATGGGACGGACAGAAAGGAAGAGAAGGATTGCTGAGATATGCTAAGTTTAAATTTAAACCAACCCTTATTGCAGATATTGTGTACATGAGAGCTGCGGAAATGTATCTGATTGAAGCTGAAGCTGAAGCCAGAAACGGAAATGTTTCTCAAGCTGTAGCAGTTCTGAATCAGTTGAAATCAGCAAGAAATGCCAATATTTATAATGGTTCATTATCTCAGAACGCGGTGATAGATGCTGTTTTAATTGAAAGAAGAAAAGAATTATTCGGAGAAGGATTCTCCCTTTCAGATATTATCAGAACGCAGGGTACAGTGGTAAGAAAGCCATTTGTAGATGCAGATGGCAAACCGATAAAAGTACAGATCACTACACCGGACGGAACAGTGAAAACCGTAGACGGTAAAGGACATTCTGTTCTTGATTTCCCGGATAAATCGGCTTTCACACCCAACAGTAATTATTATTTATTCAGTATTCCACAAAGAGAATCTGAAAACAACCCGAACTTATAAGAGGACATACTTATAATTAGATTTGATTTTTAGCCACTGCTTTTGCGGTGGCTTTTTTAATAAAAAACTGTAAAAAACAAAATCAGAATAGGAATCTTCCTATTCTGATTTAAATATATTACACTATTAAATTAATCAACCTTTTTCGAGAATAAATAATAATTTTTAACTCGTAGATTTTAAATTTATACTACTTTATTTTCAACTAGTAAAAGTTTAATAAGTAAAAAAATAAACAAAGCTATAGGAAACCAGAGGATAAAACCTGTGAGTACGTAAGCTATTTTATATTCAAAGTCATTAAATTTTATAGTATCCAACCTTTTTTTTCTAATAAAAGCAAAAAAGGGTATTGTTAATATAATGAAAAATGCATATTTCACCAACTTATTATTCGTTGAAAATCCCAGAACAGTAGAAATTTTATTGATTATAATAAATACAAAATCTACACTTTGAGGGATTAAAAAAAAGTATAGAGGAATGTATATATAAAAAAAATGAGAATGCTATTCATATAAGCATCGCTATCAGTTTTATTTCGCTTTTTCAAAAACTGATAGATCATAAAAGGTATAAATAAAAAATATTTCATTTAGTGTGCAAAATTAAGCTTTTGATTACTAATTAATGGGTTCACACCAAACAGTAGTTATTATTTATTCAGTATTCCACAAAGATGATCTGAAAACAACCCGAACTTATAAGGGGACATACTTATAATTAGATTTGATTTTTAGCCACTGCTTTTGCGGTGGCTTTTTTGTGAAATAAAAATCCCCCAAATGATTGGGGGATTGATGATACTTATTGTTTTGCTAACATATCTGAAGCTTTGATATTACTTCTGTACAGATTCATCCGGAAATTGTAACCTATACGTAGGTAAAATAAATTCATATAGTTTTGTTTCAATTTGATTATACTTCTCTTTGTCTTCCCAATCGATATTACATGGTAAATTATCCACATTTTCATTTTTATTAAAACTGATTGTTGAACTTAAGAAGAGTTCATTATTATCATTAAATGTACAATTGTGCAAATTTCTAGGTTGTAGTTTTAAATACAAATTATAAATGTCTTTAATGTTTTTGTTGTCAGATTTAATGTCACTGTTTTTATCTTGTAATTTCCATCGGGATATAATTGTTTTACTTGATAGATTGCGGTTTTGCTATCATAAGATTTAATTCTATCAATTACTTTATCATGATAAAAAATATCCTTATACACCAAATGAATTTCATCTTTTTTCTGAGCTAGACAGCTTTGATGAACAATGAAGTAGATGATCAATAAGGAAATTTTTAGTTTTGATGTAAATAGATTCATTCAGATGCTTGATTTGTAATGATACTTTATTATAACAGTAACCCGTTGTGCATTATGAATGCAAAAAAATAAGTTGTTCATTCGATTGAAAACCAGTAATTTTTTTGCTACAAAACATTTACAATGAACAACTTAATTGCAAATTACGGAAGAATTTTGGAAGTTTTACGGGAAATTTCAGATGAAACACTTTTATCT
>NZ_QICI01000030.1 GCF_004119445.1 Chryseobacterium sp. CH21 | reverse complement strand
TGGCACATTTACTCAAAAGATTTACCGGAAGATACCGGAATTCCCACTGAGTATAAAGTAACAGGAAAGAATATTGAATTGATCGGGAAATTTACCGAAGTAGGTAAAAAGCATGAAGAATTTTCTGAAGCTTTTGGGGGAACAATTGTTTTCTACTCCAATTCTGCCGGATTTAAGCAAAAATTTAAATTAAAAGATCCAACAAAGCCTGCGGATGTCACTTCTGAGATTACCTACCAAACTTGTGATGACAGAGTTTGTCTGGCTCCCAATACCTTAGAATTTAACCAAAAAGTTACGCCAAAAGGGGCAACGGAAGAGGTTGCCACTGAGGAAACAGCAACTCCAGCAAAAGATTCTGTAAAAACAACAGAAACAGTTACTGAAAATCCTGCAAAAACAGAAGCAACGATTACAGAAACTTCAAAACTAGATCCTAAGCAGCTGAAAATTGCAACCATTGATTTCAAAAAACCATTAACGGATTGTGGTACAGCTTCTACCAAAGTGGATGAAAACTATTGGACGTATTTATTCTTAGGATTTATCGGAGGCTTAATCGCTTTGCTTACACCTTGCGTTTTCCCAATGATTCCGCTTACGGTTTCATTCTTTACCAAAGGAAGTAAGAACAAAGCAAAAGGGAAAAGAGATGCTCTTATTTATGGGTTTTTCATTCTTCTGATCTTCGTTTTATTAAGTATTCCTTTCCACATTATTGACGGAATCGCCGGAAATATCTTCAACGAGATTTCTACCAGCGTATGGCTTAATATTGCCTTCTTTATTATATTCATCTTCTTTGCCGGAAGTTTCTTCGGGTATTATGATATCACTTTACCAAGTTCCATCGCCAACAAATCTTCTAAAGCGGAAGAAGCAGGAGGAATTATCGGTATTTTCTTCATGGCTTTGACGTTGGTGATTGTTTCTTTCTCATGTACAGGACCTATTTTAGGAAGCTTATTGGGAAGTGCAGTAACAGGTTCTACAAACGTTCCTATGCTGTTGACATTTGCACTGGCAGGGTTCGGGCTGGCATGGGCTATTATTTTTGGCTTGCTGGCATTATTCCCGCAGGCATTACAAAGTCTTCCAAAATCCGGAGGATGGATGAATACGGTAAAAGTAGTTTTAGGTTTCGTAGAACTGGCGTTAGCATTGAAATTCTTATCTAAAGCAGATCTTGTATCTAAAACATTCTTCTTAAAAAGAGAACTTTTCATTGCAATCTGGATCATCATTGCATTAGGATTAGCGATATATCTGTTAGGATTGATCAGATTCCCTCACGATGATAAAAAGCCTAAAATTTCTATCACAAGAAAAATATTGGGTGTATTGGGAATTGGTTTTGTGATTTACTTAGTTCAAGGCTTAATCCCTTCTGACCGTCCGAAACTTCAATTATTAAGTGGAATTTTACCTCCACTAAACGTAAGCTATTTCCACGATGAAAAAGACGGAATTTTAGGAATGCATCCTGAACACGACTTCTTCAAAGCAATAGAACTTGCCAAGAAAGAAGATAAACCCATCCTGATTGACTTCACTGGATACGGATGTGAAAACTGTAGAAAAATGGAGGAATTCGTATGGAGCGAGCCAGACATCTTACCAATATTACAGAATGATGTGGTATTAGCTTCTCTATACGTAGATGACAAAGAAGAGCTTCCTGAGGATCAGAAAACCAAAATAGACCTTGGTGAAGGACAGATCAAAAAAGTAAAAACAATTGGTGACAGATGGAGTTTATTCCAACAGGTTAACTTTAACAATAACTC
>NZ_QICI01000078.1 GCF_004119445.1 Chryseobacterium sp. CH21 | reverse complement strand
CCATTAAAATAATAATGTCCGGAAGCAGTAACATTGATTGTCTGGCCTGAAGGTGATGGGTCATTATCTATTTTCATGGTCCCATCAATTCCGGAAAAAACTTAATACATTGGAATTCATCGTGACAAATCTATTGGCAGTAAGTGTTCCGTCTGCATTATAGATATTCACATTCCCAGATCCACCAGTTGCTAGCCATAGGGTTCCATTAAAATAATAATGTCCGGAAGCAGTAACATTGATTGTCTGGCCTGAAGGTGATGGGTCATTATCTATTTTCATGGTCCCATCAATTCCGGAAAAA
>NZ_QICI01000045.1 GCF_004119445.1 Chryseobacterium sp. CH21 | reverse complement strand
AAACGGAATTGAAGTAATGCTCTACATGACAATGATTGCTTCTATGCTGCTCTTGATTTACAAAAAAGTAAACAATTTAGGATATAAAACAGCTAAAAGACGCATCGCTATGGAACTTCGGGATATGATTACCGCAATTTTAATAATATTTGCGGGGGGTGATCCTGCAAAAGTCTTCAAAACTTAAAACATAAAAAATGGTCGGAAATTTCTTCCGACCATGACTAGCTTAATAGCTGCTTTTTTTATTAATCCATGGGAACACAATAGCATCGGCCATCAATAATAACCTGATAATATCCGATAGCGCATTCCAGGCAGATTTCTCCTCCTGCTACGATGGTTTTCAATTTTTCTTTGTTTAGTTTTTTCATAATAATGATTTAAAGTGTTTGTAATCAAATATAAAGAAATAAATAAAAAGCTACAGAAAAATTAATGATCATAAAAAAGCCCTGTTATTTGATAACAAGGCTTGTATATTTTTTAAGAGAAATTATCTTATAAATTAGGTTTCCAGTCAACGACTGCTCTGATGAATGCCTCAGCATTTTCAACAGGAACGTTAGGTAGAATTCCGTGACCTAAATTAGCAATATATCTGTCTTTTCCGAAACGGTTGATCATCTCATTCACCATTTTCTTGATCGTCTCAGGTGTTGAATGAAGTCTTGCAGGATCAAAGTTACCTTGCAGAGTCATCGTATGGTTCGTTAAAGTTCTTGCGAATTCAGGTTTAATCGTCCAGTCTACACCCAAAGCAGAAGCTTTAGACATCGTCATATCTTCCAGTGCAAACCAGCATCCTTTTCCGAATACTACAACATGAGTGAGCGGGCTTAATGCCTCTACAATCTGATTGATGTACTGCCATGAGAATTCCTGATAATCTGTAGGAGAAAGCATTCCTCCCCAAGAATCGAAAACCTGTACTGCAGAAACTCCTTTTTCTACTTTTCTCTTTAAATAAGCTATAGTAGTATCAGTAATTTTTTGTAATAATAAATGTGCTGCTTCAGGCTGTTGGAAACAGAAAGATTTTGCAATATCAAAAGCTTTACTTCCTTTTCCTTCTACACAGTAGCAAAGAATAGTCCATGGAGAACCGGCAAAACCGATCAATGGAATATCATTGTCCAGTTTCTGAAGTGTAAGCTCAATAGCATCAAAAACGTAGCCTAAAGTATCATTCACATCCGGAGTTTCAATATTCTGAACCTGTTCCATTGTTCTGATAGGGGTGTCTAACCAAGGTCCAACAGATTCTTTCATTTTGAAATCAATTCCCATGGCCTGTGGAACTACCAGGATATCAGAAAACAGAATCGCTGCATCCAAAGGAAATCTGCGGATAGGCTGCATGGTAATCTCAGCAGCAAGCTCAGGGGTCTGACATCTTGTAAAGAAATCATACTGATCTCTTAAAGCAATGAATTCCGGCAGATATCTTCCAGCCTGCCTCATCATCCAGACAGGAGGTCTTTCAACGGTTTCTCCGCGAAGTGCTTTTAAATATAGGTCGTTTTTAATCATAATCTATTTAAACTAATATTACCAGTAATATTCTGGTAACAGATATTCTAAATTCTACTTCTGATCTCCCTTCTGATCAGTTCAAAGATAGAAGTCAGCGTATTTTCTTCAGAAGTAAAAATGTCTTCCTGAGTATAATTTCTCAACTCTCCGGAAGTAGTTTCGCCAATTGAAAAAAGCTTCATACCTGCCAGAGAATTTCGCCTTGCAAAACTACGAACTCCGCTCGGACTAAAAAATACTGCAGCATGATATTTTTCATTTATTATAGGATGAGTTTCCTCAGTGTTATATATCGTAACTTTTTTGTACTTAATGTTTTGTAAAGGAAGCTCCTTATCCAGGACATTGATGGCGAGATTACCACAGAAATGAAGAAACTGTTCGTGCTGGCATTTTCCGATAATAAATCTGGAAAGGGTTTCTGCATTTTTCAGTACTTTAAAAGTTCCGAAGCCATGCTTTCTCAGTTCTCTCTTCGTTTTTTCACCTACGCAATAGATCTTGTTGTAATTTTTGGCCGTAAAATTTTCATTGGGCTTAAACCTGTTTTTGAAAAATGAAATAACTCCATTCGAACTGGTGAAGATCAAAGAATAATTTTTCAGATCAAAAGGGCTGATCATAATAGGTTTGGTCTTAATTACCTCCACACAGTCAACCAAAATATCCTCTCCTAATTCTTTGGATATAATCGTCTGGTCTATATTTTTGGTAAATAAGATTTTCATGTTTTGAAGTTTGAAGCTGGATGATGGAAGTTTTTTAAATCTGACTTTTGATTTCTGCCATTAATTCTTTCCCTCCATTTTCAAGAACAACTTTGGCAAACTTTTCTCCGAAATTCTCACTTGGGGTATATTCAAAGCTTTCATCCACAGCAATACAGTTTTTCCCGTCCAGAGAGCAAAGTGCTGCTTTAAAACGGATCTGATCTCCGATGATTTCAGCAAAAGCTCCGATAGGTGCTGTACAACCTCCTTCTAAAGTGCTCAGGAAGTTTCTCTCAATTTCTACACAGATCTGAGTCTGCTTGTGGTTAATCTGGCTTACAATCTCATTGATCTCCGGTTTGTCGGTATGTCCGGCTACGGAAATTACCCCTTGAGATGGTGCGCAAATCATTAATGGAAGCATTTCATAATCAATTTCCATTTTCATTCTTTTGATTCCCGCCAAAGATAAAATGGTGGCATCAAAATCTCCGTCTTCCAGTTTTTGAAGCCTTGTCTGAATATTTCCACGGATATCCGAAAAATCGGTATTCGGATAATTTCTCAGCCAGAAAGCTCTTCTTCTCAAACTGCTGGTAGCAAGTTTGAGCTCATGGAATTCTTTATTCCTTGCAGATTCTTTTCTGATCAGAATGTCCTGTGGATAATCTCTTTCCAGGTAAGCGATCATCTCAATATTTTGAGGCAATTGAGTAGGAACATCTTTTAAAGAATGTACGGCAATATCAATCTCATCATTCAGTAGGGCAATATCAAGGTCTCTTGTGAAAACCCCAGTAATTCCCAGAGAATAGAGTGGCTGATTAAGGTTCTTATCGCCAGAAGAAACGATAGGAACAATTTCCGTTAAATAATTTTTGTTCTGAAGGTGCCTCGCAACCTCTCTAGCCTGCCAAAGTGCAAGTGCGGAATTTCTCGTTCCGATTCTAATGCTTTTCATTGAATTCGTTGTTTGGTTGTTCAACTAATATTTCGTGCATTAATTTACTAATTTCTTCGGCTTTTAAAGGGTTGTCAATGATATATTTTGCAAAACGGTTGGTGATTTTCTGGATCATTTTGTCAGAAAGTTCCATGTCCGTGATGTTTATGTATTTATTCTTTCTATAAAAATTATGCATTTCATTGCGTTCCATATTCTTTAAAACTGCTTTGAAATGATGAATATTGGGTGCCAGTTTTCTCTTTTTCTCCCATTCAATAAATTCTTTCATCAGTTCCTTGATGATTTTTTCAGCTTTTGGAATTTCTCTTTCACGCTGTTGAATCGTTTCCTGGATCTGTTTTGAAAGCTCATCCACATCAATCAATGTTACATTTTCATTTTCGGTAACATTTTTTTCAACATTGTGCGGGATGGAAAGGTCGATAATCAGAGTTTCTTTTCCGTTCGGGAAATGGGACTGGTTGACAATAGGATGTTTGGCTCCTGTTGCCACAATAAGAATATCTGTGTTTTTTAATTCCTTGTCAAAATCAGAATAATCAACATGAGGAATATTATATTTCTGGGAAATCTTTTCAGCTTTCTCCTGAGTTCTGTTGGCAATTTTGATTTTTGGCTGATAGACGTGTTTTACCAGATTTTCAACAGTATTCTGTCCAATCTCACCTACCCCCAAAAGAAGAATGTTTTTCTCAGCAATTCTTTTCTGGCTGTTTAAAATATAATGAACCGCCGCATAAGAAACAGAAGCTGCTCCATTGGAAATACCGGTTTCATTTTTTATTCTTTTCGAAATCTGGATCGCTGCATTGATGGCTCTTTCCAGATATGGATTAGAATTTTGTCTCTCTTTTTTGAAACGGCTGTATGCTTTTTTGATCTGACCGATAATTTCAAAATCTCCGATAATCTGACTTTCAAGACCAGCCGCTACTCTGAAAAGATGGATAAGAGCCTCCTCTTTAGTTAAGATATTGGCAAACTGAAGGAAATCCGTAAGATGTACTCCAATGGTTTTACAATACTCTTCAGCCACTAAAAGATAATTGGGAGAAGTGGTATAAATTTCGGTCCTGTTACAGGTAGAAACTACAAATGCATCACCCAGGTCTTCGTTATGGACTCTGGATACAAAGTTTTTAATGTTTTCATCAAAGAATGCAAACTTTCCTCTCGTTTCTACATCGGCTTTCTCGTAGCTTATGGAAAGCACGGCAAAATTCGACGTTTGATGGATGTTGGAATACTGTAACATAAGCAGTCGCAAATTTACGCTTTTTTTAATTAACCATTCTCAGATACTGTATATGATAATTATCGTAAAAAACTATAAGAGGGAAGCAAAGACGTATGGCCGAAATTCAAAATGTAAAATGGTAAAATAAATTACTTTTTAAATTCAATTCGAAATATTTTGCGAGTTTGATTTTGTGCTTATCCCTACTTTTTAAGCTTGAATTTCTCAACTTTTTTTAGCCTTTTTAGCCTTTTGAAACTCCGCTTTTTAGCCCTTTTGATGCCCCATTAATTTTAGTTGAAATCAAACTCTGTAAATGTCTAAACCAAAAGTTAATAAAGAATTATAAATTTTAATAAAATTTTAACCAAATTAAGTTGGTGGGAAATTTCTTTAGTAGTGTTAAATTTATATCTTTGTAAACTTAAAATCAGAAGAAAAATATGAGTTTATTTGATATGTTTACGCAAGAAATTGCGATAGACCTTGGAACTGCTAATACCCTAATCATCCATAATAATAAAATTGTTATTGATCAACCTTCAATTGTTGCAATTGAACGTTCATCGGGTAAGCCGATTGCCGTCGGAGAGCAGGCCAAGCATATGCAGGGTAAAACTCACGAGGATATCAAGACAATCCGTCCTTTGAAAGATGGGGTTATTGCTGATTTCCACGCTTCTGAGCACATGATTAAGGAATTCATCAAGAAAATTCCTGGAATCAAAGGTAAATTCATTCAACCGGCATTACGAATTGTAATCTGTATCCCTTCTGGTATTACTGAAGTTGAAAAAAGAGCGGTAAGAGACTCTGCTCAGAAAGTAAATGCAAAAGAAGTAAGATTGATCTACGAACCAATGGCTGCTGCAATTGGGGTAGGGATAGACGTACAGAAGCCTGAAGGAAATATGATCATCGACATAGGTGGTGGTACTACGGAAATTGCTGTAGTTGCTTTAGGAGGTATCGTATGTGATAAATCTGTGAAGATTGCCGGAGACGTATTTACCAATGATATTGCTTATTACTTAAGAACTCACCATAATCTTTATATCGGAGAAAGAACAGCTGAAAGAATCAAAATTGAAGTAGGTTCTGCAGTAGAAGATCTTGATGTAGATATCGAGGATATCCCGGTACAAGGTAGAGACCTTATTACAGGGAAGCCTAAAGAAATTATGGTTGGATACAAAGAGATCGCACGAGCATTAGACAAATCGATTATCAGAATTGAGGATGCCGTAATGGAAACATTATCTCTTACACCACCGGAATTGGCAGCGGATATTTATAAAACAGGTATTTATCTTGCCGGAGGAGGAGCGTTATTAAGAGGTCTTGCGGACAGAATTCACAAAAAAACAGGTCTTCCTGTATTTGTGGCTGAAGATCCGTTGAGAGCTGTAGTTCGTGGGACAGGTATTGCTCTTAAGAATATGGATAAGTTCAATTTCTTAATTAAATAATTTTAACTTTTTACGACTTTATATCTGAATGGGATTTTTGCTGAGATTATTTTCGAAGAATACTCTTTTCGTCTTCTTTATATTCCTGCAAATTATTGCTCTGGTTTTGATATTCTCCAGAAATGCCATGCAGAAATCCTGGATAGCGGGGCAGACGGCTGCTTTTAATTCCTGGGTTTCCGGATATATTGATGAAGGAGTTTCTTATCTGAAGCTAAAACAGATCAACGAAGATCTTGTAGTTCAGAATAAAGCCCTTATGACTGAACTCTACGGAAAAGACGGAGCAAAAAATCCTGTTTTCAAAAGAGTTCATGATACCATTGGTGGAGGGCAGATCTATACTTTTGTTGATGGAGAAATTGTTTTCAACAGTATCAATAGAAGAAATAACTATTTTACAATCAACCGTGGGCGTAGAGACGGAGTTTTTCCTCAAATGGGGGTAATGGCGCCAAGAGGTATTGCGGGAATTGTAATCAATTCTACAGACAGTTATGCATTAGTTCAGTCAGTCTTAAGTGTAAACAAGATCAGAATTAATGCAGCACTCAAAAACTCAGGATATTTTGGTACTTTAACATGGAATGGAGATAACTCCAGAGTGATGCATCTTGCAGACATTCCAAAATATGTCGCACTGAAAGTAGGAGATTCGGTTGTTACTGACGGTAAATCCGCCATCTTTCCTAAAGGTGTTACCATTGGTACTATTGCCGGATATTCTGTAGATAATAAAACCGGCTTCTGGGATATTTCCGTAGAGCTGAGTGAAAAAATGGGAGCGTTGAATAAAGTGTATGTAGTGAAGAATCTTAAGAAAGCAGAAGTGCAGAAGATTCAGGACACTATGCAGGCTGTAATAAAAAAAGAAAATGATTAGCAGGACTTTATTTACCGATATATTGATCATGATTTTTCTTGTGGCATTACAGATATTTGTTTTGAACAGGATTACGCTTTTCGGGAAATATACTCCGGTATTATATCCTGTATTTGTCATGTTCTATCCATTTTTTAGAAATAAATTTCAGTTTCTGGCATTGAGTTTTCTAATAGGACTTTCTATTGATGGTTTCCTCTATTCGTGGGGGATCAATGCATTTGCCACAACGTTGATTGCTTATTTCAGAACGTTGATCTTCAGGACTTCCACAGATACGTCTACAGACTTTTTCTCTTTTCAGTCCCTTCAATGGGCGCAGTTTTTGCTGTTTTTATTTTCAAGTATTTTCCTGCATCAGCTTTTAGTACAGTATATCGAATTCTTTAAGTTTAGCAGGTTTTTTGAAATATTATTTAATGTGTTGGTAACAAGTGTAATTTCATTTATCTTTATAGTCATCTACGCATTAATATTTAAAATCAAACAAAAAGTTTGAACACACGTTATTTTAAAATTTTTTCCATCCTCGTTACCATCGCCCTTATTTTTGTGGCGAGGCTTGCTTATTTGCAATTGTTTACAGACCGCTACGCCTTAAATGCTGCCAATACCTCCATCAAAACAGAATACATTATTCCGCAGCGTGGAGTGATATTTGACCGCAACGGTAAAATCATGGTAGGAAACCAGCCTGCATATGAAGTTTCTTTTACACAGGCTTTGATGCGCCCTGATTTTGATACGCTGGGATTCTGTAATTTGATGAAGATCACCAAGGCTGATTTTATCAAAAGAATTGAGGTTATTAAAAAGGAGAAGTATTATTCTAAACTTACTCCCATGACATTCTTGAAGGATCTGAGCAGAGAAGACATTGCAAGAGTTCAGGAAATTATTTTTAAATACCCCGCTTTTAATATTGTACAAAGACCTCAACGTCAATATGAAGTTTCCACTTCAGGTAACCTTCTTGGGTATACCAGCGAAGTAAATGAGCGTGAAATTAAAAAAGACTCTACGTACTACTTACCGGGAGATTTTATCGGGAAAACCGGAGTTGAAAAGTCCTATGAAAAAGAACTTCGTGGAATAAAAGGAGTGAAATACATTCAAAAAGATATCAGACTCCGAAATATTGGTTCCTACAAAAACGGATCTTTGGATAAGGATGTGATTACAGGTAAAGATATTACCTTAACCATTGATTATGATCTTCAGAGAACGGCAGAGGAAATGATGATCAATAAACATGGTGCTATTGTTGCCTTAGATCCTAATAATGGAGAAGTATTAGTTGCAGCAACAGGACCGGACATTGATCCGAACCTTTTTACCGGACCTTATAAATCAAAAAACTTATACGCTCTTTCAAAAGATACTCTTTACGAGAATAAACCTACTTTTGACCGTTCTTTACAGGCAGGATATCCCCCGGGATCAACTTTTAAACTATTAACAGCCCTGGCAGCAATGCAGATGGGAGTAATGGATGAAAAGACTATTTTTCCTTGTGGAGGTGGATTTTTCTATAAAGGGAAAAGAATTAAAGGCCATGGTGGAGCAGATCCGCTTATTCCTTCCATTCAGGTTTCCAGTAACTGTTTTTTCACCTATGCATTTATAGCTATTATCAAAAAATATCCGGGAAATCCTTCAAAAGGTGTTGATGAATGGAAGAAGATCATGAGCAGCTTTGGTGTAGGGGAATTTCTGAATAATGACTTTGCTGTAGGGGCGAAAGGAAGAATCCCTTCAGGAGATTTTTACGAAAAAAGATTTAAAGCCATCATGAAAGCCAGTGGTTCTCAAAGAACTGATTTTAAAAACTGGGATGAAATGTCCACCGGTGCTATTTACAATGGGATGGGGCAGGGAGATGTTTTGGTAACGCCTATTCAATTGGCGAATTATGTAGGGGCTATTGCTAACAGAGGATGGTACTACACCCCTCACATTGTAAAAGCGATTGACGGAAAACCCAATCCTGATCCTAGATTTAAAGTTAAACATAAGACTTTGGTCGATCCAAAACATTTCGAACCAGTTCTGAAAGGGATGGAAGCCGTGGTTTTGAGAGGAACAGCAAGAGGTTTGAAATCCAATGATTTTACACAATTAGCGAAAACAGGTACAGCACAGGTTCCACAAGGGAAGGATAACTCTATCTTTGTATTAATTGCTCCCGCTGATAAACCAAAAATTGTTGTCGTTGCTGTAATGGAGCATGCCGGATTCGGAGCTACATGGGCAGGGCCGGCTTGTACAGTAATTGCTGAAAAATATATTACAGGTGATTTGAAAAGAGAAAATCTTTACAAAAAATGATCACTTCGAGTTTCATGCCTGAATACAAAAGACAATGGATTGCAGATTTAAAACGCAAAGGATTATATATTGATCCTAAACCTGATTCAATTAAACAAAAAAGAATAAAGGATAGTCTGGAGCTGGTAAAGCAGCAAAAAGCGAAACTGCAAAAGAAGATAGAAGAGGAAACTAAAAAAAATAATACTGCTAAAAAACCTGTAAAGCAATGAAATGGACAGAAGGAATAGATAAACTGGGCCTTGGGCTGTACTTCCTGCTTTGCATTTTTGCGATTGCAAATATCTACAGTGTTGACCAGAAGTTAGGTGAGAAACAGTTAATCTTTTTCTGTATCTCTTTATTCGTTGGACTTATCATCTTCTTTAGTAGAAGTAAGTTTTTTGAGAATATGGCGGGTATCATTTATATTGGCGGTGTTTTGCTGTTGATAGGACTTTTCCCGTTTGGTAAAGAAATCCTTGGGCAAAAGAACTGGTATAAATTTGGAAGTTTTACCATGCAGCCTGTGGAGTTTGCAAAGATTGGTACAGCATTGATGCTGGCGAATTATGTTTCCGGGCCAGATTTTAATCTTAAAAATAAAAAGTCTCTATGGACGACTTTAGCCATTATTGGTATTCCGGCAGCAGTGGTTCTTGCCATTCCGGATGTAGGTTCCATGCTTGTATTTATTGCATTCTTCATTGCGTTATATAGAGAAGGGCTTAGTGGTCTTTTATTTACTGTTGGTTTTATTTTTGCCGGAGTTTTTCTTGTTTCGTTGGCAATTCCTCCTGTTTATGTGGCAGTAGCTGTTTTAATCATTGCCGGAGTTTTGATTGCTATGAACTATCATAGAATGTCCTGGGATGTGATTACAATTTCAGGAATTTCAGGATCTATTTTGTTGTTGTGCGGACTGGCTTTCGGGTCTCCTTATATTTTAGAAAAATTGCCTAAACACCAGAGAGAAAGAATTGAGGTTCTTTATAAAGGTGAAAAAGCATTCAGAGATACTTCGGGTTACAACTTGTTATATTCCAAAACAGCTATCGGATCCGGAGGAGTCTGGGGGAAAGGGTACCGCGAGGGATCAGTTACCCAAGGGAAATTCGTGCCGGAGCAGGAAACCGACTATATCTTTTGTACCGTAGGAGAAGAATGGGGCTTTGTAGGAAGTGCAGTTCTTATCCTGTGCTACATGATTTATATCGGAAGAATATATTATCTGGCAGAACAGCAGAAATCTACTTTTAACCGCGTATTCGGATATTGCTTTGCGTCGATTCTGCTGATGCACTTTTCGATCAATTTAGGGATGGTTATGGGGCTTTTCCCGACCGTTGGGATTCCGCTTCCGTATTTCAGTTATGGAGGAAGTTCTTTATTGGCCTTCTCGATGATGACTTTTATTTTCTTTAAACTTAATTATTCAGATAAGAATAGCTTAGTGTAAAAGAGGAGGGTTAGAAGCTGGATGATGGAGGCTTGACCAATTTGCAAAATCCACGCAAGAAAAAATCAATTTCATCAATATAATTTTTATGAAACAATCCTATTTCTCAGACGAAAACTTTGAGAACAAAGATTTCACGCAATATCCTTTTGAAAAGTGTGAGTACGAAAACTGTATCTTCAGAAACTGTAATTTCGAATATGCAAATCTATCTGGTTTCATCTTTACAGACTGCGAATTCATCGAATGCAACCTCAGCATGGCAAAGCTTGTAAAGACGGCGTTTCATGATGTAATTTTCAAAGAATGCAAAATGTTTGGACTTCAGTTTAATGACTGTAATCCATTCGGCCTTTCGTTCAAGTTTGAAGGAAGTGCTTTAAATAATTCAGTTTTTTATAAGACCTCCATTAAGAAAACAGTTTTCAAGAATTCTAAATTAATTGAAGTAGACTTTGCTGAATGTGATTTATCAAATGCAGTCTTTAGCAACTGTGATCTGTCGGGCACTGTTTTCGATAGTACAAACCTCGAAAAGGCAGATTTCCGAACTTCGGTTAATTATTCAATAGATCCGGCTTTAAATAAGCTTAAAAAGGCCAGATTTTCACTTTCCGAAATCTATGGACTCTTGTATAAACTGGATATTGACATTGATAAAAACAGCTGATCTCTCCGGCTATTTAATGATCATGTATAAAAATACAGATATTGAATCAATAGGAGCGGGTTTTAACCCGCTTTTTCTTTAAATATATTTCCCATTGGCTTCAGCCGAAACTTAATTTAAATAGTACACATAAAAAAGCCATCAGAATTCTGATGGCTTCATTATTTAAATCAATTATTTATAAAATTAAAAATTTGCGGGTGTAGGAACAGTAGCGGCTGCTAAGTTATTGTAAGCTTCTCCTTCTTCGTTGATCACTCTTTTTGCGAATCTGAATTTAGGCCCCCAATAAGAATCATTCAGTGAAGAAATCATTACTCCTTTTGATGTTGCTGCGTGGATAAATTTAATCTCTCCCTCTTCAGTAACACTTTCTACAATACCTACGTGAGAAATTCTTCTTCCATGAGAAAAGAAGATTAAGTCTCCTTTCTGTAGATCTCCTTTTTCAATTCTTTCACCTTCCTGAGCCTGAGAAGCTGCTACTCTTGGTAAGCTAAGCCCTGCTGCTGCCCCGAATACAGAAAGAACAAAAGCTGAACAATCTATACCGTTTCTGGTTGTCCCTCCGTATCTGTAAGGAGTCCCAAGGTATGTTTCAGCTTCTTCAAGGATACCGTCAATGGTTTTATTATGTTTGATTACTTTCGCAATCTCAGAATTTTTAATTGCTTTTTTAGCACTAGCGATAGATGCAGCCTTTTCAGCCAGGAAAGAGTCGATAAGTTTTTGCTTATCCTGCTCCATTTTTTTGTTATCTATAGAAGCTAGTTTGGCATCTGTTTTGTATTCTTTTGTGTAAGTTGCTGGTTTTGAAACCACATAATTTGTAGCACACGATTGCAATGATACTGTAGTAACTAAAGCAACTAAATAAAACAAAACTCTTTTCTTCATATATATTTGATTATCCGTGTTAAAAAGGAATATTTATTTTCAAAAGCATTACAAAAGTAGAGATTCCAAGCAAAAGAGACCTGTTATGATAATTGTCAGGTTCTTACTTTAACACATTTTAACATATTATTTACATATGTTAAAGAAAAATAAACCGCAACAGCCTATTTTTGGTAAGTGTGCGGTTTTTTTATTAAGATTCTTTAACAAACTTATTTCAGTTTATCCTGAATCAGTACTCTTTTTAAATTTTTAAGTCTAAAAAAGACCTTATAATTTTTGTTAATAAATAGGTGATTATAAGCCTATTTCGGGACTTTAATTCTAATATTCTGCCCATCACGGATTTCTTCTGATGCATTCTTAACGATCACATCGCCAGGAGATACCGGGCCTATAATTGTGGTAGTCTCGCCATTGGCAATCCCTGATGTCACAGGAACCCAATGAGCCGTATTTTTTCAATTTTAATGACGAATACTCCAAGAGTAGAATTAAGCACTGCAGAAGTAGGGACAGACAATGATTTACTGTTTTCGCTTAAAGGAAGAATAACGTTGGCTACCATTCCTGGAAGAAGTCTTTTGTCTTTGTTATAAACATCCATTTCTACCCATTGAGAGCGTAATTTGTTGTCTAAAGCTCCTGCGAATCTTGATACTTTTGCTGTGAAAGTTTCACCAGGAATAGACTGAATAGAGAATTTAATATCTCCGTTTTTATTCAATAATCCGGTATAAGATTCCGGAACATTTACAACCAGACGAAGTCTATCTTGTTGTACAAGACTGAACATCGGAAGATCAGACCCTTTTCCTGAAGGTCCTACATAAGCACCTGCGCTTACATTTCTGATGGCGATATTTCCACTGAAAGGAGCTCTGATCTGCAAATAGTTTTTAACATCTGCTACTTCACGATAGGATGCTTTTGCCGCTTCCAGTTGAGCAAGGTCAGATTTTTGTGCTGCTAAAGCCTGCTCCAGATCAAGTGCTGAAATGGTTCCGGGGGTTTTGCTTGTTTCCTTTAGCCGATTATATTTCGCTTTACTCGCAATATAAAGGGCTTCTTTTGATTTTAAAGCTGATGAGGCAGCGCTTTGCTGAGAATTGATCTCCGGAGCTTCTAAGGTGGCTAATAACTGACCTGCTTTTACTTCGTTTCCAACATCCACGTACAATTTTTTAACAAAACTGCTTACCTTGGCATAAACATCCACTTTCTGGTAAGGCTGTAATTCTCCCGGAATAACAGTGGATGAAGAAAAGTCTTCCTGTTTAGGATTTACGGTTTCAATTTCCGGAGATGATGATTCAGCAGGCTTTTTAGCTTCCTTCTTTTCCTCATGACCACAGCTTTGAAGGCTGAAAATCAATACTGCCGGAATTAAATATTTATATAATTTGTTCATCTTTTATTTTTAATAGCTTAATGTTATTTTACAATTTCAGGAATAAAATGAATGCTTTCTTCATCTTCAGGATCAAGCGAAACACTTTGAGTAGTAGCTTTCCCTTGTCCCCATGCAAATGCAAGCGGAAGGATGAAAAGGGCAGCGAATGTAGAGGCTATCAAACCTCCGATTACCGCTCTTCCCAATGGTGAAACCTGATCTCCGGCTTCTCCAAGTCCTAATGCCATAGGTATCATACCTACAACCATTGCCAATGCGGTCATTACAATAGGTCTTAACCTCAACGCTGCGGCTTCTCTGGCAGAAAGTAAGGCATTTCCATTATGCTTTCTTAATTGTTCCGCATTAGTAATCAACAGGACAGCGTTTGAAATGGAAACTCCAACAGACATGATGATTCCCATGTAAGATTGAAGGTTAAGTGTGGATCCACTGATCATTAATAATGCTAAAGATCCTACCAAAACCGCCGGTGCAGTCACCAATACAACGCCTGAAACTTTGAAAGACTGGAAATTGGCAGCAAGCATTAAGAATATGACAACAATAGCAATGATCAGACTGTATTGTAAGCTGCTTAATGTTTCATTTAAGGTTTGGCTTAAACCAATTAATTGGAGATTGAGCCCTCTCGGAAGTTCTCCGATATGATCAATTACTTTTTGAACATCCTTTGAAGCGGTTCCTAAATCGGTATGATTAAGATTGGCGGTAACAGTAAGGGTTGGCATTGCGCCAAGGTTATCGGTTTCTCCATACGTGAAGCTGTTTTTAATGGTAGCCACATCGCCCAGATTCGGTCTGTTGGCATTTTTCTGCAATGGAATTCCCGCAATTTCTTCTTTGCTGTTCATTTTATTTTCAGGAATCTGAACCTGAACATTATAGCTGTAACCTGCTTTTTCATCTGTCCAGATATTTTTTTCTGTAAATCTTGATGATGAAGTGGATGCTACCAATGAACGCGAAACGTCTGACATATCAATACCCAGCTGAGCGGCACGAATACGGTCAACATTGATGTCAAGCGCAGGGTATTTTATAGACTGACCTATCTGAACATCTCTTAAATAGGGAATCTTTTTAAGTTCGGCTTCTATTTTTTTAGCATAAGCTTCGTTCACACTTTTATCTCTTCCGGATAATCTTACTTCAATGGGAGTAGGAGATCCCTGGCTAAGAATTTTTTCCGTTAATTCAATAGGTTCAAAAGATAATTTCATATCAGGATTAATGCTTTTTGCCTTATCTCTTATCTTGTCTTTCAAATCATCCATATTGGTGTGATAGTCTTCATTTAGACCAACCTGTAAAACAGTTTCGTGAGAACCTGCCATCCAAAGATAAATCGGGCTTACCGAGAAAAGAGTAGGGTGTGTTCCTACATATGCAGAGGTAATTGAAACATTGTCTTTCCCAACAATTTCTTTGATTCCGTCCAATAACTTTAAGGTTTGAAGTTCATTCTTTTCAATCCTTGTTCCGTCAGGAATTCTTGTTCTAACCTGAAATTGATTCCCGTTTACCTGTGGTAAAACATCTCTTCCGATACTGTTCAGGAATAAAGCAACCATGGCCATCATCAGTATAATATAGGAAGAAACCAGGATTTTTCTGTAGGGCATTATTCTGTCTAAAAATTTTAGATAGCGGAACCTGATTTTTTCAAACAAGCTTACTTTTCCGTCGCGGTTGCTGTCTTCGTTTTGCAGCAATATTTCTTTCTGACTCCATGTATCACTTTCATCGCTTAATCCTGCTCTTTGAAGTTCTTCAGAATCTGATAGGATATGACCGTCTTTTGCCTTGTGGTGTTTCACTTTCATAATCCAGTTTGCCATTACAGGAACAAAAGTCTGTGCAAGGAAATAGGAAACAATCATACTGAATCCGATGGCCAGTGCAAGAGGTAGGAACAGGGATCCCGGAATTCCTTCCATGGTAAATGCAGGTGCAAAAACAGCCAGAATACAGAATAGAATTAACAGTTTCGGAAAGGCAATTTCTTTACAGGCATCCCAGACGGCAAGAGATTTGGGTTTTCCCATGTCGAGATGTTGGTGAATATTTTCTATGGTAACGGTACTTTCATCCACGAGAATTCCAATGGCGAGGGCAAGCCCGCTCAATGTCATGATATTAATGGTCTGGCCGAAAAGATTTAAAAATAAAACAGCAGAAATAATAGAGGTAGGAATGGTAAGGATTACAATCAAAGCTCCTCTGATATCACCGAGGAATAAAATAACCATCAATCCGGTGAGTACAGCTCCGATAGTTCCTTCACTCAGTAAACTCTTTACGGAATTGATTACATAGGTAGATTGGTCGAATTCAAAGCTGACTTTCACGTCATCCGGAAGGTTAGACTGAATTTGTGGTAATTGTTTCTTTAAATTCTGAACAACATCCCATGTGGAAGCATCGGCACTTTTAGCAATACTAAGATATACAGAACGGCGGCCGTTTACCAGTGCATAACCGGAGGTCATATCCGCTCCGTCGGTCACAGTGGCGACATCCCTTAAATAAAGATTCTGAACACTGCCTTTGTATAAAGGAATATTCTCAAAATCTTTTACGTTTTTAATCATCGTATTGGTGGGAGTAATATAATATTTGTCTCCAATCCTCACATTTCCGGAAGGTGCAGTCTGGTTGTTCAAACGCAGTGCCTCTACAAGCTGATCAGGCGTCATATTGTGCTGCCGGAGCAAATCTGGATTGGCATTGATAACTACTGTACGGATATTTCCCCCAAACGGAGGAGATGAAACAATCCCCGGAATTGAAGTAAATGTCGAACGGACATAAACGTTGGCTAGATCGAGCAGTTCATTGTTTGATCTTTTATCACTGCTTAATACAAGCTGTCCCACCGGAAGGGTAGAAGCATCAAAACGAATGATAAAAGGAGGGTTGGATCCAGGAGGAAAAGCTGCCTGAATTCTGGTGGAAAATGAGTTTAATTCTGCTGCGGCCTGAGCCATATTGGTTCCGGGATAGAAATTAATTTTCATTAATGTCAGTCCCTGAATATTTTTGGTTTCAATACTTTTAATCCCATTCACAAACAGGAAAATATTAATGTATTGTTTGGCGAAAAATGCTTCCATCTGCTGTGGGGTATACCCGCTGAAAGGGTGCGAAACATAGATCACCGGTAAATCCAGTTTTGGAAAGATATCGACTTTAATAGAGTTCATAGACCGGATTCCGAAGAAAAACAGCCCAGCGACAATCACTAAAATCGTAATGGGTTTTCTTAATGCAAATCTTATTAAGTTCATTGAGATACTATTGATTATAATTGATATTTATCTTACAGTTCGTTTTCAAATACAGAGAAATCGCCCATTGCAGCTGCTTTTAATAATAAAGCATTCCAAACGTTGCTTATGGCAATGTCTCTGTCGGTTTCGGCTCTTACCAAAGCATAAATAGCTTGAGATAAATCAACCAGATCTGTCAATCCGTTTTTGTATAAAACTGATCTTTGGATGTAAGCATCATTGGCAGACTTGAGCTGAACAGGAACCTGATCATAAATCAGGATTGCATTTTTCCATTTATTATCAGATAAATCCAACTGGGCTTTTAACTGTTGCTCTGCAAGATCATATTCATGCTTTAAACCTTGGCTTACATAATCCTGAGCACTAATTTTCTTTGAGAGTCTGTATGTTTGTGTAAAATTCCATGAAACACCAATTCCAAGAAGATAGTTGCTTCTTGTAGGATGAATTCCGTCCCAGTAAGAGGAGGAATAATCGTTCTGATTTTGGGCATAATTGTTTCCAAATCCTGAACCTCTTGACTGAATAATACCTACCATTGAAAATGATGGATAATATTGTGTTCTAAGGAACTGCTTTTCCTGCTCGCTGACATCAATCCTGCTTTTATATAAGGCCAATAATGGATGGCTTTCCAAAGAAGAACTCTTTTCTGTAGGGAAATCTGTCGGAATTCTTTTCAGTAAAGTGCTGTCCAGTACAAATTCCTGAGCAGGAATTCCCAATAGCTGGGCAAGCTTGTTTTCCTGTTCCTGTTCGTTGTCCTTTGCTTTGGTGTAAGTAATCATTGCATTGGCGTAATCTGCTTTTGCAAGAGATAAATCAACACCGGGAACGATGCCGTTTCTTTCTTTAACCTCAACAATTCTTCTGATCGTATCTGTTCTTCCCAGATTTTGGGCGTAAGAAATTTTTAATTTTTGTGCGGCTAGCACATTCAGATAAGCAGCGGTTACTTTTACTTTGTGCTGAAAGATTTCATCAGATAAGTCTTTGGTATCTCTCTGGTTTTTAAATTCAGCAACTTTCACTCTTTGCTTGGCTTTTCCAAAAGAGAAAAACTCCCAGTTGACATTAGCCAGATACAAAGCTCCGAAAGAAGCATTCCAGTTCTGATCAGGGAGAGGAAGTCCGGATGAAGAAACTCCGTATCCTCCGAAACCATACAAAGGACCGTTTTGTCCGTTGACGGTTCCGTAATCCTGTTGAATACTGATGTTAAGATTAGGCAGGTATTGCCGTTTTGCCAATTCTATCGATTCCTTCGATGATAGCCGATAAGATTCTTTGGCTTTGATGGATCCGTAATTTTGAACAGCTGTTTCCAACGCAGATTGAAGGGTGAGAATCTGCTGTGCTTTTGTTGTGTTCGTAAAAAAGACGGATAATAATGCGAGAATAAAAACTCTTGAAAGCATCTAACGTATTTTTCTTTTTTCAAAGTAAAAAATACATTTTGAAGCAAATTTGAAGTTATTAAAAATAATTAAAACGGAGGTTATTTAGCAAAATTTACCATCTGTTCTACGGGCTCAAAAGCTATTGTGTTTTCGGTCAATATTTTTTCAGAAATGGAAGATTCGTGCATGTGGGTATTGTCAAAATAAATGGTAATGCTGTGCCATCCCTCTGTAAAATCATAATGAACAGTAAAGGCATTGACCTCACAAATTTGTTTCACAATAGAAAGCCCAAGTCCGATACTTTCCTGAGACTGGTTGCTTTTTTTGAATCGTTTGAATAACTCCTCTGTCGGAACATGGGGAGGAAGCCCGGTATTGTTGATCTGGAAATAAGTTTGTGTTAAGTTGATTTCAATTTTTCCTCCTTCAAGATTATGGCGGATCGCATTTGAAAGGAGATTGCTCAGTAAAATTTCTGCTAATGTAGGATGGATTTTGACGAAAACACTTTTCTCGCAATTCCTATTTAATGTAATGTTTTTAAGGGCAAGATGATCGGCGTACATGCATAGAGCTTCTCTTTCCACACGGCAGAATTTCAATTCTTCATTGGTAGGAAATTCGTTGTTGTTCAGTCTGGTTAAGAGAATTAATGAGCGGTTTATTCTGCTTAATTTATCAATGGAATTTTGAATATCTGTTAACAGAATAGCTTGGTTTTCATTGATCTCTGTTTCTGCAAGCAGTTCTGTTTTACTTTGAATAATGGCTAAGGGAGTCTGAACTTCATGAGAAGCATTTTCGGAAAATTCTTTTACAGAAGCATAATCTTCCAATGCTTTATCTGTCATAGTTTTCAGAAATTCATTGAGCTTTTTAAACTCTTTGGTACTTGTCTCTGAAAGCTGTAGTCTTTCCTTTTTCTGAATGCTGAATTGCTGGAGCTCATTAATGGCGTGATGAAAAGGTTTTAATATGAATTTAGATAAAATTCTTGCTGTAATAAAAACGATGAGTGTAATTAGTAATAATTTCCAGAAAAGGGCAACCAGCATTCCGCTCATGATCTGCTGTGTGGCAGAAACGTAGCCGTATGAAGAAATTTTATAAATTTTGTCATCAATTTTTGTGTAGGAATTAACCTGAATTTTACATTCATTATTGGAAACACCTTTGTTCTCCAGGCAGGTATGAATAACTTCCGGTTCTGCGGGAATATTTTTTTTAGTCTGTAAACTTATGGAAATTGGAAGTCCCTGAGATGTTTTTGAAGGATCTTCTCCTTGTTTTATTTGATTAATAACGAAGGTGTTGACATGCTTAAGTCGTTCTATTTCAACATTGTCCAGGCGCTTTTTTATGCTGGTGTATGAAATGTACATGCTTACGGGGGTAACGAGTAGTATAATGGCAATAAACCAGACAGATATTTTATTCAATAAATTCATGAACCGCTATATTTTAAAGCATTAAACTTGTAACCCAATCCGTAAATGGTTTCAATGTAGTCGTTGCCACGTGCTGCTCCGATCTTTTTTCTAAGGTTTTTAACGTGCTGATAAACAAAGTCAAAATTAGCTAAATTATCGGTATAATCTCCCCAAAGATGATTGGCAATAGACTGCTTAGATAATACACGGTTTTTGTTCACCAGAAAATAAAGCAGCAATTCAAATTCTTTTTGGGTAATTTCCAGTCTTGTTGTGTGAATGATAACTTCGTAAGTGTCTGTATTTAATGCAATTTCATTGAATTTAACTTCGCTGTAACCATCCATTTTTTTTCTGCGGTATACAGCTCTTAATCTGGCGTGTAACTCCGGTAAATGAAAAGGTTTTGTGATGTAATCGTCGGCACCTTTTTCCAGTCCGTTGATTTTGTCGTCCAATGCGTTTTTAGCGGAAATAATAAGAATTCCGCTGTTGATTTTTTCGGTTTTAATATAATTTAAAATGTTTAATCCGTTTCCGTCAGGCAGCATAATATCCAGTAAAATGCAGTCATACGAATTGAAGCTGAGTCTTTCCAGAGCTTCGTGGTAATGATAGGCACATTCGCAGATATAGCTTTCACCTTCAAGGTAATATTTCATACTTTGGGCAAGCTCATTGTTGTCTTCTATGATCAGGATTTTCATAATGAAAGCAAAAGTAGAATTAAATTCTGTATCAAATTTGAAGTTATAGAAGTCTTTGTCTATTAGTGTTTTAGGTTAAATAAAAAATTCCCCGGTTGTACGGGGAATTTAAACTAATATGGAACTTTACAGGACGTTATTTTGTAAACAACATTTCTCTGTATTTTGTCATCGGCCAAAGCTCATCGTCAACCATCATTTCCAATGCATCAGAAGCTTCTCTGATGGGGTCAAATAATGGTTTTACTTTGTTGCAATAGCTTTCTGCCTGTTTTTGGCTGTCTGATGTATTTTTTGCAATTTCTCTGGCTTTCAGAAGATCTTCAACACCAAGTTTAATTTTAGAAACATTTTCAGAAATGCTTGTAATTAAACTCATTTGTTCTTTTGCTAAAGCTTTGAATTCTTTATCACCAAAGATTTCTTTAAGACCTTTTACGTTTTCAATTAATCTATTCTGATAGTTCAAAGCAGAAGGAATGATGTGGTTTCTTGCGATATCACCTAACACTCTTGATTCAATATCAATAACAGTAGAATATTTCTCTAATTTGATTTCGTTTCTTGCTTCAACTTCTCTATGGTTGAAAATTCCCATCTCTTCATATAGATCTAAGAATTTCTTGTCCATTTCCTGTTTCAACGCTTCAGGAGTAGTTTTAAGGTTGTTCAATCCTCTTTTCTTAGCTTCTTTTGCCCAGTCATCAGAATATCCGTCTCCTTCAAACATAATGTTTTTACACTGCTTGATGTATTCTCTCAATACATTGAAGATCGCTTCGTCCTTCTTAAGTCCAGTTTCAATTAAAGCATCTACTTCTTTCTTGAAATCATTAAGCTGTTTTGCAGCAATAGTGTTCATTACCGTCATAGACTCTGCACAGTTTGCAGAAGAACCTACCGCTCTGATTTCAAATTTATTTCCTGTAAATGCAAATGGAGAAGTTCTGTTTCTATCAGTATTGTCTAATAAAATTTCAGGAATTTTTCCAACTACATTTAATTTTAATTCTGTTTTCTCTTCCGGAGATAATTTTCCGTTCGTTACTTTTTCAAGTTCTTCTAAAACACTGAAAAGCTGGCTTCCGATGAATACGGAAATAATTGCCGGTGGAGCTTCATTGGCACCAAGTCTGTGGTCATTGCTTGCAGAAGCGATACTTGCTCTTAAAAGGTCTGCATATTCGTGAACCGCTTTAATCGTGTTAACAAAGAATGTTAAGAACTGTAAGTTTTTCTTCGGGTTTTTTCCTGGGCTTAAAAGGTTTTCACCAGTATCTGTTGCTAAAGACCAGTTATTGTGTTTTCCGCTTCCGTTTACTCCTGCGAATGGTTTTTCGTGGAAAAGAATGTGGAAGTGGTGCTTGTGAGCTACTCTTGCCATGATGTCCATCAACAAAGAGTTGTGGTCTACAGCAACGTTCACTTCTTCAAACATTGGAGCAAGCTCGAACTGGTTTGGAGCAACCTCATTATGTCTTGTTGTTGCAGGAATTCCCAATTTCATACATTCGATTTCCAACTCTTTCATGAAGTTCATTACTCTGGTAGGAATAGAACCGAAATAGTGGTCATCCAACTGCTGCCCTTTTGCCGGAGAATGTCCTAATAATGTCTTCCCTGTTAATACAAGGTCCGGACGTGATTGATATAATGCTGAATCTACAAGGAAATATTCCTGCTCCCAACCCAAAGTAGGAGTTACCTTCGTTACGTTTTTATCAAAATACTGCATTACATTGGTTGCAGCTTCATCTACAGCGCTCAAAGCTCTTAAAAGAGGTGCTTTATAATCAAGCGTTTCTCCTGTATAAGAGATAAAGATAGAAGGAATACATAGTGTAGTTCCCATAATGAATGCCGGAGATGTAGGATCCCAAGCTGTATACCCTCTTGCTTCAAAAGTATTTCTGATACCTCCATTCGGGAAAGACGATGCGTCAGGCTCTTGCTGGATAAGCATGTTTCCGCTGAATCTTTCGATAGCTCTGCCTCCTTCAATCGGAGTGAAGAAAGAATCGTGCTTTTCTGCAGTAGTACCTGTTAAAGGCTGAAACCAGTGCGTGTAGTGCGTTACACCTTTGCTCATTGCCCAGTCTTTCATCGCTACAGCTACCTGATCTGCGATATGTCTCTGGATTTTAGTTCCTTTTTTAATAGCATCCATAATAGAACTGAATGCTTCTTTTGTTAAATATTCTCTCATTGTTTCTTCTGAGAAAACATTTTTGCAGAATAGCTCTGATAATTTCGCAGGGATCTCAACAGAGTTGTCTTTTCTGAAATCCTTAAATGGAAGGGTTTCTAATGCTTTGAATCTTAAGGTTGACATAATTGGGTTGATTTTTACAGCGCAAATTTACAAAAAAAATGAATTGAAAACATTTTAACCCTAAAAATTTTAGGGGTGTTGTTGAAATTTATATAATTTAAACAATTGTTTGGTGTTTTTTAATAGGGGACAGTGTAATCTCTTTTGAAAAAGCTCATGTCCGATAATAAAATTCTAACTTCTTCTATACAAAAGATATTATATTGGCTATCCCTTAGGTACATGAAATATACCCAAAACTTAAATTAATTTTTAAGATTTTTTCTGAAAATAAATAAAAAGATAGGCAGGAAAATAAAAAATGAATAGAGAAAAGGTTTAAAATAATCCATGTCATAAATATCAAATACATAGAATAAAACATGAGTTCCAAAAGTTATGAGAAGATAAGGTATTACTTTTTTAGAAGAAATAACTGTGTTTACAAAGAACATGACCAGCATTTGAAGGAGAATTACCAGAGGAAACTTATCAAATAATCCATAAATTCCTGCAAAAGGAGATATTAAAATTGATTTAATAATTTGGGGAAGGTCTGGTGTTTCATCAAGCTGAAACAAAAAAATAAAGCTCTAATAGGAAAGTATATAAAGATATGACAAATCCATATTTTCCAAAAAAGAGAAATTCTGCTTAATTTATTTTTCATAAGGTTTGATAATTTTTACAATTTCATTATTCACTGTTCCATCTGAATTTAGTTTGCCCTTAAATCCAGACCATTTTGGTTTATGTTTGTATAAATATAACATTAATAATGGTAAATCTATTCTAAATTGTGAATCTGTTACTTTAGCATTAGGAGTAAAATCATCAAATGCCGGAACAATGTCGTTAAACCAACTAATTGCTTGAGCTCCGGTTCCATGCCATCCCCCCAGAGGGTCTTTGTCTGCCATATTCTGAAATCTGGATATAGTTGAAGAACTTGTTTTTCCATAAATAGGTGGGGCAACAACCCCTTGCTCATGTTGGATAAATTCTTTATCCCAGATGTAAGCTGCGTCACCTTTTAAAGGAGTTTTAGCATACTTGCCATACATAAGCTCATGAAATTTGGTGATTGCAAAATCACATATACCTAAATTTAATTCATTTAGAATAGTTTCAACATCATTTGCTAAAAAACTATTTCCTCCTTCCAGTGAGTTTGATAATGCTTTTACTAATCCTTTAGCTCCTTTGCACCACTTTACATCATGCCCGAAACGATTTTTAATATTCCAGTCTACTCCCTCATAAAAATCATAAATTTGTTTGAAAGGAGCAAGTCTTCCTGGTATTTTGTGCTCAATAATATAAGAATAGGCTCTTCTCCAGGTGTCATTATTTTCTGCCCTGTCTTTTGTCAGCCATGAACCATCCTGTCCTTTCCAGTCTTCTATTTTTATAGCTCTGTTTCGTAAAGCAAGTTTGTATGTTTCATAATCAGGAAATTCTCCTCCAATATATTTTTCTACAGAATTTTTGTTGGTGAGGAAATCATACATCAATTGAGGAAAATTATTGCCAACATAATTTTTGGGAAGAAGTATTTTAATTTTACCTCCATCAATATTAATATATTTTGAATGATGTATGGTAGAATCAAAATATTTTATTTTAGAAGATCCTTCTACAATTTCTATAACAAGTGGATTGATGTTTTGCTCCACATCTTTTACTCCTGCATAATTGAAAAGAATATTGATTACCGGGAATATTTTTCCTACAACAAAAACCCTTTCTTTTGGGAAAATATCTGTAGAATAATCAGATAACTGAATTGGCTTAATATATTTTCTGTAATAATTGGCATTACGAATCTGAAAAAGAGTTTTGACCGTATTAAGTTCTGTTTTATTGAGAAAAAAAACATCTGCTTCCTCTTCCCTGTTTTTTAATGTTAATATTTCCTGTTGCGTAAGATTTGAAATTTTCATAGAAGGATATTGGGTCTGTAATCCTAATCTTTTTGGATAGCTCATTTGTATATGTTTTAATATGATTATGACAAACTTAGCCTTAGCAGACGCCAAATCTCGACGTATTAAAACAAATATTCATCAGTCTGAAGAATATGTTTTTAAGCTACTTATTAAAAGACAGTTAAAATAAAATGGGTAAAGATTTTGTATATTTGTGTGAAATTTATTTTATGACAAATTCTAGAGCAAGAGAAACCACAGAGGCTATTGAAAGACTATACATCTCTATGAGACACCTATTTTATAGAGGATTTTTCAAGCCAGGCGGAGTTTCAGGAGAGAGTATCAGAAGTTTGTTGAAAACCATCAATCCGGAAATCTACGGAACCATGAATATTCCAAGCAAATTGGAACTTGACGGTTTGATGTATGTTTTAGACAGGCTTCCGGAAGGGATTGAGGAATGTGCTTTTATTCATCTTACATCTGATGAAGGGTTTGATAAAGGAAGTTTCGAACCTATTGTACCCAAGAAAAGAAGAAGAAACTGTTATAGAATAGACGAACACCAGATGAATATTGAGGTTCTTTTGGGCCGTTCCGAAATTTATGACATTCTTACCCACCTTACTTTCCTGTTTATAGAAGCTGATAAAATCCGTAACCTGGCATTCATCCAGGACGAAAATTGGAAACCAACACGTGCTTTCAAAATTATTGAAGAAGTAGTGAAAGGTGAAAAGAAATTCAGCAGAAAAGAAAAAGAGGTGGCACTTATTCATCTTTCTTCTTTAATAGGAAGATCTTTTGATGAAACTTTAAGAGCTTACAATACATTTGGTGATGATCATAATCCTGACCGTTTATTCAAAATCATTTACAATTTAGGAAAAGTAAGTCTTGATGATGCAAAAGGAAGCAGAGAAAGAGAAATTCATTTCAGTTCTATATTAAAAGAAAGGGTAGGTCATCATTATTTTGGTGAAAAATGGGCCAACAAAGTGAAAGATGTTTTATTTGAAAACAATCTCCACATGCGTCCGTTACATATTATTTCTGCCAATATGCACTCAGTGAAAAATATGCTGTATGCTAATAATGCCCTTAAAAAGAAACAGCATCATGAAGTGGATTATAAACTATACGAAGAGATCTCTAATAAAAAAGAGCTTCGTGATAAAGTTTCAAAATATGCTTTGGATGAAGGGATGATCCATATTGCAGACAAGAGCGGAAGTAATATCGATGTACAAATCATAGACCTCAGCAAAACAGACCTGAAGAATACACCATTTGCAGACTGCAAGTTCGGAGGAGATGATGTTGTGATGGTGTTTGACTATGCATTTGGAGAGCAGGCTTTCGAAGTAATGGATGAACTGCTTAGACCTTTTGAACATACAGGAGAGATTTACATGATGCATGTGAAATCTGTTTCCATTATGGGGAAAGCAGGTATTCTTACGGGAGAGAAAGGGGATATTATGATTCCTACTTCTCACATCTTTGAAGGTACTGCAGATAATTATCCTTTTGAAAATGCTTTAAAACTGGAAGATTTCAAAGATGATGAATTGAAAGCTTTTGAAGGGCCAATGATTACGGTTTTAGGAACCTCTCTTCAGAATAAAGATATTCTATCATACTTTATGAATACTTCATGGAAGGCCATTGGTCTTGAAATGGAAGGAGCACATTACCAGAAAGCCATTCAGGTAGCTTCTAAGATCAGACATCATATTTCACCGGATCTTTTTGTGATGTATGCTTATTATGCATCAGATAATCCGCTGGAAACAGGAAGTACGTTGTCTTCGGGAGGGCTTGGTCTTACAGGAGTAAAGCCAACATACCTGATCACTTTAAGAATTTTGGAAAAGATTTTAAAGAGTGGTAAGAAAGAAGCTTCTGCTAAAAAATAATGGTAATTTAAAATGATAATATCAGCCTCAGATACTTTTGTATTTGAGGTTTTTTGTAATTAATTAAACACAAATATCACAAATTTATTGGCACAAATTGCACTATTTTATTGTGTTTAAAATAGTGGTTTTCATTGGTGAAATTTGTGTTTAAATAAAAACCTATCTTTAGGAAATATAAATAAAATATCCATGAGCTCAGTTTCACAACTTGCCAAAAGATTCAGAGAAGTTCTACTGGATGGTTTCTGGATCGCCAATACCAATTTTAAAGATCAGCTTTCAGGCATTACCTGGGAACAGGCGGTGACAAAAGTAGATACTTTGAATACCATTGCCATGCTCACTTTTCACATTGATTATTATATTGCAGGAATTGTCAATGTCTTTGAAGGTGGTGATCTTGAGATCAAAGACAAATTTAGCTTTGATCTTCCACCCGTTGAATCTCAGCAGCAATGGGAAGAGCTGTTGAATAAGCTCTGGACAGATTCTGAAAAGTTTGCCACATTACTGGAACAAATGCCCGATTCTAAACTTGATGAGGTTTTTGTTGATGAAAAGTACGGAACCTACCGAAGAAATATCGACGGAATGATTGAACACAGCTACTATCATCTTGGGCAGATTACTTTAATTAAAAAACTCTTAAAAAATCTATAAGAATATCCACAATCATCTGTGAAAATCTGTGCTATCTGTGGTTAAAAAAATCTTTACATTCATCTTCTCAAGAAATCTGCTCACACCATCTGTGGAAAAAGGAATTTAACAATCCAGATTAAAAGCTATCTAAAACCATAACAAACAGAATAAAACCTCAGAATAACTCCTATTTGAGGTTCTTGTTTAAATTACCTACCTTTAAAAAAAATAAAATTTTAAATGAGAAAATCGGCTGCAATCATTTTTGCGTTTATCATTTCACAATTTCAGGCTCAGCAAGGAGCTTATTATCAGCAGGCTGCGAAGTACAAGATGGATATTGATGTCAATGCTGAAAAATTTACCTATCAGGGAAAACAAACTTTAGAATACACCAACAATTCTCCGGATGAGCTGAATGTGGTTTATTTTCATTTATACTGGAATGCTTTCAAGCCTAATTCTATGATGGATCAGAGAGTGGCTTCCCAGGGAAAAAATGGTGATGGAAGACTGCAGAAAGATGGAGTTTCTAGATTAGCTTCCATTCCTAAAGATCAGGAAGGTGCTCAGAATATTCACTGGATTAAGCAAAACGGGAAAGACCTGAAGTTTGAAGTTCAGGAAACCATCATGAAAGTATATCTTGCAGAACCTATCAAACCAAATTCTACCACTACTTTTACGATGGATTGGGATTCTGTAATCCCTCAGCAGATCAGAAGAAGCGGGAGAAACAACAGGGAAGGAGTAGATATGACCATGACGCAATGGTATCCGAAAATTGCAGAGTACGATTATGACGGCTGGGCAACTTTCGATTATCTGGGAAGAGAATTTCATGCACCGTTCTCAGATTTTGATGTTACCATTAAAATCAACAAGGATTATGTAGTAGGAGCAGGAGGAATTCTGGAAAATCCTACAGAAGTAAAAGGCTACGATGCCAATGCTAAAATAAAAACAGATAAAGATAAAAAAGCGGCCTGGAGATGGACGGCAAAGAATATTCTTGATTTTGCATGGAGTGCAGACAGAGATTATTCTGTAGAAAGTTTCAATGTTCCGGAAGGGCCTAAAGTATATCTGGTTTATCAGAAAAATGATAAAACAAAAGCCTGGGGAGAATCACAACCTTATATCACCAAGTATTTCCAGATCATGAATGCTCATTTTGGAAAATATGTATATCCTACCTACGCATTTATCCAAGGAGGAGATGGCGGAATGGAGTACGGAATGTGTACTATGATTTTAGGAGAAGCTAAAAACGTTAAAGATTTAATGGGCTTAATGGCTCACGAAGGATCTCACTCATGGTATCAGCAGATGCTTGCTACGAATGAATCTGTACGCCCGTGGATGGACGAAGGTTTTACAAGCTATGCAGAAGGCTATACCATGTATCAATTATTTCCTGAAGATCTGCCAAATCCTTTTGTGGAAAGGCTTGATGCTTACAGAAACTTTACAAAAAAGGAATCGAAGAACCGGCTGTTTGGTTAGGAGATCACCATGATAACGGTACTTCTTACACTTATGCATCTTATGTAAAAGGTGAGTTATATCTGGTACAGCTTGGATACATTATGGGAGAGCAGAAACTAGCAGAAACCTTAAAACAATACTATGATCAATGGAGTATGAAGCACCCTTCAGATAGAGATTTCCTTCATATTGCTCAGAAAGTTTCCGGGATGGATCTGAAATGGTTTCATAATTATTGGATCAATACAACCAAAACTATCGATTATGGGATTAAGGATGTAAAATACGATGCAAAATCTACTACCATTACCTTAGTTAATAATGGGCTGGTTCCAATGCCAATTGATTTTGGGGTGATGACTACGGATAAGAAGATTATTACTTATCAGATTCCGATGAATATGACACATACATGGAAAGAAAAGGATATTTATGGCGATTTTAAAACAATGCCTTATTGGCCTTGGACACAGAAAGAATATACGCTTACAATTCCTTACACAAAATCTCAATTAACTGCTCTTGGAATTGATTTCAGCCAGAGAATTGCAGATGTGAATATGGAAAACAATTTTGTTGAAGTAAAATAATTATTATCACTTATTATAAATAGAAATCCACAGATAGGTCTGTGGATTTTTTTATTTTATTTCAAATTGCAGTACCATCCAGTGCTGTGGATGATTTTTGATAAGATCCTGCCTCAAGGCTTCATCCTTTGTGTTTAAGTAACTATAAACCTTTAAAGGAATAGAATCGGGATATTCTTTTAATCCATTGGCAATGGTAATTTTTGCTTCCTCCCTTTTTTGCCACTATCTAGGGCTTCCGCTTTAAAAATGTAAATAATTGCCGGGAGTTTTCCATATACTTCTTTTGTTTCGCTTTCCAGAAGATTCATGGTTTCAATCTGAAATACAGGATCTGAATTTTTTCCTTCCGCTACGGTTTGGCTGATATGCTGCTGATACATCAGAAGAAGATAAAGCAGGTGTATATTTTTGGTGTTAGGATCAGAAACTGCTTTTTGAATTCTGTGGGTAAGTTCGGGAGTCACTTCATCATTGTCAGCCTGAAGATTTTTTTGATAAAACTCATCCATGAGATCATAAACTACTTTATCATGAGAGTCAATTTTTGACTGACTTTTTATTTTTTGTAAAACGCTTGCCATTGAGGCATTGGACTGTGCAAAAATAGAGATACTAAGGCATAATAAAGTAACGAGGATCAGTTTTTTCATGAGATGTTTAGAATAATAGTATTGCGCAATTAAATATACTGATTTGTTCTCAGGAAAGAAAAAATAAGTGAGTCATTGCAATTTAGTTGGATAATGACAGGTTCTTTTTCTTAAAATTATTAAATTTATTGCCTCAAAATTAAGCAGAAATTTCAATTATATGTAAGGAATTTCTTCTGAAAAATATGTCAATGAATTCAATTGTAATAAACGTAGGAAACAGCAATATCAGATTTGGTCTTTTCAATGGTGATAATTGTGATATTTCGTGGGTGATCAATACAAAACCTTACAGAACAGCAGATGAACTTTATGTACAAATGCTGATGCTGTATCAAACCTATAAAATTGATCCCAAAGAAATTGATAAGGTCATCATTGGTTCTGTGGTACCTCAGCTTACCAAAGTAATGAGTTCCGGGATAAAAAAAATTCACGGGACGACTCCTGTAATTGTTGATAGATCAACTCCTTCCGGAGTTCAGGCAAAATCCAAACAGATGGGAACGGATATCTATGCAAACCTCGTGGCAGCACACAATTTGTATCCGAACAGAAAGAAGATTGTCATAGATTTCGGAACCGCTCTTACAGCAAGTTGTGTTGCAGAAACAGGAGAAACTTTAGGGGTAATCATTGCTCCGGGCATTGTTACCTCTCTGAATTCATTAATCAATCAAACGGCACAGCTTCCGGACATCGAACTGAAAAAGCCCAAAACTGTTTTGGGACTGGATACGGTAACGTGTATGCAAAGCGGAATGGTGTATGGTTTCCTTGGAATGGTAGAAGGTTTTGTAAGCCGTATCAATGAAGAGGTGAATGATGACTGCTTTGTGGTGGCAACGGGAGGTGTTTCCCATGTCTATAAACCTCTGACCGATAAAATTCATGTAATGGACAGGCTTCATACTTTGAAAGGTCTTTATTTCCTTGGAAAAGATTTATAAATTAAAATGATTAAAGTTGAGGTTGAGACCAGCGAATACTTTAGTTTTAACCCCAAGATTAACCTTACTATCATGGAAAAATTTCCCATTATACAAACCGAAAGGCTCACCCTTTCCCAACTGGAAGAAAAGGATATTCCTTTTATCACTGAATATCTTCAGCATAGGATTTTTTCTGATCTTACCTCTAATATTCCTTACCCATACGTGGAAGATGATGCCAGGTCATGGCTGAAAATGT
This sequence comes from Chryseobacterium sp. CH21, assembly GCF_004119445.1. Classification (GTDB taxonomy): domain Bacteria; phylum Bacteroidota; class Bacteroidia; order Flavobacteriales; family Weeksellaceae; genus Chryseobacterium. Next base: position 87,343 of record NZ_QICI01000045.1, on the reverse strand, counting down.
CAAAAGAAGCTTTTGATAACCATACAGGATATACTTTTGCGATCAGGAATAAGGAAGGGCAGATCATAGGAGCAATCGGGCTGCATGACAGAGATGATGATAAAGCTGAGCTGGGATATTGGATTGGGATTCCTTACTGGAATAAAGGATTTGTAACCGAAGCAGCAAAAGCGATTGTAGATTTTGGATTAAAAAAACTGGCGTTCAATAAAATTTTTGCCACTCACTTTCTTCACAATCCGGCATCAGGAAGAATAATGGAAAAAATAGGAATGGAACAGGAAGCTGTATTAAAACAGGAAATGAAGAAAGACGGAGAATATTTTGATATTGTAAGATATTCCATTTTTAAGGACTGATTCATAAGGAATGTTGACCATTCCTGACTCTATAAAATAAAAGCGCAGAATATTTTCGAGTATTCTGCGCTTTTTTATATGATAATTAAAAGATTATCTTTTGCTTTTAAAAAAATCTTTAACAATTGAAGAGCACTCTGTTTCCATAATTCCGGTTATAATTTCGGTTTTTGGATGCAGAGAAAGATGTTTGTTGATAAACCCTCTTTGTTCGTCCCGTGCACCAATCACCACTTTTGAGATCTGAGACCAGGAAAGTGCACCTGAGCACATCACACAGGGCTCCATCGTTACATAAAGCGTACAGTCTTTTAAGTATTTACCCCCAAGGAAATTAGCGGCTGAGGTGATGGCCTGCATTTCAGCGTGAGCAGTCACATCGTTCAGTGTTTCGGTGAGATTATGGGCTCTTGCTATGATACGATTATTAGAAACGACAACACAGCCAATAGGAACCTCATCTTTTTCTAAAGCGGCTTCTGCTTCCTGCAGCGCCATTTTCATATAATATTCGTCAGTAAACATTTTAATCCGTCATCGTTAAAGTTAAGGGTAGCTTGAAGCTATAGCATATAGGATCTCCTTTTATCATGGCGGGAGAAAATTTTTCTGCCAATAAATAAAGGGCAATTTCTGCCTGACGGTTGAATGTGAAATTATCCCCTTGTGCATGAACGTTGCTCACAGTTCCGTCTTTTTGTACAATAAAAGCAACATCTGTTTTAACCATTTTTTCTTCAGAATATACACCGTCAATATACAGCAGGTTGGCTACTTCCTGTCGCAGAGAATTGATGCCACCAGGGTAATCTGCAGCTTTTTCTGCTGTTGAAATTTTTTGAGATAAGTTGATCTTAGGACTTTTGATGGTTTGAAGATCTTCCAGGTTTCTAACCTTTAATAAAGCTCCAATCAATGCATTGTTTTCAATACTATCCATTTTTTCATGAAAAAAGGAAATCTCCTTTTATTTCGATTTTCTTTACATTATTGGATTCTGCATCAAATTTTTTCTTGAACTCTTTATTCAGCATAGTTCTGTGTTGGTTGTAATAGTTTTTTATAATCCGGAATTCTTCTTTTTGCTGTGACAGTAAAAAGGAAGAAATAAAGCAGCCGATGCCAATGAATAAAGTTTTCAATAAGGGTATATTTATGTAAATATAACAAAAAATATGAAATTTAGTGCTTATGATCAGCTTTCAAGATAACGGTTCAAGGATTCCTGCAAATGATTGCGAATGTCATCAACTAAACCTTTCGGTTCCAGAACGGTAACTTCCTTTCCGAAAGAAAGAATTTCCTGCATAAAGTCATAGGTAGGATGGAGGAAGAACTCAAAAAAGATTTCTTCCGGAGTTTCCTTAGTTTCTTTCTGAGATTGATGAAGAGGGAAGCTTCTGATGTATTCTCCCTGATGACGGCTGCATTTTAATACAATATTCTGCGGTTTCTGCTCTGCCAGATTCATCACTCCGAATGCATTTTTGAAATGTTCTCTGAAGTTGTATTTATATTTTTCTCTGAACTGATTTTTTGCTACATCCAGATAGTTGATCCTGTCCAGCCCGAAAGATTTTAAAACTTTATCTTTTGTATCAATGGCGATCAGATACCATCTGTCTTTGGATTCTTTTAAGGCTAAAGGATGAACTTTTCTGGAGGTCATCAGTTTGTTTTTATAATTGTAATGCTCAAAGCTTACCACTCTTTTATTTCTGATTGCGAAAAACAGATCATAAAAATTCTCCACACCAGTAGGTTTACGGCTTTCGAAGAAGATAAAATCTGAAAAATCAGGATGGGTATTCATAGCATTACTCACCTGAAAAGATTCGAGTAATTTTTGGTTGTACTCATCCACTTCCATAATTGGGCGGCTCTCAATATAGTATCGGTTATCTCCTTTTTTCTTGTTGTGGATAGAAAGATTGAAGAGATCGGAAATTTCGCGGATATCCCTCTGCAGGGTACGGATAGAATAGCTTTTGATTCCTGCATCCTGGAATTCAAAAGAATTTAAAAGATAGTGCTCCAGCTGGGAATAAGTAGCTGGAGAACTTTCTAATTTTTTTATAATTAAGGCATATCTTGTCAGATAAAAATCTTTCTTCATTTCTCTTTTTTTATACTGCAGCAGAACTGCGATTCATGGTAAAGTTTTATAAGACAAATATATGCGGTTAATGCGACAAAACGTGTCGTGTTATATTTCTTTTTTTTAATATCTATTTTTGATCTTCAATAGTAACTACAGTAATATACAAAGGAAACCCTTCTTTGAAACTACTTTTTAGATGATTATAAAAAAGATGGAATTTAGGCTTTAAATTTTTTTGAAATCCTGTTCTTGGAAATCCGTATCATTAATACTATTGTAGTCAATATTATAATGCTTTAAATAATCAATAGCTTTTTCCTTATTTCCTTTTATAATTACTTTTCTCATTAAGAGGTTCATCTGTCTATCAACTTTTTCATAAATGGTAATTTCAAACTTATTTTTCTGATTACTAGAGGTAATTGATAAGGTGTTGTAATATAGTATGTTAATTATTTTGGGATTTGGATTGATATCAATATACTCATTAGAGATTACATGGGTCTTACATAAGAAACTTTTCGAAATCCATGTTTTATCATTATCACAACTGTTACTTAGTATAAAAGAGTTTAAATATGTATTAATATATTTAGTTCCAGAATTATCTTTTTGTGATTGTATCAATAATTTATTTGTGTCAATTTCTAAAAAACTCAAACAATTTTCGTTACCACCCTCATATTGATCAAATTTGAATTTTATATTATATTGATTAGGGAAATCTTCAATTTTTATTTTGTAGTTTTTATTTTCTTTATGCTGAGTTACAAATTTTAAAGGTAAAATATCTGAATGAATATATTCTTTGGGCTTATTATGATAATTGTCTATAGCTTCTTCGAAAGCATCATATAAGGAACCTTGGAAAATATGATTTACTTGTTTTTTAAAATCATATTGAATTATGTTCTGAGCAGAAAATTCTAATGGAATAAATATAAAAAGTATAAATTTAAATAGGGTTTTCATAATTTATTTAAATTTTTGGTAATTTCATTGGCGAAAATAGTCAAAATTTTATCACTAGAATTTTTAATTTCCGAATAATCACCACCATATTTTTTTCCATTGCTCTCATAATAAAATCTATTAAATGTCTACTATAATCCCATAAGTAACCCTGTTCTTGTGTGAAATCTATAAGACCAGACAGGTTTCTATCAGTATGTTGCTCAAATTTAAGTTCAGCAATTGTATTTACCCTTGAAGAGATGCTCTCTCTTATTTTATCCCATTGATATTTAATAAAAGATCTCCTATCAGCATCACCATTCTTAGGATAATCCATGATATTTCAAGGGTTTTCTGCTGAGGAAGTTTCAGATCTCCAATTTGTGGACTGCTTCCTAGAATATCAAAAGTATGCCTTACACCAAAACAATGCCCAATTTCATGCGCTAGAGTCATTGTTTTTCCAATAGCGTTATTAGGAATAATAATCTCTTTAGCATCAAGAAAAGGCATTGCTTCATCACGGGAAGTTGTAGCGGTAGAGGTTGTTGTTATCTTTGTTTCTATGTTATGACATATAAATGCAAAAAGATAATTTATTTTAAACTCATAATGTAAGTATCCATATAATCTATCTTTAATAAAATCATATCTTTTCATAACACTACCTCCTGAATTGAACGGTTTTGTAATATCCAGATCATCTAAGACTCCTTTTATCGAGGATGATGGATCAATTAGTTTTCTTGTAGCAGTTCCATCATTTACATCTGGATTTTTCAATTCGGTTTCAGTATTTATTATAATTTCATTAATTATCTCTTCATAGAATCTGGAAGTTATTATTCTTAGAGCTTTGTTTATATCATTAAGTTCATATGGCTTTCCAGCTCCTTTATTTGTCAAAATATTTGAAATTGGCTGCCCATCATATTTTCCATCCACAAGTTCTTGATCAGTGGCTTTAATAAACATTGTTTTATTTGTTCCTCCAGAAATTAATTTGACAGAAGATTGATTTAAAGCTTTAAGATTTAAATTATTTATCATTGTTGTACAATTGAAGGGAGCTGTCGGAGTAGTAGTATTATAAAAAACATCAATAAAGAAAGGTTTTGCTTTTAATAATTTTTTCTACACAGCTTTTTTTTAAACTTAAACTATATTTTGATTTTCCCATAAAAAATGCCCTAAAAAGTGTCTAACTTTTTGGGGCATGTCCAATTGCTATGGCTTATTTATTATTGATCAAAATATTCTTTCCCTTTTTTATCTACCCATCCTTTTTTGCCTGCTGGAGTTTCAAACCTGGCAAAAGCTCCAATATAAGGTTCAAGTTTTTTATATCTTGGATCAGCGCCTATATTAGGATAGAAGGTAGATAATCCATCTTTTTCCAGATATAAATAATTTTGATAAGGAATAATCCTTTTATAATGAAATGGAATAATTTCTTTTTGTTCTTTGAAGTCCCAAACACCATATCTGTTTTTTAGTTTTGAAATAATGTATGATATCTTTAATGGAGAAAACAGCCTCTCCTCACTATCTCCGTAATCTATAATTTTTTCATTAGATGTACTTTTTCTTTTCAAAGTATATTCAATTTCTAAACTCTTTTTATTATTTAGGAACTTTGGATCTTGTCCATAAGCTGGATATTTAATATTTATAAGTTCATTTTCTGGATCTACAAAAATATTAAATGATTTTCCTGGATTTCATTTTTTTCAATTGTATAAATTTGATAACCATTGTTTTTGTCTTCTTTATATGATTTATCTGATTCTTTTTGTGGGTATAATTGAGAAATATTGGTTATTAATCCATCCTGTGTATAAGTAACCAAAGTTCCATTCTTCAAAATAATTTGTAAAATATCTGGATTTTCAGAATACCTATAGGTTAAAATCTCTTTATCTTTATAGAGTATGGATAGTTTTTGATTATAAATGGTCGTTTCTTCAGCTTTGTGTGTTATAATCAAAATATCAGTAGTTATCTGATCATAAATGGCAGGTAACAATATACTTGTTTGATCTTTCAATCCAAATTTACCATTTTCTTCAAATTTTGCCGGTAATTCTTGTGCAGAAAATAAATTTACTAAAAATATAAGTAAGAAAATAATATGTTTCATTATTTATAATTTTATCTGACTAATATAATCATAATCGACAGACTTTTCTGCCATTTTTGCCATTGCCACTGATAAAAAGATTTATACTCAAACTTATTGTTTCTTGGTGCTGCTTCATTTCCATCTGCTCTCCATATTGGGAATAGTCTAGGAAGTTTTCTAAAGTTTCAGTTTAGGGAAGAACAATTTCTATTTGTTTTTCTTGCCGAGATTTGTTTGCTTGTAAGGCTGTAATCTCGTTTCTACGTGTTTGAATAATTGAATTAAATGTAAGATTGCTTGTTCTCTGCCAATCAAATTGTTTTTCTAAAATAAACAACCGTAAAGCATCTTAACTTTACGGTTGGCATTTTTATGGAATCCGATTATTTATTTTATTTCATAAACGATCATTTTTCCGTATTCCTGATCATCTCTATCATTATATGATTCGTTGAATATAAAAAGTTCAGGTATTTTGTCATTATTAATATCCATACTGTTAAAAGTAATCCAATCTGTAGACTCATAATGACGGATAGGTAATTTTATTTCGCTATATCCTTGTTTTGATAAAAAATAATCTTCACCTTTTTTCCTAATTTGATAATCTTTTGTATCCCAGTTGATTGTTTTGTTAGAATACTTTTTAAAGTTCAAATTCATCAATTCTGACTGGAACTTAAATGTTTTAAACATTTTTGTTGATCCATTTCCTTTAATTAAAGGAAGAATATCTTTGTTATTCTTGAGTAAAATCCCATTTTTCCAAGTTTTAAGATTATTATCATCAATATATATACAAAATAAACTGTCATTCGTATATACTTTTGCATTGTCACCATAAGTTTGTTCTGTGAAAATTTCATTAATTTTCAACCGATTAGGTGTTTCTGAAACCTTTCCTTTTTGGCATGAAGAAAGTGCAAAAAAGAAAATAATAAATAAAATCCAATTTTTAGATTTCAGTGGGGAAGACTTTTTTGATACCACCGTACTCATTAAGTTCAACTTCATAGGTGTGAATTTTTTTCTTACCGGGGTTATTGGGATCCGGAAGTTCAACTTTGTGGCAAGGTGTACCATCTGGGAGATAATGCGGGATTGGTATAATTTCATGTGGTGTAGGTAATTTATTAAGATTTAAACTAAAATATTTTTCAATACGATCTGTATCGTAAATATAAGAAGTATGTTCAAAATCAAATAATCTTTTAACATATATCTTATCTACTTTTTTTGTTTTCTGAAGCCAATAATACTGCCTCGCTGTATACCAAGGTTTGGAATATTTACCTTCATTAATGTTCATATCCATTGTATTCCCCTGACCATGCCAATTATTATATCTTGAAATAGGTTTTGCAGTAAAAATTTTGGTCATCATGAATTCAATACAGCCATTGAGATCACTCCCGTTTTGTTTATCATTGTATTTTGATAAATAGTCCCCATTATCAACATAATCTCTCACTTTTAGACTACTGTTCCATCTATTTGGGAAACTTCCAACTTCGTCACCATATTTATTTATAGACTTACCTTTTGTTAAATAATAATAATGACACTTATACATATAATTAGTACTTCTTCCAGAATAAGCGGAAGATCTGTTCATTATCACTTCAAAATTTTTATTGTTTTGTACTAAATTCAAATATATGTAAGCGATATCCCAAAGTGCTTTTCTTCCATTACTTGTTTCAACCAATACTGCAGACATAAAAATTGCTTTTTGCTCGTCGCTTAAATAGGTGAAAGGCTTTCTAACGGTTGAAATTAAGGACTGGTTCTCGATTTGTGGGTTATCAGAAATATTCACTTCAAAAATATTGCTATATTTTGCTCCCCTATTTGGTCCACTTACTCCGAGATAACATAAAATGGAGTTGATATCTTGATTTTTAATGACTTTGTTTTGGGCTAACTGATTAAAGGGTATATTAATGATAAAATTACTTGATTTTATTTCATAATACCTGTCGATTATTACTTTATCACTCCCTACATTCTTTTGATTTGATTTGGTTTCAAATACAACAACTCTAATAGATTCTGATAATTTGGGATTATAATTAGTGGATATTTCTACTTGTATATAATCATTGAAGTTTTTAGGATAATGCAAAATTTGAATAGTTAAATAAGGTGTTTCTCCTCCATTGTTTAATCCCAAAGCTTTTATTTTAGAGGTTCCAAGTGCTTTTATTGTGCTCATTTTTCTATTTTTAAATGTTATGAGAAATAAAATGGCGGTTAATCCGCCATTTTGTTAAATAAATATTAGCCTAAAGTACTGGTGTCTTTTTCTCCATGCTGTAATTGTGCTTGTTCATCTAATGTGAAACTTGTTTCAAACTCCAATTCTAAAGGATTCTCACAATTTTTAGGATCATTTTCCGGGAAAATCGGTAATGGCTGATTCACCGGAAGTCCCGTAGACTTATCCTGAAGGATGGTAAGGGTAGTAGGAATTCTGGTAATCCAGTATTTACCCTGAGGTTCACCTGTTGGCTGTCTCATTTCGTCCACGATACTCATATACATTGGATCTCCGATTACTGGAACGGATCCGCCATTCCAGATTATTCCTGTTTCAAGGAAGAACTGAACGGCTGCTTCGAAACCTGGTTTTACAGTAACGATAATTCTTGCCATCCCTGCCTGTAAGAAGCTTCTGAATAAAGGATCCATACTTTCACTTATGTAGAACTCCTGCCAGCTCTTACGGTTAGCCCAATAGTATGGGTAGAAAGTGTAATCCATAATTTCCCATTCAAATGCCTGTTCCATAAACTTGGCAAGGGCTGTATATCTGTCCAGATTTTCATTCAGATATACCTGGAAATTATCCATGGTTGTTTTATCATCAGCACCGTTGGTTGTTTCCTGACCTAGTGTATAAAGGTAGTCCTGTAACAAATAAGCGATACAGTTGTGCTTTAAGACATCGTGCTCCATATAACGGTAGAAAGTATCCTGTCTTTCTTTAAGCTGTGCTTCTTTTTCTTTTTGCTCTGCATCCAATCTTGCCTGATCTTCCTGGAATTTTGTATAAGCAGCTTCATAGGCTTTAATAATTTCGTTGAAGCTATCTGTTTTCCATTTGCTGATAAACGCATCGCTCAGTTCGCAATTTACGACTACTTTGATGGTATAGCTTCTTACGTTGTGTCCTTTCACCTGGAAAGTTATATTACCTGTAATATTGAAACCAGATGATCCATCATCAAAGTTAAGATCTCCACCACGTTCAGAACGGCCAATCATATCTCCTTTTAAGTTAGAGAACATTACTTCAGAATAACGTGATCCTGACCATCCGCCACCTCTGTTTCTTGTTGATCTGCAGGCGAAGCTTGCATTTTTTCCGGCATAATTGTCCGGGATGGTAAATTGGGTATGATCAATTCCAAAATCGTCATTTGTTTGAGGAACGCTGGAAGCTGTATGAATAACTTGTTTGGTTGCTTCCGGGAAAGCTTCTAAAGTTACTCCATATTCCTGAGCCCAATGCTGAATCTGTACAATAGTTGCAGATTTTGGATCTGCCATTAACCATGGTTCCGGTGCTTTTCTAGGATCTACAGGAGCTTTAAGTACCTGAGCTTTGGCAACAGTAAGAGCTAAACGGTGTAATCTTGAAGGTTCAGGAACCATAAATTCAAACATGGTACGTTTACCATAGTTGTAAATCTGGTTTTTCATTTTCTTGTCAATCCATCTGTAAACTCCTGTAATATGCTTAGGTTGTGCCGCTTCAGGGTTATCTGTATTGGTTACTTTTCCTCTGTTATCATATTCATGAACATTGGTTTCTGTATATTCTTTGATGATTTTCTGTACTCTTTCTTCTGAAATTTTAGTAAGAACTCTTTCCATTGCTCTTTCCGTGATTTCCTGAGATTTCATTACGGCCTGTCTTGTACTGTCGTGTTGTGCTGAGTTATTGGCGTAGTCTGCTCCAATTTCAAACTTCATTGCACTGTCATTTCCATAGCTGAATCTTGTGTAGGCAGAAATACTTTGTTGCTTCTCAATTTCTTTAGCAACTTCAGTTTGCATATCTGTTCTGGAGGTTTTGGAAGTGTCTGACATCTTCTCAATTTCCTGGGACTTAGATGTAGTATCTGTAACTTCAGAATATTCTCTGGAAACCGAAGATTTGTGTCTTAATTCACTTGCCATAACGTTCTCAATATTGGAAACCTCTCCTGGAACGTAAGCATGAACACTTTGTACTACTTTCATATAATCGGCTACTCCAAGTCTTTTGATCCCGAAATTTTTACGTTTTTGGATGGTACCTGGCTCAGGCGTACCTGGGTTTTCAACTGCTGCACGTTTCAATGTAAGCATTCCTGTAAGGTTCAGGTCTTCTTTTGGATATTGTGTAGCAATCTCTCCATAGGCAATGCTTCCGTTATCAAAAATGATTTCTATTCTAAAGCTAAAGCTGCCTCTGAATCTATCTACCAAAGCTGCAGGTAAAGTAATCTTATTATCTACTACAGAAATGTTGCTGTAGTTTTCTTCGAAAGTTCCGGCTGCGTCTGTTGTAGCAGTAATTTTAGCATTGGCAACACTCCATGAAACATCTTCAACCTCAAAAGAAAAGTTAATAAATCCTCTGCTTCCGGATACTCTATAAGAACTGTGTGCATATAAGCTGTATGCCATTGGTGTTCTGGCCGTATTTTGAATAAGAGGGATTGAAGCTCCTCCGATATTCGCATACTGTTGCTCCGGAAGAGGGCTGTTTTGAAGAGCCATTTCCATAGAAGAAGAAATATTACTTTTTACAACAAGTAAAGCATCCATATAGCTTTCTATCTCGTCATTAAGAGTAATGGTCTGAGCTCCCATTCTCAAAGTGTTATCTGAAAGGATCTGAAGGTTTTCTGTTTCTTCTGCCAGAGAAGCCAGTCCCGTTGTGGACTCTCCGAAAAGTTCAACAAAAAGGTCGAAAGATTCCGGAGAAAGTTTTGCCTGCAAATCTTCTAAATTGATTTCATTTTTGTACGTAAATACAAACGGAGCAACTTCATATTCCTTCAAAGTGCTATAAAGACGTTCTTTTTCTTCTTCAGACATCTCCGGAGTGATTTTGCTGTCTACTTCGGCCAGTTTTCTGTCGTAAAGTTCCAAACGTTCTCTATTTTCTTCCATATATTTGGCATAGTCTTCCTCATAAGCTTGATGACGGGATTTATGGAATTTTTTCTGAAGTTTTTCCAGCTCTGAATTCAGCTTGCTCAAAGATTCTTTTCTGTGGATAGCTTTGCTGGATACAAAAGAAGCTCTTGCTTCTGCTTCTAATCTTTGGATTGTTCTTGCACCCAAAGCTGGTTCCGAACCTTCAGCAGCTCTTGCAGAAACTGAAGACGCCTGTTCAATATCTTCTGAAAATAGAATGGTTGGTAAAATAATTTTCCCATCCAATGCTTTTTCTAATGGTTTTTCTCCATTAATCTTGATGATTTCCTGATCCGTAAGGTCCTGATTGCTGGCAAAACCTAGCTGAATAGCCATTAGAACGTGGCTGATTGCTTCTTTAATATAGAAATCTCCCTGGGTAACAATTTGATGAATATAATTATTCCAAAGCTGGGAAAATATAGCAATTCCTTCTGTATTTAGCTGTCTGTTTGTGTTAATAAGACTTTTGTAATAGTCTGTAACGAGAGCCCAGTCGGCACTCTCTAGTGTTTCTTTTTTAGAAAGCTTTCTTCCAATCACCAGAAGATCTTTAAATGCTCCTTCTTCGATTTTCTTTTCGCTTTCGAACCCTGCATTGTTAAACTCACCCGCAACTCTTTTCATTGCTGCAAATTTTAACGTTTTTGCAGGTCTTCCTGCGACTGCCGTATCAAAAATGCCGGTTACTCCCTTAGGTCTGTGGATAAATCCTAAGTTTTTGTCTTTAGTTTCTGTTAATTGTGGGTTTCTCAGACTTACAAATCTGAAAAGTGATTGCGATGCGTTATTGGTTGTATTCATAGGGTTTGTTTCTTTATAATTAATAATTCCTTCTCCTACTAAGGATTTTCCGACCGTAAATGCGGATTTTGCTGTTGATGTATTGTTCGTTGACATTGTGTGCTTATTTTTTGGTGTATTCAAGGGTTAGAGTAAAGGAATTGATAAGAGAATAATCATAGTCTGGAACATTCAAGAGTTCAATAATTGCTCTTTCTCTTTCGATCGTGATGTAGGCTTTTGTTCGCCATTGATTGCCTGCAAACACGGCTTTAAGGTCATGCCATTCTGTAAACATTTCGTTGGAGATGATGGTTTCAAGATCTGGGAATTCAACCTTAAAATCAATTTCACCTGTTCTTGGAATTTGATCCAGATATAAGGTTTTTTTGTAGACAGGCTTGCCATTGATCCACTTTCCACCCGTTAACTCTTCTTTGGTGCTGTAAGAGTGCTGTTTATCTGCATATTGCTTTTGGATGTAATCATTCTCCTGAGCATTGTCTCCAAAATAAGTTGTAGAACTTAATCCTCTGGGATTTGATACCTGATGTTCTACCATAACAGGTTCATCAGAATTACTACTTACCATAATTCCTTTTCCTTGGGAATGATTAGTAAAGTTCATTAAAGAAGCTCCATTAGTGCTTAAGCTAAGCTTTGAACCATATGCTGTAGCCAATATTCCATATTCTTGGCTGACGTCTAAATTTGATTGTACAGAATTATCTACACTGCCTGATGTAATCAAAACACCACTTGGAAAGAAACCTATCTGGTTTTTAATTCCGTCCTGAGTATTTATTTTATATAGAAGGGATTCAATTTCCGGAGCTTCGGCATTCTCAAATTGGATATGACCGGAAACGGGATTGTTCACTTCTGTTCCTGTGAGAGGGATAGAGTTCTGGAAGTCAGAAAGATTTTTATATCCAAATACATTATTAGTATTTAGAACAGCTACTTTTGTATAAGTGTTATCTGCCAGAGGTGTTCTTTTTGCAGAAACTACAGCATCAAAATCTAATGTTCTTGCAGCAAAGTCTCCACCAATTAAAGGGGTTACAAAATCATGGCGTCTTGCTGCCGGATTGGATTCAATAACCAGTTTATTGAATGTGGAACCTCCTAATGGAGCATTACAACCAATAACAACATTATTATCTCCCCAGACACCCATGGCATGAGTAGTAGAGGCAGCATTATATCCAACAAACGTATTGGAGCCCCATGCACCGGATCCTGTTGCTTTACCATGAATATTTCCGGCAAAAGCACCTAAAAAGTATTTTGAGTTCCATTAGTTAAAGAATAAGCGGCTCCAATACCAAGAGCAGTGTTATTTGTTCCGGTAATATTTTTGTTTCCTGCCTCATCTCCGATATAAGTATTTCCGGTTCCGGTTGTTGTTTCAGTTCCTGCTTGTGTTCCGAAGAAAGAATTGAAATTACCGGTTGTTAGCTTAGTTCCGCTTGAAACACCAGTGGCTGTATTCCATCTTCCTGTGGTGAGTTCATTTAAAGCATAAGAACCGAGTGCTACGTTATTTGAACCTGTGGTTAATTTTGATAACGTATTATAGCCAATTCCTAATCCATAAGCACCTGTATGATCCGTATTCAAATTTCCAAACCAAAAGGAATAAGTGGTAGGATTGAAATTTATTTCACCCGCTCTGCCTTGACTTGGTTGAAAAATAATTGGCTTGGTTGTTCCGTTACCTCTGTCAATGACATTTTGTAAATTATCATTCCCGCTAAATGTTGGTTTATCAGAAAGATCATTATAACTGCCTGTAAGTGCTACTTTTTTCAAAACTACCTTATCCTGGCCTTCCTGAGCCAATGTTACACTTCCATCAGCATTACTGGTTGGAATAATACTGAATTCTGAAAGGTTAATATGAAAGGCAGATCCGTCGCTTTGGGTAATGGTGATGATATTTTGAGCGGCATCATATTCAGCGCTATCAATATGGATATTATTGGTAACTAAAGTACTTAAATCTACAGATTTACTTTGCTGTACACCATTCTCACCTGTATAAAATACAGTTAAGATATTTCCATTCAATTGGGGAGCCTGGATTGATGTAGGAGTTTCTATTTTGTTTTTCCAAAGCTGAACATCCTGCGGACTCAAGTTGGACGCATTTACCTCTGCTTTTTTAGAAAAATCGTAATCTATCTTTTCTAAAGGAAGTTTTTCATCCTTATGCCAGTAGGATTCCTGCCACTCCCAGAATTCTTCTTGAATGGGAATATCTCCGTTTTCGAAATATTTTTTTAATTCTTGTTTTGTTTTCATTTTGTTAAAAATTTTAATTGATAAGTTGTCCTCCAGTTACTGTAACTTCAGGATCAAAAGAATACATATGGTACTTAGTATTTGCGCCTAATACAACCTCTGTCAGTTTGTTGTTTGAAAATGCTCCCGACTCAATATTGAGAACACTGTTGGGAATATGTACAGAAGTAATAAGATTATTTCCGAATGCATAACTCTTGATTTCGGTAACACTTTCAGGTATGATTACAGCTGTAAGTTTATTAGAGCCGAATACAGATTGCTCAAGGGTTTTAAGGGTTTTAGGGAGCGATAAATTTGAAATTTCATTACTTGAAAATGCACCCTCACCAACCTCAGATAGGTTTTCGGGAAGCTGAAGTGAGCTTAATTTATTGGATGAAAATGCATAGCTCTGAATTTCAGTGACGCTATCTGGGATATCTACAGCAGTAATTTTATTAGAACTGAATGCAGATTTTTCAATAACTTTAAGATTTTTTGGGAGTGACAAATCCGAAATTTCATTACCTGCAAATGCAGCGTAACCAATTACGGATAGATTTTCAGGAAGTTGTAGTGTGCTTAGTTTATTACTTGCAAATGCAAAACTCAGAATTTCCGTAACACTATCAGGGATCGTAATAGATTTGATTTGTGAACCTGAAAATGCATTCTCTCCAATGCTTACGATGCCTTGAGGTATTTGTGTCTCGGTGATCATTACACCCATTGTAAAGTTTTTTGGGATTCTTAAAGTTCCGGGAGATATGATTAATTTTCTTTTGGTGAAAAAATCTATTGAGGCATTTTTGTCAGCATCCATTTCTGCATACAGGATATTGAATGTACCATTTTCAAGTCCGGAAACTTTTTGTATATCAATTTTCTCATCTTTATGCCAGTATGAGTTCTGCCATTCCCAAAAGTCTTCCTGTTTTGGGATATCTCCATTTTCAAAATAGAGCTTTAATTCTTCTTTTGTTTTCATGTTATTAATTGTTAGATGTCTGTATAGTATGAGATTGTTGCTGTTGCTGGAATACCTGCATTACTGATATCTAAACCTTGTTTCACAGAAACTTTCTTTAAGGAAGGAATATTAAATGCGTTTTGCCCTACGGATTTAACTGATTTAGGAATATATAATTCAGTAAGAGCTGTACTTCCGGAAAGTTGGAAGGCACTACTATCAATAGTTTCTATCCCATTTTCCAGAATTAATTCCGAAATATTGGCATATCCACTTAAAAAAGCACTTGCCTCAATTGTTTTGCAGGTTCCAGGGATTTTTAAAGAGCCTTTTAAAAACTGATAAGCAAAAGCAAAAGATTTCAATTTTTCTAGTGTTTTAGGAAATTGAACCTCTATAATCGTGTTTTTTGCTGCTCCACTATATATAAATCCGCCCACTGTTTTTATCCCTTCCGGAATAATCATTCTTCTTCCTAAACCTATAATTTCCGTATTGTCTGTGGGGGAAAGTAAAAACTCTTCATAAGCCGGTTGGTCAATGGAAGTACTTTGTAACTTTTCACTCTTATGCCAGTAAGAGTTCTGCCATTCCCAAAAGTCTTCCTGCTTTGGGATATCTCCATTTTCGAAATAGAGTTTGAGTTCTTCTTTTGTTTTCATAAAACTTTGTGTGATTTGTTGGTTAATAAATTGATTGTTGTATCCTCTATTGTAGTGGAGAATGTCACTTTTGTACTATATTTTCAGACATAGTTCTGGCTGTCCAGCATTTTGTGAATGGTGAATTCAAAGGTGTTGAGACTATTTAATGAGATTGCTGTGCGTGTATTATAGAGATTTCAAAGGTAATGGCGGACAGCGTCAGAACTTGTCGTGTTTTTATATTTTTAATTAAAAAGTATCTTCTTCAAGTATTCCTTCTTCAAAATCTTCTCTGAAGAAGTTTTCAATGTCATTGAGATAGTTTTCATAATCCATCTCAGCATTTTCGATGTCGCTCCATTCTATAGTGTAGAGATCTTCATCGAAGAGTATATGGGTATTGTGATTGGGTGTTTCCATGTTTTGTGTTGTAAGGTGTTGGTTATATTTTGAACATATTTCTGGCTGTTCAGCATGAGAGAATGTTGAATTCAAAGGCTTTTAAAAGTTTTTATGGATTGTTGTTTTGTGTCTTTTTGATACTCCAAAGGTAGTAGGGGAGAACGACAAAACTTGACGTGTTTAAAAAATATTTTCCAATTTTAAAATATAATTTCCAGAGCTTATATTGGATATTTATAAGGTAAAAAGCTTATATTTTATTTTTGATGAGTTTCTGAACAATTTGGTTCAATGTTTCTCTGTTATCATCAATATAGCTCAAACCCGCCTGTATCAGGTTTTCAATATTCGATCTTCTTACGTTATCCATTGCTGGAGAAGCATTTTTCAGAGAAGGATTCAGGCGGTAATAGTTCTTCTGGTTTCTAAGTCCCAGGGTTTGAAACATCTGTTCCAGCTGATAATCCACTGTTTCTGCATTGGCAGACATTAAAATGTCGATAATCGGGCTTACCCAACCAATTTTCCCTGCTTTTTCCAGTCTTTTGAAAGGATAAGGTCTTGCTTCAATTCCTGTTCCGATAGATACGATGATCATATCATTTACAGTCGGATGATTGGCTTTCTGATGGTTTTTCAATACTTCTGCAAAAGGAATCTTTCTTGCTTCTGCATAAGCACAAAGAGCAGGATTATTAGCAAACATTCCTCCGTCAATCAGGCTGAAAATCTGTCCGTACATGGATTTGATCTGCACAGGGCTAAAATAGGTAGGAGCTGCTGAAGTCGCTCTGCAGATATCTTTTACAAAGAAGTTATCTGTGCTGAGGTGGGCTTTCCATGAGTTGAAAAGCTTTGCTCTTCGATTCTCAATATCATAACTCGTTATTAAACATGGTTTTATTAATTCTTTTAATTCTAAATTTCCAAAAAAGTCATTTAAGTTTTTTTCAAGAGCTTCCTGTGGAATCTTTTCATTCAATAATCCGAATGGATTGACCAGTTTTTCCCAAAAGGAAACCTGGAAAATGTCGCCACCCTTTTCAGCATATAATTCAAGTCCTTTCTGGATAGAATATTTTGCTTTTCGGGTTTCATCAGGAGATAAAATAATAGAAGCAATCAGACCTCCGGTGCTGCTGCCTGCTACCAGATCAAAATAATCTCCGAGCTTGGCAGTCGGTTTATCATAATACTGAAGCTGCTCTTCTATGTAACGCAGAATAATGCAGGTGATGATTCCCCTTATTCCACCTCCGTCCAAAGAAAGAATGGTTGTCTTTTTCATGTGATATTTTTAATGGTTTGTTAAAAGGACACATGCAATCTTAAATCTACAGAATCCATTGATTTTTCAAAAAATGTTGAGATTCCATACTTGGATTTCATTGCTTTTTTCGTTGTTTTCTTATAAAGCAAAGGTAGGCCGGGGAAGCGACAGAACGTGTCGTATTATATTTAATTTCAAATAAATGATACTAAAAAATAACGTAATTCTGCTGGTCTCTTGGCATCTTCAAAAGCATTCTCCAACTGGTTTTTACAGAGCCTTTTTTAGACGGGATATTCTTTTTTTCGAAGTGGGGAAGGTCCTTAAATGTTTTCCAGTTTCCACCCCAATCCCAGCCATGACGGGCAAAAATTTTCACACATTCGTACCAGTCGGCCACTTTGTCATTGTCCCAGTCTTTTACGGTATCCCAGCTTGCCGTTTTTCCGTCAATCATCAGGCACATGTCTACGGCAAGGCCATAATTATGAATACTCTGTCCTGCCTTTGCATTGGTCACTTTTTTTCCTGAAGTAATTCTTCCGATCGCATACAGCTTTTCCTGTTCTTCAAAAGATCTTAATCCTTGGGTGATTCTTATTTTGGCTCTTCCGGTAAGTGCTTCATCACATTCCTGTATGATTTGTTTTACTTCATCTCTTACCAGCGGGTGAAGTTTTTGAATTCGTTCTAAGGTTACTTTGTCCATATTTCTTATTTTCTTATAGGACAAAAGTATAGCGCGGAAGCGACGAAACTTGACGCATTTTATTTGAATTTTGCTTAAAATTCCATAGTATTCATTCTGAGACAGTAAACCTATTTACATGACTAAAATTAATCTTTCAATATAAAAATGAGAAAAAAAATTGCTTTTAAAAAATAGAAGTAGTAAATATGACAGACAAAAAACACAATATCAAATGCATACAATCTTACCCTTTTTACTTGCTATGGTCGCAGCCATCGTGCTGCTCAATATGTGGGCTACCAAATTAAAAATTGCCTACCCGATTCTGCTTGTTGTATTTGGGCTTCTCATTAGTTTTGTACCAGGTCTTCCGGTAGTAAAAATCAATCCGGATCTTATCTTTTTTATATTCCTGCCTCCTCTTTTATTTGAGGCTGCCTGGTCTATTTCCTTTAAAGAAATGAAACGTTGGTGGCGTATTATCGGAAGCTTTGCCTTTTTAGTGGTGTTTTTTACAGCACTGGCAGTAGCGGTAACGGCTAATTACTTTATTCCCGGATTTACGCTTGCTCTCGGATTTTTGCTCGGAGGGATTGTGTCTCCACCTGATGCTGTAAGTACAGGAGCAATTATGAAGTTTGTAAAAATACCCTCCACAACTTCCGCTATTCTGGAAGGTGAAAGCTTATTGAACGATGCTTCTTCATTAATTATATTCCGTTTTGCTTTAATTGCTGTTGGAACGGGACAGTTTATATGGCAGGAAGCCTCGCTGGATTTTTTATGGATGATTATCGGAGGTGCCGGAATCGGCTTAATATTGGCCTGGATCTTTGTACAGGTTCACAAAAGGCTCCCTACAGAAGCCGCTTCAGATATTGCTTTAACCATTATTGAGCCTTATCTTATGTATTGGATTGCAGAACAGTTTCACGCTTCCGGAGTGTTAGCTGTTGTTGGTGGAGGTCTGTATATGTCAGGTAAACGATTAATATTTCTCAACAGTACTAGCCGTATTATGGGATATAGCGTATGGCAGAGCTTTGTATTTATCCTGAATGGTATTGTATTCCTGATTATCGGGCTTGAACTTCCTGAGATTGTTGGCGGATTACGGTCGGAAGGAATTCCTTTGAAAATTGCCATTCAATATGGAGTAATAGTAACCGGTATTTTGATTGCCGCAAGAATAATAAGTTCCTATGCTGCAATGCTGGCCACATTGATTTTTAGGCCAAGTGTGGCTCCCCGTGCTTCTTCTAACAGAAGGCGTCTGATGATGCCTCTGGTGCTTGGATGGACAGGGATGAGAGGAGTAGTTTCATTGGCTGCAGCACTGGCAATTCCGATTACCCTTGAAAATGGACTTCCTTTTCCGAATAGAAATCTTATCCTGTTTATTACTTTCGTTGTGATTCTGTTGACATTGCTTGTACAGGGGCTTACGCTACCATACCTAATAAAATATGGACATGTGTTTGATGATTTTGCAGAAGACGAGAAAGATAAAAAAGTAAGAGAAGAAATAAAACATAAACTAAAACAGCACGTTTATCACTTTCTTAAAAATAAACATGAGAACGAACTAAACGGTCACGCCGGATTAGAAAGAATGCTGAAACATTGGGAGGAAAAAATACAGACCAATGAGACCGAATGGATGGATGAAAATACAAAAGATATCTTTTTTGAAATGCTGGAAAGTCAGAGACAGTTTCTTTCAGAATTGAATAAAGATATTTCCGTGAATGAAGAAATTATCCGTCATCAGCTTTATCAGATTGACCTTGAGGAAGAACGTTTGAGAATGATCTAATCTGTGTAAAAAACTAATGTTTTTTGAATACAAAATTAAAGCGCTAATGCGACAAAACATGTCGTGTTTAAAAATTTTATTTATTTGTTTTTCAGACTGTTAAATATGATGTTAATTGTAGCCTAAAAGATCATTTTATTCTTTAAAAACTATAATTTTGTATAGATATTTACTATACAATTGTCATGTACGCTCTGGTAGATTGTAACAATTTTTTTGTTTCCTGTGAAAGGACTTTAGATCCTGAACTTGAAGGTAAACCCGTTGTGGTACTTTCCAACAACGATGGATGTGTTGTGTCCAGAAGCAAAGAAGCAAAAGATCTGGGAATTCCTATGGCAGCCCCTGCATTTAAATACAAAGAGCTTTTTCAGAAACATGATGTGAAAAGTTTTTCCGCAAAATTTGAACTGTATAATTATAAAAGCCAGCAGGTCATCAACATTGCTAAATCCTATGTTCTAGACCATGAAGTGTACAGTATTGACGAGCTTTTTCTTGATTTGACAGGATTTAAGTACATTGATATTTACGCATATTGTCTTAAAATCAGAAATGAGATTTATGAGAAAGAAAATATTCCGGTAAGCATAGGAATTGCTCCTACTAAGACCTTATGTAAAGTAGCGAACAGAATTGTAAAAGATTTTCCGGATAATTTTAAAGGAGTATATATCATGGATACTCCTGAAAAAATTGAAAAAGCCCTGAAGTGGCTCAACATAGGAGATGTATGGGGAATAGGGCGAAGACTGGCTGTCAAAATGAATGACAGTGGTATATATAAAGCATGGGATCTTCTTCAGAAACCTGAAATGTGGGTCCGAAAAATGATGGGAATTCACGGAGTAAGAATGATTAATGAATTAAAAGGAATTCGTCAGCTTGAACTGGATGCCCCTTCTCCAAAAAAATCCATAGCGGTTACCCGAAGTTTTATGCAGATGCTCACCAAGAAAGAAGAAGTACGGGAAAGAGTAGAAACTTTTGGAATGTATTGTTCAGAAAGACTGAGAAAGCAGAATACCTGCTGTAAAATGATCACGGTTTTTGTACAGACGAACCGATTCAGAAAAGACCTGCCCGAATATAAAAATGCAATGACCCGCATTCTTTCCAATCCTACCAATTCATCTATTCTGATCGGAAGAGTCGTTAATGAACTTTTCGAAGCCATTTATAGAGAGGGATTTCACTATAAAAGAGCTGGAGTGATGGTGAATGATTTTGTTCCTGAAGATCAGAGACAGATCGGTCTTTTTGAAGAAGATATTCAAAATCAGCACCTTCCTGTGATGAAAGCCATGGATGCTATGAACAGAAAATATGGAAAAGATAAAGTACGCCTGGGAAGCATGAGCGGAGAAAATACTTTTGGTCGTGCAAAGCTGTCCCCGGAATATGAAGCCTTTCTGAAAAAGAATACATTGCCGGAAGCGAACTTCAGATTTCATTAAGAATTATTTTAATTTAAAAGTTCTGTTTATTTTTCAACTTCATTATTTTTATCGAATGGAAAATAAATGTGCTGATATCAACAAATTATTACAAAAACTTTCTCAGGAAGAACTTTCTGGATATGAATTTGTTGATTATTGGGATGCTGATACAACAGCCTTAGGATTGCAGAAAGAGAATATCATTATTTATATTTCAACATTTAATTATACTAACGCAGATAGTTATTATCTCGTTATTGAAGAGCTCGAAACTGGAAATGTTTTGAAGTTGGAAGATAACAGATCATACCATGAACTTATTGAGGATATACAACCTTTTCTGAGATAATCTTTTTCTTCAAAAAATAAAAATTCTTTTAAAATTTACAACAAAATAACACGCTGGTTTTATTTTAAATAGTAAAATTCCGTATTTTGATAATGTAAAATAAAGTATTATTTTATTGTTTATCAGCGGTTTATGTTTTTGTGGTTGATGTAGGGCTATTGTAGGACATATGCTTTTACATTTATCTTTGGCCAAGAATTGTACACGTTTTAAAACCACAAATTACATGAAAAATCTAAGTATTTTGATGAAGGGAATACTTTTTCCTTTGTGCTTTATTATCAGTTATTCAAAAGCGCAGGTAGGTATTAATACTTCAAACCCTCAAACCACTTTCCATGTGGATGGAGCAAAAGATAATCCCTCATCCGGAGCTCCATCTTCTATTCAAATAGCTAATGATGTCGCCATCACTTCTGCCGGGGAAATAGGAATTGGAACGTTAACGCCAGCTGTTAAGATAGACACACGCTCAGTATCAAATTCAGACAACTCAATCGGAATAGGAGAGACCAGCCAAACCGCTTCAGCGGCAGGTGGAGGTGCTGTAAGATATAATCCGCTGAATGGCGGAAAAATGCAATATTCTGATGGTGTAGTATGGCAGGACCTAATCTCTTCCCCTACCAAAGCGGTAGTAGTAGCCAATCTTCAGGCCGCCAACTTTGCAGTTAAAATTCCCTATCAGGTTTCTACAGGGATTGCGGGATGGACGGAGGTTTCCGATCCCACAGGAAATTTTACTCCCGGAACAGGTGTTTTTACAGCGCCAAGAACAGGAGTATATCTTGTTTCTTTTACGTATGACTTTGTAAGAATTCCTATCGTTTCAGGCTATTTTTCAGAAGCAAGATATGTTGTGAATGGAAATACTACCGTAAAGAAATGCGTAAAATCTTATTCCAATATTTCAAAACAGGCACAGGTGGCCGGATCCTGTGTTGCCGGAGTTCAGCTGAATAAAGGGGATATCCTTCAGCCGTATATCTATCAGTCTGTTTATAACGGAAACCTGAGTCTGAGAACAGATACCTCTTCCGCAAGCAATGAATATGGCTTCGTAAATCTTTCTATTTTAGAACAATAACACATTTGATATGAGAAAAAAATTAGGATTGGCTTTCATCATTTGCTTTGGCATAGGGATAAAGGCTCAGATAGGAATCAATATGTCTTCTCCAGAAGCAACAGTACATATAGACGGACAAAAAAACACCACTATTTCTACACCTCCCAGTTATTATGATGATGTAGTTATTACTTCTTCGGGAAATGTGGGGATAGGAACAAAATCTCCCAAAACAAGACTGGATCTGAGATCAGGAGAACGCTTAAACGCAATGGGAATTGGCGGAACTTCACAATCAGCTTCTGCAGCAAAGACCGGGGCGATGAGGTATAATTCCGGAACTCAGGATCTGAGCTATTCTAACGGAACAGCATGGGTAACATTGGCTCATAAAGCTCCCAATGATTTTGTGGATGCAGAAAATGCTTCTACACAAAGTTTCAGCGATGGAGTACAGACAACAGTTATCGGTTGGACTAAGAAAACAGATGTGAATAGCAGTTTCAATGCAGGTACAGGAACTTTTATAGCTTCAAAAA
The DNA here is from genome assembly GCF_004119445.1 of Chryseobacterium sp. CH21. Taxonomy (GTDB): domain Bacteria; phylum Bacteroidota; class Bacteroidia; order Flavobacteriales; family Weeksellaceae; genus Chryseobacterium. Next base: position 64,353 of record NZ_QICI01000045.1, on the reverse strand, counting down.
CGGGAGTATATATTGTCTCATTTACCTTTTCACTGAGTTCGGGAAGCATTGCGGATGATTCAAGGTATGAAACGCTGATTCAGACCAATTCAACGTCTTCAGCAACCGGTAAAGTATTCAAATGTGTAGGAAGCTACCCGGGAAATAATACCATCGGAAACCGTGTTGCAGGAAACTGTTCCGGGATTTTTAACCTGAATCAAGGGGATAATATTACGGTAAGCCTGAATCAAAAATTAGGAAGTTCAAAAACACTTGATACCGATTCTACACTGACTTCTCTAAGTATTTTCGGATTATAAAAAGAAAAATGATGAAAAAGAATTGTTTACTGATTGTAATGACTTTAAGTTTCCAGTGTGTATTTTCACAGATTGGAATCAATACCCCAAATCCACAAGGTATTCTGCATATTGACGGGCAGAAAGATAATCCTGTTTCAGGATCGACATTTACTCCGGCTCAGCAGGCTAATGATATTCTTGTGAACAGCGCGGGAAAAATAGGAGTGGGAACTTTGAGCCCTACTGTAAAAGTAGACGCCAGAAATTCCGGAAACGGAGCCATTGGTTTTGGAACTTCTACCCTCACGGCAGTTGCAGCAGATGAAGGAGCGATACGCTATAACAACGGAGTGGAGTATTCCAACGGAAATGAATGGCTTCCTTTGCTAACAGCCCAACCCGCCAGTAATAAAGTAATTGTTATTGCAGCTAAAACAACGAATAACGTGAAGCTTGCAAGCCCTGCCACACCAACAGTAACTGCCGGTTTGCAGAACAGAGCAAGTAATTATCTTGTAGACTGGAGCAAAACCTTTGAAAGTAATTCCGGGACGACTTTCAATGCCGGAACAGGTATTTTTACAGCTCCCAGAAACGGAATTTATGTGGCTACGTTCACCACAGACCTGGCTCCAATGGCCATTAATTATACTACAGATCCTTTAAATCCTATTCAGATAGAAGCTATCTGGCAGCTTTATGATAATACCGCAGGATTGACTGCCGCTAATATTGTCAATACCGTAAAATGTGCCAATACCATGTCCTCCAACAGTGTGGGGAATATTGATGCGGGAAGTAACTGTACTGCTTCTTTCTATATGACCGCAGGGCAGAGGCTGATGCCTTACATCTGGTTTAATTTAAATAATTCAAATGTTGCAAATTTTTCGCTCAACAATACGGGTGGCTATAATAATTTGACTATAGCAGAACAGTAATCAGGAGATCTCGTCAAGGGTTTTAATAAAAGCAGACGGATGCATCCCTGTAATCTTTTTAAATTCAAGAGAAAAGGCACTGTGAGATGAATACCCTGTGATTTCAGCAAGGTGATTGATCTTATATTTTCTGTATTGAGGTTCATTTTTCAACTGATTGACAATATAATTGATCCTCAGATGATTGATATATTGGTTGAAATTGAATTTTTTATGTTTCTTAATAACTGTTGAAAGGTATTTTGTGTTGATATTTAGTGTGTTAGCAAGATTGTAACGAGAAATGTTTTTGTTGTTAAACTCAAGGTTTTCTTCAAAAATTTTTAATCCATCTAGTATGTTTTCCTCTACTTCAGGCGAAATTTTTATTTCTGTCGGAGTAGGGGTGTTTTTTGTCTGGATATCCTCAGAAGTTTCCTGTGGATCTTCCTCATACACAACAGGTGAAATTCCTTCTCTGTAGATTTTAGCAACCGCTTCTTTATGTTTCTTACGAAGACGGATGGTGTTGAAAATCACGGCTCCTAAAACAATTAGCAGAGCAAGACATACTATAATAAGCCATTTTGAAGTAGAGTGGCTTTCGTTGAGCTGCTGATGAAAACTTTTCTCTTTTTTAGATAACGTTTTGTTGACAGCCATGGATCTGTTGTAAGCAACGCTGTCTTTTAATTTAAGGTTTTCAATTTTATATTTCTCGGTATTGGACTCGTCATGAAGTTGGGCATATGCTTCTTCAAGATTCTTGGTCACCTCAATCTTTTTTTCATTAAAACCGTACTGATCTACAATGGCGAGAGATTTCTGAAAGTACAGCACCGCACTGTCCGGTTTATTCTGTTTTGAAAAAGAAAATCCAATATCATTAAGAATGTTGGCTCGAAGATAATAATTGCTTTCTCCCACTAAGGAAAGAGCGTTTGCAAAATAATATTTAGCTTCCTTGAATTTTTTTACCTCAGATAAATTATATCCCATATTGGTATAAGCAGAAATCAGTAGTTCATTTCGTCTGTTTACATTTTTAAGCTTCTTAAATTCCTGAATGGCACTTTTAGAATAGTACTCTTTCTCTTTATATTGGTTCTTATTGAGGAGAATCAGAAAAGAATTAAAGATCATTCCTTTCAACTCATGTCCCTCTTCGGTATTATTGTTTTTTACTTCTGCTAAAGCATTTCGGAGACTTGTGGAAGATTCTCTAAGCAGTCCAAGCTTTGCATACTGGGTTCCCTGCATTCTGTACGCCAGTGCTTTTCCAATGCTGTAATTGCTTTGAGTAGATACTTTAAGTGCTTTATCCGCAAAATCAAGGCTTTTTTCAGCATCAGATTTCAAATAACTGTTGAAAGACTTTAAATAATAAGCCTTTGCAAGAAATTCCGGGAGATTTCTCTTTTGTGCAGAATCTATAATCTTATTCAGAACAATTTCCGAGCTGTCAGGATTTTTAGAGGAAAGCATGCGGGCATACTTGTATTGTCCCTCAAAATCAAATGTTTGAGCGAATGTAAAAAATGAAATAATAAGGAAGAAAAAGAGAATAATTTTTTTCTTCATTGTGCGTGTTTTTTATTTTTTCTGGTACTTCCAGTTTCGGCCTTTACCTTCGGCTATCCATTCCAAAGACTGTTCCAGTCTTTTATTTTTGGTAGCTTCTGTTTTGGCCTCGGAAACCCATGCAATATACTCTTTTCTGAAAGATGGTGAAGCTTTTTCAAAAATTTCTTTTGCTTTTGGCTGGGTATTTAAAGCTGACTGAAAATAATCCGGAACATCCATTTCTATTTTGGATGGAGGAGCTTTTTTCATCGTAACTCCCATGTCTGTAAGCTCCATGGCTTCTTGAATAGCTCTTTTCAGCTGAGGTTTGGATGGAAGGTCTTCAAGGCGTGTTATTTTTCCTAAACTGAACATTGAACTTTTTTCAGCAGTTGTTTCTATTTCCTGTAAAGTTTTCATTTCCTGATGCAGCCAGAATCCCAGACTGCAATATTGTTTAAAAGCCGTGATAGAACACAGAATTTTTCCTTTATACATAAATGTAGGAAATTTCCATTTGATCGCTTCTTCTGCATCAGGGCAGGCTTCGTGAATGGTTTCACGAAGATATTCTAAGATCGGTTTTGCAAAATCCGGAGATTTTTCAATATATTCATCAACGTTTACGCTGTGTTTTTCCATGGTATTTATTGAAATAGTTGTACAATTTCATTCACAAAGAATCTGACCTGGTCTGGTCTTCCTCTGTCATTTTTAGGGTTGTTGGAATAGCTTCCGGTTTTTACAATAACGATATTGTGTTCCGGAATCATGATAATATACTGGCCCTGTAATCCCAGGAAATAATAATGTTTGATTGGGTTGTCATGATTGATCCAAAGTCCCATTCCATAGATATTTTCAGACTTTTCAGTAGGAGTTCTCATCTGTTCAATAAAGTCTGTATTGAGGATTTGCTGGTCTCCAACTTTTCCGTTATCCAGAAATAACTGTCCCAGTTTGGCAAAATCTCTTGCATTGGAATGAATACAGCAATAGGTTTTTTCCATGCCGTGATCGTCTGTACTCCATTTAGCATTCTGCTCCATTCCCAAAGGAACCCAGAATTTTTCTGATAAATAGCTTGCCAGCGGCATATTCAGAGCTTTTCGAAGAGCAAAACCAAGAAGCTGTGTGGAACCGCTTTGGTATTCAAATCTGACTCCCGGTTTTTCTTTAAATTTTCGTGAGAATACTGCTTTTACAAGGCTTTTTCCATAATAAGCTTTTGCATTGGGTAGAAACGGATTGTTATAATTTTCATCCCAGTCCAGCCCGGCTTCCATTTGAGCCAGATTTTTAAGGGTTACCTCATTTGCGAAAGGTTTATCTTTAAATTCAGAATAAAAATCAGATAGCTTTTCATCAATATTCGGAATAATGCCTTCTTCCAAAGCTTTCCCCAACAACATCACAGTTACAGCTTTTGCCATCGAAAAAGAATTGGTCTGCGAGAGTTGATTGTAGCCTTCCCAATACTGTTCATGAAGAATTTTTCCATTTTTTATCACTACAAAAGCGGCTGTTTTGGAATGTTTTAAGTTTTCAACTAAATGTTTAGGTAATTCCTTTTTATTGTAATCAAGATCTTCTTCCCAGAGTTTGGGTTCTTCTGTAGCAATAGGATTGCTTGGAAAAAGATTTCCGTCGTCAATGTAAGCACTTGATTTTCCTTTAAGATAGGTTTTGGAAATACCACTAAATAAATAATCATATCCCAGAAAATAAGCTGCCGCAGCACCTGCTACAGCTCCGCCTATCATATACTTTAGTATTCTCATCTTTTCATGAATGGGTCTTTAACAAATTTAGAATAATTTGGTTATAAAAATTAAAATGAATCATCAAATACGCTATTTTTGTTCTTATTTGATGAAAACTATGACCAGAAAATTGATTGTATTGGGATGCTTCCTCTTTTCGATGATAGGAATAGCACAGATTTACAAACCGATAGATACTGCAGATTATATACAGAGAAAAACATTTCTAAAAAACTTTGAAGGAAATAATGAAGCTACTATCAAGAGATTAAAGTCTCAATATTCAGGGAAAACAGGTACAGAATTATCCAAAATTTATAAAGAATTCGGAACAGATTTTGAAAAACAGGTGAAAAATAAGGATTTTATCTTTAAATCTGAATTTGAGGCCAGTATACAATCTATGATTCAACGTCTTAAAAAGAACAATCCTAAAATTCCCCAGGACCTTACAATTCTGATCGCAAAAGACAATACCCCCAATGCCTATTGCCTTGCTGACGGAACTTTTGTAATCAATATGGGGCTCTATAGCTGGCTGAACAATGAGGAACAGATTGCTGCGGTGATTTCTCATGAATTGGGGCACAAAATAAAAGAACATTCCCTAAAGACTTTTTTAAAAATTATTGAGCAGGATAAACTGGATAAAGTGGTTGTTGAGAATATAAAATCTACCACAACCAGCAGAAGCCAGAGTCAGAATCAGAAGGCTTTTGATATTCTGAAAAATACAATATACAAAAAAGGCGTGGAGAGAAGGCAAAGCGAAATGCAGGCAGATTCTCTGGGCTACGTGATCTTTAAAAACAGTGATTTCAAGAAAACAGAATTTGTGAATGCGCTTCAGAGGCTGCAGGATTTTGATACCATTTCACCAAGGACATTAAAAGTTGAAACGTATAAAAAATTATTTAATCTCCCAAAGCAAGCGTTCAATGAAAAATGGATGAAGAAGGAAGACTTTTCTCTGTACAATTATAATTTTTACAAAGAAAAACTGAACAAAGATTCTCTGGCATCACATCCTGAAATTTCCAGAAGAATTGATATGCTTAAAAAGACTTTTGCAGAACTTAAAAATCCTGTTACACAGGAAAAGCCTACAGATTTGTTTATTTTCCTAAGAAAAACGGCCAGAATGGAAATTCTGCCTAATTTTTTTCATTCGGAAGATTACGGATTGGGAATTTATACTGCGATGCAGTTTTTGCAGGATGAAGAGGAAGAAAAATATTATAAAAGCTGGCTGGGAAGATGCTTCTCCAAAATATATGAAGCGAGGAAAAATTATAATCTGAATCGTTATCTGGACCGGATAGAACCCAAAAATCAAAGTGAGAGCTACCAGCAGTTTCTGAATTTCATGTGGAACTTAAGCCTTGATGAAATAAAGAATATTGCCGACTATTATCAGATGAATGAGACTATAGCGAAGGTAAACTGATCTTGATATAAATAGGTTATATATCAATAGGAACGGTATAATCCTGAGCTTTGACGAAGGGAGCCCGTTTTTTAAATAACAAAAATTCCACAGGCTTTACCAAAACTTAAAAAGAAGAATCCTGATCTGCATCAGGATTCTTCTTTTATATTAGTAATTTAATTTCTCCAAACGGATCTTATTGAACTTTTCTTTTTCGTTATACTCACGAAGCAGGATATAACCTTCTTTTCCTACATACGGCGTTACGGCGTAATTGTCTTTTTCAGAAATTGGAATAATCTCCTGTTTGAATTTTCCATCAATAATGGTATTGATAAATAAATTCCATCTTTTCTGTTTGGTTACTTCATCTTTTTGATAGTCGCGGTAGAAGAATACAACGTCTTTTCCACCGTTGAGGTATTGTGAGAAGAGATAATCACTGTTGACCCATTTTGATTTTTCCTTTTCAAAAACCTGTACATTTTTCACTTTGAAATCTTTATCGGTGTAGATATAGACAAGGTCTGTCGTTTTTGGAGCGGAATATTGACCTTCGGGCTTATATTTTTCTGATAAAATACCGACACTTCCATCGTTCATGAAGTACATATCTTTGGTCTGAAGCATGTAGCCGCTTTCTACCATACCATTTTTATTAAGTTTGGGAAGAAATGCAGAGATATTGGGCTGGTAATTGATTGCTTTAGTATCTACTGAAAAGTCAGATTTGTTGAGAATCATTCTTGCAAATCCTACGGATTGGGAATCATCATAGTTTCTTCCCAACAAAACTACTTTATCATCAAAATTTTTATCATTATCAATCTTTCGGTAATTAGAGTAGAAGGTTTCAATATTGTCTATTGTATCATCAGATAATCCGGTAACGGGTTTATTGGATGTTTCTTTTCCGGTTTTCATATCAAGAACCAGAAGACTGAATGTTTTCTGCTTGTCATTCACTTTTTTCATGATGCAGTACATATAATTTTCATCTCTTTCCAGAACAGAGAGTGTAGTGTACATTTTTTTGCTTCCGTCTGTATTGTATTTGTACCTCCATACTTCTTTTTTGTTTTCATCAAACTTCATCAGACTGTTGCTGTTTTCATACTTTCCATAATCTTTGTATTCAACAGCAAAATAACCTCCTTCTTTCAGTTCTCCTACGGCAGAAACATAGTTGTAACCTTTTTCTTTTTTCTCATCACGGTTGTCTTTGCGCTGTTCTTTCCAGCTCTTTGGTTCGTTGATCTCCTTGAAAGTGCCGTTCTCCAGATAATCATAGTATATTTTTCTCGTAATGGAGTTTGTTTTCGGATCTATTACCATGGAAACCGGAGTGAAGATTTCTTTGCTTTTTACCAGGGAATAATCCATCATGGATGGCTTTAGAATAATTTGCCCTCTAAAATCTACATATCCTAAATAAGAAGCAGCCGTAATATCTCCTTCAAACTCTTTATTGGCAACAGGGTTGAGGTTTTTGTCCAGTATTACATACTCGAATTTTTTGGTCTTATCACCGGATTTTCCGTAAGAATATAGAGAAACGTAACCGTACAGATTGTCTTTATCATCAAATAATGCATTCATCCCTACGTGGTCCCCGGCAGCGAGTGTTGTAAGGTCCTGGGTTTGGGAAAATGCAAATGTCTGGATCAGCCCAAACATCATCAGTGTTATTTTTTCATGGTCAAAATTTGAGGAATAAAAGTAATAAATTAACCCTTATGTTGCGAAAAATAAAAAAGCCCTGAAACCAGGGCTTGTCAACTATAATTGAGAAAGTAAATTTCTGAAGTTCGTTTTCTCATCAATGATTCTTCTCAACTCTGAAACAGGAACTCTTTCCTGCTGCATCGTGTCTCTGTCTCTGATGGTTACCGTGTGATCAACTAAAGAGTCATGATCCACAGTGATACAGTATGGAGTACCAATGGCATCCTGTCTTCTGTAACGCTTTCCAATCGCATCTTTTTCTTCGTAGAATAAGTTGAAATCATATTTCAGATCATTGAAGATCTTTTCTGCATATTCTGCTAAACCATCTTTCTTCATCAATGGAAGAATAGCGGCTTTAATTGGTGCCAATGCCGGAGGTAATGATAAAACTGTTCTTTCCGAACCGTCTTCCAATACTTCGTCTCTTAAACAATGTGAGAATATAGAAAGGAATAATCGGTCTAAACCTACTGAAGTTTCCACTACATAAGGAACATAGTTTTCGTTTCTTTCAGGATCAAAGAACTGAAGTTTTCTTCCGGAGAATTCTTCGTGAGCCTTTAAGTCGAAATCCGTTCTTGAGTGAATACCTTCCAATTCTTTAAATCCGAATGGGAAATTAAACTCAATATCAGCCGCAGCATTCGCATAGTGAGCCAATTTCTCGTGATCGTGGAATCTGTAGTTTTCATCTCCTAAACCTAAAGCTCTGTGCCAGTTCAGACGTTTTTGTTTCCACTGCTCGTAGAATTCAAGTTCTGTACCCGGAGCAACGAAGAACTGCATTTCCATCTGTTCAAATTCACGCATTCTGAAGATAAACTGTCTTGCAACAATCTCATTTCTGAATGCTTTACCAATCTGCGCAATACCGAAAGGAAGTCTGTGACGTGAAGTTTTCTGTACATTCAGGAAGTTAACGAAGATACCCTGAGCCGTTTCTGGTCTCAAATAAAGATCCATCGCAGAATCAGCAGAAGCACCTAATTTAGTTCCGAACATCAGGTTGAACTGTCTTACCTCCGTCCAGTTTTTAGAACCTGTATCAGGATCTGCAATCTCAAGCTCTTCAATCAAAGCTTTTACATCAGCAAGGTCTTCATTTTCCAGAGATTTTGCCAGTCTTGAAAGAATAGCCTCTCTTTTGGCTCTGTATTCCAGAATTTTTGGATTCGTAGCCACAAACTGATCTTTATCGAAAGCATCCCCGAATCTTTTCGCTGCCTTTTCGATTTCTTTATTCTCTTTATCTTCAATTTTAGCACAATAATCTTCCACCAAAACATCTGCTCTGAAACGTTTCTTAGAATCTTTATTATCAATCAATGGATCGTTGAAAGCGTCTACGTGGCCTGATGCCTTCCATGTGGTTGGGTGCATAAGGATCGCCGAATCAATGCCGACAATATTTTCGTTAAGCTGTACCATAGCTTTCCACCAATATTGTTTGATATTATTTTTGAGTTCGGCACCGTTCTGTCCATAATCATAAACAGCGGATAAACCATCATAGATCTCACTCGATGGGAAAATAAAACCATATTCTTTAGCGTGAGAAATCACTTTCTTGAAAACATCTTCTTGCTTTGCCATAATTTTTTTAACGTCTGAAATGCAAAAATATGAATTTGGAATCAAAATCATGAGTTTCAATAAAAAAAGCCGTTAATAAACAGGCAAATATTTACATTTTAATTTTACAGAAGCCGGGAACCTGCTTTTCACTCTATCTTTTGCGTTGCAAAAGGATGCCGTTACAATCAGGGCTAAATAGTAACAGCATAAAAACCTTCTATTATTATCTTGTTTTGAGACAATTTACCGACATTTGGTTTACCTAAAATATCACAATGAAAAAATCAGGATTCCTATTGATAATGTTTGTCTTGTTGGCTCAGTTTTTATGGGCACAAAAAATTCCTGAAGGAAAGGTGGTTATAACTTATATTACAGCCAAAACTTTACAGAATAAAGTGGGAGAAAATCCCAGGCGCAGAGTATCAGTGTATCTTCCTCCGGATTATGAAAAATCTTCAAAAAGATATCCTGTTATTTATTTTTTGCATGGCTTTTTCTGGAATGACAGTTTATTGGTCAGCAGAGATAGGATGAATCGTATTATTGACTGTGCTATCAGCTCAAAAAAAATAAAACCTGTTATTATGGTAATGCCGGATGAGAGCACCGTGTTTAAAGGAAGCTTTTATACCAATTCAAAGTCTTCAGGAAACTGGTCAGATTTTACATCCATTGAGCTGGTAGATTTTATTGATAAGAACTACAGAACTATTGCTGATAAAGACAGTCGGGGAATTACCGGGCATTCAATGGGAGGAAATGGAGCTTTGCGGAATGCTTTTCTGCACCCTGAAGTTTTTTCTTCGGTTTATGCACTTTCTCCGGCAGTTCTTGATGCTCAGTTTTTTACAATCAATGAAATTGATCTGTATAAAAACCTGAACAATATTAAAGATGTTTCTGATCTTTCAAAACGTGAAAATGCAAGAACCAATATGATTTTCGCCATTGCAAGAGCTTATAACGGAAATGAAAACAAATCTCCTTTCTATGCAGATTTTCCTTATTCTTTTGAGGAAGATCATTTGAAAGTGAATGCTTCTGTAGCCCAAGAACTAAAGAAAAATTCTACCTCTGAATTAATTTTTTCACATTACGACAACATTAAAAAACTGAAGGCCATAAAATTTGACTGGGGAAGAAATGATGAATCCAAAACCATTCCCATAAACTGTATGACTCTGAGTAAAAATCTTGAAATGCTGAAAATAAAACATGAAGCTGAAGAATATATAGGCACGCACGGCAGTGAGGTCAGTAAGGAAAACGGAAGAATTGAAAATCAAATGCTGCCATTTTTTAATGAACACCTGATATTTGAGGAATAATCAAAAAACCTCTACTTTTGCACCATGTTAGAAATTCTTTATCGTGACGAACATATTATAGCCATTAACAAGCCCAGCGGATTACTGGTTCATAAATCTTTCTATGCGGGAGAAGCCGATACTTATGCTATTCAGGAGCTGAAGAAACAGATTGGGCAAAAAGTGTATCCTGTACACCGGTTAGACCGAAAAACTTCGGGTGTTCTGCTGTTTACCCTAGATAAAGATACTCTTAGAATCATGAGTGAACAGTTTGCATCACGAGAAGTGGAGAAGAAGTATCTGGCCATTCTTCGGGGCTGGACAAAAGAAGAAGAAACCATTGATTATGATTTGGTTAATGAAAATGAAGTCAAACAAAACGCCGTTACAAACTATCGCCGTTTGCAGACTTCAGAAATAGATTTACCTTTTCTAAAGCATCAGACTTCTAGATATTCTTTGGTAGAGGCAATTCCTGAAACCGGAAGGTTTCATCAGTTGAGAAAACATTTTAAACATATTCTGCATCCTATTTTAGGTTGCCGAAAACACGGCTGCAATAAACAAAATAAATTGTGGCTTCAAACATTTGAGATCAGCAAAATGACGCTTCATGCACACCAGCTAATTTTCAATCATCCTCTTTCTAACGAAAGAATTACCGTAAATGCTACTATAGATGAGGAATTCAAAAGAGTAGGAGATATTCTGAAATTTGACCTGAGCGCGTACTCTTCATTAAAATCTTAAGATTTTAAATAACCTTGACAAGGTTGGGGAAGGTATTTCTCTGCTTCTATTGTTTTAACGCAATGGTCGCAAAGTTTAACTAATACATGGTTTTTATTTCCGATCGCAAGGGCACTTCGTTCAGCAAGGATTTATAATGTGCACTTCGCTTAGTGAAACGCCTTTGCGGCCAAAAAATGTTTTCAGGATGGTGATATTTCTTTGCGATCGTAGCGTTAAAAAATCTCACTGATTTGTAGCGTACACAGATTGTACCCGTTGTTATAACGCAATGCTCGCAAAGTTTAGCTAATACATAATTTTATTTTCGATCGCTGAGGCACTTCGTTCAGCAAGGATTTATAATGTGCACTTCGCTTAGTGAAACGCCCTTGCGAACAAAAAATGTTTTCAGGATTGTCCTATTTCTTTGCGATCATAACGTTAAAATAGTTTACTCATTTGCAACGTACATAGATTTGTTTCCAGCTTATAGATACTATAGATCAAGCATTTTGATAAAATATCATAGGATAATCTGAGATTAATTTTAAAATGAGTAATTTTGTAAAACTTTTTTTCAATGTACAAATCGCTCATTCGTCCGATCCTTTTCAAATTTGACCCTGAAGAAGTTCATCATTTTACATTTTCAATGCTTAAAAATTTTGGATTTCTTACCAAACTGTTTTTACCAAAACCTATTGAAGACAAACGTCTGGAAAGAGAAGTCTTTGGATTGAAATTTAAAAATCCTGTAGGACTGGCTGCCGGTTTCGATAAAAATGCAGTGTTATTTAACGAATTAGGAGATCTGGGATTCGGATTTGTAGAAATCGGGACGGTAACTCCAAGAGCTCAGTCCGGAAATCCTAAGAAAAGACTGTTCCGTCTTATTGAAGATGGCGGAATCATCAACAGAATGGGATTCAACAACGAAGGTCTCGAAGCTGCTATCGAAAAATTGAAATCCAATAAAGGAAAAATAATCATCGGTGGAAACATTGGAAAAAATACAGATACCACCCCGGAAAATTATACCCAGGATTATCTGGACTGTTTTGAAGGTCTTCATCCTCATGTAGATTACTTTGTACTGAATGTAAGCTGCCCGAATGTAGGAAGCCACGCCAAACTTGAAGATGTAGACTATCTGAGAGAGCTGATCACAGAAGTGAAGAAAATAAACCAGTCAAAATCTGTACAGAAACCAATATTACTGAAAATCGCTCCGGATCTTAATCACAATCAGTTAGATGAAATCATTGAGCTGATTGCAGAAACAAAGATTGATGGTATTGTAGTGTCCAACACTTCAGTAAACAGAGAAGGACTGAAAACCTCTCCGGAAGTCTTAGAACAGATCGGAAACGGAGGATTAAGCGGAAAGCCTATCCGTGAGAGAAGTACAAAAATGATTAAATATCTTTCTGATAAAAGTAACAGAGCATTCCCGATTATAGGGGTAGGAGGAATTCATTCTGCAAAAGATGCTATGGAGAAATTAGATGCAGGTGCCAGCCTGATCCAGCTGTATACCGGATTTATTTATGAAGGTCCGGAATTGATCAACGAAATCAACAAGGAAATTCTGAAAAGAGCAAGCAGATTACCAAGATCATAACAAAAAGAGAGTTGATAAAACTCTCTTTTTTATTTTGATTTTACAACGGTTGCATTCTTAATATCAACAGTAAGTGTATGAGCTGGTGTGTTATCAGATTTACCTATTTTATATTTGATCGTTTGCTTGTCTTTGGATTTTGTTTTGGTAGCATCATAAATGTTTTCCAGACAGCTTTCTATGAGGAATTCTTCATAGTTTTTATAATTCCAGTCTTTCGTAAAATAAAGAACCCTGTAGCCTTTCTCACCTTCACTGGCCCCACATCTTCCACAGGCATTAAAATTTGATGTTTGCTCAAAATAGAGCAGCACTCTGTTTTTGTTTTCTCCCGAAGCATAGGAGATCAACTCGTTTCCACCTGCTTTATTAATGAAATCATAGGTGTTGATCTTTTTATTATTCGGTAAATACAAATAATTGTTGAGGCGGTAGATCATCGCATTGCCTGTAAATAACTTGGCAGGCTGAACCTTTTTGCCCAGATAAAAATGCCCGGGAATCGGGTTGTTATTTGCGCTAATATTTTCGAATATAATAGATTCCTTTGGTTGTAATTTTTGTGCTATTTCATCAGTCTTTTCTACTTTCTGAAGAGATGTGATCTGCTCTTTTAAAAACTTAGAGTTTTGTTTTTGTTTGCTTCCGAAATTATACAATGACAGATTTCCATAATAGTCATATATTCCGGTAAGGGAAATTTTCTTTTTGTATTTGTCATAATAATACCATCCATCCACATAATGCTGGTACTGGTTACAATCTACAATACCTGTATAATTGAGTTCAATAGTAATCGGTATTCCTCCGATTTCTCCGGTGAAAGTCTGGGAAGAATCTGTTATTTTTTTTAATTCAACTTTCTGGCAGAGAAAAAATGTGAGGGAAAAGAAAAAGAATACACTGAAAATTTTTTTCATGGTAGGGTTATCGTGGATTTTAGTTTTTAAATGAAAAAGTGAGCGATGGTGTAGATGATCAATCCGACCAGTCCACCAACAAGCGTTCCGTTGACCCGGATAAACTGAAGGTCTTTTCCTACTTCCAGTTCCAGCTTTTCGCTCAATTCTTTCCCTTGCCAGTTCCCAACGGTAGTACTGATGAGGTTCCCGAACTGATGGGTGTTTTTCAGAATATATTTATAAGCCGTTACCCGAACCCAATGGTCAATTTTGTTCTGAAGGTTTTCATCGGTTTTTAAATTCTGGGCAAATTCATTCAGGTTTTTAGTAAGATAGTTTTTCAACGCCGAGTTTTCCTCCTGAAGTTCTTTCATCAGCGTTTTTTTGATGGAAACCCAGATGTCGTTGGAATATTCATCCAGTTTGTCATTTTTCAGAAGACCGTTTTTGATAGTTTTAAACTCTTCATCCCATTTCGGATCTTCTTTCAGATCAACGGAGAACTCATGAATTTTTTGTGTAATTAGTCCTCTTACTTCATGCTCAGGATTTTCTTCTATTTCTTTGAAAAAATCAGAAAGTCCGTCGGCAATTTTATCGGCAATTTTAGTATCTACAAAAGACGGGATGAATGAATAGCTTCCTTTCTTTACCCGTTCCTGAATCATTTCATCGTTTTCAATGATGTATTCTTTGATCTGTTTCGAAAGATTGGTGATGATTCTCTGATGATCATTTTTTCCAGAATATAACCGATTCCGTTTCCAACTACTTTATTCAGTTTGATATCATCTGTCATTTCAGAAACCTTTTTACTGATAAACTGGCTTACGGTAGAATCATCAAGCTTATTAAGAATATCAAGAACAATATCAGAAAGATTTTTAATCAAAATCTCCTGGCTTTTTTCCTTGCCCAGCCATTCCCCAACAAAATTAGAAACTTTAAGTTTTTGGATATAAGGACGGATATTCTGAGGAGAAAGGAAGTTGCCCACCACAAAGCTCCCAAGGTTGTCTCCCAGTCTCTGTTTACTGTTTTCGATCAGATTGGTATGAGGAATGGGAAGCCCCAGAGGATGACGAAATAATGCGGTCACTGCAAACCAGTCAGCAAGAGCCCCTACCATAGCGGCCTCAGCAAATGCCCGTACATAGCCGATCCAATGAGAGGTATTAGACTTCTGTAAAATAGTGGTAACAATGAAAATAACCGCCATCAGGACAAATAATCCGGTGGCAAATGCTTTATATTTTCTGAGTTGTTTTCTTTTTGCTTCGTCATTCATATTCTCAAATTTACTAAATTTGGTTATGAAACCGTTTAATCTTAATAAAAGCTTTTAAACCTCAAAATACTTGTGGTTAAAGAATGAAATTTACGATGAAATTTTTAGTTTCACCCATCTTATTATTTTTTCTGCAGGCATGTACGCAGAAATACGAACCCATTAACCCCCCTCCTATGGAAAATACAGAAGCAAAAAACAATCCATACTATTCCAGAACCGATACTACCAAACTCAATGTTTCCAATGAAGAATGGAAAAAACTTCTGGCTCCGGATTTATATGCAATCGCCAGAGAAGCGGCTACAGAAAGAGCTTTTACCGGGAAATACAATGAATTTGATGAGGTAGGTGAATATTATTGTGCTGTGTGCGGAAATCATCTGTTCCGTTCCACCTCAAAATTTTCCAGCAGCTGTGGCTGGCCAAGTTTCTTTGAAGCTGATAAAGAAGGAGTCTATTATGTAAGAGATCAGTCTTATGGAATGGATAGAGTAGAGGTGCTTTGTAAAAGATGTGATTCCCATCTGGGACATGTTTTTGATGATGGTCCGAAGCCTACAGGACTGAGGTATTGTATGAATTCTGTGAGCCTTGAATTTATTCCGGATTCGCAAAAATAATCGCTTTAATTCACAAAATCAGGACGTTAAAGTTTCTTAAATAGCGTTAAACTTTTTAGAGTTATACCCCCTTGGTAATTATGTTTTTATAATTTTGCCCCACTAATTTGGATTTATATAGTATTGAATGAAAGGATTTTATAGTGTATTAGGCCTTGTTTACATGGTGACGACTTCATTCTACATTTCCCCAAGAGTAGCGGCGAAAAGTGAGAATGTAACAACAACGAAAACTGAAAAAGTAGCTGAAACGAAATCTGAGAAGAGCATTACATCTGTATCTTCATCAGAAGCATTGTACCAATCTATTGCCTTTGACCCGGAACATGAACTGAACTATGAAGTGTTCTCAAAAGCATTAACTGGTTATGAAAATTTAAAAAAAGCAGGATTGCTTACCCAGGACTCGCATTTACTTACTATCTGCGATTTTTCTATGTCTTCTAACACAAAAAGACTGTGGATCATTGACCTGGAAGACAAAAAAGTTCTGTTCAACTCTTTAGTAGCACACGGAAAAAATACAGGCGAAGAATTTGCGACGAATTTTTCTAACAAGGAAAGTTCGCTGCAGAGCAGTCTTGGATTTTATATCACGGATGCTACCTATCAGGGTGATAACGGATACTCTCTTAAATTATTAGGAATGGATAAAGGCTTTAATGATGCTGCATACAGAAGGGCAATTGTAATGCATGGTGCGGATTATGTAAGTGATGCATTTGCCAGTATGCACAAAAGAATCGGAAGAAGCTGGGGATGCCCTGCCGTTCCAAGAGAGCTGACACAGTCTATAATCAATACGATTAAAGGAAAAAACTGTCTGTTCATCTATTATCCTGATCAGAATTACCTTTCTTCCTCAGAATGGTTGAAAGCGTAAAGATAAAAAGAGCAGTCAGATTGGGCTGCTCTTTTCTTTTAAAATAAGTCTTGCAATTCGAAAATAAAAATTACATTTATATAAATCTTTTAGCTTTAAAGTATAATAGAATGATGAATGGACAAGATGAAAATCACAAAAATATAAATGTAGACCTGGAAACATCTATGGGATTTATTCCAGCCATAAGACTGATTAATAATCCTGATGGCTCATGTACTTTTGAGAAAGGTAGAATGCCCACTCTTAAACATATAAAAGCTACCGTTTTCTGGATGAGTAATGAAACGGAAGAATGGGAAAAAAATGACCATCCGGCACCCAGAAGGCAATATGTTATTACCATTAAGGGGAGTGTAAGATTTAAAGTAACAGATGGATCTACATTTATTATTGAACCAGGAATCATTCTTTTAGCTGAAGATCTTAAAGGGGCCGGACATAGCTGGGATATGATGAACGGTAAAGAATGGGAGAGACTTTATATCCCGATTGTAGATAATGAGAGCGGCCTTTTCATTCCTGATACTGATTTTATGTAACAGGTAAAGATAAGGTAGAATAAAAAAGCCCTGTATGAAGGCCATACAGGGATTTTTTCAATTATTTGAATTCAAATTATATGAATTTCTTGAAAATTAATGTCGCATTGTGCCCTCCAAACCCAAAGGCATTGCTTAAAGCATAGGTAATATCTTTTTCTTTTGCTTCTCCAAACACAATATTAATATCCTGTGGAATATTTTCATCAATAGAATGAAGATTAATCGTTGGCGGAATAATTCCGTTTTGAATAGCTTTAATAGAAAGAATAGCCTCAACAGCTCCCGCAGCTCCTAGAAGGTGGCCTGTCATAGATTTAGTGGCACTGATATCAAGATTTTTGCTTCCTTTAAATAATTTATTAATCCCATTCAGTTCAACCAGATCTCCCAATGGAGTAGAAGTGGCATGTGGATTAATATAGTCAATATCATCTACATTGATCTCTGCTTCGTTAAGAGCCAGCTGCATTGCTTTGATTGCTCCAACACCATCAGGATGAGGTGCTGTCATATGATAGGCATCCGCTGTCATCGCTGCACCTACCAATTCTGCGTAGATTTTTGCTCCTCTTGCTTTGGCATGTTCATATTCTTCCAGAATTAAAGTTCCGGAACCTTCACCCATTACAAAACCATCTCTGTCTGCATCGTAAGGACGACTGGCAGTTGCAAAATCGTCATTTCTTGTAGACATCGCTTTCATAATAGAAAATCCTCCTATTGAAGCCGGAGAAATAGCAGCCTCAGAACCGCCGCTCACAATTACTTTTGCTTTTCCAAGACGGATATAATTGAAGGCATCCATCAATGCCGTATTTCCTGTTGCACATGCAGAAACAGTGGTATAATTGATTCCCTGAAGCCCATATTTCATAGAAATCATTCCCGAAGCCATATTAGCAATGAATTTTGGTACAAAGAAAGGATTGAATCTTGGTGTTCCATCACCAGAAGCGAAATTCATGACCTCACTTTCGAAAGTCCACATTCCGCCCTGTCCTGTCCCCCAGATAACACCTACATCAAATGGGTCCATGTTTTCCAGCTCAAGCCCGGAATCTTTGAGTGCCTCCGCAGTGGAGTACATGGCATATTGTGAAAATAAATCACTTCTTTTGATTTCGTTGTGGGTTAAATGAGCTTTTGGATCAAAGTTTTTAACTTCACAAGCAAAATGTACTTTAAACTTTTCTGTGTCAAAATGGGTGATTTTGTTTGCTCCACTCACTCCATTGATACTGTTTTGCCAAAATTCTTCGACATTATTTCCCAAAGGCGTCACTGCGCCAAGACCTGTAATGACAACTCTTTTCATACTTAGTTATTGATTTTGAATAAATTCGAGGTTCCCCTCGCTATTAGGCGGGTCTTATCTGCATTCCATATTTCGCACTGAGCGTTTACAAACTGCTTTCCTCTTTTAATGATTTTAGTTTCGGCTACAATATTATCATTTTCTTTTGCAGTTGAAAAATAATCAATGACATTATTTATAGTGGTAATGAAAGAATTTTCATTTAAAGAAAACATGGTAGCACCAATGATATCGTCTATAATGGCAGCGGTAACTCCACCGTGAAGGTTTCCAATCGGGTTCAACCATTCCGGTCTTATGGTATATTGAAATTCCAGTTGTCCTTCTTCTACAGAAAGAACAATAGGATTAAGCCATTTCATAAATGGAGACGGAGACTGGTCAAATTCTTTTCCGATGAATTGTTTTAATTGTGCTAATCTATCCATACTTAATTTTTACTTTTCTAAAATCATGGTTACTCCCTGTCCACGTGCTGCACAGATCGATATAAACCCCTTTCCGCTGCCCTTTTCATGAAGTAATTTTGCCAAAGTTGCAATAATTCTTCCTCCTGTTGCTGCAAATGGATGCGCTGCCGCAAGGCTTCCTCCTTTTACATTCAATTTACTTCTGTCTATTTTTCCGAGGGCTTTTTCCAAACCAAATTTTTGCGCAAGCTCATCATTTTCCCAGATTTTTATGGTGGCCAAAACCTGTGCGGCAAAAGCCTCATGAATTTCATAATAATCAAAGTCTGACAAACTCATACCTGCTTTTTTAAGCATTCTCTCTGCAGCAAAAACAGGTGCAAGAAGCAGATCCTGTTTATTTTCTACATATTCTATTCCTGCCAGCTCAGAAAAACTGATATAAGCTAAAATGGGAAGATTGTTGGCTTTTGCCCATTCTTCACTGGCCAGTAACACTGCTGAAGCTCCATCAGTAAATGGTGTTGAATTTCCAGCGGTTAGAGTACCATTTTGTTTATCGAAAGCGGGTTTTAGTTGTGAAAGCTTTTCAATACTGCTGTCACGTCTTAAGTTATTATCTTTATCTAAACCAAAGGCCGGAGTTATCATATCATCAAAGAATCCTTCATCATATGCTTTTGCCATATTCTGATGACTTTTTAAAGCCAATTGATCCTGTTCTTCTCTGGGGATCTTATAATATTTGGCAGTAATTTCTGTGTGTTCACCCATTACCAGACCTGTTTTGGGTTCCTGTCCTTTGTAAGGAATAGGCATCCAGTCTTTCAGTCTAGGGCTTAACAGTTGTTTTAATTTTCCAAATGCTGATTTTTCTTTATTGGCCTTTAACAATGCCTTTCTTAATCTTGATGAAGACTCAAACGGGATGTTGCTCATAGCTTCCACTCCACAGGCAATACCAGATTCTATCTGACCTAAAGCAATTTTATTTCCGATATAGATCGCTGCTTCAATCCCTGTATCACATGCCTGCTGAAGATCACATGCGGGAGTTGCAGGATCAAGAGATGTATTCATGACAGTTTCTCTGATGAGGTTGCTTTCTGAAATGTGCTTAATCACTGCGCCGCCAGCAACTTCTCCCAGTCTTTTCCCTTTAAGATGATAGCGGTCTATCAATCCGTTCAGAGAAGCAAGCAGGAGGTCCTGGTTACCCTGTTCCGAATAAGCGGTATTCATTCTGGCGAAAGGAATTCTGTTGTATCCTACAATGGCCACTTTTTTTGTTTCCATATCGTATAATTTATGATGGAAGAATATTGAGTTCATGATCAATCATGTGGGTGATTTTGTCTAAAGCGTTGTTTAGAAAACTTTGATCACCCATCGTTTTTGAAAGCAGAATTCCGCCTTCAATAAGCATGATGAATAAGGATGCGTATTGCCCAGCATTGATGTTTGTATCAATTTCACCTTTGCTTTGTCCTTCAGCAATAGCATTTGATATTTTTGTCATCCACTGTTCAAAAGATCTTTTAACCTGGGTTTTTAGGGCTGGAAAAGAATCATCCGCTTCTGTTGCTGCATTCATTAACGGACATCCGCCGTTCGCAAAGACAAACTTCCAATTTTTCCTGTAAAAATCTACAAAAGCATGAAGCTTATCCAGTGAAGTAATGTATTCATCCCCAAAAGAGCGGCTTAGTGTTTTGCTCAATAATCCGGAATTGTATTTATAAACTTCGATGGCTACTTCATCTTTGTTTTCAAAATTTCCATAGATACTGCCTTTCGTCAGTCCAGTTGCCTGAGTAATGTCCGACAGCGATGTGGAAATATAACCCTTCGTATTAAAAAGAGTTGCTGTTTTCTCGATGATGTGCTGTTTTGTTTTTTCTGCCTTCGACATTATAAATGTTTAAATATGATGCAAATATACAAAAATATACCATTCGGTATATTTGTTTGAAGAATTTACTTCTTGAGATATTAGGGTTTTAAGTTTTGGCTAAAGCCAATGGAATTATTTTTAAACAAGAAAACGGGCTAAAGCCCGTTCCTATTGATGTTGATATACTGCTTAGATTCTTAACTTTCTAAAGTAGCATTCAATGTGATTTCAAAGTTGAAAGCGGCGCTGACAGGGCATCCTTCTTCAGCAATCTTAGCGAATTTCTGGAATTCTTCTTCTGAGATTCCCGGAACTTTAGCGGTAAGAGTTAGCTCAGATTTTGTGATTTTTCCAATGTTTGGATCAAGAGTGATTACAGAAGTTGTTTTTAATTCTTCAGGATTGTAACCTGCCTGAGATAATTCTGCATCCAGTTTCATAGTGAAACATCCAGCGTGAGCTGCTGCCAGTAATTCTTCAGGGTTTGTACCTACACCATCTGCAAAACGGCTGTTGAAAGAATATTGAGTCTGGTTTAAAGTGGTACTCTGAGTTGTTAAATGTCCTTTTCCTTCTTTGATGGTACCGTTCCAAACGGCTGTTGCGTTACGTCTCATAATGTTTGTTTTTGTATTTAGTATTGTTTAATTTTGATGTTACAAAGATATGTCGGTGCCAAAGAGTATTCAATAGATAAAAAGACTTAAATATTGTACTTTTTTCCCGAAAGGTAATTTTTTTTGAAATTAGCAGGTGTGCTTCCTGTTTTGTTGGTGAAAAGTCGGTTGAAATAGGCCGGATCTTCATATCCAAGATCATAGGCAATTTCTTTCACAGGTTTATCCGTATAGAACAGTAATCTTTTTGCTTCTAATAAAATTCTGTTGATGATCAACTGATTGGGAGACTCTAGATGTAAGTTTTTAAATTTATGAGTTAATGTTTTCGGTGCTATATGAAGCATTTCTGCATACTCTGCTACATTGTGTTTCTCTCTGAAATGAATTTCCAGATGTCTGCTGAAATCCCGGAAAATATCAAGTTCACTGCCTGGAATTCTGACAGAACTATTGTCTAAATTCTGTTTTTTCCATTTTCTGGTAGCACGAATGATAATCTGTTTTACATAAGTTCTGATCATTTCCTCTGCAGAAGAGTCTTTCCACTCAAGTTCATCCTGGATATTCTGAAACAGACCTTTTATAAGAGTAGTTTCTGAATCATCAAGCTCTACAAAAGGAATTTCAAATACATTATGAAAAAGGAGCCCATCGCAGGCCACTTCTTTATCATGGATCTGAATGCAGTAAAAATCTCGGTTGTAGAAAAGAAGGATAGATTCATCTTTCCCTTTTTGGATACTCAAATGCTGGTTGGTGAGGAAGAAAAGTGAAGGTTTCTTGGTTGTATAATGATTAAAGTCTACTGTAAGTTCATATCCTGAAGGAATAAAAAATACTTTAATATCTGCAGAGAACCGATTTCCGTTGAAATTCTCCAGATTTTCTTCTGAAAATACTTCCAGTCCGAGTCTTTTATAATGATCTTCAAAAATAAGCTGTTGCGGCATCCTTTAACTTTAGTTTAAAGATACAAAAAAGCACGATTTGAGCTGTATTAAATTATTGAACCTATGATTTCTTATGTTTGATCTATAAAATTGAAATAAAATAAATCGGAAATATGTTTTTACATTGATATTATTTTATCATTTTTACAAAGATTTGTACTCCGACCCCATATTATTAACCCTTTTTTCAAAACTGCCTGTATGAGCGAATTAGAAAATATTCTGAGAGAAATAACTCCACTATCTCCTGAGGATAGTTTTCTCGTATTCGACAGGATTAAAGCTTCTTTTGACTTTCCGTATCATTATCATCCGGAAATTGAAATTAACTTTATCTACAAAGGAAAAGGGTATCGCAGAATGATTGGAGACCACACAGGAGAAATTGGAAATATAGAGCTGGTATTGGTAGGTCCTAATTTGCCACACTGTTGGGCCAATTACAAATGCAAAAACAGAAAGACCCACGAGATCACTATACAGTTCAATCAGGATTTCTTTCAACAGTCACTGATGGAGAAAAATATCCTGAAGCCAATCAACAACCTGATGAAAGATTCCATCAGGGGAATTCTTTTTTCTACGGAAACGGCTGAAAAACTAAAAGATTCGTTTCTCAATCTGTCAAAAATGAACAGTTTTGAGTCTTTTATAGAAATTATGAAAATCTTGAATGAACTGTCTGTTGCAGAAAACAAAACACTTCTGTCTTCCTATAGCATAGAGCTGGAATCTTTTGCAGATAATGATAAAATGAAGGTTATTCATGATTTTGTCCATAAAAATTTTGAGAATAAAATAACACTTGATAAAGTGGCTTCGTTAGTGAATATGAGCAACGTAACGTTCAACAGATTTATCAAAAAAAGAACGGGGAAAACATTCATTAACTATCTGAATGAGATAAGAATCAGCTATGCAGCACGCTGGCTGATGGAAAAAAATCTTACGGTTTTTGAAATTGCTTTTGAAGCTGGTTTTAACAATATTGCGAACTTCAACAAGGTATTTAAGTCCATCAAAAAGACAACTCCAACTGAATTTAAAGAACAATTTAAAGGAGTGAAAAAAATTGAATAATATGCTTTAAAAATTCATTTTTCCTATAAAATAAAAGACAAAACCGGGTATTTATATCCGGTTTTTTTTGATAAAAAGTAAGATAAATCCTCTTTTTCTGATTGAATTTAATCAGATGTATTTTGTTGATATTTAAAGGATTAATGCGGTTTTAATAAAATTGCTGAAAAAATAATATCGTTTTATGATAAAATAGTATTATATCAGACTGGTTACAAAATTTAGATTTGTGAATGTGAATTAAATCTTAACAAAACTTTAAATAATTTAATACATAAACAGCAATTTTTTGCTGAAAAAACAATAATTTTTTTGTATTGAAAAATAAAGTAATGTCACTGATTCTCAATTAAATCTAACGAATCTAAACCTTATGAGAAAAGCAGTTATACCTGTTCTGTTCGTTTTTTCACTTACTGCGAATGCACAGGAGAAAAAAGCAGCCGATACTACGAAGACAACCAGTATTGAAGAGGTCGTGGTCACCTCTTTGGGGATAAAAAGGCAGGCCCGCTCTTTGACGTATTCCAGTCAGCAGATTGGTGGAGATGAGCTTACAGAAGTGAAAACTCCCAATCTATTAAATTCGATCAATGGAAAAGTTTCCAACGTACAGATCAACAGAACCAATGGTGTAGGTAGCTCCGTAAGGGTGATCATGAGAGGTAACAAGTCTGTGAACAATACACAGCCATTATATGTAATTGATGGTATCCCTATTATCAACGGAACAGGAAAATCTGCAGATATAGGGCAATATTCCAATATGCCGGATCCGGGAGATGTACTGAGCTCCATCAACCCTGATGATATTGAAAGCATCAACTTCCTGAAAGGAGCGTCTGCTTCTGCATTGTACGGTTCTGCCGGAGGTAACGGAGCTATTTTGATTACCACCAGAAAAGGACGTGCAGGGAAAAGTTCAATTACTTACAGTTCCAGTCTTACCGTAGACAGAGCCTATAGCCTTCCAAAACTGCAACACAGCTATTTGTCTTACGATCCGTCTGTAGCAGGATCACAACCTGGACAGGCTGTAGACAGCTGGGGAGCAAAAGGATCTTCTAAAGATTATCTGAAAGACTTTCTGCAAAACGGAACGACTTGGGTAAACAGCCTTTCTTTCCAGTCCGGAAATGAAAGATCCACCAGCTATTTCTCCATCGGGAATACTACCAATAAAGGAGTAGTTCCAATGTCGTATTTTGATCAGTATAATGTGTCTTTCAGAAATTCAAGTAAGTTTTTGGATGACAAACTGACATTAGATGCCAACTTCATCGGATCATTACAGGAAAGTAAGAACAGACAGACTCCTGGAGCTTCTTTTTCTCCTTTAACGAGTTTATACTGGCTGCCGAGAGGAGTAGATTTTGACCAATACGGAGAGAATAATTATTCTTATTTAGATAAAACAAGATTTTTGCCAGCTCAAAACTGGTGGGAAGTAAATCCGGACGGAAGCTTCAAAGGAAATCCGGTAACACAGAATCCTTACTGGATCTTGAACAGAAATCCTGTTACAGTCAGCAACAAAAATACATACGGAGCACTTTCTCTTTCTTATCAGATTAATCCTTGGTTAACGGCAAGAGTGAGAGGGAACTATAGCTGGAACATTTCAGACAGCCAGCGTGATATAGCAGCTTTCTCAGCACCAAGTTTACTAGCAAACGGTACTAATGGTAGAATGCTTAAAAATACCTACGAAAACACGTCCACGTATGGCGATGTTTTGTTAATCGGTAGCCCTAAAATAAGTGAGACCATCTCATTAGATTTTACTGTTGGAGGAAGCATTAATACGACAAGAAATAAAATAGGACAGATTGATAACGCTTATCTGGCGAATCCGAACCTTTTCACGATGAACAACCTTCAGTGGAATATCAACAGATCACCGGGAGATGGATATCATAATACCTATACCAATATGAAAAAGCAGGTACAGTCTGTATTTGCAAGTGCTTCAGTAGGATATAAGAATATGTTCTATGTAGATATGACGTTCAGAAATGACTGGGATTCTACGTTAGCATTAACGGGAAGAACTGGATTTGATTATGAATCTGTAGGAGCAAATGCTATCTTATCTTCTATCTTCAAGCTTCCGGAAGTGATTAATTTCTGGAAAGTAAGAGGTTCATATGCTACTGTAGGATTAGGATTACCTACCAATATTTCCAATGCAATGCTTGAATATAATAAAGGTTATACCTATGGAGTAGATGCAGGAACTATTGTATATCCTAAGAGTTCTTTTGCTACAGGGGCAGGTTTTGAAGCCCTACTTCCAAGACCGGAATTGAATAAAACATTTGAAGCAGGTACAGAGTTGAGGTTGTTAAATAACAGATTAAACTTTGATATTACGTATTATAACTCGAATACGAGTAACCAGTTATTAGAAACAACCGTGTTTTCAAATTTAGGAGGTTTAGCGCCAGGGTCATATTACCTGAATGCAGGGAAAATCCGAAATACAGGTTTTGAATCTTCACTTTCTTACAAGATTTTTGGAGGCGAAAAATTCGGATGGACGGCTACTTTGAACGCTTCTGCCAACAAAAACAGAATTGTTGAGCTATTCCCGCCAAGCTTGAGTATTCCACAAGATCAGCTTTTCGCATTAACCGGAGGGGGAGATTATACAAGACTTAAACTGGGAGGATCTTTTGGAGATCTTTACGGAATTAAATTCAAAAGAGATGATCAGGGACGTATTTTAGTGAATGAAAAAGGAGTTCCTTTAGCTGAAAGTACACCTTCTTATTTAGGAAACCCGAATCCTAAGTTTATCCTTGGATTCAATAACGCATTCAATATCGGTAAACTTGGAATCTCTTTCCTTATTGATGGTAAATTCGGAGGAAAAGTTCTTTCTCTTACAGAAAAAGCAAATGATCTGTATGGGGTAAGCCAGGCTACTGCTGATGCAAGAGATGCTGGCGGTGTAGCGATTCCAAATGCAGTATATGCGCCGGGAACGCCAAATGCAGGACAGGCTTATACAGGTTTAACGAATGCGAAAGATTACTATAAAGGAGTAGGAACTACTGAAGGATATGGAAAAGGAGTAGATGAAGCTTATCTGTATAGTGCTACCACTGTACGTTTACGTCAGGCATCAGTTTCTTATACCTTTGATGTAGATTCAAAATATCTGAGAAATGCAACGGTAAGCTTAGTAGGAACCAATCTATTCTTCTTCTACAAAAAAGCACCGTTCGATCCTGAACAGGTATCAGGAAACACACCTGGAGGGGTTGGAGTAGACTCATTCGGACTGCCGGTTACCAGATCTATCGGATTATCATTAAAAGCGAACTTCTAACTTTTACAATTACGAAAATGAAAATCAATACTATAAAAACATTGGTATTCGGAGCTGCAGTGCTGTTTTCCGCATCAGGATGTACCAATGACTTTGATCAATATAATCAGGAAAAGCTGGGAGGCCCTGAAAACTTTTACGCAGACTTTATCGCTGTTGTAAACCCAATGAAATCTATCCAGAGAGGATTGCAGTCAGATTATCAGCTGTATCCTAACCTAAGTGCGGATATGTACAGTGGAATGTTCAGTACAGCAACACCATTCAACGGAGGCGTCAACAATCTTACGTACTCTATGATGGATGGCTGGAACAACAGAATTATTGCAAGACAGCAGGATATCTTTAATTATTCTATCATTATTGATAATGCTGCTAAAAACAACTATCAAGGAGTAGATTTCACAGGAACGTTTGCGGTGAAAAAGATCCTTAAAGTGATTACAGCTGCAAGAGTATCCGACAGTCATGGCCCTGTAGTATACAGTAAATATGAAACACCAAATCCAAATGGGGTTACAGATTTCGATTCTCAGCAGGATGCGTATAATTATTTTATTGCTGATCTTACAGCCGCTATTGCAGATTTACAAAAAGTAATTGCAATGCCTGCAACAAAAAATGTAGAAGATAGATCTTCCCTGAAAAATGCTGATTTAGTATACGGTGGAAATATGGCACAATGGGCAAAATTTGCCAATTCATTAAAGCTGAGGCTAGCCATGAGAATGAGCTATGCAGACCCTGCAAAATCAAAGCAATATGCAGAAGAGGCATTAGCTTCATCAGCGGGATTGATCACTGATAACGCAGATAATGCTTTAATCAGTGTAGGACAGTCAGAATTAAGCTTTATCATTTATTCGTGGGGAGACTGTTTGATCGGAGCACCTTTGATGGCTTACATGAACGGATATAACGACCCAAGACTTCCTGCTTATGCTATTCCGGCATCAGATCCAAGTCTTCAGGGGAAATACATAGGAATACGTCAGGGAATTGATTTATTAATGGTAAATCAACATATGGAGGATTCTCTCAGCCACAGGCAAAATCGGCCAGCGGAGATTATTTCTCAGGAACTGATGGTAAAATGAAATTATTCACAGCCGCAGAAACATGGTTCCTAAAAGCCGAAGCAGCCTTAAGAGGATATGCAGGAGCAGGTGATATTCAGACCAACTATACTACCGGAGTTCAGCAGTCTTTCGGAGAATGGGGCAAAAGTGCAAGCGTTGCAACATACCTTGCGGATAACACTTCTACAGAAGCCCCTTATGTAGACCCGAAAAATGCAGACAATAACATTGCTTTAGGACACCCTCAGCTAAGTACAATCACTATCGCATGGAATAACGGCGATACTAACGAAAGAAAATTAGAAAGAATCATTACTCAAAAATGGCTTTCCCTTTACCCGAACGGACCAGAGGCATGGGCTGAACAAAGGAGAACAGGATATCCTATTCTTTTCAAAGTAAGAAAAAATGACAGTGGCGGAGCCATCAGTACAGAAGCAATGATCAGAAGAATTCCTTTCACTATTGATACCAAAACGTCATTATATAATTACCAGCAGGCCGCACAGATGCTTAACGGTCCTGATACCGGAGGTACTAAGCTTTGGTGGGATAAAAAATAAAAAAATATTCAGAATCACTCATTAATAAAGAGGCATCTCAACATCAGATTTTTATTTGATACATTCATTAAAGCAGGAGAATAGAGTAGAATCTCCAAAAAATTATAGTTTCGTTTTTTAGCCTGAATGAATTGTTGAGATGTTCTCTTTTATTAGAATCTTATTTTTAAATATGGGAAAAAACAACTCCGAAACCCGACGGATTCAGCCAATTCTTTGGATTTCCACGTTATATTTTGCAATGGGAGTGCCCTTTGTAACCATTAATGCGGTTTCAGGAATCATGTATAAAGATATGGGTGTTTCGGATTCGCAGATCACATTCTGGACTGCCCTTATCATGTTCTCCTGGACGCTAAAACCTCTTTGGAGCCCGTTTCTGGAGATCTATAAAACAAAAAAATTCTTCGTTGTTTTTACTCAGTTTGCGATAGGAATTCTGTTTGCATTAGTAGCTTTAAGTCTGCCCATGCATGATTTTTTCAAATACAGTATTGCGCTTTTTGCAGTAGTGGCATTTTGTGGAGCTACCCATGATGTGGTAGCAGACGGAACGTATATTGGCTTTCTTACCAATAAAGAGCAGGCAAAATATATCGGCTGGCAGGGGGCTTTTTACAACCTGGCGAAAATTATCAGCAGTGGTGCACTCGTTTATTTTGCTGGTGTTTTAGAAAAGACAAAAGGCGTTACCCATGCGTGGATGATCATTATGGTGATTTATGCATTACTGTTTTTTGTGTTGGCTATTTACCACTATTTTATTCTGCCAAAAGAAAATAAAGAAGAGAAGAAAGACGAGAAAACAGCCGGTAACGTTCGTCAAGAACTCTTGGAAGTGATTACCTCTTTTTTCACCAAAAAGAAAATTTTATGGTGTATCCTCTTCATTATTCTGTATCGTTTTGCAGAAGGATTTGCCATCAAAATTGCTCCTTTATTTTTTAAAGCTCCAAGAACGTCAGGAGGATTGGGACTATCCACTTCAGATATCGGACTTATTTATGGAACATACGGCTCCGCAGCATTCATCTTAGGTTCCGTATTGGCAGGATATTTTATCTCAGCCCGTGGATTGAAAAGATCTTTGATATGGCTGTGCTGTGCATTCAATATTCCCTTTGTGGTGTATGCATTATTAGCGCATTATCAGCCGGATACTCTTTTGCCTGTAGGAATTGCTGTAGTAGTAGAATATTTCGGATATGGATTTGGTTTTGTAGGGTTAATGCTCTACATGATGCAGCAGATTGCACCCGGAAAACACAAAACGGCCCATTACGCATTTGCAACAGGAATTATGAATCTTGGCGTAATGATTCCCGGAATGTTTAGTGGAATGATCAGTGACTGGGTAGGATACAAAATATTCTTTATCTGGGTATTAATCGCTACCATTCCTGCATTTTTGGTCACTTTATTTGTCCCTTTCCCTCATCCGGAAAATCAGAAAGAACAACAAATCAATTCATAATAATTAAAAATAAAAAGTAAAAAATACTTTATGACAGCTCAATCAGTAATGATCCCTTGGCAGGATCGCCCGGAAGATTGCAATGATATTATGTGGAGGTTTTCCGAAAACCCGATCATTAACAGATACGCGATACCAACATCCAACAGTATATTCAACAGTGCCGTGATCCCTTTCGAGGACGGATTTGCCGGAGTCTTCCGTTGTGACAACAAGGCAGTGCAGATGAATATTTTTGCTGGTTTCAGTAAAGACGGAATCAATTGGGACATCAATCACGACCCTATTGAAATGCAGGCAGGAAATACGGATATGATTGAATCCGATTACAAATACGATCCCCGTGTAACATTTATAGAAGACCGTTACTGGATCACTTGGTGCAACGGATACAATGGTCCTACTATCGGAATTGGGTATACTTTTGATTTTAAAGAATTTTTTCAGTGTGAGAATGCCTTTCTTCCATTCAACAGAAACGGAGTCTTGTTCCCTGAAAAAATCAATGGTAAATATGCCATGTTGAGCCGTCCGAGTGATAACGGACATACGCCTTTCGGTGATATTTATATCAGCTATAGCCCTGATATGAAATACTGGGGTGAACACCGTTGCGTGATGAAAGTAACGCCTTTCGAAGATAGTGCATGGCAGTGTACAAAAATTGGAGGAGGGCCGGTTCCGATCAAAACAGAAGAAGGATGGCTGCTTTTCTATCACGGAGTGATCAATACATGCAGAGGATTCAGGTATTCAATGGGAGCAGCTTTGCTAGACCTTGAAGATCCTACAAAAGTATTGTACAGAACGAAACCTTATCTGTTGGCGCCAGCAGAATTGTATGAACTGACAGGAGATGTGCCGAATGTGGTTTTCCCTTGTGCAGCATTAACTGAAGGAGACAAAGTAACAGTATATTATGGGGCTGCTGACACCGTAGTTGCGATTGCCTTTGGATATATTTCAGAAATCATTGATTTTATGAAAAAGAATTCAATTTAATACCGTAATATAAAGTTTAGGAAAATAGGTTAATCATCTTAATTTTCCCTTTTATTGGGAATTTTATAATGGTTTTCCTATTTTTAAACAAAAAAATCTCCGATACTTCTCTTATCATGAAAAAAGAACTGTTAATCTGCTTTTTTACCACCCTGATTTCTGTAGTCAATGCCCAGCAGAATAAAAACGATGTTTTATCCTGGGTAGATCCATTCATAGGCACAGGAGGACATGGGCATACATTTCCGGGGGCAACCACACCATTCGGGATGATACAGCTGAGCCCGGATCAGAATACAAAAAGCGGCGAATGGGACTGGTGTTCAGGATATCACTACAGCAGCAAAACGATCATGGGATTTAGCCATAACCATCTGAGTGGAACAGGATGGGCAGACCTTGGAGATATTCTGGTAATGCCTACTGTAGGACAGGTAAAAATGGTTCCGGGATCTGAAGAAAACCCTGAGACAGGCTACCGTTCAAAATTTACCCATGATAAAGAAATAGCGTCTCCTGGATATTATTCCGTTATGCTGGACAGTTATGGAATCAAAGCAGAGCTTACTGCTTCCCCAAGAGTCGGATTTCATAAATATACTTTCCCGAAAAGTAGTGAAGCCAATATCATTATTGATCCTACCAATAAAATCTTCGGAAATATCTACCATACTTTAGTAAGTGTGGAAGGCAATAATAAAATCAAAGGGTACTGCTACAGCAATGGCTGGGGAGGTAAACGATTTGCTTACTTCGTAATGGAGTTTTCCAAACCGTTTAAGTCTTACGGCGTGTATGCTGACGGAAAAATCAAAAATGATGAAAAAATTGCCCTTGCCAAAGATGCTAAAGCCTTTGTAAGATTTTCAACAGAAGATCAGGAAAGCATAGAAGTAAAAGTTTCTTTATCTCCGGTAAGTACAGAAAATGCACAGGAAAATTTCGATACAGAAGTAACAAATGTTGACTTTGCCAAAGCAAAAGAAACCGCACAAAAGATCTGGAGAGACCTGATTGGAAGATTCCAGGTGACAGGAGGAACTGATAGCCAGAGAAAAATTTTCTATACCGGTGTTTACCATACATTCATTGCTCCAAACCTTTACATGGATGTGAATGGAGACTATGTTGCCGCTCAGGAAAACATGAATACCAAATGGTTTACCAACTACAGTACTTATTCTTACTGGGACGGATTCAGAGCGACACATCCTCTGTTGACTATTATGGATCAAAAACATACAAAAGAATTTGCTAACTCTTTGATCAGTAGATATACAGATCGTAAAGATCACATGCCAATCTGGGAGCTTTGCGGATATGATAATTTCTGTATGTTAGGCTATCACAGTGCTTCGGTAATCTGGGATGCCATTTCAAAAGGAGTTCCGGGTATTGATGCTGAAAAAGCATTTGCTGCGATGAAAGATGCTTCTTTAACAGATAAAATGAGCAGCAGCGATGGTGGTGGAGGTCTTAATGATTATATCAAGTTAGGCTACACTCCATCAGAAAACGGAGCTTCAGTTTCCGCAACACTGGAATACTCCTATGATGACTGGTGTATTCAACAACTTGCAGAAAAATTAGGAAAAAAAGAAGAATCAGAAGTGTATAAAAAACGTTCTATGAACTTCCTGAATACCTTCAATAAAGAAAATAATCACTTCTGGCCAAGACAGAAAGACGGAAAATTCTTAGCAGATTTTACCCTTAACGACTGGAAAAAATTGCAACCACACTGGGTTTCCGGAAACATCTGGGCTTATGACTTCTTTGTTCCTCATCAGATTGATGAAATGATGAATCTGTATGGAGGGAAAAAAGGATTTGAAGAAAAACTGGATAAAACCTTTACAGAAGCACTTCATATGGAAGGGGAGCAGCATGTAGATATCTCAGGATTCATTGGATCTTTAGGATTTGGTGACGAACCGGGTCATCATGTTCCATACCTGTACAACTACGCAGGAAGTCCTTATAAGACTCAGAAAATGGTAAAATACATCCGTGACAATATGTATGCCGCTAAACCGGATGGAATCGTTAACAACGAAGATTGTGGTCAAATGTCAGCATGGTATATCTTCTCATCATTAGGATTCTATCCTGTGACACCAGGGAAACCTGTGTATGCCATCGGTGCACCACAATTCCCGAAAGCATCATTAAAGCTGGAAAATGGAAAAACATTTACGGTAATTGCAGACAAAATATCTGACAAAAATATCTATGTAAAGAAAATGTTCCTGAACGGAAAAGAGTACAAAAGTTGGGAACTGAACCACAGCGATATCATGAACGGAGGCGAACTGAGATTCGTAATGGGAAGCAAACCTGTAAAATAAGACTAATAAAAATAAAATAAACGAAACAAAAGTATCAATGGAAAGGAGAAATTTTATTAAAACAAGTGCACTGGCAGGAGCCGGATTGCTGTTTACTCAAAATGTTTTTGCTAAAAATTTAGTGTTGGACGATTTTCCTGTTGTCCGCGTTCCTAAAGATAAAAGACATTTTACCAGCGAATCCGTAGAAAGTGCTATTGCCGCGTTTAAAAAGAAAGTAAAAAACAAAGAACTGAGCTGGCTTTTTGAAAACTGCTTCCCGAATACATTAGATACAACTGTTTACTATACAGAAACCGGCGGAACACCGGATACCTATGTGATCACTGGGGATATTGATGCCATGTGGCTTCGTGACAGTTCCGCACAGGTTTTCCCTTATCTGCAGTTCTCTAAAAAAGATGAAAAATTACATAAGCTGATCTCAGGAGTAATCCACAAACAGACTAATTTCATCCTTAAAGATCCTTATGCGAATGCTTTCTACAATGATGATCAGAAGATCAGTAAATGGAAAGAGTATGACCACACCGATATGAAGCCGGGAACCCATGAAAGAAAATGGGAAATTGATTCGCTTTGTTATCCTATCCGTCTGGCCTACCACTTCTGGAAAACCACAGGAGATACAAAACCTTTTGATGCGAACTGGTTGAAAGGAATTAAACTTACCCTGCAGACTTTTACAGAACAACAGAGAAAACATGATCTGGGACCTTATAAATTCGAGCGTACTACAGCTTGGGCTACAGACGGAGTTCCTATGGGAGGATATGGTTATCCAACAAAACCTGTAGGATTGATCAGCTCTATGTTCCGTCCAAGTGATGATGCTACTATTTATGGATTCCTGATCCCTTCTAACTTATTTGCTGTGGTAAGCTTACGTCAGGCTGCGGAAATGGTTTCACAAATTAAAAATGAAAAAACATTGGCTCAACAACTGAACAGCCTTGCTGATGAGGTAGATGCAGCCATCAAGAAATACGGAATTTACAATCATCCTGAATTTGGAAAAATATATGCTTTTGAAGTGAATGGCTTCGGAAGTTATAACCTGATGGATGATGCGAACTGTCCAAGTTTGTTAGGATTACCTTATCTGGATGCGGTGAAAGCTGATGACCCTGTATATTTGAATACAAGAAAATTTGTGTGGTCAGAAAATAACCCGTTCTTCTTCAAAGGTAAGCTGGCAGAGGGAATAGGAGGTCCACATATCGGACTTGACATGATCTGGCCAATGAGTATCATAATGAAGGCACTCACTACCAAAGACAAAAGTGAGATCAGATGGTGTATAGATACCTTACAGAAAACGCACGGAGGAACAGGCTTTATGCATGAATCCTTCCATAAAGACGACTCCAAAAAGTTCACCAGAGAATGGTTTGCATGGGCAAATACTTTATTTGGAGAATTGTTATGGAAAACCTTTAACGAAAACCCAGAGCTACTGACATAGCCCACCCTTTTATATCGCTTATTCATCTGAGATTCCTTTCCGAAAAAGAAGGTGTCAGGGGAATGCTATATAAAATTCACACACCAAAACACCTTAAAAAAATTATACAATGAAAAAAAAATCCATCTTTACCGTACTGATTGCCATGATGCTTCAGTCTGGTTCTCTGATTAATGCACAGCAGCTTAATCCTACCGGAATTTGCTATGTGGAAGTGAATAACAACAACCTCCTGAATGCAGGAGCGTACAAACTGCAGACATCGAACAGCTACCTGTTTAATGTGGTGAATATTTTTGCGGCTAATATTAATTATGATACCAGCCGTGGTAGAGCTTATCTGTATTCCAATAATAATGTGACGAAGGTTCTTACTAATGCAGATACTTACATAAAGCCACTTCAGCAAAAAGGGATGAAAGTAGTACTGACTATTTTAGGGAATCACCAAGGAGCAGGGATCTGTAATTTTCCTACCCGTGAAGCTGCAAAAGACTTTGCATTACAGTTGGCTAATACAGTGAATACCTACGGTCTTGATGGAATTGATTTTGATGATGAATACTCAGAATATGGGAACAACGGAACAGGACAGCCCAATGACAGCTCTTTTGTAATGCTTGTTCAGGAGCTTAGAGCATTGTTGCCGAATAAGATTATCTCATTCTATTATTATGGTCCTGCCGCTTCAAGACTATCCTGGAATGGAGCAAGAGTAGGAGATAACGTTAATTACAGCTGGAATGCCATGTACGGAACATTCTCTGCTCCGAATGTACCACCTCTTACCAAAGCACAAATCTCTCCTGCAGCCGTTTGGATGGGAAATACTTCCAATTCTACAACAACAAGTCTAGCCACCCAAACTAAAAATGGAGGTTACGGAGTATTCATGTGGTATGATTTACATGGAACTAATGAAGCATCACAGCTTTCAGCAGGAACTCAGACTTTATACGGAGAACCAACTGTTCTAAGCGGTACTTTACAATCCTGGACACAAGGAACCAATTGTGATGCACCTATCGGATTATACACAAGTAATCTTACAGGAACAAGTGCAAAACTGAACTGGTCTGCCGTAGGAACCAATACTTATGATATTGATTATAAACCTGCTTCTTCAACAACCTGGACGAACGCAGTGTCTGCAACAAGTTCTACTTCTGTAACCATTTCCGGATTAACAGCCAATACTGAATATGACTGGAGAATAAGAACCAACTGCAGCGTGAAAAGCGCCTATATGTTTGCCCCAAGATTTACAAGCACTTCAGGAACAACGCCTACGGGTTCTTATGCTCTGTCTTTGGATGGAAGCACTGAATCAGGAGCTGCCGGAAGTCTGAATCTAAGCGGTTCTGCACTATCTTTTGAAGGATGGATCAAACCTTCGTCATTCAAATCTGCGTCTCCATATATTTCCTCTATTATGGGAACAGAAGTAAGTGACAGCAATTCCGCATTCTTACGATTAGGAGATGCAGGTCTGGCGAATAATAAACTTCAGTTTGTGGTAAGTATTAATAACGTTCAGCAAAAACTGGCTTCTGCAACAGCTCTGAATGCCAACACCTGGTATCATGTAGCAGCTACTTACGATGGATCCAATATGAAAATTTACATCAATGGAGTTCTGGATGCCACCAAAGCACAAACCGGAAGTCTGAATTCCACAGGTGCATTCAACGTAGGATATTTATACAACACATCAAGAAATTTCAATGGAAAAATAGATGAGGTAAGAGTTTGGAAGCGTGCATTGAGTCAGACAGAAATCAGCCAGAATATGTGTAATGTATCTGTTCCGGCAACTTCATTGGCTGCCTATTGGAAGTTTAACGAAGGAAGTGGTTCTACCGTTCAGGATACTTCAGGAAACGGAGTGACTTTAACGTTAACGGGTGTTGATTCGTCTAATTGGGGAACAGATGTACCATGTACAACAGGAAGTTCAGCATTAGCAAGAACTGCAGGCCAAAAGGCGATCAATGTGGGAGAAACAAGCATTAAAAATCAAATAAAACTATACCCTAATCCGGTAAGCAAATCTTCATCATTGACAGTTTCTGTTCCGGATGAATACAGTAAAGGAAAACTAACGGTTTATGATTTTAACGGAAGAATTGTAGACACAAAATCACTGAACTCCGGAGACAATCAATACGAATTGAGCAGAATTTCAGCAGGAAATTATATCATCCAGTTTGAATCTCATAATGGAAACCTGAAACAATCTGAAAAACTAATTGTAAAATAACAAACCCAGTCATTGGGCTTCGGCCCAATGATTTTTCTACTACAAAAATTGATATACTATGAGAAAAAAATCCTTTTTTATTCCCTTAATGGCTCTGATGTTTCAATCAGCTCCTGCACTCAAAGCACAGCAGCTTAATCCTATGGGAGTCTGCTATGTGGAAGTGAACAACAACAATATGCTGAACGCAGGTTCCTATACTCTGCAGAATACGAACAAACAGCTTTTTGATGTTGCTATTATTTTTGCAGCGAATATCAACTATGATGTTTCTAAAAGCCGTGCTTATATCTCAAACAATAATAACGTTACCAAAGTTCTGAATGATGTTAATACCTATGTAAAACCCTTACAGCAAAAAGGGATAAAAGTATTACTGGATCTTTTAGGAAACCACCAGGGAGCAGGAATTTCTAATTTTCCTAACCGCGAAGCTGCTAAAGATTTCGCTCTACAGGTTGCTCATACTGTTTACACTTACGGTCTGGATGGAGTAGACCTTGATGACGAATATGCAGGATACGGAAATAACGGAACAGGACAGCCTAATAACAGTTCTTTTGTAATGCTTTTGCAGGAATTGAAAGCGGCAATGCCGGATAAACTGATTACATTCTACTACTATGGTCCGGCTACAACCAGACAAACTTATAATGGAGATTTAGCAGGAAATTATATCAATTATACATGGAATGCCATGTACAGTACCTACAATGCTCCTGTTGTTCCTCCCCTTGATAAATCCAAAATCTCTGCAGCTGCAACCTGGATACAAAACTCGAATCCAAGCTCAACATCTGCAACTACACTGGCAAGCTTAGCGACCAGCACAAAAAATGATCAATATGGTGTGTTTATGTGGTATGATCTTGCAGGAACTAATGTTGCCAGCTATCTGAGTACTGGATCTAATATCCTTTACAATGAAAATACACTCTTAAGCGGTCAATTATATTCATGGTCTCAGGGACAAACCTGTGATCCGCCACTAGGGCTTGATATTTCCAATGTCACAGGAACTTCAGCGCAACTGAACTGGACTTCCAATGCGTCCCAGTCTTACAATATTGATTATAAACCAGCTAATTCAACGGTGTGGACAAACGTTGCCAATAACTATTCAGGAAATAATATTGTCATCAACAACCTTACCCTGAATACCAATTACGATTGGAGAATCCAGTCTAACTGCTCACCAACATTAACAAGTACTTATATTTTTGCACCAAGGTTTAACTCCGGAAGTGGCTGCACTACGCCATCAGGATTGACTTCCGGAAGTTTCCTTGGTAATACGGCTCAGCTATCATGGGATGCCGGAAATGCAACTTCATATACCCTACAGTATAAAACTGCTGCTGCCACAACCTGGACTGAAATCCAGAATGTTAGCACCAATTCTTATTCATTACAAAATCTTACCCCTAATACATCCTATGTGTGGAAGGTACAGGCCTCATGTGCAGGAGGAACTACAAGCACTTATTCAGGAGAAGGATCATTCAACAGTGGTTTCGCCCCGGTTACAAGTCCGGGTGCAAGATCTCTTGCTTTCAACGGAAGTACCAATTATCTTAATGCAGGGCAATTTAATTTAAGTGGAAATGCGGTGAGCTTTGAAGGATGGGTAAAAGTAAATTCATTTAAATCTGCTTTCCCTTACATCTCATCAGTAATGGGCGTTGAAGTAGGAGATAACAACTCGGCAATGCTTCGTTTCGGAGATGGAAACTTAGCGAATAATAAACTTCAGTTTATTTTGAGTTTCGGTTCATCACAAGTGAAATTGAATACGAATACAGCATTCAACACCAATACATGGTACCATATCGCAGCCACTTATGATGGTGCAGCCATGAAAATTTATGTGAATGGTAATCTTGATGCCAGTTTTGCAGTGACGGGCAACTTTACCGCAAACGGAATCCTTTATCTGGGAAGAAACTACGACAATTCCCGAACAATCAATGGTTTCTTGGATGAATTCAGAGTTTGGAAAAAAGCGTTAACTCCACAGGAAATTTTAAGTAATAGCTGTAATGTTCCTGCCAATTCTACAGGTCTTGAAGCCAACTGGAAAATGGATGAAGGAAGTGGTTCAGGTGCATTGGATGCTACAGCTAACACTCATTTTGCAACCCTGATCAGTATGACAGATGCCAACTGGAGAACAGACGTTGCCTGTGCTTCATCTCTTGCCGTGAAAGATATCGAATCCATAAAAGAGAACAGTGCAGTTTATCCAAATCCTGTGAAACGTGGAAATGACATTCATTTTGCCATCAGTGATAATTCGGCAATTGAAGTGGCATTGTATGATGCCTCAGGAAAATTGTTCAAAAAACAGAATATTAATCAAAATAATAACGCAGTGAATACACAGGATTTAATCAGTGGTACTTATATTTACAAGATTACATCCGCCAACAGTAAAGTACTATCAACCGGTAAAATCATTGTGAAGTAAAATTCAGATAATGAAATAGTTATCGAAATTAATGAAATAAAGTCTGAAATACAAAGCAGACAGACAGGAGCTCACTTCTGTTTGTCTGTTTTTTCAGTCACAGGGATGTCTTGAATTTAAAATAAAAAAATAATGCAGAATATAGTAGGAATCGATATTGGAGGGTCACACATCACGTTGGCTCAGGTAGATCCGGAAAAACGTGAAATCATTTCATCAACCTATGTAAGAGAACATGTAGATGCTTTCGAAAATAAAGAAGTTATTTTCAGTGCCTGGGTTTCCGCCATTGAAAAAGTGGCTCATGATCTGGTAAAAGAAGACCTTTTAATCGGTATCGCAATGCCTGGCCCTTTCGATTATGAAAATGGAATATCACTAATGCAGCAGGGTAAATTCATTGATATCTATCAGATAAATATTAAAGAAGAGCTTGCAAAAAGATTAGAAATTTCTCAGGAGCAGATTCACTTTGTAAATGATGCTGCAGCCTTTATGGAAGGAGAAGTATTCGGAGGATGTGCCCAAGGTTTCAACAGTGCTTTTGGAGTGACTCTTGGAACAGGATTGGGAACTACTTTCTTCAATGGAGAATTTGCTACCGATGAAGACTTATGGGATTCTCCCTTCAGAGATTCTATCAGTGAAGACTATCTCGCGACACGCTGGTTTGTGAATCATTATAAAGAGCTCACAGGAGAAGAAATCTCCGGAACCAAAGATTTGCTGGATAAACCCAAAGAAATACAAACCCAAATGTTTGATGCATATGCAGACACTTTCTCAGAATTTATCGTGAAATATGTAGCTCATTACAAACCGGAAGTTTTAGTTATAGGAGGAAATATTGCCAAGGCTTATCCTTATTTTGAACAAAGATTTATTCAAAATTTAACAAAGAATAATATTAACTTGCAGGTTAAGATTTCCGCCATTTTTGAAGATGCGGCCATTCTTGGAGCTGCCAGCTATGCATTAAAAAAGCGTATATAAATTAACAAAACGAAAAGATACAATGAAGTTTATATTTTCTACTTGCTTACTGTTATTACAGGCCTGGGCTCTAGGTCAGAATGTATCTCCCGTAGACTATGTGAATCCTTTGATGGGAACCCAATCCAAACCGTCATTATCCAATGGGAATACTTATCCGGCTGTCGGACTTCCTTGGGGAATGAATATCTGGACACCCCAGACCGGTAAAATGGGTGACGGATGGGCATATACCTATGATGCAGATAAAATAAAAGGATTTAAACAAACCCACCAGCCATCTCCCTGGATGAACGATTATGGCGCTTTTGCCATCATGCCGGGAGTAGGAAAAGTAAAGTTTAAAGAAGATGAAAGAGCAAGCTGGTTCAGCCATAAAGCTGAGGTTACCACACCTTATTTCTATAGTGTTTATCTTGCTGACATCAATGTTACTACAGAATTTACCCCTACTGAAAGAGCCTCTTATTTTAAATTTGATTTTCCAAAAACAGACAGCGCTTACGTAGTGGTTGATGCTTTGAATAAAGGCTCTTATATCAAGATTTTACCGAAAGAAAGAAAAATTCTGGGTTATACAACGAGATATTCTACCGGGAAATATGAGAACTTTAAAAACTACTTTGTCATTCAGTTTGATAAAGATTTTGAACTGACAAAAACATGGAAAGACGATAAACTGGTGAATGATCAGTTAGAAATTACCAGTGATCACACCGGAGCTGTAGTAGGATTTAAACTTAAAAATAAAGAAACGGTTTATGCAAAAGTAGCCTCTTCATTCATCAGCTTTGAACAGGCAGAACTGAATCTTAAAAGAGAAATCGGAAACAGAAATTTTGAACAGGTAAAAGCCGATGCTAAAAATATCTGGAATAAAACATTAGGAAAAATAGACGTAAAAGGAGGAACAGATCAGCAGATGAGAACCTTTTATTCCTCTTTGTACAGAACTTTATTTTTCCCACAAAAGTTATATGAAATAGATGCTCAGAACAAAATAAAACACTGGAGTCCTTACAACGGAAAAATTGTTGACGGAAGAATGTTTGCCGGAACCGGATTCTGGGATACTTTCCGCGCTCTATATCCTTTCCTGAACCTTGTTTACCCAAGCATTAATGTAGAAATGCAGGAAGGACTGGCCAATGCTTACAAAGAAGGAGGTTTCTTACCAGAGTGGAGCAGTCCGGGATATTCTGATATCATGATTGGAAACAATTCTGCATCCGTAGTAGCAGATGCTTACATCAAGGGACTTCGTGGATATGACACGGAAGCGCTTTGGCAGGCAGTAAAGCATGGTGCGAATAATGAAGGACCTATAGAAGCGGTAGGCCGTGCAGGTGTAGAATATTACAATAGATTAGGCTATGTACCTTACGATGTAAAGATCAATGAAAATGCTGCCAGAACATTGGAGTATGCTTATGACGATTTTTCGATTTATCAGTTAGGAAAAGCACTTGGAAAACCTGCTTCTGAGATTGATATCTATAAGAAAAGAGCCTATAATTACAAAAATGTATTTGATAAGGAAACAGGCTTAATGCGTGGTAAAAATAAAGACGGTAATTTCCAGAAACCTTTCAATCCTTTCAAATGGGGAGATGCTTTCACGGAAGGAAACAGCTGGCATTACACATGGTCGGTTTTCCAGGACATTGATGGACTGGCAGAACTGATGGGTGGGAAAAAGAAATTTGAAGCCAAATTAGATGAGGTATTCTCATTGCCTCCGGTTTTTGATGACAGTTATTACGGCGGTGTGATCCACGAGATCAGAGAAATGCAGATCATGAATATGGGTCAGTATGCCCACGGAAACCAGCCTATCCAACATATGATCTATCTGTATAATTATGCAGGAGCACCTTATAAAACTCAATATTGGGCAAGACAGGTGATGAATAAGCTTTACCATGCAACTCCGGACGGATATTGCGGTGATGAAGATAACGGACAGACTTCTGCATGGTATATTTTCTCAGCTTTAGGCTTTTATCCGGTGACACCGGCAACGGATCAATACGTGTTGGGAGCACCATTATTTAAAGAAGCTACCATCATTTGGAAAATGGTAAGAAAATTGAAATAAAAGCTCCGGAAAACAACGCAGAAAATCTATATGTAAAATCATTGAATGTAAACCAACAGTCTTATTCCAAAAACTGGCTGAGTCATAAAGAACTGATGAAGGGGGCCGTTTTAGACTTTAAAATGGACGGCAAACCCAATAAAGAAAGAGGTTCACAGGAAAAAGACTTTCCTTATTCAATGTCAAAAGAAGAATCAAATAAATAATTTTTAAATTAAAAATATAGCTGTATGAGTACAGAAAAAAAAGAAATATTCGAGAGAGTAGAGAGCATGCTGAAAGGACAAGGTTTTAACATTGCAGCAAAAGATGATACAAGACCATGGGGAGGTTTCTTTGTGATTGATGAAACGCAGGCACAGGATTTTGCTAACCAATATTTCGATGGGATTGATGTAGACAACCTGAGAATAGGAGGGAAGCTAAGCCCGAAAATCCTTATCGTAGCTCCGGAAGCAAGATTAAGCTGGCAGTACCACCACAGAAGAGCCGAAATCTGGCAGGTAGTGGAAGGAACAGTAGGAATCAAAAGAAGCAATACCGATGAAGAAGGAGAGTTGGGAGAATACGGCCCGAAAGATCAGGTAAAACTTCAACAGGGTGAAAGACACAGATTAATTGGTCTTGCAGGCTGGGGAATTGTTGCTGAAATCTGGCAGCATACGGATGCATCCAATCCTTCAGATGAAGATGATATCGTAAGAGTACAGGATGACTTTGGAAGATAAATAAAAAGAATCGGCTTCAATATTGAAGCCGATTCTTTTTATTAATAAGGAAGCTTGAGGCTGGAAGGTGGAAGTTATTTGAGGGTTTCATAACTCTTGGATTTCCTCCGTTATGAGTGGCAAATTTTACCTGCTTATGGTAAAATCAAACCTTATAGGTTTCTGAAACCTATAAGGTTTTTGTGTATTCAGCTATTATCCTCAATAAGATAAAACTTTACTTGGTTGTGGGTACTTCCCAGCTTCATTCTTCCAGCTTTCAGCCTTAAAACGTCACATCCAGTCCCACATAGAAGTTGGCCTTCATAATCGGAGCGTATACCATTCCCCCGTCAAAATAGCTTCCGAAAGGATTTTTAAAATCAACAATCGCATTTTTCTGGTAGTAAGAAGTAAGGTTTTCTCCTCCTACATAAGCTCTGATCTTTTTATTGAAATTTCTTGAGATTTGAGCATTAAGAACCGCATAGGATTCTGAATAAGTTGGCAGCTGAAACTCTGCCGGATTCGTTGATGTATCAGGAAGTCTTTGTTTTCCAACCCAGTTTAAAGTCGTATCAAAACTCCAGAACCCTCCTTTATCTGTTTTATTGGTTGAATAGGCCAAGTTCACAAATCCTCTGTGCTTCGCCATAAAAGGAACTTCTCTTCTTCCACCGATATAATCAGCCTGCACATCATAATATTTATAAGCAAGTCTTACCTCAAGATTTTTTACAGGCACGAAATCCCATTGGGTCTGGAATGAATTCGCAAATGATTTTCCATCCAGATTATAGAATGTCAGCTGTTGAGGAGATTTATCCAAATCTACCAATACCTGATCCTGGAAATCTGTTCTGAAGAAGTCAGCAACAATACTTGATTTTCTTCCGAACAACTTAAATTCCTGCTGTAAACTCGCTCCATAATTCCATGCAATTTCAGGTCTTAATCCATAAATATTTCCTCCGTTGGGTAAAATATTAATAGCTCTGTTCGATGCGAAATACTGCTGGCTTTCCGCAAATACATTCGCCGTTCTGAATCCTCTTCCCGCAGAAAGTCTTAAAATTGTCTGTGGGGTGAAATCATACTTGAAATTAAGTCTTGGTGTAAACTGAGTTCCTGCCAGATTATGAAAATCTACTCTTGAACCTGCTACTAAAGTATATTTTAAACCTGTTAAAGTATATT
Organism: Chryseobacterium sp. CH21; assembly: GCF_004119445.1. Lineage (GTDB taxonomy): Bacteria > Bacteroidota > Bacteroidia > Flavobacteriales > Weeksellaceae > Chryseobacterium. The sequence goes on along the minus strand of NZ_QICI01000045.1, from coordinate 19,928 downwards.
CAGCAAAAATTCCCGGTACAATTTCATTTCTTCTGATATCATTCAGTAAATACGTTTCTTTATATCCGTCATATAAGAAACTTGCTCCAGCCTTATACTTGTGGTTGGTATTTCCGATGATGCTTTCAAAAATTAAGTTTGAATAATACGTATGCTGTTGTCCCGCATAATTTCTCAATCCAAAGAAACTATCCTGTTGGTGATACACATACTGGTTCATCCAGCCAATACTCTGGTAAGGTTTTCCCTTGAAAACATAACCGGTTTTATTCCAAACCTGAAATCTTGAGATGTCAATTCCTACCCCATAAAAAGGCTGCTTATCCTGACCCAGTTTTTTATCAAAACCAATCTGTCCGGCAGTTCTTTCATCTCTGATAAAATTAATCCCGAAATGAGATCCAAATCCTGACTTTTCAAGGTCGTTATAATTCAACAAATAAGCTGCATTGATCTGCGTTCCTTTTGGTCTGTCCAAAAAACCATCATGATTCATATCCGTATTTCCAAACGTTCCGTTTCCGTGAAGAAGGAAAGTCTGTGACCATTTATCGTTGATTGGAGAAACATTGGTGATATTGATTTCTGCTCTTCCATTGAAATCAGAAAAAAGATTCAGTGATGTTTCTGGAGTCTTCGCATTCTTCAAAAGCTCAGTGTTAATCTGTCCTGTGATACTTTCATAACCGTTTGTTACGGTACTTCCTCCTTTGGTAAGCTGAATACTTTCAATCCATCTTCCTGGAATAAAATTTAATCCATAGGCAGAAGCCAATCCTCTGATTTCAGGTAATTGTTCCTTCGTTAAGCTGGTATATTTTTGATCCAAACCAAGCATTTTCAGCTGTTTTGTTCCTGTAACCGCATTGCTGAAAGAAACATCTACCGTTGCATTGGTTTCGAAACTTTCAGACAGATTACAGCAAGCTGCCTTTAACAGCTCTTTTTTATCAATATTAAAAACAAGTCCGGCTTCTTTCTTACTTAAAGCGGTTGCTGCCTTAGAACCTGTTACGACAACTCCGTCTATGCTTTTTTCATGCTGAGAATGATCTTCCTGAGCTGAAGTTGCTGCAGTGTCTTTATGATCATTATGCTTTGTCGCTTCTTCGTAATGTACTTTTGGATTGGGTTCACCAAAAGTAAAGTCTCTGTCATATAGGCAACATCCCGGAAGTCCGTTGTATACAGCATCTGTTGCTTTATATTTTTCATTATCATGACCGGCATCAGCAATTGCCTTTAAAATCTTGTCTGATGAGGTTTTTGATAGGTCAAAATTTAACGTAACCGTTTGTTTCTCCGCATTCCATTCTGCAGTATTGGCTCCGGCATCTTTTGAGGCTTTTTCAATTCTGGCTTTACAAGAAGCACAGTTTCCTCTTACATAGAATTCATTCTCTTTTTTAGCGGAAACATTAGCATCTGCATGATGTTCCTGATGTGTTTCTGCACTAGTAGAAAGTTGTGGATCTCTATCATAATGACAACACCCCGGAAGACCTTCATAGGTTGTATCAGACGCTTTGAACTTTTCGTTATCATGGCCAGCTTCAGCTACCTTTTTCAGTATGTCATCGGTAGAAACCTTGTCTGTTTCTAGAGTTAACGTTTGAAGATCAATGGAGTAAACTGCTGTTTTCGCGCCAGCTTTTTTAGCGGCACTTTCAATTCTTGTTTTGCACATTTCACAGTTCCCTTTTACCTTGAACTGATTTTTTGAATGGGTTTGAGCAGATATAAATTGTGTAAATAGGAATAATGCACCAAGTATCAACCTGGAAATATGTAATTTCATTTTGTTTAAAAGTTTAAATTAATTAAAAAACAGTTCACTATAGTACATAATGAACCCTTGATATTTTAATTAACCTATCTTAGGCGGCTGCCAGATTTCCTTTAAACGGTCTGAAAGATAAGGATCTGAATACTGAAACTGAGGATTCTTATTCGCTTTGTAATAAGACAGTTCCAAACGTAAATTTTTTGAGAAAGGGGTTTCAATAAAAGTATAGCATGCAACACATGATGAGCAGCAGTCATCATTACATGATTTTTTGTTATCATGTTGGCTGTCTTTTTTTGAAGAATGATTTTTACAGCAGTCCATTTTTTTGGAAGACTCTGCCTTACAGCATGTTTCCTGCATCCCTTGCGCATAGAAATTGTCCTTGGGAATCAGAAAGACTCCCAGGCAAAACACTATTGCAAGTAGGTGAAACAGCTTCATTTCTGCAAAAATACAAAATTTATGGCAAAGGATCACCAACTTTTAGTGAGCAGCTGTGCCAAGGTTCACCATGTGCCGGGTTTAGTTTTGGTTTTTCTCCCATCGCCAGATTCTGTGCAGCGGGTGCAGGAGCAGGGCTTGGAGTGGACTGAACTGCATTTTGTGCTGGTTGTGGTGCAGGAGCGGGCTTGCTGCTTAAGGGCTGCCCTACGGGAATATCACATCGGTGTCCGGGCTGTCCGTGCGGAGGATTCATTCCCGGAGCGGTTTTTGCCTGCTTCCCGTTGTTATCAAGGGTGATTTTTCCTGGTGATACTGCATTAGGATCAATCTGGATGGTATTACCTCCGTTCACGTTTACATTTTGTGTTGTGGGTGCAGCTGCAGGTTGACCATTTAAAGGTTGTCCTACAGGAATATCGCATCGGTGTCCCGGCTGACCGTGTGGAGGGTTCATTCCTGGAGCGGTGGCTATAGGAGCAGGAGCCGCATTGGACTGTATGCCTGCCTGATCCATCAGAGCCGTTTTTGAGGTAGTATTTAGTGCTACGTTAGGTTGGCCAGCATTGGTTTCTTCTTTTAAATAAGTAGCTCTTTCATCCTTTTTACAAGATGTGGCAAGTAATGATACAGCGATCAAACCTATAAATGTATTCTTCATATCCATGGGTATGAAACAAAATTAGCAAAACATTTTCAATTGTTTTGCTAATTTTATACTTATAATTTGATTTTTGGATTAATTTTTCACCAAAAGTCTAAATCCTTCTCCGTGAACGTTGATAATTTCCAATCCTTCGTCATCTTTTAATAATTTACGAAGCTTTGCAATATAAACGTCCATACTTCTTGCGGTAAAATAATTTTCTTTCTTCCAGATCTTTCTTAAAGCAAGATCTCTCGGCATAAAATCATTTCTGTGGATGCAAAGAAGTTTTAATAATTCATTTTCTTTAGGAGAAAGCTTGTATTCTTTATCACCTACTTTCAGCTGTCTCAACATAGAGTCGAAGAAAATATTACTGATTTTGAACTGCTCCTGCTCTTCGTTTTCCAATGTGGAACTTCTTTGAAGAATTGCTTTTATTTTGTATAAAAGAAGCTCAGTATCAAATGGTTTTGTAATATAATCATCCGCACCCAGCTGATACCCTTTCAGGATATCCTCTCTCATGTTTCTTGCAGTAAGGAAAATGATAGGTGTATTTTTATCAATCTTTTTTACATCTTCTGCTAATGAAAATCCGTCTTTTTTAGGCATCATTACGTCAAATATGCAGATGTCGAATTCATTTTCTGTAAATTCTTTTAGTCCCTGCTCCCCATCAGTAGCAAGAGTTACTTCAAAATTATTGATGGTTAAATAATCTTTAAGCACTGCCCCGAAACTCTGATCGTCCTCTACTAATAATATTCTGTTGCTCATAACTTTTAATAATTAATAATTAACATTTAAGAATGAACTTCCTCACTCTATCTTCTATATTTTGATATTTGGTTAAATTTTTTATAATTGATGAATGATAGTTGATTTGAAAGACATCTTTTTATCGTTTATCATCTATCATTGATTTTCTATCCCATCGGTAATTTTATCGTGAACATACTTCCTTTTCCTTTATGAGAATCTACGATAATCTGTCCTTTGTGCAGTTCTACAATTTTCTTAACGTAGGAAAGACCTAATCCCTGCCCTTTTACGTTATGGATATTTCCGGTTTCTTCTCTAAAGAATTTTTCGAAAATTTTGGTTTTATTTTGGGCATCCATCCCCATTCCCTTGTCGGAAATCTCAATCACATACCAGTTTCCTTCATTTCTTGTTTCCACATGTATTTCCGGTGCTTCAGGAGAATATTTGTTGGCATTATCCAGTAGATTGACCAGCATATTGGAGATGTGGAATTCGTCTATTTTAAAATTATAATGGGTTGCATTAAATTTCTGAGTAAGAGAGCCATTTCTTTGCTGTACAATCAGATTGAAAGATTCTGTAGTTTTTTTGATCAATTCCCTTACGTTGGTTTCTCTTAAGAATAATTCCACTTCATTTCTTTCAAGCTTGGACATATTAAGCACATTTTCTACCTGCTTTTTCATCCTTAAGTTCTCCTGCTTAATCAGTTCTGAGTAATATTTTACCTTATCCGGATTGGTTGCAATTTTGTCATTGGCCAATGAATCCGTTGCTACAGAAATGGTTGCCAGTGGTGTTTTAAATTCATGGGACATATTGTTGATGAAGTCTGTTTTTACTTCAGCAAGTTTTTTCTGTCTCATCATATAATTGATGGAAATAATATAAATTCCAAGAATGGTAAGGAGAGAGAGGAATGTTCCTAAAAGCATTGGCCAGTTGTTCATTGCCAGAGAATATTCTTTTTTAGGGAATACCAATGCAAGGCTGTATAATGTATTTTTCTTATCTGCAAAAAGAGGAAAGCTGTAGGTATTGCTGTCTTTCTTTTCTTTGTAAGCCTTATTGGCGATGCTTGTAAGCTTATTATTGCGGTCGAGAACTCCATATCCGAACTTGGCCGTAATACCTCTTATTTTAAGTTCTTTGGCGATAACAGAGTCAAGCGTTTTTGGATCCACTCTTTTGGTGATAGGAAGATTATTTCCATAAACTTTCACAAATTCTTTCATGGAGTAATCTCCTGTTTCAATCTCCTGATTGATATCTGTTGTAAGAAGTTCGCGATTGGTAGTATCTCTTTTTATTTTGTAGGCCGCTTCGTCTGTATACAAAGTTGTCAGCTTGATAGAATCTCCTTTTTGAGAAATCGGAAGCTGTGTTTTTTCAATAATATTTTTAGAATAAATAATCTGTCTCTGAGTACCGGAGTCTTCTACCTGCTGAATCGTAGTTAAAGACGGCTGTTTGCTGTTCGCAAGAATATTCTTTCTGAAATCTTTATAATCCTGATTCAGATATTTGTCCGCTTCAATCTCTTCAATACTTTTTGAAGTACTTTCCAAAACCGCATATACTTTATTTGAAAAATCCTGTTCCAGTACGCCGTAATAGCCTTTCAACCAATAAAATTGGAGCGTTACAAAGACAATCAGTGAGATTGTCATAAACACTGAAATTATTGGGATGAATTTGTTATTCATTATTTAATTATATAGGTTTTGGAAAAATGAATGTTAAAATTAATTGTTTTAAGACTACATAAACAAAAAACGAGCCAAAAAATTGTTTTTTTTCTCTTAAAAGAGTGTTTTTTAACAATTATTTATGAATTATCCTCTCCTTGTCATACGAAAAGTCCCTTTGAATGAAATAAAGTGCTAACTTTATTAAAAATAATTATTTATGGAATCGAACTTCATTTTCAACAAAGATTTTGACGCAGCCAGTACGTATGTCATGAAGATATATAAAGCTGACGTTTCTACAGTATGGAATTATTTTACCCAATCCGAATTATTAGACCAGTGGTGGGCGCCAAAACCCTGGAAATGCGAAACGGTAAGTCAGGATTTTGAAGAAGGAGGATTTTGGTTCTATGCAATGGTGGGCCCCAGTGGTGAAAAAGGATATTCAAAATTTGAATACGGGGAAATTATGGAACACAGAAGCCTGGACTGGCTGAGTGCTTTTTCTGATGAAAAAGGAAATATCAACGAAGATTTTCCAAGGTCAAAATGGCTGATCGGTTTTACCGGAGTAGAAGAAGGTACGAAACTGACCATTAATATTCATTATCACTCTCAGGAAATGATGAAAAAAATTATGGAAATGGGTTTTGAAGGTGGCTTTACGATAGGACTTAACCAGCTGGAGGAAATCATTGGATAAATTTCAAATTATAAAATAAATGATCAATAAGAAGAATCCGGATCTTTCCTTGGAAAGATCCGGATTCTTTTTTCTATAGTGAAGATTGGCTCGTGGGTAATTAACTCCCAGCCTCAGTCACCCAGCTTTCAGCCTTTATATAAGCTCCTCTTCCTGGAAGTACTGAATAATGGCCTTTTTCATAAGCAAAGTCTGCTCATTAGGCTTTAATTCCGGAAGTTCTTCGAGGCTTTCAAACTGTGGCCATCCGTCTTCATAGTGCGTGAATTTATAATATCCAAAAGGTTCAAGTAATCTGCACACTGCAATATGAATCAGGTTTACTTTGTCTTCTTTCGTGTATTTTTGCTGGCCGCTTCCCAGCTCCTGAAGCCCTATCAGAAATAAAAGGGTTTCAATGGGCGGATTCTTCTCAGTCTGAAAATTATCTTCGAAGAACTGTTCTATTTTTTTCCAATATTCGGACTCGTTCATATAATTGATAAATGATGATTAATAATTGATCTTGTTAACGTTTTAATTCTTCACCTAATTTCCTTTTATAAGCAGAGGTTACTTTCAAAATTTCACTGGCTTCGTTAATAAGAATATCTAAATTTTCTTTTTTTAGTATATGGAGTTCATCTATTAACTCCAGCCAGAATAAAGTTTCGTCAGCTTCTTCTACAACAATGCATATTTTGGAATATTTTTCTTTGGTAGATCTGGCTCTGCACATTGCTCTATAGTTGCTTGCTGTGGATGAAACAGATCTGAAAACTTGTTTCCTTATATTTGATATTTTATCAGAATATGAAATATCAGACAACTCATTAATGATTGCAATGGTTAAAGATTTAGTCTTTTGTGCAAACATCTGGTTGTAGTTGTTGTCCATACTCATATCAATTATCTTTTATCAATTATCATTTATCTTTAAAAGAAACGCATATTCTAATGCGTCCTCTTTCAGTGATTCAAATCTTCCGCTTGCCCCACCGTGTCCGGAGCTCATGTCTGTTTTGAAGACTAAAATATTATCGTCTGTCTTTAATTCTCTCAATTTTGCGGTCCACTTTGCGGGTTCCCAATATTGTACCTGAGAATCATGAAATCCTGTAGTGATGAGCATATGCGGATAATCTTTAGCTTCTACATTATCATATGGAGAGTAATCTTTCATATAATGATAATATTCTTCGTCATTTGGATTTCCCCATTCATCATATTCTCCGGTAGTCAAAGGAATTGTATCGTCCAACATAGTAGAAACAACATCTACGAAAGGTACCTGTGCCACGATTCCGTTGAATAGCTGAGGCTCATAATTCACCACAGCACCTACCAACAGTCCGCCGGCACTACCTCCCATCGCATACATGTGTTTCGATGAAGTGTAATTTTCCTTGATTAAATACTTTCCTGCATCAATAAAATCGAAGAAAGTATTTTTCTTGAATAACATTTTTCCGTCTTCATACCATTCTCTTCCCAAATATTCTCCACCTCGGATATGAGCGATGGCATAAATAAAACCTCTGTCCAGAAGTGACAATCTTACATTTGAAAAGCTGGCATCCACAGTATGTCCATAACTTCCATATCCGTACAGAAGAAGTGGAGTATCTGCAGATTTTTTGGTGTCTTTATGATAGACTAAAGAAATAGGAACTTTTGCTTTTCCATCTCTGGAGTCTGCCCAGATTCTTTCTGAAATATAATTCTCAGGGATAAATTTTCCACCCAGTACTTCCTGTTGTTTCAGAAGTTGAGTGGTTTTTTCCTTCATGTTATATTCATAAGTGGAACTAGGCTGTGTAAGAGACGTATAACCGTAACGTAAAATATCTGTATCAAACTCAAGGTTGATTCCTATATAAGCTGTATAAGTAGGGTCTGAGAAAGGTAAATAATAAGATTCCTGCGTCTTTTCATCAATGATTTTGATCTGAAGCAATCCTCTTTCTCTTTCCTCGAGTACCAGATAATCTTTGAAGATTTCAAAACCTTCCAGTAAAACTTCTGCGCGGTGTGGAATTACATCCACCCAGTTTTCCATACCACAGTTATCAATCTTTGCTTTTACAATTTTGAAATTGATCGCATCGTCAGCATTGGTAATGATGTAAAATTCATCCTCATAATGCTCTACGGAATATTCAAGATCATCTATTCTTGGCTGAATAATTGTCCATTCTGCAAATACATTGTCAGAAGGGATAAAGCGGTGTTCGTCAGAAATAGTACTTGAACTGGCGATGAAAATATATTGTAAAGACTTTGTTTTAAATACATTGACATCAAAAGTCTCATCCTCTTCGTGGAAGATTAGAACATCTTCTTCGGAATCTGTTCCCAGTTTATGTCTGTATACCTGGAATGCACGGAGACTCTTATCTTTTCTGATGTAAAAAACATGCTGGTTATCGTTAGCCCAAACAGCTTTTCCTGTTGTATTAGGAATGGTGTCAGGTAGGATTTCACCAGTTTTTAGGTTTTTAAAATTAAGCGTATAGATTCTTCTTCCTACATCATCAGAAGAAAAAGAAGCCAGTTTGTTACCTGGGCTTACTGCTACACTGCCTACTTCAAAAAACTCTTTGCCTTCTGCATGGATATTAACGTCCAGTACAATTTCCTCTTCGTTGTCAAGGCTTTTGTGCTTTCTGCAGAAAATAGGATATTCCTTACCTTCTTCATAACGCACAATATACCAGTACTCATTAAAGAAATAAGGCAGAGATTCATCATCCTTTTTATAACGGGCTTTCATCTCTTCGAAAAGCTCTTCCTGAAGGGCTTCCGTATCTTTCATGATGAATTCTTCGTAGGCATTTTCTTCCTCAATATATTTGATGACTTCAGGGTTTTCCCTTTCATTCAGCCAAAAGTAATTATCGGTTCTTGTATCGCCGTGGGTTTCTAGTATTTTTTCTATTTTTTTTGCCTGTGGAGCTTTCATCCGGGTATTTTATTTTTTATTGAATGGAATAGGTCTTTATACTTTTTCTTCTGAAAGCAAGTAATTTAAGCAGAAATCCACTCAATATTAATTTTCGTTCAAATTTAGGTAAAAAAAAACCATCTTTCCTTTATTGAAAAGATGGTTGATGGTATTTTTATAATTAAAGACTATTTATGAAGTGCTTTAATATACTTTTCAAGGGCCATTGTCATGGAAGGAGTTTCCTTCGTAGGTGCCATTAAATCTACTTTTAATCCAGCTTCTTCTGCCGCTGCCAAAGTCGTGTTTCCAAAAACTCCGATCTTTGTCTCATCCTGCTTGAAGTCAGGGAAGTTTTGTTGTAGAGATTTGATTCCTTGCGGACTAAAGAAGATCAACATATCGTAATCTTTAATCGTAATATCTGTAAGATCACTGCATACGGTACGGTACATAATTGCTCTTGTCCAGTCTGCATTAGATGCATCCATGGTTTTTACAATATCCGGACTTAAAACATCTGAAGATGGCAACAGATATTTTTCAGTTGGAAATTTTTTGAAAAGAGGAAGCAGATCCGAGAAGTTTTTCTCCCCAAAGCTGATTTTTCTTTTTCTGTACACAATATGCTTTTGAAGGTAGTTGGCAATTGCTTCCGACTGGCAGATGTATCTCATTGTATCCGGAACGGCAAAACGAAGCTCTTCCGCAAGTCTGAAGTAATGGTCAATCGCATTTTTACTGGTAAAAATAATACCGGTATACTGCGTCAGATCTATTTTTTGTGTTCTGAGCTCTTTATTGTCAACCCCTTCGACGTGGATAAATGGACGGAAATCAATCTTTATTTTTTCCTTCTTCGCTATATCCAAATATGGAGAAGACTCACTAGGCGCTGGTTGAGAAACCAATATAGACTTTATTCTCATCATTGACATTTATTAAAAAAATAACAACTTCCAAAGCAATAATAATGGTGCGATTTGGAGGGTGCAAATATACAAAAATTTATAATACCATTTTTCAGGAAGAATCTTGTTCTTGTGAAATAAATAGAAAAAAACTTTGAAAATGAAGACAAAAGAAAAGAAGCAGATATAATATAAAAACATTTTATTTTTGTCGATAGGGAAGTAATAGTGGGCTACACAAAGAATTATTAGCAAAAATGAAAGAATGAAATAGAATTTTGTGGAAGTAAAATAGAATATTGTCCATTTTTTTCCATCCCCTATACTTTGATAAAATAAAAAACCTAATGTTGATTTTAATAAATAAAAAAACAGCACCGCCAGCAAAGTATACCCAAATTTGTTGAGCTGATAGCCCAAAAGCTGAAGATCGGCAATATATTTTGGTACAATAGGAATGTACTGTGAAATTAAAACGGACAGCGTAAGAGTCGTCACACATGAGGTGATGATCCAGCTGGGAAGGTTATTGCTCGCATCAAAATACTTTTGAAGCAGAAAATCTTTGAGACTGGCATCCCTTTCTATGACGTTCATCATAAAAACATACAAAAATATACAGCCCACGAGGATAAAAATTACCCAATCATTATTCTCAGGTATTCTTACTTGATTGACGAAGTGTTGTGATGATGGCAAAATTTAAGTTTTTATTATTTATTATTTAACTTCAGATAACATAACCCGGCACAGATTTTCCTATCACCTGATTCATAATTTTGAAGTTAAAATATTTGCTCTCACCGATTTTACGTATTGTCCAGATCTGTTGTATAAAAGTTTCTGTTTCATCCGCTTAATCCCTGAGAAATATTTTTGCAAAATTATAGATTATTTTGTATAAAATAAAAAGGTTAAATAAACTATCTTTGCAAACTGAAATGAAAAAACTCGTCATCATCCCAACTTATAACGAAAAGGAAAATATTGAAAATATTATTTCCGCAGTTTTTGCATTGGAAGATGACTTTCATATCTTAGTAGTAGATGATACTTCTCCTGACGGAACCGCAGAGGTTGTGAAGGAGTTGCAAAAGAAACATCCACATTATCTGCATCTTTCAGTAAGACATGTGAAAGACGGGCTTGGAAAGGCATATATTCATGGATTTAAATGGGCGATCGAAAATAAATACGATTATATTTTTGAAATGGACGCCGATTTTTCACACAATCCCAACGATTTACCAAAACTTTTTGAAGCTTGTAAAAATGCAGATATGGCCATCGGATCCCGTTACTCAAAAGGAGTGAATGTGGTCAACTGGCCTATGGGAAGAGTGTTGCTTTCTTATTTTGCATCCAAATATGTGAGATTTGTCTTAGGACTTCCTATTCATGATACAACTGCAGGATTTGTCTGTTTTTCAAGAAAAGTATTGGAAGAAATAGGACTGGATAATGTGAAACTGAAAGGCTATGGTTTTCAGATTGAAATGAAATTCAGAGCATTCAAAAAAAGTTTCAGAATTGTAGAAGTTCCTATTATATTTACCAACAGAATTTTAGGAGAAAGCAAAATGAACGGTGGAATTATCCATGAAGCCGTTTTTGGAGTATTGAACTTAAAATGGAAATCAATCATCAACAGATTATGAAACTGATGAAAAAGTTAATCTTCATTTTCGTTTTGCTGAGCCTGTTTTCGTGCAGCGGTTATATTGATAAGCCTAAAAATCTTATCGATAAAGATGTGATGGCAGAAATCATTGCAGACCTTGCGATCAACGATCAGGCAATCTATGTATATCCTGAAAAAAATATGGAAGCCGGCACCAGAGCTGTTTTGAAATCATATAAAGTAAAATCTGAAGACTTTGTAGAAAGTTTTAAGTATTATGTGATTAAAGAAGAAATGGAGGGCATCACCAATGATGCACAGGAAATACTGCTGAAGAAAGACCCGAAAGCAGATAAATATGTAAAGGATAAACTGAAACAGAATGGAGCTGTATTACCCTTAGTAAGGTAAAAGCTGTATCTGACTTCTGTTTTATAGGAAATCACTGATAAAACAGTGAATTAAAAAAGGATAGAGATGAAATTTTTTAATATAGAAAAACCTCTGAAGGAAAAGCAAGAGCAGGGGAAATTACCACAGATCACGGGAAGATTCAAACTCCTATTTTTATGCCTGTGGGAACTGTAGCAAGTGTGAAAACAGTTCATCAGAGAGAATTAAAAGAAGACATTAAAGCTCAGATTATTCTGGGAAATACTTACCACCTTTATCTTCGTCCGGGCATGGAAACGATGCAGGATGCCGGTGGTTTGCATAAATTCATGAACTGGGATCTTCCTATTCTTACAGATTCAGGAGGTTTTCAGGTATTTTCACTGGCGAGTAACAGAAAAATGACCGAAGAAGGTGCGAGGTTCAAATCTCACATTGACGGAAGTTACCACATGTTCTCTCCGGAAAGATCGATGGAGATTCAAAGACAGATCGGAGCCGATATTTTCATGGCTTTTGACGAATGTACTCCATACCCTTGTGATTACAACCAGGCAAAATCATCGATGGAGCTTACTCACCGTTGGCTGAAAAGATGTATTGAATGGACTAATGATAATCCTGAATTATACGGATACAAACAAAGACTTTTCCCTATTGTTCAGGGGTCTACCTATTCCGATCTTAGAAAAATCTCTGCAGAAGTAATTTCTGAAGCAGGAGCAGAAGGAAATGCGATCGGAGGGCTTTCTGTAGGAGAGCCTGAAGAAGAAATGTACAGAATTACAGATGAAGTAACGGACATTCTTCCAAAAGAAAAACCAAGATACCTGATGGGAGTAGGAACTCCATGGAATATCCTTGAGTCTATCGGGCTGGGAATTGATATGATGGATTGTGTAATGCCAACAAGAAATGCAAGAAATGCAATGCTTTTCACGTGGCAGGGCGTGATGAATCTTAAAAATGAAAAATGGAAGCGCGATTTTTCGCCTTTGGACGAATTTGGGACCAGTTTTGTAGATAGTGAATATTCAAAAGCGTATCTTCGCCACCTGTTTGTATCTAAAGAATATCTGGCAAAACAGATTGCTTCGATTCATAATCTTGCATTCTACCTTGATTTAGTAAAAGTAGCCAGAGAACATATTATTGCAGGAGATTTCTACGAATGGAAAAACTCTGTAGTACCGGTTCTTAGACAAAGACTGTAAGAGAATATGCTTAAAATTGTAGACAGATATATCATTAAAAAATACCTTGGAACTTTCAGTTTCATGTTGGTGTTATTGTCTATAGTCGTATTGGTAATCGATGTTCAGCAGAAGATTCCAAGGATAGAAAATGCCAAGGCTATTGATCCGAAACTGGATCTGACGTATTTTCTGATCCATTTTTATCCCTTCTGGATCATCAATCTTGTGGTGACATTTCTTTCCATTCTGGTATTTATTTCGGTGATTTACTTTACCTCCAGGATGGCAAACAATACTGAAATTGTTGCTATTATCAGTAGTGGAGCCAGTTTTCATAGGTTTTCCAAGCCTTATCTGTTTACCTCCATTTTTATCGGATTGATCGCTCTTGTAGTGTATCATATGGTTCTTCCATGGGCTAATATCAAAAAAATGAGCTGGAAGCATATACTTATAATGCAGCCAATAAAGAAAAGATTTTAGGAACAGCTCCGGCTTCTTCACAGCTGAGCAAAACAGAATATATCTTCGTTGATTCCTGGAATAAAAGAGAAAAAAGAGGGTCTAGTTTTGTCTATCAGAAATATGATAAAGACAGGAAAATGACTTATGAGTTGAAAGCCAGTGAAGTGTATTGGGATAAAACCAAAAAGCAGTTTGTTTTAAATAACTATCTGGAAAAAACAATCAATAAAGACAATACCGAAAAACTCGGCAACGGAATAGAATTAAGGAAAAATTACGGCCACTCACCGGAAGAACTTTTCCCTAACGAGCTTTTGGGACAAAATAAAACAACGCCGGAACTTCTGAAGTTTATTGATAGAGAAAAAGCAAGAGGAAACAGTAACCTGAATTCTTATCTGAATGAGCTTCATCAAAGAACCTCAATGCCTGTTTCTATCATAATTCTGACATTTTTGGCGCTTTCCCTGTCGTCACAAAAGAAAAGAGGAGGATTGGGAGTTAACTTGGCAATAGGGATTTCATTGGCCTTTATTTTCGTGTTCTCATTTGAAGCCTTGAAAGTGGTGTCAGAAAATAAAAGTTTATCTCCGGCTGTAGCCATGTGGCTGCCCAATATGGTATTTTTGCCGCTTACTCTTTATCTTTATATCAAAAGAGCCAATCAATAAAGTAATTTTATTTCCTTGTGATAAAAGGAATGCATTCCGTCTTCCAGTTCGATCCAGAGCTCACCCTTTTCGTCTGCATGTCGGATGATGCCATTTTGTCGCTCTTTTTCAATTTCAAAGACAGATACCTGATCTTTTCTGAAAAGATTATTATTAAATCCGTCCATAATTTCCTGATCAGAAGGGATGTTTTTTATTTTTTCAGACAGATGTTCATGAAGATTCAATGAAAGCTCTTCAAGATTAAATTGTACACCAGTCTGCGTCAGAAGTGATCCCGCATTCGATATTTCATCAAAATTGCCCTGAAGAATATTGATTCCGGCTCCTATGATGAAATAATTATTTTGATTAATTTTTTTCTTTTCTATTAAAATTCCAACGATTTTTTTACCTTTAAGGATAATATCATTCGGCCATTTGATTTTTACCTCAGAGTCAGACAATTTGGCAAGGAAATCACGAATCACCATTGCGGTATAATAATTGAACATAAAGTCGGAGCACAGGATGTTCTGAGTATTCACTGCCAGCGTATAAGCCAGGTTTTTCCGGCAGTCTGAGTCCAAACATTTCCATACTGACCACGGCCTTTAGTTTGATTAAAAGTATGAAGCCCAATAAAATTTGAATCTCCGTAAAGTAAAAACTTTGTTATTTCGTCATTAGTAGAAGAACATTCTTTCAGATAGAAGAGTTGGCTCATTTAAGAAAACTTTAAGACATTAAGAGGGTAAAAGTAAGGTTAAAGTAAAGAAAAAACAATAAATTTGCAGATTATAGTATTTTTTTAATGAATAAAACAGCAGAAAAACAAGCGTTAATAGATAAAATCGTTGAAGCTATCCAGGATGTAAAAGGGGAAGACATTATGATCTTTGATCTTTCCAACATCGAAAACTCCGTAGCAGAAACGTTCGTGATATGTAGTGGAAACTCAAATACACAGGTAGCTGCATTGGCAGGAAGTGTAGAGAAGAAAGTAAGAAACGAACTGAAGGACAGACCTTGGCACGTAGAAGGTACTGAAAATGCGATGTGGGTGTTGGTAGACTACGTTTCAGTGGTCGTTCATATTTTCCAAAAACAAGTACGTGAGTACTACGATATAGAAGAGCTTTGGGGTGACGCAGTCATTACCAAAATTGAAAATGAATAATAAAAAATTTAAAAAGTCTAAATGAATAATAAAGGATTCAACTGGTTCTTTCCTATTGCAATCATAGCTCTTTTGCTATTCTTCGGCTCCAATTTCCTTGGAGGTGATGCCGCAAAATCTATCGATGAAGATGGTTTCTTTAGAGAAATGCAGGCGGGCAAAGTCCAGAATATAATTATATACAAAGACATAGAGAAAGCTGATGTTTTCCTAACAAAAGAAGCGAAATCAGCAATGGTTTCCAAAACCGGTAAAGAAAACAACCCTCTTTCTGCCTTCGAAATGGCTCCTAAAGCAGATTATTCTGTGAAATATGGAGACCTTCAACTTTTCCTTCAGAAATTTGAACAGGTTAAAGCCAGCAATCCGGTTATTAAAACAACAAAAGATTACGGTACAGGCAAAAGCGCACTAATGGATATCTTAGTTCCTGCGCTGGTTTGGATTTCTATTCTTGGATTATTCTACTTCCTTCTTTTCAGAAAGATGGGTGGAGGTGGAGGTCCTGGCGGACAAATCTTCTCTATCGGAAAATCTAAAGCTAAGCTTTTCGACGAAAAAGAAAGAATTCAGGTAACATTCAAAGATGTTGCAGGATTGGAAGGTGCTAAAGAAGAAGTTCAGGAAGTGGTAGATTTCTTGAAAAACTCTGAAAAATATACAAAACTGGGAGGTAAAATCCCTAAAGGAGTTCTTTTAGTAGGTCCTCCGGGAACAGGTAAAACCTTATTGGCAAAAGCCGTTGCAGGGGAAGCTAAAGTTCCGTTTTTCTCACTTTCAGGTTCAGATTTCGTTGAAATGTTTGTGGGGGTAGGAGCTTCCAGAGTAAGAGACCTTTTTGCTCAGGCTAAAGCGAAATCTCCGGCGATTATCTTCATTGATGAGATTGACGCCATCGGACGTGCAAGAGGAAAAAATAATTTCTCTGGCGGAAATGACGAAAGAGAAAATACATTGAACCAGCTTCTTACTGAAATGGATGGTTTCGGAACAGATACCAACGTTATTGTAATGGCTGCCACCAACAGAGCAGATATCCTTGATAAAGCTTTGATGAGAGCAGGACGTTTTGACCGTTCTATCTATGTAGACCTTCCGGAACTTCACGAAAGAAGACAGATCTTTGATGTTCACTTGAAAAAGATCAAACTTGATGATAATGTAGACAGAGAGTTTCTTGCAAAACAAACTCCAGGATTCAGTGGAGCGGATATTGCCAACGTTTGTAATGAAGCAGCCCTTATTGCAGCAAGAAATAATCATACTTCAGTAACAAAACAGGATTTCCTTGATGCTGTAGACAGAATCATCGGTGGTCTTGAAAAGAAAAATAAAGCAATAAAACCTTCTGAAAAAAGAAGAGTAGCTTACCATGAAGCAGGTCACGCTACGATCTCTTGGTTGGTAGAGCATGCATCTCCACTTTTAAAAGTAACAATCGTTCCAAGAGGACGTTCATTGGGAGCAGCATGGTATCTTCCGGAAGAAAGACAGCTTACCACTACTGAACAGATGTTGGACGAAATGTGTGCAACATTAGGAGGTAGAGCAGCAGAGCAGGTGATCTTCAACAATATTTCTACAGGAGCACTTTCTGATCTTGAAACAGTGACGAAAAGAGCCCAGGCAATGGTAACGATCTACGGATTAAGCCCGAACATTGGTAATATTTCTTACTATGACAGTTCTGGCCAGTCTGAGTACAATTTTGGAAAACCATATTCTGAGGAAACGGCTACCAAAATTGATGCAGAGATCAAATCTATCATCGAAAATCAGTATGACAGAGCGATAAGAATCCTTGCTGATAATAAAGACAAGCTTGATGCTTTAGCCGGTAAATTATTAGAAAAAGAAGTGATCTTCCGTGAAGACTTAGAAGAAATATTCGGAAAAAGAGCATGGGATCCTGAATTGACAGAGAAGCCTGTTACCAACACTATCCCTGAAAAAGATCAGCCGGTAGTAGTGGAAACACCTCAGATCAAAGAAAAAGAAGAACAAAGCGAAATACAGGCTCCAGAAAGCCCGACACAGCTTTAAAACTCTTGAAAAATAAACGTTACAAAAACCTGACAACCTCAAAATTGTCAGGTTTTTTCATATTTAAAGAGATATTTTGGACTCTATTGTAATTTATTTTCTATTTTTGTATAAAGTTGACTAAAAATAGATTAAGTTGAATTTATTCAAGAGGATTGTAAGCAAACTTACCAACCAGCCTGAAGAAGAGGACAAACAGAGCCTGGAGAAGCTTGGGGATTCGCTGAAAAATGCGGATCTTGACTATAAGTTTGCGCAATTATTTACGCATTCGGGGGGATTTTTTAATTATTGTGCAGATGAAGCGGAAGCTCTACAAACTTTAAATCAAATTGTTAAAATAGAAGGGATCCACAACCTTTTTTGTTGGGATAAAGAACTTCAGAATTTTTTGAACGTTGTGAAGTCTACCTATACTTCAGAACTACAGCCGTCCAATGACGCCGCATTTATCACTTGTGAATACCTGATTGCCTATGATGGCAGAATCATGCTTTCGCATAATAATATTCTTCATTATCATTCTTCAAGACTTCCCGACAGAATTATCATCATTGCCAATGTTTCTCAGATTGTAAACAACCTGAATGATGCGATGGGGAAAATAAAAAGAAACGGAAATATCAAGAACCTTACTTCCATCAGCGGAAGCCAGTCAAAAATGGACAGTTCTTCCAATTCCAATACAAAACTGTTTTTATTGCTGCTTGAAGATTAAGCAACCACTTCTAAATTTTAAATTTTGGACAAAAATCTCATTCAAAGAACCATATCAGGTCTGGTTTATGTAGCCATCATTATTCTTTGTTCTACCCCGTTGGGAGCGCAGCTGCTGAACAATATTGCACCTGGTCTTATCAAACAACAGTATCTTTATCATGGATTAATGAGTCTGCTGCTGATTGTAGGAACATGGGAATGTGTCAAAATCATGAAGTTTGGAAATGGCTATGAAAAATGGGTCGTATATCCATTGGTTATTTTTATATTCTACATGTTTTCCAAAAGATATTTTAACCACGATTTCTTTTTTGATTTCAGATTGAGTGAAATACTTGCGCTGGCACTTATAGGAATTG
This sequence comes from Chryseobacterium sp. CH21, assembly GCF_004119445.1. Classification (GTDB taxonomy): domain Bacteria; phylum Bacteroidota; class Bacteroidia; order Flavobacteriales; family Weeksellaceae; genus Chryseobacterium. The sequence goes on along the minus strand of NZ_QICI01000045.1, from coordinate 1,429 downwards.
CTGTGGTTACTTTATTCAAATATCCTAACGAATTATATTTTGACAGCGGGAAACTCATTTTTACCGTTATCTATGTAGCGTTACCATTTAGTTTTGCATTGGGACTTCCAAAGTTCTCCAGCTATAACGAAAGCTTCTCTTTAGAGGTGATGTTTCTCTTTATCCTGATCTGGAGTAGTGATACCTTTGCTTATCTGGTAGGAAAGTTCTTCGGTAAACATAAAATGGCACCTAAAATATCTCCTAAAAAAACATGGGAAGGATATGCAGGAGGTGTAGTATTAACACTGGTTTTATCCTACTTTATTGAGCATTATCAGCCGGAGCTGAGGGGGAACTGGATGGTCGTAGGATTTTTAGTGGCTGCCTTTGCTCCGTTAGGCGATCTGGTAGAAAGCCAATTAAAAAGAAATTTCGGTGTGAAAGACAGTGGAAACATCATTCCTGGGCATGGTGGAGTTTTAGACAGGCTGGATAGTTTTATTATTTGCGTTCCTGTCGTATATTTGTACTTTATTTTAGAAAAATTTATTTAGTCTCATGAAATTACATAGAGAATCAAAAGGAACAATTACCGTTGCAACCCTGCTTTTTATTATTCTGGGTGTTGTAGCAATTTATTTCCTTAAAATATGGTCCCTGCTGATCATTATACCTTTGTTGGTTATTTACGGTTTAGTTTTCTGGTTTTTCAGAGTTCCGGATCGTAATATCCTGGATCACAAAGAAAACGTAATCGCTCCGGTGGACGGAAAAGTGGTCATGATCAAAGAAGTGGATGAAGATGAATTTATTAAAGGAAAAGCCATTCAGGTTTCTATTTTCATGTCTCCATTGAATGTGCATATCTGCAGATACCCGGTTTCAGGTGAAGTGATTTACAAAAAATACCACCCTGGAAAATACCTGGTGGCATGGCATGAAAAGTCTTCCACAGAGAACGAAAGAACGACTGTTGCAATACAGACAATGACCAATCATAAAGTAGTCTTCAGACAAATTGCAGGATATGTGGCAAGAAGGATTGTTTTCTATTGTAATGAAGGTGATAAAGCAAAAGCCGGGCATGAGTTCGGATTTATTAAATTCGGTTCCAGAATGGATGTATTCCTGCCTTTGGATACTGAAATTATCTGTAAGATCGGAGATATTACAAAAGGAGGGGAGGATATTATTGCCAAACTGAAAGAAAATTAAAATTCTTATCATAGATATAAATCAAAAGAGAGCCGTTAGAGCTCTCTTTTTTTATTTGATGAATACTGGAGTTGCTAACTTTGTTAGGACACCATTCTTATACTCTTTAACTTTAAGAGTATGAAAAGATCAGAAAAAATTACAGTATCGAGTTTAAGATTCAAGCAGTATCTTTAAGTGAACAACGAGGCAATATATCCTTATTAGCTCAAGAACTAGGGATTTGCAAAGA
>NZ_QICI01000110.1 GCF_004119445.1 Chryseobacterium sp. CH21 | reverse complement strand
CTAATATCGTACAATTTTGATACAATTGTTTTATATCCTTTAGATAATGAATATCATGTACAGAAGCCTGTGTTAAATCAAAATCAGTAAAAATCCCGTCAATAGTGCATACAGCATGCAATTTATAACCATAATAAGTGCTATTTTGTGATGCACAAAAACCTATGTCTGGACTGGTAAAGTAGTTTTCCCTACAAATTGTACTTCTGGAACTCCTGCTTAATTTGCATATTTCCAAGGGCATACTATCTACAATGTAATAATCATTAACAGATATTTTGGCTGCTATCTTTTTTCTTAATGAATCCCGATAAGCAAACAAGTTACGCTTTCTACGATTATAAACACTACGATCTATCCTTGATGATAAATGATAAGGTAATTTTCTGAATAAATCCCGCTCTGAATCAATACCCATAAATTCTGAAGTTAAGTCTATGGAAATTAACTCTAAGTCTGACAATTGGGGCTTACGGATTTGATTCAAAAAATTCATTTTACTTTCTATTTTTATCAGAGTCTCTAATATTTTT
>NZ_QICI01000051.1 GCF_004119445.1 Chryseobacterium sp. CH21 | reverse complement strand
GAAAACCAAAATAGACCTTGGTGAAGGACAGATCAAAAAAGTAAAAACAATTGGTGACAGATGGAGTTTATTCCAACAGGTTAACTTTAACAATAACTCCCAGCCTCACTATGTATTAATCACTCCGGACGGAAAAGTAATCAATACTCCTGTTTCAGGATATATGCTAAAAGAGGATTTCAAAAAATTCCTTGAATGTGGTATTAATTATTATAAAAAAAATATTAAATAAAAAAGTATGAAAAAGTTGATCGTTTTATTGTTAATAACCTTTGGAGCTTGTACCTATGCTCAAGGAATTAAATTTGAAGAAAGTAAATTTGCCGACATTCTTATTAAGGCTAAAAATGAAAATAAACTTGTCTTCATTGATGCATATACTACATGGTGCGCACCCTGTAAATTAATGGCAAAAATATTTTCACATTACCTATTGTAGGAAGTTATTTTAATGAAAATTTTATTAATGTAAAAATTGATATGGAGAAAGGAGAGGGAATTAAACTCGCAAAAAAATATAAGATAAACTCCTATCCTACCTATTTGTTTCTCAATAGTAAAGGTGAAGAAATACATCGAGGTTTAGGTTCATATTCTAATGAAAATGACTTTATCAAGGTTGCAAAGGATGCGCAGGACCCTAATAGAAACCTTTCAGTTCTCAAGCAAAGATTTGAAAAAGGAGAAAATAATTCTGATTTTTTGAAAAATCTGATAACGTTAACTATTAATATTGATCCAGACTTTTCGATCAATGTTTTTGAAAGATATTTAAATTCCAAAGGTCAAATAGATAAAGAGGATATTAAATTATTAACATCCCATATTATAAGTACAAAATCTTCTTTGTATAATTTTTTCCAAGAAAAAAAAGCTATTATCATAAAAGCTATTTCAGAAGAAGAATATAGTGCTTTGGATAAAAAAATTAAAATAAACACTCTTGTTAAGAGTTTTCAACAAAATTCAAATAAATTTAATGATGATAGTTTCTTAGCTGAAGCAGGAAAGTTCTTAGGTAGGGAAGAAGCTGAAAATGAACTTTTGAAATTCAAGGCTTCACAAGCTCTATACAACAAAGATATTGCTACTTATGAAAATTTAACACTTAAAATATTTAAAGATTATTCTACAGCTAATTATCAAGAACTTAATTCAGCAGCGTGGGCTTTTTTTGAAAAAGTAAATACAAAATCCTCGTTGGAAATGGCTATCATATGGGCTCAAGAGTCTATAAAAAAGGATAAAAATTATTATAACACCGATACTTTGGCAAATTTGTATAAAAAGATTGGAGATGATGTTCAAGCTAAAAAATGGGAAGAAGAAGCTAGTAATCTTAAGTTGTCTAAAAAGTAATGGCAAAATAAAGAGATTAATTTGATTCGATATTAAACCGATAATAAACCTGTTTAAACTTTCATCTTTCCTGAGTAATAAAATAGAGACAGAAGATAATTCCTCGCAATTGGAAGAAAGGTTCTGAAAGTTTTTTAAGGTTCTTTAATAAGGGAAATAACTCCAATCTCCTTTATCATCTTTAAGAATTTGAATTCAAAATAAAAAACAGTCTTTTTTAAGGCTGTTTTTTATTTTTTGAAGTCTCTTCAACTTCAAAAATAGCGAAAAAGGGTAATTTCCTGATACTTGTGTACAGGGTAACTTTATCAAAAAATAAGTACCATGGACGCAATTATTAAAAAACTATCAATTTTAAGTGTGCTGATTTCATTCATGAGTTTCTGCTCCTTCCTGTTTGCGCAGGTTTATCCAATCGGACAGATGTTTTTGACTACTTACGGTCAGTCTTTTACGATGTACAATACAGGAGTGATTGTTCAGGACGGCAATCCGGGAAATGCCGGCCAGGCCGTATATGATCAAACAGGAATTAATTATTTACTTCTACCATCTGCCATTCCTTACCAAAAGGCTTTTTTTCTGGATTTTAATAAAAATATTATAGAATTAGATTACAGATATGGATACCGTGTCGTTGGCTATTCCAATATTCCTGTTCCGCCGCCGCCAGTTATGTACCTGCCAAAGCCTACATATGATAATCAGATAGGAATTGAAACAGCTGATGGATTGAGACCGTTACCTACGCAGATTATTGATGAGCAAAAACCTTTTGGAGATGTCATGATGACCAGCGAACAAACTGCGGTAGACTGTTATAAGAATTCTCTGAATTTTGACGGCTCATTAAATCAGATCAAATTCGGGGACTGTATGGTAACAAATATGGCTGGTAAAAAAGAGCTTGAAATTTATAAATGCGCCAAAAATTCAGCAACCATGGAGGAACAGAGCCTTTGTATGCTGAGTATTTTAGGCGGTTCAAAAGAAAAGCAGATTACTCAGGATATGCTGAAATGTTATAAAGAATATGGTGGCAATTATGAAATGTATCCACTCTGTTTCGCTGATAAAGTAAATGATCCTGAGCTCAAGCAATTAGTCTCCTGCTTTAAAGATCAGGCCAACAGTGGCGAAATATCTTTCATGGGAACTGCCGTGTGTTATGGAGCAAGTAAACTTAATCTGAATACAGAAGCCCAGATAGCCGTTGAGTGCGCGGTAAGTACCGGAGGGCAACCGTATGCATTTGCAGGTTGTGCAGGAGGCCAACTCACCTATCGTGAATTAAATAAATGTTTAACAAATGGCGTAGGTGGTGATAACGGATGTTTCGGAAAGAATAACACAATCGTTAAAGGATTAAATCAAATTGGAGATGCTTTAAAAGGTCAGTTTGGTCCCAATAACGATATTGTCAAAACATGGAATACTACCGTTCATGATTTACAATATGGCCCCGGAAAAAATCATGAAGCAGTAAAAGTCGTTAGAAATATAAGCAACGAACTGGGAAAAGCAGGAACTAATGTCGCCAAAGAAATAAAAAAAGTAGTTCCCAAAATAAAAATCAAATGGTAATGAATACGTTACATAAAAACAGATGCACTTATGTAAGTGCATCTGTATAATATTCTTTACGGTGATTACTTTTTCAGCATTTGAAAATTATATTTTATTGGATTGAAAGGATTTAAAGCTGTTCCTTCAACAGTTATTTTGCTCACAAGCAGTTCAAAATTCATATTTTGTGTATTCTGTTTGGTAAACAACCCTTTCTTGGAAGCTGTAAAGGTTATGACAACCTTCTTGTTTACCCCATCCACAGGAACCTGAACAGTTAATTCTTTAGGAAGAAGATTAAGCTCTATTTCTTTTTTATACTGGTATAAAACTGCAGTATAATCCAGATCATATTTTATTTTTCCGATGGCTGTTAAGGCTTGACTGGCTTTCGCAGGATCAGAAATTACGGCGTAAACAATCTCTTTCATAGGAAACTCTGAATAGGAAATCAGGTTTTTCTTGGTGGCAAAAGCAACCGCTGTTTCTCCGTTTACAGTTCCTTGGGATATACTTGCTTTTCCGGTATATTCACCATTAAGATCATCAAAACTAATGGTCACAGGATTAGGTTTTGGAGCATCGTCATCATTACTGCAACTTGTCAGAACAAAAGGAATAGCCAGTAAGATCACAAGCATAGAGATCAATTTACATGAATGATTTTTTCATTTTGATTTTGAATTAATTATTTTGATTAAAAAAAATTTACTGAGTACTCATCTCTATAAATACAGAATTTCCATATCCTTGCTTGGGATTTAAAAAAATAAATTCAATCAATTGATTTACTGTTTGTTATTTTTAACACCTGTTTCTATTTATTCTTATTTTTAAAATAAATGTCTCAAAATTGAGACATTTATCGTAAATTTGAGCCAATTAAAAATAATGAATACCCAACAAAAAATTATCGATACAGCTATAGCCGTCTTCAATGAGAATTTTTCAGCAACATTTGAAGAGATTGCAGTACACTGTAACCTTAACCGCAGAACATTGCACCGGTATTTTAAAAACCGGAACGAATTACTGGAAGCCTGCAACCAAAATATGATGCAGGCATGGGAAGAAGCTGCCATTAAAGCCTGCAGCAGCTCCTCTGATCCTTTGGTACAGCTTAAAAATTTATTATATGCCGGAATTGACAGCGGAACAAAGTATGCTTTTTTAATAAAACTAAACGAAATTGAACCTACCTACAAAACTGAAACCAGTAAAGAATATTTAAAAGTAAGAACCGACTTATTGGAAGCCTTGCAAAAACTACAGAAAGATAAGTTAATAGATAGTCAACTGCCACTACCCTGGATAACAATTCTTTTCACCAATTGTATCACAGCAACCATCACAGCATACAGATCGGGAGATATTGCGCCTAATGAAGTAAAGAAACTGGCCTGGAAATCATTCAGCAGAAGCATTGGTTTACCATTAAATAAACAATCATGATACATTCTTTTTTAATGATAGGCCAATCTAATATGGCCGGGCGTGGTTACGCTAAAGAAGTCCCTCCTATTTTTGATGAACATATTAAAATGCAGAGAAACGGATTATGGCAGATCATGTCTGAACCGATTAATTTTGATCGTCCCAGCTCAGGGGTAAGTCTTGCTTCATCATTTGCTGCAGCATGGAGACTGGATCATGAACAAGATGAAATTGGATTGATCCCTTGTGCCGACGGAGGTACAAGTCTTGATGACTGGGCTGTTGGCGGTTCACTCTTTGAAAATGCAGTATCACAAGCCAGACTTGCCCAGCGAACAAGTGAAATTAAAGGAATTTTATGGCATCAGGGCGAAAACGACTGTTCTCCTGAAAAGGCGGCGCAATATCAGGAAAAATTTGCTGTCATTATGGATACTTTGCGCCAGGAACTCAAGATTCCCGAGGTTCCTCTTATTATTGGAGGTTTGGGAGACTTTTTACCCAACGGAATATTTGGTCAGTATTTCACTCATTATTCTTTGGTCAACAGAGAGCTAGAAGACTTTGCCCAGTCTCATAAAAACTGTTATTTTGTTACAGCAAAAGGACTCACTGCCAATCCTGACAGCATTCACTTCAATGCGCAATCACAAAGAGTACTGGGAATAAGGTATTATCATGCTTATCGTGATCTTAAGGATATTTTCAACCCAATCGTTGATGAAGAAAATAGATTGGATTCAATCTATAACCGTACTTATACCAAGACAGAAAAAATTAAACGGTTGGAACATGATTTTGCGATCGGAAATATTGAAAGTAAAGATTATTTGAACAAACTAACTGCATTGAGTCAAGAGTAAAAGAAGGCTTCAAATTGACTTTTATTCAAAATACAATCATCAGCAAATTAAGAGTAAACGGTATTCACCGTCATTTTCTACAGGTGCTCTGTGAACACAAGGTAAAGCTTCCTGATCAGGATGATCTACTGCGATTCTCCAAAGATGACCAACCCCTAAATTGACAGGCTTTGCATTGGGTTTAGGCTGATAATGAAGATCAAAGAAATACTCTTTCAGGAAATCTTCAAATTCGCCTTCAGTGCCGCCATGTAATTTTCTGAGCTGTTCGCGGATTTCAGGAATTAAAATTTTTTGTTCCACCTGATCATTGGATATAATATCACTTGCCGTCCCATGGTAAGTGCATAAAAAAGTGTCCGTCCCGACAGGTGAGCGGTCTACATGATATGAGTATACATCTGTTGAAATGAAACCAAGCTCTTCATCCCGTTCATAGCATTTAAGTAAATTAAGAGAGGGTGATGCACCAAGATGTTCTAACAACCGCATATCATTCAAAATAATTTCCCTTGCCATATTGCCTTCTTCAGAAAGCTTCAATGCTAAAAGATCTTCAGGGAAAACTTCGGTAATATTGTCTTCCAGCTGAAGTTTCAAGACAATTTCCTTAAAATCTCCGGCCAGGTTTCTCTGCCAGCAAACTGCATTCATAGCTCCATGAAAATTGGTTTCTATTAACTCAGAAAAAGAAGAAACTACTTCAACTTGACTGTTGTCAGAAAATGTATTGTTCATATTTTGAAATAAAGAGTTTTAGCGGCTCAATTCTTTGCAAAAATACAGAATAGCTGATCAAAAAAACACTATTATAAAGATATCCGGATATAAAACTGTACAAAAAAAACAGTGCCCTCTATCAGAGAACACTATTTATATATAAGGTTATTAATTTTCAGTTTTGTTTTTACTTCTTCAGGAGTTTTTCTGTTACTGTAGAAGATTTTGTTTTTAGTTTAATATAATATACTCCTAGTTGAAGAGAAGATAATACTACTTGTTCCTGCATCATATTCAAAGCTCCCTGTTTTACGAGTTGTCCTGTAGCACCAAAAATTTCGTAAGAAACCAAAGCTTCTTTACTTCTGATCGTAAGCACGTCCTGAACAGGATTCGGGAATAATTGAATTCCTGCCTGAACGGCTGTTTCTTCTACTGACATCTGGCTGCATGCTGATTTAGAATATTTTGTAATGAAAGACTGGGATTTCCCTCCCGTTACATTCACCGTCATGGTATTGACATTATCATTGGAATCTGTAAACAGCTGGTCATGGAAAAGACCTCCTAACACATAATTTCCGTCTTTATCTACAGCAATGGCTGTAAATTCGTCCTGAACCTGAAAGTTACTGTGAATTTCTCCGGTACCAATTACTGCTCCTGTATCTTTATTGAAACGTACCAGCAAAGGATCTGATAAATCCGAATTGGGACGTGTCATTGAAAAACTTCCCCAAACTTCATTCCAGCTTCCTTTTGCGTATGCCAGTTCATTTCCGTTCAGTGCAATTTTTCCTTTCATGAAACGGTACGCAGAAAAGCTTGTAAGTGCGTCCGGAACTTTTGCCCATTGTACTACTCCATCAGCATTAAGCTTCATCACAAAAGGAGTCTGCCCCTGATAGTTTTGTACAGGAAAAGAATAGTTCCCGAAAGTGGTAGGAACCGTTCCAGAAAAATAACGTCCTGAAATATAAATATCCGATGAGCCTGAAGCTTTGATCACAGAATGAATTTCATCATCCATAAATCCTGGAAGGCTATTATCGAATTCTTTTCTCCATAACTCTGCACCGGTACTTCCATTAAATGCAAGTATATAAGCATCTTTTGTAAAAGGAATATTATTGTACGAGAAGTCTTCCAGGTTACTGGTGTAATTCCCAACCATTCTTTTTCCGGCCAGGTAGTATCTGTTTAAACTTTCATCGTACAGCAGGTTTACTTTACCATCTGTTCCTCCTGCGCTTATTCCACCCGTAATAGGAAGCAATAAAGGAGTTGCCGGGGTCATATTCCCATTATCATAGTTGAATTTAACCAGATAATACTGAAACGATGTAGTAAACGTGGATGGAACCGTAATTAAACCATTTAAATGAGTTCCTGCTCTGAAACCCATAACAGCATGAATATTTTTGGATGAATCCATATACATCATCTGTACATCACAACGTCTGCTAAGATAGCTGACATCTCCCTGCAAAGCTTTACTCCAGTCCAATGTTCCGTCAGAAGTTTTATATTTAAGCAGATAACCTGCTTTATGTGCCGGCTCTACGGTCTGATCATAATATGTATACAAAGGTATTGTGTGAGTACCGTCAAAATGCATAGGAACAGCAGTAGGATCTCCGCTATATGAGTTGTTGTAAAGAGTAGCCATTACATAAAGTCCTCCATTATTATCCACTTCTATATGCCAGGCATTTTCACCATCTTCTGATCCTCCGATAACGGTAGACCATAATGTATTACCCTGGCAGTCTGTAGCAAACAAAACAAGATCACGAAGTCCATAATTAGGGACAGATACACCATTCAGATTCTGACCTCCGTTCCATACACTTGCAAGGTAGTAAGTGTTGTTATTGTTATCTACAACAATATCCCTTATAGATTCATCAAATTGGTAATTAAACCCCGGATCGGCAGAACCAGATTGTCCACCGGCCTGTTTTGCCCATTGCCATTGGTAAGTCTGGCTGAAAGATAATACCGGCAGCACAAGAAGCAATCCCCACAGTTTGTTTTTTAATCGTATCATATAAATTCATTTAATTTTCACATACTATAAAAAAACAGTGCTCTCCGAAGAGAACACTGATTTATAAGTTACTAATTTTTAATTAGTTTTCCTTGTAATGATGTGTCTCCCGTTTGTACGATAACGATATAAACACCTTGCAGCCAGCTGGAAACTTCTACATCTTCCTCTCCGGAAGCTGCTTTCACTTCTTTACGGAATTTGACATTGCCCATGGCATCAAAAACTGTAATCTGTTTTGCAAGTAATTTTTCATCGCCCGTATTATACGAGATTCTCACTCTTTCCTTCGCAGGATTCGGTATCATTTTCAGAGAAGAAACTGCAGTAGCGGTAACGCTTCTTGATGCACTTCTCATACCCATCCAGTCAGGATCTACCGCTTTGGTACTAAACTTACAAGTTTCATTATAGAATAAAACTTCGTCTGTACTCTGGAAGTTTGGATTCGGATAGAACGCCAGTGGATTAGCATTCATATCATACATTCCTCCAGCCGGAATTGTAATAATAGATGGAATATAAACTCCGTATCCATTAACACTTGTAACATTAAGGCTTATCGGCTGACCTCCTGTGTTGTAAATCGCACCATAAACGGCGTAGTGATCTCCAACCCACTTCATTCCTTTAATCTCTCCTTTAATCTTACAATCTGTTTCGTATCCGCATTCTTTACCTGGATAGTAATTCATAGTTCCGGATGTATACTGGCATCCTAAATGATCAATCTGTAGTTGGTAGGTACCTGCATTTCCAATAGCTAATGGGAAGATGAAATCATTATTCCCACTCTGAATACTGTTTCCGAACAGCATCCAATCATGATGATCAAATATTCCTTTTGGTCCTATGATATAGTTCTTCTCTCTAAGACATTCGTCATAACATCCTGTAGGGAATACCCACATCAGACTTTCAAGACTTAATGGTACTTCTACAGAATTAGATACTTTACAACCGCTTGGCGCAGTATAAGTAACCTGGAATACTCCTCCTTCATTTACTGTAATGGTCTGACCAGACATTCCGTTACTCCAGTTATAATCTCCCGCAGATGGTCCTGATGCAGTTAACTGAATTCTATAAGGCTGGCAGCTCACCAAGCTATACGTAGCAGTAACAGCTGATGGCGGGTTGCTTACCGTAAGGGTAAAGTTTTTAGAGCTTGTACATCCTGATGTACCCGGAGTTCTTACTTCCAGTGTATAGACATAAGTACCTGCCGTTAATGCTCCTGTATTTAAAGTAATCGGATAAGGAGCAGAAGTCCATGGTACTACTACCGAACCAGCTTTTTTCCATTGATATTCCAATGTATTATCGGTTACAAGACCAGTCAATACTGTAGAAGATCCTGCACAGATATTAGCTTTACCTGAAATATTTACATATGGAGCATTTTTAACAGTCACCGTTGCAGCTTTAGTACTCATGATGCTTGTTTTACAACCATCAGGCGATACCAATACCGGCCAGTAAGATCCTGACTGAGTCGGTGTGAATGTTATTGAATTTGGTGCTCCCGGTACTGGCTGAGAACCATTCATCCAGATATACTGGCTGGCAGTTCCTACCGAACCATTAAACACAAGTGTAGGAACAGATCCTGCACAAGCAACCACATTAATAGGCGAAATATTACCATCAATGAAGGCTTCTTTCACGCTAATATTAGCAACTGGTGAAGTGTATACACATCCGTTAGGGGTAGTGATTTTCAGCTGTACTGTCTTTGCACCACTTGTATTATAGGTAACTGTTGCACCTGCTCCTGAAGCCACATATGCTGTGCCATCAAAAAGCCACGTGTATGTATTAGCAGAGTTGTATCCAGCCGCAGTAAATGTAATAGGCTCACGTACACAGATCCATGCCGGAACCAGGAAGTTGGTACTAGGAACTGGAGCTAATGTAACAGTTTGCGTAGTAGTACACGATGGTTTTCCTGGCGCAGACATTGTCATGGTGAAGGTATAAGTACCTGGCGCAAGATTGTTGTAAGTAGCTGTCTGTCCTGTTTGGGTTGGCTGACCCGGACTAGTGAATGTATAGGTAATAGATGACTGATTGATCTCAAAAATAGTAGAACTATTGAAAAGAGTCACATTATATCCGCCTCCGCTACATACTGTGCTTACACTGAATTTAGGCTCGTAGTTCTTTCTTACTTCAACAGCTTTGCTATACCAGCATGATCCATATCTTAAACGTACAAAAACAATATGTGCTCCTGCAAGAGTAGTTTGATATGTTGCCGTAGGCTGTCCCTGAGGGGAAGTTAAAGTAAGTACACTGTCTGATGACCATTCGATCTGATCAGGAGTTCCGTTATACGTTAACCCTGAAGTAGAAATCGTATTACAACCGGACCATGTAGCCGTAAAGTTGATCTGAGGATCTGTATTACAAGTTCCGCTGCTTGGGCAAAGCTGGCTCACATTAATGTTTTGCGAATAAACCACACAACCATTAATATCTACAGCACGTACTCTATAGGTACCAAAAGCACCTGCACCTCCTATCGTATAAGAGTTCGTGGTAGCACCTGATATTGGCGCATTGTTTTTAAGCCATTGCCACGAAGTAATATTGGTAAGTCCTGTAGAACTGTTAGCCGTAAGCGTATACGGTGTCATTGTTGTAGGATCACATACCAGGATATTATATACCGGAGAAACTGTAATAATGGTTTCAGGATATATAGTAAAGTTAGCGCTTGCAGTAGGCTTATAGTTACATCCGTTAGTTCCTGTATAAGTTACTGTTACCGTTTGAGAAATGTTACTTCCTGAACCGTTCTGGATATATCCGTTATTCGGAAAGCTATAATTTCCAGATGGATTATAAGTAGTGGTATAAGTAGTTCCGTTAGCAAAAGTGAAAGTTACACTCGTTGCTGAAGTAATGGAACCCTGATTTACAGTGAATGTCAGATTAGAACCTAAACAAAGTCCTCCAACATTTGTGAAGCTCACCACAGGAAGTGGCAATAGAGAAACCGGAATACTGATAATTTTTGTTACTCCACATTTTACAACTCTTAAGTTCAGCGTAGTGCTGCTTGTTGAAGAAATTTCGTTGAAGTTTACAGTGATATTATTAGTACCCTGTCCTCCTACAACACTTCCGAAGTTCGCACTTCCGAATGTCCATTCCATAAAGTCAGGAACAATACCGTTCAGATTAGCCGTAAACGTTTGAGTACTACTTGGGCAGAAAGGTCCCGGATTAGGATTGATCGTAATTGTATTAAGATCCAATGGCGCTACACTGAACGAAATTGGAGCCGAAAGACATCCTGCATTACTCATAGATTTATTCTGTGCAGATACTGAATATGACGAAGCACCAGCATTAAATATAACCGTTACAGAAGATCCTGCGTTACTACCCTGGATTGTTCCGTTGGTAACACTCCAAACGGGAACCATCCCTGCATCAACAGAGCTGATGGTATATACATAAGGTTTTCCAGAACATACTTTAGTCTCTCCTGAAATAGTTCCTGTAGGTGGCTGTGGAATTGGTAATACCTTAATAATTCTTGGATTACTTTCACAACCTCCTCCTTGCTTCACAGCAACAATAGTATAAGTACCTGCTGTTGTAAAAGGATAAGTAAATGGTCCGGATACCACTCCCGATGTTACGGTAGATCCTCCTGTAGTTACTTTCCAGATAACAGGCACATTAGGAGTAGCTGTAAATGTCTGGCTTGTTCCTGCGCAGATCTCATCTACACCACCGCTTATCGTTACCGGCTGCTCTACTTCGATATCAATAGTAGCAATTCCTTCGCATGATAATAAAGTATTGAAGTAAGCTGCTTCAAGGTGATAAATTCCTGGCTGACTGGCTGAGAAAACAATTTCATTTCTCTGTTGGGTATTGACCAACTGACCTCCTGCAGGGCCTGATACATTCCAGTTAACTTTGGTTGTAGGCCATTGAGGAATAGAATAGGTATACTGCTTACCAGCACATACTTTCTCCTGTCCTTTAACTTTTGCATTCTTTAAAATCACTGGGATTTTAACAGTAGTCCATTCAGGACAAGCACATTCAGACATGTACATTACATATCCAAATCCATCTGTAGGATCTACCTGATCCCAAATTACTTCAATTTCGTTACCGTTATTGCTTACAATGTTTCCACCAATAACTTTCCATTGTCCTTTGTTACATCCATCCTCTGCATTGTATTTCTCTGTACTTCCTTCGCAAACTACAGAAGCACAGTTGATCTGCACAGGGTAAGATTTCACTACTTTGATCTCCTTCTTATACTTACTCTGGCATCCGCACTTATTGGTTACCGTAAGCTGAATGGTATAATTACCAGGATTAGTATAAACATGAGACGGTTCAAAAGCAGTGGAAGTGGAAGTACTTCCATCTCCGAATTGCCAGAAATAATTGACAATATCTGAACCTCCGTTTTGTTCGGAAAGGTTATCAAAATACACCGTTGTATTGTTACATACGGTATAATCCAGATTCAGCAATTCAAATTTAGCAATTGGTCTGTTGATTTTTTCAATACAGATGGTCTGTGTTTCCACAGTTCCGTCGTTGTAAGTGATAACAGCCTGTAAAGAACCATTACCGGCGGCACCCCACGTAACATACGCTAAGGTATTTCCGGTTCCGGAAATTGTGGCTGTTCCTCCTGAGACTGACCATTGTACGTTAGAAACGTTCGATCCCTGCACCAGATATTTAACAGGATCTATTGATTTCTCGCAGACCCTGAGACACTGGGCAGAATTGATGTAGGAACTGGCGATTCCGTTGTCAGGAACCTGACCTTCTTTTTCGCCGCGGAATTCCTGGCATCCGACCTCTTCGGTCCATGTAATTCGAGCTTGTGCTTGTAGTACCCAAGGTACCAAAAGCCAACATAGCAGGAGCCATCTGAAGACGTGCTGCCTACCAAAATAGGTGTTGTTTTTCATAGTTATTAAAAAAGTGCTATTAATTTTTTGTCAAATTAACAAAAAAAACAATATAATAATCATTTAATAGTGAAAAAATAACACAATTTTACAACTGAACACCAACAATATAGACTAATCCCTACTTATATGTTATTTCACCTGCATATTAGTTATATAAAAAAATTTACTTTTTTAAAAAGATGGAGTACTAAACCTGTTTTAAATAAATAAAATACCAAATTTTAAACATTATTAAAAACCAAAACAAGTATTAAAAAACATCAATAATGAATTTTATTAATTAGAAAACAATAATAAATTAAAAATAATAACAATGAAATTCTGGTTAAAAAAGAAAAATTGTAAGCGAAATCTTTTTCTTTTTAAAATATTTTTCATCTACTGAATCCCCCTTCCCACTACGCCTTACGTAAATTATCTCATTTCATGTAGAAATACTCTATGAGGACTCATGAACGCCAAAAAAGAGAATTACAGACAATACTAAAAATATTTTATCTTTGCTTTCTCAGGCATATCATAAACATTTTATTTGAAGATTTTCCCTATGAAAAACAATAGCTTTTTATCCTCTGCAAAAGGAATCTGCGCTGCAGCTTTTTTTGTCTTAAACACAACTGTTTACGCTCAGAAAACTGTAGATATTTCAACTCTATCAGAGAAAACACTTAATACCATTCTGGAAAAAACAGAGCTTATTATACCCAAGGTAAAGTAGCAGACTACATTCCTGAACTGGGAAAAATGGATGCCAAAGCCATTGCTTTTTCAGTAGTAGACAAAAACGGTAAGGTATTTAACACAGGTGATGTGAATAAGAAATTCACCATGCAGAGCATTTCCAAAATCATATCATTAATGGTAGCCGTAAACGAAAAGGGAGAAGCTAACATATTTGACAAAATGGGATATTTCGGTTCCGATAAACCTTTCAACCACTTTTCAAATCTGGAAACAACTGGAAAACCGCTTAATCCAATGATGAATGCCGGAGCAATTCTTACGACCTCATTAATTTCAGGAGATGGAGAAAAGCCATTCCTTAAAATACTGGACATGGTAAGATATATCACCAAAAATCAGACAATCGATTATAACAAATCCGTTTACGAATCTGAAAAAGCTACAGGACACCGTAACCGTGGTATGTTTTATATCATGAAAAACAGCGGACTGATTTCCGGAAATGAAGACCAGCTGGACAATTATTTCAAACAATGTTCTATTGAACTTACAGCAGAGGATCTTGCAAAAATAGGATACTTCTTTGCCAATCAATGCGTAAGATTTGATGGAGATTCCACTTACAAAAATGCTGATATGGCAAAACTGGTAGAATCCCAAATGCTGACTGCCGGAATGTATGAGTTCAGTGGAGAATATTCCAGAATGGTAGGTTTACCAAGCAAATCTGGTGTAGGAGGCGGAATTACCGTAAGTGTTCCTGGAAAAATGGGAATTGGTGTATTTAGTCCTTCGTTAGATCAACACGGAAATTCATTAGCAGGGTATCACATGATTTTAGACCTTGCAAAACAATACGGATTAAGTATATTTTAAATTTTATGCACTATTAATTTATCTATCATCACACTACCCTATAATTGATGTGAAGCAGTCTTTTAAAGCGTATTCATTTAAAAAAAATCTTAACGGTTAACCTATTCAAAAACAGTAAGTAGATCAGACACTTACTGTTTTTTATGAATTCCTAAAAGATAATTTAATTATTTGTTAAAATTCATATCTGTTTATTTATCAAAAAGATAGATGAAATTCATAAATAACTCAGATTAAATCACAACATATTGATTAATTTTATGTAAATTAGCCTATCCGATTTATTAGATTGATAAAGGCTATTCTAACATTTTCCAACCTTACTCGTGGTATATTATCTTTTTGTAATATACCCAAAACAAATCTCTGTTTTTTGAAATATTTTATTTTTTATTCCTATATTTGCTTAACATTTTTTTAACTATAAATATTTATATTTAAAATTAATCAGATTGTATCGTCACGTTTCTAAGAATAACAAAACAATAAATATACTTTAATAGTATTTGAACAATTAATATTTTCCTATTAATAAATCATTATCAAATAACACTTATTATTGAAGATATATTACAGTTTAATTATTTTTATTTCCTCATAACACAAAATCATCATTAACACTGGTGATATTGATGTTTTGTTATGAGATATCATTAACTATTCCTATACCGTAAATGCTATGAAAAACTTGACTAAAATCAGGCTAATGCCTTTTGAAAAACCGGACATCACCCTTACATTAACCCTTCTATTGATAAATAATAGATTGTTGAATAATTACCACAAAACGATTAAAATCGTTAATGATTTAACAAAAACCAATTTTATTATATCATAACAAAAGCAGTCGCCTTATTACCGAAAGGCAAAGCATTTTGCTATGAATCTCTTGCTATCATTCAATAATTATCATGCCATGAAAAACTTACCCATTATTGGACTGACGCCTTTTGAAAAACCAGACGTTAACCTTATATCCAAACTGTATCAGGCGGGTGCATTTCCCGTTTTGAGTTTAGGAAATGAGATAACAGCTGCACAGGAAGCGTTACATCAACTTGACCAGATAGACGTACCATCATATGGTATTTATTTTTCTAATGACAATTTCGCCTCTCTTCAAACTTCTGAAAAAGTAAGATTTGCGATCCTTCCGTTTGGAATGTCTAAACCCTTACACTTACCTGCAATATATCAGGTGAATAGTTTGCAGGAAGCCATGCAAGCTGAACAGGCGGGAGCAGAGGGAATCATTATCAAAGGAAATGAAGCAGGCGGATTAGTAGGTTACGAATCTACGTTTGTATTATTTCAGCGTGTGATCAAAGAAATCCAAAGCATTCCGGTGTGGGTACAGGGAGGAATAGGTCTCCATACCGCAGCGGCATCAAAAGCTTTGGGAGCAACAGGAATTGTACTGGATAGTCAGTTGGCTTTATTCCCTGAAAGTTCAATTCCTCAGGATCTGAAAGAAGTATGCTCAAAATTGAATGGTACAGAAACTAAGGTGATTGCTAACCACCGTGTATTGGTGAGACCCAACTCGCCCACGTTACCCGAAAACCCAACCGCTGAAGATCTGAAACAATACTTTTCAGGCTTCGATCTTAGCACCTGTTATATCCCTATGGGACAAGACATTTCATTGGCAACAGATCTGTATGAAGACTTCAAAACACTGAAAAAGCTTGTTTTCGGATTTAAAGAAGCTATGTATGGACATCTAAAGCAGGCTAAAGCATTAAAAGTTATTGATAAAAACAACTCTTTGGCTCAGGAATTGGGATTACAATACCCTATTGCTCAGGGTCCGATGACTCGTGTGAGTGATGTTCCTTCATTTGCCAATGCTGTAGCAGATGCCGGAGCTTTACCTTTTGTTGCGTTATCCTTATTAAAAGGAGAGTCTGCAAAATCTTTGGTAATGGACACTAAAAAACTGGCAGGTGAAAAAACTTGGGGTGTAGGAATCCTGGGATTTGCTCCACAGGAATTAAGAGATGAACAGACCTCATATATATTAGAAGCGAAACCTCCAGTAGTTTTGATTGCAGGAGGAAGACCCGCTCAGGCCAAAGTATTTGAAAAAGCAGGAATAAAATCATTCTTACATGTTCCTTCCTCTGCCCTTCTTGATATTTTCCTGAAAGAAGGGGCTAAAAACTTCATTTTTGAAGGACGTGAGTGTGGAGGCCATGTAGGACCTCTTTCGAGTACAGTTCTTTGGGAAAAACAAATTGAACGTATTTTAAAAGAAGACCACCCTGAAAACATCAGTGTCTTTTTTGCAGGAGGAATTCATAATGCATTTTCAACCGCATTTGTCTCTATTATGGCTGCGCCATTGGCTGCAAGAGGAGTGAAAATTGGAGTATTGATGGGTACTGCCTATCTGTATACGCATGAAGCTGTAGAAACCGGAGCTATTCAGGAGGAATTCCAGGCTCAGGCAATGCAGGCTCAGGATACTGTTTTACTGGAAACAGCTCCGGGGCATGAAACCCGTTGTTTAAATACTGCTTTTGCTACCCATTTTAATACCGAAAAAGCAAAACTTCTTGCTGCCGGAATGGATAAAAAACAGGCATGGGAACAACTTGAAAAATTAAATGTAGGCCGTTTACGTATTGCGGCTAAAGGGATAGAACGTCAGGGTGATAAATTAGTTAATATTCCTAAAGATGATCAGTTAGACCTAGGAATGTACATGATCGGGCAGGTTGCTACGATGCATAACCATGTCATCTCATTGGCAACTCTTCACCAAAATGTGGTAGACAATTACGAACATATTCAGGATGCAGCGTTACCGGAAGAACCGGTTTCTACAGAAAAACCTCTGGACATCGCTATCGTAGGAATGGAATGTATTTTCCCGGGTGCCAAAAACCTTGATGAATACTGGAGAAATATCATTCTAGGAAAAGACAGCGTTACCGAAGTACCGGATGAAAGATGGAACAAAGACCTTTATTATAAACCGGATTCTAACGAATCTGATGTATCTCATTCCAAATGGGGAGGATTTATTCCTAAAATTGATTTCGATCCGTTGGCATTTGGTATTCCGCCACAATCGCTTGCCGCTATTGAACCTACACAGCTTTTAACCCTGTTGGTTGCAAAACGCGCGATGGAAGATGCAGGATATGGTGAAAAACATATTAACAGAGAAAACACTTCTGTGATTATAGGTGCTGAAGGAGGTAATGACCTTGCCAACAGCTATAGTTTCAGAGGATATTATAAGCAGGTTTTCGGAGAACTTCATGAAGAAGTAAAAGAAGCCTTCCCACATACTACAGAAGATTCATTCCCAGGTATTCTGGCGAATGTAATCGCAGGTAGAATTACAAACCGTCTGGACCTTGGCGGTAGAAACTTTACGGTAGATGCAGCATGTGCTTCTTCACTCGCGGCTATTGACCTGGCTTGCCAGGAACTTGTATTAGGAAAATCTGATATGGTTCTTGCAGGAGGTGCAGATTTGCACAACGGAATCAATGATTATCTGATGTTCTCCAGTACACACGCTTTATCAAGAAAAGGTAGATGTGCCACATTCGACGATGAGGCAGACGGTATCGCCCTTGGAGAAGGTATTGCCATCCTTGTTTTAAAAAGATATGAAGATGCAATACGTGACGGTGATCGTATTTATTCAGTAATCAAAGGAGTTGGAGGATCCAGTGACGGTAAAGCGTTAGGATTAACGGCTCCTAGAAAAATAGGTCAGGTAAGAGCATTAGAGCGTGCTTACTCCCAGGCAGGGATCAGTCCCGCTTCCGTAGGTCTTGTAGAAGCTCACGGTACAGGAACAGTAGTGGGTGATAAAACTGAACTTAGTGCACTGACGAATTTATTCAGCCGCTCAGGAGCTTTACCTGGACAGACTCATTTAGGTTCTGTAAAAACACAGATCGGACATACCAAGTGTGCAGCAGGATTAGCAGGATTAATCAAAGCTTCCCTTGCGGTATACCACGGGGTAAAGCCACCCACCCTACATCTTCAGCAACCTAATGCTTACTATAATGCAGTAACCAGCCCATTTGCTTTCCATGCAGAAAGTGGATTGTGGGGCGAAAAGAACCGTTATGCAGGGATCAGTGCCTTCGGGTTTGGAGGAACGAACTTCCACACCGTTATTGCGAACCATCCAAAGCAGGATAATTCAATTGCAATGCAGTCATGGCCTTCAGAATTGTTTGTTTTCCGTGGAGATACGTATGGAGAAGCCAAAGGAGAATCGAGCAAGGTTAAGGCTTTATTAGAAATTAACGATGGTATTCCATTAAAAGATATCGCTTATAGTTTAAGCATCAGCTCAGAAAAGCCAATCCAGTTCAGCATTGTAGCAGATACCGCAGAAGACCTGATGATGAAGCTTGAACTGGTACTGCTAGGGATTGAGACAAAAGACACCTTTACGGTTAACAAAAAAGAAGGTAAAGTAGCATTCACATTCCCTGGACAAGGTAGCCAGAGGATCAATATGGCTCGTGACTTATTTGTGGTTTTCCCTACTATGCGTAAAATTATTGATGAGTATCCTGAACTTGAAAAAGTAGTGTTCCCATCGAAAACCTTTAATGAAGCTGATTTAAAACAACAGAAAGAAACCATTAAAGATACCCGTTTAGCACAACCGCTTTTAGGAATTGTAGACCTTGCATTGGCTAAATTCCTGGAATCATTGGGTATTATCCCTGATATGCTTGCAGGCCACAGCTATGGTGAAATTCCGGCTTTATGCTTTGCAGGAGTATTTGGAGAAGATAAACTGGTTGGCTTAAGTGTTCAGAGAGCGCAGTCTATCTTAGATTCAGTAGAGGGCGGAGATCCAGGTTCCATGCTGGCAGCAAGCGCTACTGCGGAACGTTTACAGCCTATTATTGCTAAAGTAGAAGGATGTTATCCTGTAAACTTCAACGCTCCTACTCAATGTGTGATCGCTGGAAGTACAGAAGCTATTAATAAATTACTGGAAGTTCTTAAACAGGAAGGTATTTCTGCTAAAAAACTTGAGGTTGCATGCGCATTCCACAGTCCGTTATTGGCAAAATCCAAGGATTTATATGCAGAAGTTTTAAAAGACGTTCCTTTCCAGGAAATGCAGATCCCTGTGTGGTCCAATACGACAGCAGAAGTATATCCGGCGAATCCATCAGAAATAAAAGAAAGACTTACTGATCATTTGGTACAGCCCGTAAGATTTGTAGAACAGCTTCAGGCCATGTATAACGACGGAGCAAGAATCTTCATCGAAGTAGGACCAGGAAAAGTACTTACCGGATTGACCAAATCTTGTCTGGAAAAAGATCAGCTGACCTTATATGTTGAAGACAACAGCCGTAATAAATTCAGTCATCTGCTTTGTATGCTGGCACAATATTTAGGAACTGGCCGAAGCTTTAACATTGATAAACTTTTTGACGGCAGAAGCGTTACGATCATTGATCTTAACCAGCCTGAGCTTTACAAAAAAAGCCCTGCTATCTGGCGTGTTAACGGGCAGACTGCCCACCCAACTACTGGTAATCTACCATCTAATGGTGCATTGCCAATTATAAACCCAATTCCCATGAATAACTTTACGAATAACCCACAGGCACCCGCAACGGAAGCTCAGTCTACTGCTGAACGCATGTTGCAGGAATATTTGAACAGCATGAAATTAATGATACAGGCACAGCGCGATGTGATGCTTTCCTTTATGGGACAGAATCCTCAGGCATTCCCTGCTCCTGTATACCATTCACCAGCACCCGCTGCTGCACATCAGCCTATATCTACCATTCCGGTTCAGCCTGTTCAGCAGGAAAGACCTGTAGTTGTAGCTGCTATAAAACAAGCTCCTTCAAGAGATATCAAGTCTTTATTACTACAGGTGGTAAGTGACAAAACCGGATATCCTCAGGAAATGCTGGGTATGGAAATGGACCTGGAAGCAGATTTAAGTATTGATTCTATTAAAAGAGTTGAGATCATCGGAACACTTCGTAACGAACTGGGAACTCTTGGGAACGGAAATATCAGTGAAGATACCGTGATGGAACAGCTTGCAGGAATAAAAACATTAAGCGGATTGGTTTCATGGCTTACTGAATTTTCAGGATCTGAATCAAATGCTGCGCCTGAAAAAAACGGAACAGCAACTGAACCAATAGTTTCAAAATCACAAACTCAACCGGCATTCTCTCTTGAAGATCTTCAAAATGCCATCTTGAATATCGTAAGCGAAAAAACAGGTTATCCGAAAGAAATGTTAGGGCTTGACCTTGATTTGGAAGCGGATTTAAGTATAGACTCCATCAAACGTATGGAAATCATTGGTGATCTTAAAACTAAGATCGGGTTTGGTCAAAACCTTGAACAGGCTGATGATGTGATGGAAAAACTGGCTGCCATTAAAACCCTTCGTGGTCTGGCAAGCTGGATCAGCGAAATGAATGGTGAAACCAACGAAGCAGCTCAGGAAGTGAAAGAAGAAAATACTACAGAGCCAACTCAAAATGTATTGTCACGTCTCCGTTTTGACATCACTCCTACCGATGCTTCTAAAGTACAAAATACTGAAGTACTACAGGGAAAACGTTTTGCCATTACACAAGATGACAGCCAACAAACCTCAGCAATCAAAGATGCATTGGAAAAACATGGTGCCATTGTAGAATTAGTAGATACAGAAAAAGATCTTTCCAATATCGACGGATTAATTATGCTGGATTTATTCTCAGCAGCTGATAAACCAAGCATTATCGATCACGTAGACCTGATCAAAAAACTGGATTTTGATAAAGCAAAATGGGTATACCTGATCTCAGATATTCCAGCACACCTTCAGGAAATTACAGATGCAAGCATATTACGTCATCATCAGGGCTATCCGGGACTTTTCAAAAGTTTAGCAAGAGAATTTGATAATACAACGTGTAGATTAATCAGCCTGAGCACCCCTCAGGAAGTAGATCAGATTGCTGAAATTACATTGAAAGAGATTCTTACCAACGATAAACCTGCTGAAGTTATTTATAAAAATGATCAAAGACATAAAGTAGATATCATCCCCTCTCCATTATCAACAAGCTTACATGAAGCCCACATCCAATTAGATCAGAAATCTGTTGTTTTGGTATTGGGAGGCGCACAGGGAATCACTGCCGAGTTGGTAAAACACATGTCTCAGGCTTATCCTTGTACTTATATTCTGGTAGGAAGATCAGCTGACCCAAGAAATGAACTTTCGGCGAAAGACTTTGAAGGCATGAAAACCAAAGAAGAAATCAGAGGTTTCTTAATCAAGTCTGGTCAATTCACTTCTCCTTCAGAAATAGAAAAAGAAACGACGAAGATTTTCAAAAATAATCAGATCCTGCGCACCATCCGTGATATGGAAAACCTTGGAAATACCATCATTTACCAATCACTGGATCTTTGTGACGAAGAAGGTTTAAGCAATCTGATCAGCAGTATCTATGAAAAATACAACCGTCTGGATGGAGTGATTCATGGTGCAGGTCTTTTAGAAGATAAATTATTCAAACAAAAGACAACAAGCTCTTTCGGACGTGTATTTGACACCAAAGTTAAACCACTTCGTGTACTGGCAGAACAACTTCGTTCAGACTGTCAGTTTGTAGTATTATTCTCAAGTATCGCTTCCGTATACGGTAACAAAGGGCAGACAGATTATGCTGCGGCCAACAGCGTACTGGATGATTACGCGAATGCTTTAAACAAAAGATTAAAAGGAAAAGTAATCTCTATCAACTGGGGGCCATGGAAAGGTGCCGGAATGGTTTCTTCCACCCTTGAATCAGAATACGAACGCAGAGGTATTTCTATGATTCCATTGGATGAAGGAAAAGAAATCTTCCTTAACGAGATTAAATACGGAACGGAAAGCCAGGTGCTGATCATGTCAGGAAATAATTGGTAAAACACTGTATAAACTAAGTATGAAAAAAACAGATGTTGCTGTAATTGGTCTATCCTGTGTCTTTCCCGGGGCACAGGATGCCAACACTTTTTGGCAGAATATTGTCAATAAAGTTGATTCTACCGAGCTGGCTCCGGCGGATCGGATAGATCCGGTTCATTTCAGTGATGCCACAAGCCCCGTTGACCGTTTTTACTGTCAGCGCGGAGGATTCATCCCTGATTATACTTTCGATCCTACCGCATTTGGTATTCTGCCATTGGCTGTGGAAGGAACGGAACCTGACCATTTGCTTACCCTTGATCTGGTACAGAAAGCACTGGAAGATGCAGGCGTATTTCAGAAAAATATTTCCCTTGAAAAAACAGGCATCATTATTGGTAAAGGAAACTATACAGGTCCGGGCGCTACCCGTGCCATCGAGATCGTAAGAACCGGAGAACAGATTTCTTCGTTATTACAGGAATTGCTGCCTCAGGTTTCTTCTGCAGATATTGAAAAAGTAAAACATGCTTTTCAACAACGCAAAGGACGTTTTGCAGCCGATACTGCGATGGGATTAATTCCCAATCTTGTTGCCTCTCTTGTGGCCAACCGCTTCAATTTAGGAGGTGCTGCCTTCACTGTAGATGCCGCTTGTGCTTCTGCTTTAATTGCTGTAGATCATGCTGTACAGGAACTTCAGAGAGGCCGTTCTGATATCATGATCGCAGGAGGCGTACACACAGGACAAAATGCTGCTTTCTGGAGTATTTTCGCCCAGCTGGGAGCTATGTCCCGCCAACAACAGATCAAGCCGTTCAGTATGGATGCTGACGGTTTATTGATCGGTGAAGGTTGTGGCTTTGTAGTCTTAAAAAGACTGGAAGATGCCGTTCGTGATCAGGATAAAATCTATGCCGTGATCAAAGGGGTGGGTGTAAGCAGCGATGGTACAGGTACCAGCGTAATGAGCCCATCCGTAAAAGGTCAGTTAAAGGCTTTGGAACAAGCCTGGATCAATGCTGATTTAGATAAAAATAAAGTGGGATATCTTGAAGCTCATGGTACAGGAACACCCCTTGGAGATAAAACAGAACTTCAGACCTTAGCTCAGTTCTTCGGAAAAGAAGAAGCAACTCCGGCTGCGGGTATCGGATCTGTAAAGTCCAATATCGGACATGCTATGCCAGCTGCCGGAATTGCAGGATTAATTAAAACCTGTTTAGCATTACATCACGATACTTTACCACCAACCCTATATTGCGAAAATCCGACTTCGGAGATGCAGAATACAAGGTTTGAACCTGTACAGGAAGCCAAAAACTGGTCAAAAACAGGGCTGCCAAAAGTAGCGGCAGTGAATGCTTTCGGATTCGGAGGAATCAATGCCCACGTTGTTTTGGAAGGTTATGATATGCCGAAAAAAGATAAGGTATTGATCTTGGCAAGACCTACCCATGAAGAACTGCTTTCCGCATTACAAAATAATGAAACAGCGATTGGTGAAGGAAATTTTAGGGTTGCCCTATTCGATCCTACGCCCGCAAGATTAGAAAAAGCCATTAAAATTGTTTCCAAGAATATCACATGGAAAAACAAACAGGATATCTGGTACACTTCTACCCCATTATTAAAAGATGGCGGTAAAGTAGCCTTTGTATTCCCAGGACTAGACGGACTGGCAAAAGGTGAGGTAGAAACTGTAACCCGTTATTTCGGATTAACAGCTCCTATCGAAACGGAAGGTGAAGGACTTTTAACCGATGCTTTAAACGTTTTCAACAACTGCAGTATCCTTGATAATTCACTGAAAAAGTTGGGAATTATCCCGGATATGAATGCAGGACACAGTTTAGGAGAATGGCTGGCGGGTTACTCTTCTGAATTAGCAGAAGTAAACTCTGTAAAAGCTTTAATTGATGTGCTGAATCCTGAAACTTTTGAATTAAAAGATTCCAAGTTCATCGCCATAGGAGCCGGAATTGAGGTGATAAAACCTTTTATTGCTGAAATTTCAAACCTTTATGTTTCCAATGACAACTGCCCCAATCAGGTGATTCTTTGTGGGAGCAATGCCGCTCTGGATGAATTGGTTCATTTATTAAAAGCAAAACAGATTTTCCATCAGGTACTACCATTCCAATCCGGATTCCACTCTCCTTTTATCGCTGATAAACTGGATGTAATCCTTGCCGGAATGGAAAAAGCACAGTTCCAGCAGACGAAAATTCCATTGTGGTCTGCTACCACCTTAGAACCTTATCCTGCAGATCAGGCAGCGATCAGAAAACTGAGTGCAGAGCATTTGGTTGAACCTGTTCGTTTCCGTGAACTGACCGATAAATTATACGAAGAAGGCGCAAGAGTTTTCATTCAAGTCGGAACTGGTGGTCTGATTGGATTTATTGATGATACTTTGAAGGGAAAAGCTTTCAGTACCATCGCATCCAGCGTTCCAACCCGTTCTGCATTAGCTCAGTTACAGCGTGTAGTGGCTTCTTTATTTGTAGAAGGAAAAACGATTGCTCTTGACTTTCTGGAGATTCAGAATCATTCGAAAAGACCGTCAGGAAAAGGCATTAAACTGGAATTAGGTTCGCCTATCATCCGCAATTTTAAAGAAGTAAAAGCATTGGCTCAGTCCTTTGACAAGCCAAAACAATATACTGCCTCTTCCGTTGCGACTGCAAAAAGCGGACATCCGCTGGTACAGGCATTTCAGGATAACGTTGCGGATATGATCCGTATGCAGGAAGAAGTATTGACTTTATTCCAGAACCGTCCGGAAATCACCATCCAAAGACCCGCACCTGTAGCTCATCCTGTTCAAAAAGCACCAACAAGTACAACCTTCTCAAAAGATTTGTTTGTAACCCTGGAAAGTCATCCTTACCTGATCGACCATAGCTTATTGAGACAGCCAAAAGGCTGGGCTCATGTAGCAGATATGGAACCGGTTATTCCGATGACGATGATCTTTGAACAACTTGCAGAAATTGCAGAAGCCGAAATTCCTGGAACACTGGTTCATAAAATCATGAACGTAAGCGTATTCCAATGGATGAACGTAGCTAAACCTTTCGAAAAAACCGTAAAAGGAGAATGGCGTTCACAAAATCATGCTTATCTCGATATTGAAAACTTTGCCAACGCAGAAGTAGTTTTAAAATCGGGTCCTGTTCCGACACCTGATTTCAATCTTTCCATCGGTCATCTTTTACCTATCGAAAGAACCCCTGAAGAAATCTATGACATGCACATGTTCCATGGAGATAAATACCAGGGAATTACGGAAGTTTCAGCCGTTGGAGACAAGGGAATCATCGGAAAAATAAAAGGAAACGGTGGTAAAGGTTCTTTACTGGATAATGCAGGGCAGCTATTCGGGCTTTGGCTTCAGCTTACTTTGGTAAAAGACCGTATTGCATTTCCTGTGAAAATCAGAGATATTGAATTCTTCGGTGATATGCATGATCAGGAAGGTATTTTTGAATGTACCTGTATGCTGACTGAGCTTAATGATGAATTTGCCATCGCAGATATCATCCTGAAAAGAGACGGAAAAGTATGGTGTGCCATTACAGGCTGGCAAAACAGAAGACTGGAAATTGATGCCGCTTTATGGAATGTTTCCATGTCACCGCTGCACAACAGACTTTCGGAAGAGATTGCTCCTGAAGTTTTCTTCTTTCATCAGGCCTATACAAGAGTCGCTTCATGGGATTTTATCCTGAAAAGATATTTCAACCAGACAGAAAAACAGCACCATCAACAGTTATTACCCAACAAGAAGAAAAACTGGATGGTAAGCCGTGTAGCAGTGAAAGATGCTGTAAGAAACCTTCTCCGTCAGGAAAAAAATCATGCCTGCTTCCCGATCACCTTTGAAATCCGTTCCGATGAAGTGGGGAAACCTTACCTCATCAGTGATTTTACAGAAGACATTCATATTTCATTGGCCCACAAAGGAAAAGAAGCCGTTGGAATCGCGAGATATGGAAAATCTGTAGGAATTGATATGGAACTCATGGAAGAACGCAGTTCAGGATTCTACGACATGGTATTTACTGACAAAGAATTAGCCTTATTAAAAGACAGAGATCAGGCAGAATGGACCACCCGATTCTGGGTAGCCAAAGAAGCTTACGGAAAGTTCTTAGGAACCGGACTGAAAGGAAATCCTAAAGCCTTCGAAGTCGAAATGATAAAAGACGATCACCTGTGGATCAACAACATTGAAATCAAAACTATTAAACATAAAAATTATATTATCGGATGGACACTGTAAACGCAACATTAAAAATGAACCACGAAGAACTTTTTACTTTATTAAAAGGTTTTATTACTGAAGTGATAGGTGCTGAATTTGTAGAAGAGATGGATATTACTCCTGAAAGTTCATTCACCAAAGATCTTGAAATGGACAGCATCGAGATTGTCTCTTTCTCTGAAAAGATCAAGGCGCATTTTGGCGATCAGATCGACTTTACAGGTTGGTTATCATCTATGGATCTTGACCAGCTGATTAATCTTGACCTTAGTATGATCATCAATTATATCTACGAATGCCAATAATCACTGTCAATAACAGACAAGTTCATATACAGGAACTCAACAAAGGAGCCGAACAAACCGTGGTACTCATCCACGGTATGTTCAGTAACCTGTCCATTTATTATTTTAATATTGCCCCTGTGCTGGCCAGGCATTTCAATGTAGTGATGTACGATCTGAAAAGTCATGGAATGAGTGAACGCTTTTTGGATGGGTACGATCTTGACAACATGTCATCCGATTTAATAGGTTTAATAGATCACCTTCAACTGGAAAATGTACACCTTGTAGGCTATAGCTTTGGAGGGCTTATTGCGCTGAAGACAGCTTTGGAATATCCTGACCGTGTGAATCAGCTTGTTGTCATGGAAGCTCCGGATCCTCAGGACGAAAAAGCCCGTAACATCATTGATGAATACAGCAAAGAATTTCTTGAGCATTACGTAGCCAACTTTACAGACACCACCAAAGTGCAGATGGGCAAAAGACAAATGGAAAAGAACCACCGTATGTATGAATTTCTGTTTAACCAGACCAGCATTAAAGCAGATATGATTAAGGAAAAACATTTCCTGGGTGAAACCGACTTTAGTAAGTTGACGGCTTCTACTCTATTGCTTTATGGCGCTGATTCCAACTGCAGACCTACCGGTGAGTGGCTGCAATCTAAAATCAACCAGTCTGAACTTGAATTAATTCCGGGTGATCACAATATTCCTATTCAGGAACCTCAGCTCATTGCTGAAACGATTGCTCAATTTTTATCTAAAATTTTAACACAAAACCATGGCTAAATTTGCATTTATAGTTCCACCATTGACAGGACATGTCAACCCTACCTTAAGCATCGGTGCTACCCTGCTGGAAAGAGGACATGAAGTAGCCTGGATCAGCCTTGACCCGACTTTAGAGGCTAAGCTTCCCGAGGGAGGAAAATTATTACTGATCCAATATGATCAGACCAACGAAGAAAAGAAAGACAGTGAACAATATCTTGATATCATTTCAAAAAAAGTAGTGTACGGAATCGACAGTGTTAAGTTCCTCTATGAAGAGGTTCTTATCCCGCTGAACAGACATTGTTATAACGGAATTGTTTCATTATTAAAAATAGAGCAGCCTGATTTGATTATCGGGGATCATCAGTTATTTGCAGCTCCGGTTGCCGCAAAGGCATTAGGAATTCCTTGTGCGACTTCCGTTACCGCTCCGGCAGCCATTAAAATCATGAATGAGCTTCCAAAAGTACACGAATGGGAAGTGAATCAAATCATTGATTTGCAGAAAGAACTGGGTTTCCAGGAAGAACGCTCTTTGGCAACTTCAGATCTGTTGACCCTTGTTTTAACATCGAATTATTTCTTTGGGGAAATGGATGATCTGCCTTCTCAATACCAATTTACAGGTCCGGTTCTTGCGGAAAGACGTGTTTCATGTGAATTCGACTGGGAAAAATTAAAAAGCAAAGACAACAAAAAGATTTTAGTAAGTATCGGAACTACCTTCGATCATGATCATAAAAAAGCATTTTTCCAAAAGGTTGTTGATGCCTTTAAAGATGAAGATTTGACTGTGGTAGTCGTTTCCGATCCACAACTTTTCGAGCAGTGGCCGGATAACTTTATGGTATATCAGCAGGTTCCACAACTGGATCTGTTGTCTCATCTGGATGGTGTGGTTTGCCATGGCGGTCACAATACCGTATCCGAAACATTATCACATGGGATTCCTTTGGTAGTCATTCCGATTGCTTATGATCAATCACATGTTGCAGGACGTGTGGTGCGTACCGAAGCGGGTGAGCGTCTGAATTTTAACAGATTTAAAGCCAATCATCTGAGAGAAGCGGTACAACAGATTTTAAACAATCCAAGCTACCGTGAAGCGGCTCAAAAAGTAGGTCAGTCTTTTGTGGAAGCAGGAGGTTCCGCTACAGCTGCTAACCTATTGGAACAGGCTCTGTCAAAAGCTTCAAAACCTGAAAAACCATCTAAATTTTTATTCGTGGTTCCTCCGTTTTTCGGACATGTAAGTCCTACTTTGAGTGTGGGAGCAAGTTTAATTGCCCGCGGACACGAAGTAAAATGGTTCGGGATTACGCCTTTAGACAACAAACATATTCCTGAAGGAGGTTCTTATTTCTATCCGGAAGAAGATCTTATTCCGTATCAGGAGGAAATTGCCCGTATTTTAAAAAGACAGGATGACGGACCCGCATGCTCCGGACCTGAAGTAATGAAACTGGCACTCGAAGAAACCTATGTTCCTTTCGCTAAAATGATGATGCCGGGATTAACCAGATTGACAGAAAGCTGGATGCCGGATGTGATTGTGAATGACTGCATTACTTTCGGAGGGGCTCTTTTCGCTCATAAACATAATATTCCTTGTGTCACCACAACGCCTGTTCCACCGGATGTAATGGGTGATACGGAAAAAAGTGCTCCTAAAATCTGGGAATGGCAGCAAAACCTGATCAAAGACCTTCAAAAAGAAGTAGGCATTCATGAAGAAGGTATTTACATTCATTCTCACAAACTGAATATGGTGTTTACTTCACAGGCTTTCGCTGGTTTTGAAACTGTTCCGTCTCATATGAAATTTGTAGGTCCGGTAAAAGGCCGCCCTAACGATGCACCATTTGACTGGGATAAACTGAATGCTTCTACCACTCCCAAGATCTTTGTATCATTGGGAACCCTTTTGGTAGACATCAGAAAAGCTTTCTTTGAAAAAATCATCGCTGCATTTAAAGACCACCCCGTTACAGTGATTGCTGCTACTCCACCGGAAATTTTTGAAGAATGGCCGGACAATTTTATTGTGAACAGCTTTGTTCCTCAATCTGCAGTGATGCAGCACATGGATATGGTAATTTGCCATGGTGGTTTCAATACCGTTAACGATACTTTCCGTAATGGATTACCGATGTTGATTACTCCAATTGCTTATGACCACTTTCACATTGCAAAACTGATCGAACAGGCAGGCTGCGGAATCAGCATCCGATACAAAAGACTCCGTGTAGAAGCCCTTCGTGAAACGGTTTTTGAATTATTAGAAAACCCGAAATACAGATTGGCAGCTCAGGAAGTCCGCAATACATTTACCCTTGCAGGAGGAAACGACAAAGCAGTAGAACTGTTAGAAAATTTTGTACAAGAACATTCAACATTAGCTTCTGTATAAACCCATAAATAGCTGCATATGAAAAGAAGATTGCTATTTGGTGAACGCATGTTACTGGGGGACGGAACAGAACCTTTTAACGCGGTCATTTCGTTCAGACTGAGAGGTACCTTTGCATTAAAAGATATCCAGCATGCGCTGGCTCAAATTCAAAAGAAACATCCATGGCTTAGAGCATTGATCAGCCATGATGAAAAAAATATTCCATGGTTCAATGTTCCTGATAATCCAGTTTCTATTCCTGTAAGAATCATTGCCCGACAAAGCGAAGATCAATGGCAGGAAGAATCCAGGAGAGAATGGAATACTACCTTTAATTATGAAAAATTACCCCTGATCCGGTTTGTCTGGATCAAAGGGGAAAACGTTTCTGACATGCTGTTTGCGTTCCACCATTGTCTTTGCGATGGCGGTTCTGCAATGGCTTTTTTAAAAGAGTTTTTAGTAGTACTGGACAATCCAGCTGCTGATATCGGAATTGAAAACCCTATCTTAGGAATTCAGGATGTGGTTCCGGCTAAAATTCTGAACAGCCGCAGACAGAAACTGAAAGCTAAGTTTATCGGAAGGCTTGCTGCCACAGCAATCAAATGTATTCCGGTAGGTAAAAAAGCTGTGGAAAGACAGAATGATTATTTAATCCATTGGAAATTGGATGAAACGGTGAGCAAAGAATTAATTGCTTACTGCAAATCTCAGAAAGTAACCGTCAATACCTTCTTGAGTGCGGCAGTATTACAGGCCTTTAAAAAAGTAAGAGGTGAAAAATCCTTCAACAAAGTTTCCTGTCCGGTAGACATCAGGCGTTTTGCCAGTCAGATCAAGGAAGATCATATTTTCGCTTTCGGGCTGATGATTGTGGTTTCTTCTGATGAAAAGCTAAGCTTTGAGGACAATCTCCGAACAATGCAAAAATCTGTGGAACAAAAGACCTCAAAACTGAATCCTTACATCACGATGATGGTGATGGAATCCGGACATGATGCCCTGAAGAATTTCACCAAACTTTTAAAGAACAGAAAATCATCCAACGATTGCATGTTTTCCAATCTGGGACGAATTCAGATTCCTCATCAGTATAAAGAATTCTCGGTGGATACTATTTTCAGTCCATCCGTGATTGGTCCTTTGGGGAATACAACAACGATGGTAACCTCTACTTACCGTGGTGAAATGGATTTTTCATTCATGGGGAGCGAAGGATATTTACCTTATACAGATGCTCTGGCAGTCCGTGATGAGGTGATTCAGATTATACATTCACAACTGAAACAAATCGCAGTATTATGATCAGAAGACCCTTAATGATGGTGGAAAGGATCATGTATGTAGATCCTGAAACGCCTTTAAACTGTGTATATACCGCAAAAATCAAAGGAGAGATTCCGGAAGAGAATTTTAAAACAGCTTTAATCAAAATCCAGCAGAAACATCCGATGCTGAGAGCGGTCATTGATCGCAACAGCGGACGCTATCCTCTTTTTGTGGGACAAAAGGATATTCAGCCTATTCCTCTTCGTATTGTAGAACGAAAGACAGACGAAGATTGGTTCAAAGAATCTGAAAAAGGATGGTTCCAGCTCTTTGAACATCCTAAAAAACCGTTAGCCGAAGTGGTTTGGGTAAAAGGACAGGATGCTTCCGAAATCCTTTGGGTCATGCCTCATTGCATTTCAGACGGAACAACCGGAGTGACCCTAATGCGTGAGCTTTTGAGTTTGCTGGACAATCCTCATGCCCCGCTCATTCCTTATGTTGCTTTTGAATCTGTGAATGATTTCCTGCCTTCAGATTTTAATACAGGAATCAAAAAATACAAGGCCAGCCTTTATTTACTTTTCGCCAGAATATTCTTTTCTATCCAACGAAAAAGCAAAAAAAGAAACCTTGGAAAAAATTACGCCATTCACTGGAAAATGACCACAGAAGACACCAAACTGATCACTGAAAAATGTAAAGCCAACGGAATTTCCGTACATGCTTTGCTATGCTCTTCAGTGATGCAGGCCTTCCGTGATATTCAGGGAGACCGTGCCAAAGGAAAGGTGATCAGTCCTGTAGATGTGCGTCATTTTATTCCGGAAATTAAAGAAGATCATTTGTTTGCTTTTGCCCCAACAGTAGAACTTTCTGTGAAAAAAGACAGTAAGGATGTGATGAGTAATGTCAAACAGATCAAAAAGGATCTTATCGAGAAAATCAACAAGATGGAAGCCCGTGAACTCCTGTGGATGGGTGAACATATGCACCCCATTGTAGAACGTATGATCAGTATGCTGAAATCCAGCGAAGGCGGACATGATGTAACCCTATCCAATATGGGAAAGGTGAATATTCCGAATGATTATAAAAACTTCAAACTGGAAACCGTGATCAGTCCTACCGTGGCCTTTCCATGGCTGAACTCAAACACTTTGGTAACCAGTACATACAACCAGCAAATGGACTTCACTTTCATGTCCAATGAAAATTTTCTTCCCAAAGAGGAAGCCCATCTGATAAAAGATAAAGCCATTGAGCTATTGACCACCTCTCTATGAAATTTAAAATAAAGCCTCCAAAGCCAAAACCCATCAAGAAAACCACCCTCAGACGCTTTCTCATCAAGCGTACGATGTATTATGTCCTCCCGAATGTATTTTTTAATTTCATCATTGCGTATGCCAGCTTCAAAGAGTTAGGCTACACCCATTTTTTCTCAGGAACCCAAAACCTGGCCCGTCTTACCCTGCCCATGGCTATTTTCCTTCCGGTAGTCCTTACCATTGATATCATCAAAAGGGTAACCGATGCCGCCAGCCAGGAAGCCATAGAGTTTACCGTAGACGAACAACTGAATATTAAAAAGTTAATGACCAAACTAAGCATCTTACACGGCCTAATTACAGGTTCATTGGTATTATCCCTGCTCTTTATAGGACAGTATAATTTTTCAAAGGATTATAAGCTGGATGCTACGGCAATGGCTATGGTAGTGGGTTTGTTGGCAGGAATTTTATCTGTGATTTTTGTGTATTTGCCAGTGTGGAGATTGAGGAGGTGGATGTGTAGGAGGACGCAAGCTGTGGCTGTCGACCTAAATGCATAATTTATTTTAATAAATCTCTATATTTTTAATATAAATTTCTATCTTTGATAGTATCATATGATACTATCAAAGATATGAAACCTCCTTATACTATTACAGACACCATTTTATTTTTAGTAGCTTCTATTTCCGAAAAAATAGGAGAAATTAATGCTTCACATCTGTATAAACCTGTGACTGAATTAAGGAAAAAAAACAGGATTAAAACGATTCAGTCTTCATTGGAAATTGAAGGAAATACCATTACTGAAGAGCAGATAACCGCTTTACTGGAAAATAAAAGAGTCATTGCTCCCCAAAAAGATATTCTTGAAGTACAGAATGCAATACAGGTGTATGAAGAAATCAATAAGCTGAATCCTTATCACCTGAGAGACTTAGAAAAAGCACATTCTATTCTGATGAAAGGATTGGTTGCTCATCCTGGTAAGTTAAGAACTACTAATGTGGGTATCATTAAAGGTTCGAAAGTAGAACATATAGCACCAGGAGGCACTATGGTAAAAGGATTGATGAATGACCTCTTTGCTTATCTGAAAAAAGACAAAGATCTGGTTTTAATTAAAAGCTGTGTCTTCCACTATGAGTTTGAATTTATACATCCTTTTACAGACGGTAACGGAAGAATGGGCAGACTCTGGCAGACCTTGATTCTGATGCAGCAATATCCTGTATTTGAATATCTGCCCGTAGAAGCTCTCATCAAGCAAAAACAGGCCGAATACTATAATACCTTATCAGAATCTGATAAAAAGGAAATTCTACCCCATTTGTAGAATTTATGCTCGGTATTATTCTCGAATCTCTACAGGAACTTTTACAAACTCAAAATAAAACATTGTATACAGAAGACAGAATTTTCTTATTTAAAGAGAAAGTAAAACAAAATAAGTTCAGCAGGAAAGACTATATGCAGAACTTCAGGAATATTTCTGCCCCCACTGCAAGCAGAGACCTGAAATGGGCTGTTGAACAGGGTATTTTATTAAAATCCGGAGAACAGAGGTTGACAGAATATTGTTTTAAAGAATAATGTTATACTGCCTATGATTTTTGTGTATTTGCCGGTGTGGAGATTGAGGAGGTGGACGTGTAGAAGAAGATTTATAAATTTGGAGCTAAATCAATAAAAATTTATAATAGTATCAAAAGATATATCTTACTTTTATAATTTATTTTTTCTATCCCATTATTTTTATCAGAGACAATGATTTAAGTAAATTTATTTCATGGATATTTGGAATAAAAAGAAAAGATCAGAAGTAATGGCCAAAATACGGTCAACCAATACCAAACCAGAAATATTGGTTAGGAAATTTCTTTTTAGCAAAGGCTTAAGATATAGAATAAATTATAAAAAATTACCAGGAAAGCCAGACATTGTTTTCCCTAAATATAAAACAGCTATTTTTATTAATGGTTGCTTTTGGCATGGACATGAAAATTGTAACATATCCCACATACCCAAAACCAATTCCACATTTTGGAAAAATAAGATTGAAAAAAATAAAATTAGAGACTATAATAATATACAAGATAATCTCCTACTTGGTTGGAGTGTAATTATAATATGGGAATGTGAGATTAAACCACAAAATTTAGAAAAACTTTATAATAAAGTAAAAGAAGTATTAGACTCTAAAAATAACTCTTTTTTTAAAATAAAATTGTACGATGTTAGTGAAAACGTTTTAAAAATTAAAGAAGATATTATAGAATATAAAAAAATAAAACAATAATTCTTAAATAATAAATATAATATTTTACTAAAATCTTAAAACAATCTAAAGAAGAAAATATGATTTTATAAATTTTTTTTCTTCGTATTATTGCAATTGCTATAATATTTTATAAATGAAAAAACTTACGCATATAGAGTTATTTGCTGGTTGTGGTGGAATGAATTTAGGATTAGAATCAGCAGGATTTGAACTCTATTTTGCTAATGAGGTTTCACCAATGGCTAGTGAAACCTTTGCTTATAATTTTTTAAATGAAAATTTAACAGAATTATCAGAAACAATAATAATCCTGTTCATACATTATGGGTATGTAGTGACTATGCAAAGGATAATTTAAAAAATAGATTAAGAGAAAATTCTTTCTCAGGTAATAAAAAGATAACAGATCTTAATAAAGAAGCTAGCTTAGATGGAAAACTTTTAGTTGGTGATATTGATAAGCTTCTTTCGTTTTTACTAAAAAATAGAAAATATAAAGAACTACAGAAACTAGATATTGATTTAGTATCTGGCGGACCACCATGTCAAAGTTTCAGTTTAGCAGGGAAAAGAGAAAAAAACAATTCTAAAAATTTACTTCCATTATCATTTGCTAAATTTACAGGTTTAACAAAACCTAAGGTTGTATTACTTGAAAATGTAAAAGGAATAACATCGCCATTTAATGAAGACGATGAGCAATATTTTGCTTGGTTAGAAGTCTCCAAAGCATTTTCGCTAGAAGGGTTCGTTCCGTTATGTATGATGATTAATTCTAAGTTTTTTGGTATACCCCAAAATCGTCCAAGATTCATATTACTTGCATATAGAAAAGATATTTTTGATAAACTGCTTAATAATACCACAGATAAAACAAAAAAAGAAATTTTAAATCTATCAAGAACTTTTTATGAAAGGGTTAATAATAAGGAACTTAATATAAATGATATTAAAGTAAGTGATTTTAAATATTATGATATTGAGGAAGAACCCAATCTTTTTGATGGTGAGCTATTTCCGAAAATGAACAAAACTATAGAAACTTTTACCTCAGTCAAAGATGCTATTGGTGATTTATCCAATGATAATGGAAGTAATACTTATAAATTATTATTAGAAGATTTATTTGATCAAAAAAATCTCAACAATTATCCAATTTTGAGATGCGCCACCATAATTCTATAACTCGAGCAAGATTTAGATTATATCAAATTCTAGAAAAAATTCCCGTAGATTATAAAAAAAATATTATAAATTTATTACGTGGAAAAGAAATAATAATTAATGAAAATGATATTTTTAATGCTATCAATTCTTTTTTATTTCTTATTCCATCTGCTAAGAATGAAAAAGATGTCGAACGTAAACTCGAGAACTTTGAAGACTTAAAGATATTAATGAAAAAACTAAAAACTAAAAAGCATACTCAAAAAGCTTTAAATGAGAACTTACCTGCACCTGCACAATTGACTATTCCTGATGATGTATGTCACTATGATTTTAATAATCCTAGAGTATTAACAGTACGAGAAATGGCTAGAATACAATCATTCCCTGATTGGTTTGTTTTTAAATCAAAGACAACAACTGGAGGAGATGCTAGAAAATATGAAGTACCGCAATATACTCAAGTAGGAAATGCAGTTCCTCCTTTATTAGCTTATGAGCTTGGCAAACTTATTAAAAATACTTTAAATGGCCTTAATTGATGATTTTAAAAAAGATTGTACTACTAATAAGACAGATCTTATAGTTCAAAAATATTTAATAGAAGGAGATTCATTTTTTTTAAACAGGTCCTTAAACAGCCTGAATTTGAATTTAAAAAAGATATTTCTACTTTTTTGAATGCTCATATAAGAGAGGTTATTATAGTAGGTTCAGGAAAATTAGGATTTAGTATAAAGCCAGAGAGAGATACAGTTCTTTATATGTTTAAAGATTTTGATTTTAACTATAACCGTGATAATAAGAATGAAAAATCTGATTTAGATATTGCTATAATTTCGTCTGAATTGTTTGATCGAGAATTTAAAAATTTATATCACTATACCGAAGGTTATTCATCATCTATTTGGAAAGACCGGAATAATCTGGCTAAATATGTTCTAAAAGGAAGACTAGTTACTCGATTTTTTCCTGATGATTTTAAATTATCAAAAGAGTTGAAAGATGTACAAAGTAGATATGAAAAATTATATGGTAGAATTATAAATTTTGAAATATATAAATCCTGGTTTTATTTTGAAACCTATCATGAAACAAATATAAAAAATATTCAAGTTAATTTAATTAGTCATTAATCATGAAATTAAAAGAAAGCATACCCTCAAATACTTTAAAAATTATAGAGTTATATAATAAAATCGAATCTGGACTGTTAGATACTTCTCCAAAATTTCAAAGAAAATTGGTTTGGAAAAAACAACATAAATATTCTTTCATTGAAACAATATTAATGAATTTTCCATTTCCAGAAGTATATATCGCTAGTTCAGATATAGATGTTGTAAGTTTACAAAGTAAGGAAGAAGTTGTGGATGGACAACAGAGATTAAACGCAATAATTGACTATATCAAAGGAAGAAATGATTTCCAAAATCAAAAAAAAATCCCATCTTTTGACTCATTAGACATTGATGTTAAAAAGGAATTTTTAAATTACCCTGTTTCTGTTAAAGATCTAAAAGATATTGGACCTGAAAATGTTAAAGAAATTTTTAGAAGAATAAATAGTACAGAGTATTCATTAAATTCCAATGAGATTTTGAATGCCCAATATGGGGATGGGGAGTTTGCAATATTTTGTAAACAGTTAGCTGATAAAAATTTTAATGCTGAGGAGGAAATGACCGAAATTATAATTGATAAAGAAAAAAAAGATTTTGTTACTTCCTTTTTTTCGGAAAATAATATATTTTCGGAGAATGATGTGAAAAGAATGTTTGATTCACAATATTTGATGCTTATATCATCAACTATTCTAGAAGAAAAATACTTTGGAAGAAACTTAAAAATTGATTATTACTTAGAGTCTTATAATAGTCAATTCGAAAATTATTCTAATGTTTTAGATAAAATAATAAACTCATTGAAGATTATAAAAAATCTAAAATTCCCTAAAGGCAACTATTGGTATAATAAGCCTAATTTATTTACACTAATTATAGAACTTCAAAATATTAATTTTGATGATTTAGTATTTGATAAATTAGAAAGAGAACTATTGGATTTGGAAGAAAAGGTTGATATTTATTTTAATGGTGATGAAAAAGATCTTGAATTATTATCACCTGATGAAACTAAATTCTTTGAAGTTTCAAGACAAGGCAGCCATGAATTCAATTCAAGAGAGCATAGAGCAAAAGTTGTAAAAAATATTATAACCAAATCATTAAAAACACAAGAAAAAGAGGATCCTATTAATTTAAAAGATATTAAGCAAGCAATAATTATCCCTACATTAACAGGTCTTACTAAAAGTATTATGGATGCTACGTCTATGGTGCGTGATTTTTTGAAACAAAATAATATTCATGATTATGAGACTCAAGAATTTGGCCCTCAACATAAAGTAAAAATAAATGGTGTTTTTGTAAAACAAGATAAAACAGAGATACCTACTGTCATTTCTCTTTATAGATCTAATGGTAGGGGTGACTATAGAATGTGGTTCACAGATCTTAACAATTTTGCGAAAGCAGAAGATAGGCTAGCAATTACATTTGATGATGGACAAGTGAAAATATATAATATCACAACAGATTAATCATAAAAAAGGTTCAGCACACGCTGAACCTTTTTCTATATCTTAAGTTACCCCTTCTCAATCAACTTCTCCAACCTCCCCATCATCTCATCCTTCTCCTTCAGCATCCTCTCATAAAGAGCAATCTTCTCATCATGCAACTGCACTATTTTTTCAATAGGGTGAAAATTAATTGTACCGTAATTAAATGAATTACTGAAAGCATTCTCCCCAAACGTATTAGAAATAATGTTCACAGCCTGCTCCTCATCAAAATTCTGAAATGCTTCCACCGGAATTTTCAATACTTCAGAAATTCTTTTCAGTAAAGGGTCTTCAATAATTTCTTTCTGTTCCAGCAGAGAAACTTTCTTCTGGTTCCAGTCGTCCCCAAGGTCAAGAGCTAACGCCTCCTGCTTGATGCCCAGCATTTCTCTGAATCGTTTTACATTGCGTCCCTGATGTATTGTATGTTCCATGATAAATCAACATTTATGAAGTTTTAAATATAGAAAAATATTTATAAAAATTACCCTTTAGAAACAGTATAATTACAATGGATGTTCATTCTGTTTTTCTTTAGGAACAGAGAATCTATCGTCTTTCACAATTTTCTTTTTTTCACCCTCTTTTTTTCATCAAAAAGTGATAAATACAAAACGTCTTTATATTGTTTTAATTATCTAATGAACGCCTGTCAAAAAATTCACTTCTTGTTGATTTTTTATACCCCATACTCATTATATTTGAAGTAACAACAAAACACAATAGTATGGCACTAGACAATTTAATCAGCATCAGCTTTTCAGCAAATGATTTAGAAACCATTGACAAAGCTATTCAGGACATCCAGACTGTCCTTACAGGAAAAACCATCAATCTTACTCCGGATCAGAGACAGCAATACGGGAGAATTGCAGAACAAAACAAACTCTTTGTGAATAAAGCCAAAAACTACATGGAACAATATGTTCAACATGTTCCCGGGTTTATTGATAAAGCAGAATTCGATAGAGATTATGAAGCCAGAGAACAGATAGAGCAAAGGCTGCAACTGTTGGATTCCTTAGTAGAACAACTGGCTGATACCAAAGTTTTGCTGGATCACGACAATTATCATAACGCCATCAGTTTCTACCGAAATATCAGATTTCTTTCTGAAGAAAACGTTCCCGGTACCAATGTAATTTATGAAGGAATGAAACAGTTTTTCTCATCAGGAACCACTCCGGGACAACCAGAAGTTCCTCCATCCTCTTCCACCGACAATCAGTAAGGATTAATGTAGAAAGCCAATATACTTTTTCTTAGAGCACGTGAAAGCGTGCTTTTTTTGTGGTTACAAGTCTGCTTGCTTTAGTTGGAAATCGCAAAGACGCAAGATCTTATCATAAACACGTTTTTTAAGGCGCAAGGATTTTATCTCCGATAAAATGGTATACTGCATTAATCCTTGCTGAAAATCCCACATTGAGCGAAGTCGAAATGTTCTTGCTCCTTAAAAAACATATAAAGATGAAAAACCTTTGCGCCATTGCATTCAAAACAAATACAGAAACAATTTCTCCTGCAAGTTAGAGCGAAATAAAAACACAAAGATTTTATAGATTGGAATGTATAATCAAAGGGTGCAAAAAATGGAGGCTGCATCTCTGATGAAGCGATGTGATGATGAGAATACTTCTTAGAATAGCATTTTAGTCCTTCTATCCCCTTCATTAACCCTCTCGAGGTACTTCATCAACGGTATTCAGCCCCTTTTCTACCCCTCTCTACCCCCTTGACTAAAGGTCTATCCCCCCTTACATAACCTTCTATCCCCCCTTAGACAACCCTCTCTCCCCCCTTGTGTAAGGGGGTAGAGACCCTTCATAAAGTGGGTCCAGGCCGTTCGGAAGTCCCTCCAGAGGCTTTGGAAGGGGGTAAAACTGTTTTTACTCACGATTGATGATGACTTTTAGAGAAAATTTACGTTTTCCCGTAAACAGAAGCTAAAGTTTTTTCATATCATTGTAACAAATAAAACTACAAATCCATGAAAATAGTACACTTAATGACATGATCTATTTATACTTAAAATATAAATTCAAAATCTCCGTAATTTTTTAACACCAATATTATTTTTATTCATTAGGTTTTATACTTAAAACCTAATTTAGAAATACTATAATAAGCTCTATATTATGACTACCAAAGAGTATTTAAATTCTTTTAATAAAAGTTTTGAAGAAATAACCACTCAATACGAAGAAGCTTTTAATGAAGTTGTAGAAAATGAAAAAATCGTTAGCTGGTTTGCTCCACTTGAAGAAAAGCTACATCGATTACAAAATTCCACCACTGAAAATATCATTAGAGATGTAATCCGAAAAATACAATCTGATGAGCTATTTGATATAACTGACACAGACAATTTATCCCTATATATTGCTAAGATCAATTCAATTGTAAAAGTTGCAGATCGTATTAATAATTTTAAAGAAGGAACTATACTTCCTGAGAATAAAACTTTACGATTATTTGAATTATTCAATACCATTAAGAATTGTAATACGATAGAGGATTTTAATTTAGAATTGAATACCAATCTAAAATCTTTTATTCCTCATCTTTTTTCTATAATTAAGCATTGCCAAGCACCTGATCAATATCCTATACATTACAAATTTTGGAAAAATATTTGTCAAGAGGTACTGAATATTGATAATGATTATACTTCTATATGTTCATTTTATCGAAGCTTTCCTCTCGAAGATAGAAGTCTACTTGTTACTTCATATTTTGGAACCATTGCCAAAATTATCATATTAGATCTACCAGGTAATACAGAAATAAATGCGAAAGAAGTTTCCAGTTATCTTCGGAAAAATGTAATAAATCTAGAAGGATACATCTTAATGCTAGATGAGGCAGACCGTATTATCAATTCTAATAGTCCTATTAAATACTGGCTATATGCTCCGGGAGAAAATGCATACAAATGGAGTGAGTTTTATAAGGATGGGATAATGGCCTTGGGATGGGATGATCTTGGAAATTTAGCGCAGTACCGAACCAAAAAAGATATTAACAATAAACTTGTAGAAGTATATGGTGGAAAAGCTAATAAGCCTCATGATTCTTCTGCCAATTTTGATTTTAAAAACACCATCAATATAGGAGATTGTATTATTGTCAAAAGAGGACGTAGCGTACTGCTTGGCTATGGAGAAGTACAAAGCGAATATACCTTTGATGATGAAAAGGATGATTATAAACATTGCCGCAAAATTGATTGGAAAGGAAGAGGAGAATGGAGCATTGATCAAACTTTAGCATTAAAAACATTAACACAAATAAGTA
Source organism: Chryseobacterium sp. CH21 (assembly GCF_004119445.1). Lineage (GTDB taxonomy): Bacteria > Bacteroidota > Bacteroidia > Flavobacteriales > Weeksellaceae > Chryseobacterium. Next base: position 76,716 of record NZ_QICI01000051.1, on the reverse strand, counting down.
AGTCTACTTATCAATCACTATTAAAAAAAATGGATAAAAACATGACAATCAATTATAAAGAACAATATAGAGTTTGGTTGAAAAGTGGTCGAGAAAAAGAAACAGGAACATCTGGTTCTTATGTAAGAGCTATAGAGCTTGTATCACAAAAGATCAATCAGGATCTTTTTGAGAGTGACGATATAGAAAATTTATCATTTCTCTATAATGACACAAAAGCGGAACAGAAAAATCCGGAAAGCAAATATTATCATGCAGAAGCTCCTTCATATGCAATAGATGGTTATTATTCGGCTGCTATTGGGGAATATAAAAGATTTCATCAATCTTTACAAACAAAAAAAGAAGAGAACCAGCACCTAAAGCTATTAGAATACAAGAAACAAATCATCCTGCAAGGCCCTCCAGGAACTGGAAAAACCAGACAGGCAAAAGAACTGGCTGCACAGCTATTAAAAATTAAGAATGCAAAGCATTTAAAAGACCATCCTCAGTTTAAGCTGATTCAATTTCATCCTAGTTATACTTATGAAGATTTTGTAAGGGGAATTGTCGCGAAGCCAGATGAGGAAGGAAATGGTATTATCTATGAAGCTGAGAATAAAGTATTAGGAGACTTTATCAAAAAAGCATGTGATCATACTCAGCGTACAGGGGCAATTTCCAATTCGGCTTGGATGGAAGAAATGTTTGAAGATTTTAAAAACTCTATAGAAGAAGAATTGATTGCCAATGATTATAAAATACAACTTACCAATAAGCTTTATCTTACTCATGTGGGAGAAAGTTCTTTTCACATTTCAAGTGATGGATGGAAAGGCGATCGTTTAAAATTCAGTGAAATAAAAAAACTTTATAATTATCAGATCACCAGCAGAGAACAAACCAAACAGTATGATGATCTTGCGAAATCAGTTTATCATAGAACCGCTTATTATTTCCCAGTTGTAGAGAAATTAAGAACATTTTTAAAGGATAAGCCTGCCCCTGTACCAGTTAATGACGACTTATCATCTAATTCAACAGAAAATTATGTATTGGTTATTGACGAAATAAACCGAGCCAACCTATCATCTGTTCTTGGAGAACTTATCTACGCCCTTGAGTATAGAGGTAAGACTGTAGAAAGTGTGTATGAAGTAGATGGAAAAAGAGACTTAGTTCTTCCTTCCAATCTTTATATTATTGGAACTATGAATACGGCTGATCGTAGTGTGGGGCATATTGACTATGCCATAAGAAGACGTTTTGCATTCGTGAATATTCTCCCTAAAAATTTGAATGAAGATAATAGCATTCATTTTAATAGTAATGATTTTGAAAAAGTATCACAATTATTCACAACAAAAAATGTAAGCAGTGAATTTGAAATTAACGATGTTAAGTTGGGGCATAGTTACTTCATTGCTGAAAAAGAAGATCCGGAAGACCATCAGAAGAGGGATGAAACCTTTAAGATGAAGATGAACTATGAAGTGGTTCCTATCTTATTGGAGTATGTAAAAGATGGTATTTTGGTGGGAACTCATGAAAATCAAAACATTAAAGACTACATCAACGATCTGAAACTGAATAATTAATGGGAATATTAATTTCAGAACACAAAAGCTTTTTAATTAAAAGAATAGATGCCGGAGAGTCTTTCACCGATATAAAAGGGAAATTGCTCCATCTTTACGATGATTCCTTTCAATCTTTTACAACATTAGAAAGCAAAAAATTCAATCATCAATCTTTTTCTTTTTCAGTAATGAAAGAGCAAAATCTGTGTAAGATTAAAGCAGATTATTATGTAGGGGTAGATTGGCTGGGAAATACAGGAAGAACAATTTATGTAGAGCCTAAATTGAATTCATGTTTGTCTGAGTACTTTAATACCTGCTTAAATTGTGATGAAGAATCAACTGAAATTCCTGAACAGTTTGAGAATAAGGAAAAGGCAAAAACTCATGAAGTAAATTATCTAAGTATTCTTTTGGAGGTGATGGCATTGCCACAAACAGCCAGCTACTCAAAAGATGTCATTCAAATAGATTGGAATGCAAAATATATTGAAATAGATCAAAAAGATGATCGTTTAAGTCCTTTTCTTATCATACAATTTTTGCAACATTTAAGAACTATTGTACGAAAGGGTTTGAAAAAATCTTATTATAAAAAACAAGAAAACCTCAACAGTAAAATTAAGGGTAAAGTATTGGTAGGCCAGCATATTAAAAATAATGTTTTAAAAAACAGGCTTACCTCCACTTTTTGTGAATTTCAGGTGTTTGGTGAAGATCATTTAGAAAATAGATTCTTAAAAAAAGTATTGCAGTTTGCCACCAGCTATATTGAAAATAATCCATTATTATTCTATTCCAATCTAGAATCTATCAAACATATTTTAAGTTATTGCAGACCTGCATTTGAACATATCAGTTCTGATGTTGATGAGTATTATTTAAAACATATTAAAAAGAATCCTTTTTTCAACGAATATGGAGAAGCACTAAGAATTGGACAGTTTATTCTGAAACGTTTTTCGTACACCATTACAAAAACAATGCAGAAAAAAATAGAAACACCTCCTTTCTGGATTGATATGCCTAGACTGTTTGAGCTTTATTTTTATTATCAACTAATAAAAGCAAACCCTGGAGATGAGAAATATATTCACTATCAATTCAAAACCTACGGAAATCACCTGGATTTTCTGATCAGTAAACCCGGTTATGAAATGGTGATTGATACAAAATATAAGTTAAAATACACGAAAAGTTATATTCATCTGGATATTCGCCAGGTTTCAGGGTACTCCCGCTTAAAGAAGGTTATCACCGAAATGAAAAGTAAGAATAAGGATTGGAAAGAAGATAGCATTTTAGATTGTCTGATTATTTATCCTCATCTTCACCAGGCTGATGAAGATCATTGCAATAATCCTCCGTCGTTATTACATAATTTTCAATTGAAAATATAAAAAAGCAATTTGATAATAAGGAGAATCAGATTGCAGCTTATCACAAAGTATTTAAATTAGGAATAAATTTGCCTGTAAGCTAGTAAAAAAGCTTAATGATAATGAAGGTTTAAAATAATGTGAATATAATATTTAGATTCCTACGGAATGAAAAGGTTCATGCTGATAAAACATATATGGATATTTATTACTCCACACTGTAATACAAACTATCCGCTTAGACTATCCACACAGTTTGTCATTCCGCAGGAATCTCAATAAACACGCTTAATTTAGGCTAAAGCCAAAAGAAGGAATGTTTTCTTATTTAAATGAGCTAAAGCCCATTTCTATTGAATTTATGCAATTGGCTAAGATAAAAGAGAACTATCAAATCTGAACTCCTACGCCCTTCATAATACTTTAACACGCATTATACCCATTCCCCAGATAAATTTTCGTTCTTTTGCAAAAAGTTTTAATTTTAAATAATCGCATGTCGAAGTTTGATGAAATCCGGTATTTCTATGATCATGAAGTGAATGAAAGATTAGCGGATGTTGCCCGTGATCCTATGATGAAAGCATTCATGAGCTTTACTTTTCCTGATACGGATGAGCAGGTATGGCTGGAACAGTTTAAGAATGTTCATTCCATCAGTGATTTTCAGCATCAGTTTGTGGCTTATGCTGTACGTCAGATTCTTGCAAAAAGTTCCGAAGGATTAACGACTTCAGGCTTCGATAAATTGGATAAAAAGACCTCTTACCTTTTCATATCGAACCACAGGGATATTGTTTTAGATACCTCCCTGCTTAATCTTGTATTGCTGGAAAGTGGTCTTATCATGACGGCTTCTGCCATTGGTGACAACCTTGTACGCAAAAAATTTCTAAATGTTCTGGCTAAACTAAACCGCAATTTTTTGGTACAAAGAGGTTTGTCCCTGCGTGATCAGCTTACCAGTTCACAGAACATGTCTGAATATATTAAAATGCAAATTTTAGAGGAAAACCGTTCTGTATGGATTGCCCAGCGTGAAGGCCGTACCAAAAACGGAAATGATGCCACCCAGCAAGGTGTTTTGAAAATGCTTGCTATGGCAGCAGGAGATCAGTCTCTAACGGGTTATTTCAAAACATTAAAGATTGTTCCTATCTCTATTTCCTACGAATACGATCCTACTGATTCTTTAAAAATGCCTCAACTGTTGGCTCAGCATAGAGACGAGGAGTACGTAAAAGGAAAAAATGAGGATTTTACCACCATGCTCAGCGGAATATTAGGACAAAAGAAACGCATTCACCTGCATGCCGGTGATGTTATTAATACTGAACTGGAGGAAATTGCAGCTTCCATTGATAATAAAAACAAACAGCTGCAGGCCATTGCTCAGGTAATTGACCGATCCATTATAAGCAATTATAAGCTTTGGCCTACCAAGTATATCGCTTACGACTTACTTCACAATACTGATACTTACGCAGCCGAATATACGGAACAGGAAAAACAGCTATTTATCCGCAGACTTGAAATGCGTATTGACCCGTCTGATCCGGTTTCTAAAGAGTATTTCTTAGCCATGTATGCCAATCCTTTGGTGAATAAGCTGAAACTGGAGGAAGGCTTATAAGAAGAATTTACCATTGATAAAAATAACAAAGCCCACTGCTGTTGAGTAGTGGGTTTGTTGTATTATTTGGTTTGTGACATAGAATCTACCTCTATAATCGCATCTGCAAATGCTTTGGGAGCTTCTTGTGGCAAATTGTGTCCAATTCCACCTGTAATCGTATGATGTACATATTTGCCTGTATATTTGAACGCATAATTTTCAGGGGCAGGAAATGCTGCTCCGTTGGCATCTCCTTCCAGGGTAATTGTAGGGACTGTAATAGCCGGAGATTTTGCCAGTTTGGCTTCAAACACATCATATTGTTTTTCTCCTTTTACCAATCCTAAACGCCAACGGTAGTTGTGAATCACAATATCAACATGATCAGGATTATCAAATGATTGGGCAGAGCGTTCGTAGGTCTGGTCATCAAAAGCCCATTTTGGTGAAGCATTTTTCCAGATTAATTTGTTAAATGCTACAGTGTTGGCTTGATATCCTTTATACCCTCTTTCCGTTGAAAAATAATACTGATACCACCATAGAAACTCAACATTAGGCGACAGCGGTTTTTCATTAGCCTTTGGACTTCCTATTAAATATCCGCTTACCGCAACCAATCCTGAGCAGCGTTCAGGCCATAGTGCTGCCATAATATCTGCTGTTCTTGCACCCCAGTCGAAACCTCCAATAATAGCTTTATCAATTTTCAGGGCATCCATAAAAGCAATGATATCCAACGCCACAGCACTCTGTTGGCCGTTACGTTTTGTATTGGTTGACACAAAAGTAGTGGTTCCATACCCTCTTAAATAAGGCACCAAAACTCGGTAGCCTTTTTCAGCGAGTATTGCAGAGGACTGTTCAAAGCTATGGATATCATAAGGCCATCCGTGAAGAAGAATGACAGGTTTTCCGTTTTCAGGTCCTATTTCTGCATAACCGACCTCCAACAGTCCGGCTTTGATTTTCTTTGTATTCTGAAAAGCCGATCTGACAGCTGCGTTTTCCAGTTCTTTTTCGCCAGTGGTAGTATTCTGTCCTTTTAGAGACCATAATCCTATTCCCATAAAAACAAACAGGGATAAAATAGATTGTATTTTTTTACTGAAATTCAATGTGGTATTCATAATAGTGATGTTTTGTGATGGTAAAATTATGGTGAATCAGAGATAGAAATAAGGGTAAACACTTTGAACAGGTCATATTGAAGGGGGAATCCTGATTTTCCGGCGTTAAAGCAGACAGCATTTCTTCGTTAGCATTTACTATTAAAAGAGAGCATTTATGATGGATAAAAAATACCACATCTGGTAAAAAACAAGATGATAATCATTCTATTAAAAGTAAAATTGCTTATATTTAATTAGATAAAAGCAAAGAATTTTCATGCTGTAAAAGGCAGGATCATTGCAATAATCTACAAAACCACACAAATTAAGTTTTATGAATGTACAGTTAGACCCCCACTCTAAGAGTGAAAAGAATGCTGTTGACCATTTCCGTTCAGATGTTTTGAACGGACTAAAGAATACACCTAAAAAATTATCTTCAAAATATTTCTACGATAAGATCGGCGATCATCTTTTTCAGAAAATCATGGCCATGCCTACTTATTATCTGACCCGTTGTGAACTGGATATTTTCAAAAATAAAACAGATGAATTGATTGATCTGCTTATTCCCGGAGACGAATCTTTTGACCTGATTGAATTAGGTGCGGGAGACGCCATGAAATCAACCTATTTACTGGAACAGCTGATCAGGAAAGGGATTAACTTTACTTATATGCCGATTGATATCTCAGGAAATATCCTTTCCATCCTCCACAAAAAACTAAATACCCAGTTTCCGGAAATGAAAATTACCTGTCTGGAAGGGGATTATTTTGAAATGCTTCAAAAGGCAGCTTCATTATCAGACCGGAGAAAAGTGGTTTTATTTTTAGGAAGCAATATCGGGAATATGACGCCGGAAGAAGCTGAAGATTTCTGTCTGCATCTGAATAGCAATCTATCACAGAACGATCGTGTATTGGTAGGATTTGACCTTAAGAAAAATCCGCACATTATTCTGGATGCATATAATGATAAAGAAGGAATTACCGCTTCTTTTAATCTTAATCTTCTGACCCGTATCAACAATGAACTGGGTGGTAATTTTGATGTGAAACAATTTCAACATTACCAGACTTATGATCCTGTTACGGGAGCATGCAGAAGCTTTCTGATAAGCCTTATCATTCAGGATGTGACCATTGGCAATACCAAGATTTATTTTGAAGAAAATGAACTTATCGACATGGAAATTTCACAGAAATTCTCTCCTGAAAGGATCAGAGAATTGGGTGAAAAATCAGGTTTTACCATCACAGGAGAGATCAAAGATTCTAAAAAATGGTTTGTAGATTCAATTTGGCAGGTAAAATAAAAAGAGGCTATACAGCATATCTGCAAAAGTGAAAAAATACAATCATGCTTCTTTCATTGAACATCAATCCTTAAAAACTAAAAGACATGACACCAGAGATCACCACAAAAAATATGACTAAAAAGTATAAGGACATCCGCAGACGTTCTGAAGAAATCTGTGCTCCGCTGGAAATAGAAGATTATGTGGTACAGCCCATTGTAGATGTAAGTCCTCCGAAATGGCATCTTGGTCATACAACCTGGTTTTTTGAGGCTTTCATTCTTTCTCCACATTTTCCGGATTATAAGGTTTTTGATCCTCAGTATAATTTTGTTTTCAACAGTTACTATGAGACGATCGGGGCACGGGTCATCCGGACAGACCGTGGAAATCTCAGCCGCCCTTCTGTTTCGGATGTATATCAATATCGAAAATATGTAGATGAGCATATGGAAGCATTTCTTCAAAGCTCATTCCTGACCGAAGATCTTGAACCTCTTTTGGAACTGGGGCTTAATCATGAACAGCAGCACCAGGAATTATTAATCACTGACATTAAATATATTTTAGGACATAATCCGCTTTTCCCGGCTTATACAAAAGAAAAGTCAATCCAAAACAATTCCGGAAATCCAGAAATGCTTAGGTTTTCTGAAGGGGTCTATGAAATTGGATTTAAAGGAGAAGGATTTTGCTTTGATAATGAATTAGGAAGGCATAAAGTATATCTCCCTGACTTTGAGATTGCCAGTCAGCTTGTCACAAATAATGAATATTTGGAATTTATGAAAGCAGGCGGCTATGAAGATTTCAGACACTGGCATGCTGAAGGATGGGACTGGGTGAAACAGAATTCCGCAAAATCTCCATTGTACTGGCATTATATTGAAGACCAATGGATGCATTACACACTCAAAGGATTACAGGAAATAGACCCGAATGCTCCATTGTGCCACATCAATTTCTATGAAGCCTCTGCTTTTGCCTCCTGGAAAGGAATGCGTCTGCCCACTGAAGAAGAATGGGAAACGGCTTCAGATTATTTTGACTGGGGAACACGCTGGGAATGGACGAATTCTGCTTATCTGCCTTATCCTCATTTTAAGAAAGAAGCAGGCGCTGTAGGGGAATACAACGGAAAGTTTATGATCAATCAGATGGTTTTAAGAGGTGCTTCGGAAGCTACTCCTCCGGGACACAGCAGAAATACCTACCGTAATTTTTTTCAGCCCAGTTTAAAATGGCAGTTCACAGGAATCAGACTTGCTCAGTAATTTTTTACCGATGATCGCAGTAGAATCAATCTCAAAGAGTTTTAACGGAAAAAAAGCGGTAGATCAAATTTCTTTTCAGGCACTTGATCAGGAAATCCTTGTTCTTTTAGGAACCAGCGGGTGTGGGAAAACCACTACGCTTAAGATGATCAACCGTCTCATAGAAGCAGACTCCGGAAATATCTTCATAGATGGTAAAAACATCCGTGATGGGAAACCCGAGGAACTGAGGATGGGAATTGGCTTTGTCATGCAGCATTCCGGATTATTTCCCCACTATACAATTCAGCAGAATATTGCGGTAGTTCCTGAACTATTGAAATGGGACAAAAAGAAAACTGAAAGAAAAACGCATGAGCTTTTGGCTAAACTTCACCTTTCTGAAGAAGTTCTTTCCCGATTTCCCCACGAGTTAAGCGGCGGACAGCAGCAGCGTGTGGGTATTGCAAGGGCATTGATTGCAGATAATCCCGTTTTGCTAATGGATGAACCTTTCGGAGCGCTTGATACGATTACCAAGGCTGATATTCATTCGGAATTTAAATCGCTGGAAGAGCTTAAAAGTAAAACCATCATATTGGTTACCCACGATGTACAGGAAGCTTTTGAACTGGGCCATCGGATTTGTCTGATGGATCAGGGAAAAATTGTACAGAATGGTACCCCAAAAGAAATACTTTACCATCCTGCAACCGATTTTGTCCGTGATTTTTTTGCTGAAAACCGACTTTTATTGGAATATAAAGTAACAGCTCTCCATCATATCAGTCCTTTTCTCACTTCGGAAAACTCCTACTCCACCCCAGACGGCAAAGACAATACAAGTGTGTGGGATATTTTACAACAATTGAGTTCTGACCATCAAAATGCTGAAGTTTATGAGGAAGTGGTGAGAGCATTTAACCATTATAGAAAATCACAGATGGTATGACGCAGCAACAGAGTCTCTGGCAATTTATTGCTGAACAGCACGAAAAACTGACCACCCAGATCATTCAGCATCTTGGGCTTACCTTTTTGTCTCTGCTTCTGGCAATTATTGTTGGAGTACCTTTAGGAATACTGATTTCCAGAAAAAAGAAGCTTTCCAGTCCGGTGCTGGGCATCGCAGGTATTTTACAGACCATTCCGAGTATTGCATTGCTGGGATTTATGATTCCTGTTTTCGGCATTGGCCCGAAGCCAGCCATTGCAGCTTTATTGATCTACGCTCTTCTTCCTATTATCCGAAATACCTATACCGGAATTACTGGGGTAGATCCGGCAGTCATTGAGGCAGCCAAAGCCATGGGAATGAACAGAAGCCAGCTTCTTTTTAAGGTGAAACTTCCTTTGGCCATGCCGGTGATCATTGCCGGTATCAGAACCGCTGCGGTTATTAATGTAGGAGTGGCTACGCTGGCCTCTTTTGTGGCAGCGGGTGGTTTGGGAGAGTTTATCTTCGGAGGAATTTCGCTTAACAATACGAATATGATTCTGACTGGAGCTATTCCGGCAGCATTATTGGCTGTTTTTCTTGATCAGGTTATTGCCATCATCCAGAAATCGGGTTATCAATTCTTTCAAAAACTAAAATATATTCTTCCCGTTATTCTTATTATTCTGGGCATTGGATATCTTCTGACTTTTGTGTCACACCAAAAGATTAAAGCTGGTTTCACACCGGAATTTATGGGACGACAGGATGGGGATATCGGCCTTCGTTCGGTATATGGACTTAATGTAAATCCTCTTGTGGTAAGTGATGCGATTATGTATAAGGCTGCTTATGAGAAGGAGCTGGATCTGATCAGCGGATATTCTACAGACGGCAGAATAAAAGCGTATGATTTGTATGTACTGGATGATGATAAAAAAATATTTCCACCTTATTATGCAGCTCCCATTATCAAGACCAAAACGTTGAAAAAATTTCCGGAACTGGAGAAAACCTTAAACCTATTGGCCGGAAAGTTCACAGATTCTATTATGACAGACTTGAATTACAGAGCTGATCATCTTCATCAGACTCCTGAAAAGATTGCAAAGGATTTTCTCATCAGAAATAATCTGTATAAAAGTTCCAGAAAAGGAAATTCAGGAACTGTCAGAATTGGTTCAAAAATCTTTGGTGAACAATATATTCTTGCAGAAATGTATACGATGCTTATTGAGGGATATACAGATTATAAAGTGGAAACGAAAACAGGGTTAGGAGGAACAAAAATATGTTTTGATGCCTTAACAAATGATGCCATCGATTTTTATCCTGAATATACGGGAACCGGACTTCTGGTACTTTTAAAGCCTACTGAAGAGACCATAAGAAATGTTTCCAAAAGTCCTGCTACAACCTATCAGTATGTGAATTCAGAGTTTAAAAAACACTATGGCATTCAATGGCTGAAACCGTTGGGGTTTAACAATGCCTATGCCCTGATGATGCGGAAAAAGCAGGCTGAAGAACTTCATATCAAAAGTATCTCTGATCTTACCCATTATTTTGATAAATAGTTCTGTGAAACCAATCAGTTTTTTCAAAAATAGTATCTTCGTACCTTAAAAAATTTGACAAAATGAAGAAAATGCTATTTCTGGCCTCGGCTCTCCTTGTTCTCAATTCATGTGTGGTAAGAACGGCTACCAAAGTAGTATCGGGAGCTGTAAGCTTAAGCTATAAAGCAGTAAAAGGAACGGTAAACGGAATCAGCTGGGCGGTAAGCAAAGCAAAAGGAAAGATAGATGAAGACCGTGTGGATGGCACCTGGAAAGTAGTGGGAGTATACCGTGGTTCTTTTGAAGATTTTTCTAAAGATCAGAATCCGGATGGTTCTTTTACTTCAGAATGTACGGAAGGTTTTGATCAGATCGTTTTCAAGGCGAAAAAGTCCAAATTCAAGCCTGTACACTGCAGTACACAGGATGAAGACTGGGTAAAATATTCTATGGAGTTCGGGAAAAATCCATCAACAAAAGAAAAGGAAAATTATATAGAATACAATTCCAACAATTATATTTCTGTGATTGATGTGAATAATAAGACGATGGTTCTGGAAGGAAACCTGATACCTAAACTGGCATTTTCGGGAGCTAAATTATATCTCCTTGAAAAAGTAAAATAAAAATACAGAGGGGCAGGTTATTTTAAAAACTGGTTGGCAATAAAATAACCTCCTCCTACTACCAATAATGGCAGTGCTATTGAAGTCAGTATCAAAGGCCAAACAAAGATTCTGAAATAGGTATACAGACTTACGGAAGACGGATCATCAGGATTATAAATCACAGTTTCTGTCTCTCCTACTGACCAGGCTGAAGGATTGGTACCTTCCGGCAGTTCATAAGTATATTCAATATTATTCCGGGTCTGGAAGGTAAAGAGAGGACTAAATACGGTTCCGTCTGAGTCCTTGTATTCCCTCAATGAAGTAACGGTTGCCGTTGCCTTTTCTGCAGTTTTTAAGAATGTGAGGGTATTTCTGAGGCTCAGCAATGCTGCTGCAAACAGAATGACTCCTGCTCCAAGGATGAGATAATATTGCCACATAGCTTTCTTTTTATTTCGGTTCATAATAGGGTATCCTGGAAACAAACACATCTATTGTATTTATTTCCAGATCAATAACCCGAATATACAAAGATTTTCATTGCATAAGCAGTTATCTGGTTTCTATCTCTACAATCTTTTTTCCTTCTTCACCCAGATAATGAAGTACGAGCTTTTCATAAACTTTATATCCGTCATCCACATTGGTAAAGATTACAATTCCCTTTCCTGAATTAGGCAGTACGATCGTAATACATCTTGTTCCCTGATCTGCTCCACCATGAGATAATGCATATTCACCATTTCCAAGATCATAAAATTCAAAGCCTAACCCGAAATATTTATTTTCTTTAACCTTTATCTGCTTTTTGATCATTTCTTTAAAAATTTCAGGCTTCAGATTTTTTCCTTTCATCACATTGACCATAAAATTTCCATACTCTTCTACCGTGGTATGCAGATCATCGGCAGCATTAGCCGTTTTGATTTTTTCTACAGGGTAAGCCTCTCCTTTTTCGTTATATCCTGTTACAAATCTTGCCTCATCAGTAGTTTGATCCCAAATATAGTTTGTATCCCTCATCTTGAGAGGTTTAAAAATCAATTCTTTAGCGAGTTGATCCAACGATTTTCCAAACTTCTTTTCGAGCGCTTTCCGAAGGTATTCAAATCCTTCTCCGGAATATTGATATTTTGTACCGGGATCAAATTGAAAGTTCAGTTTTTTGTCAGTACTCATCCATCTCCAGTTGGGAAAACCGGTCTGATGGCTCAGAATAATCCTTGTTGTCAGTTTCTGATGTCTTGGATCGTTGATGATATCAGGATCTGTCCAGTAAGCATCTAATGGTTCATCCAGTTTCCATTTTCCTAAGCTTATCAGACGTAAGGCTACCATTGCTGTAATTGGTTTAGTGAGAGATGCCACATTAAATAAGGCATCAGGAGGTGCTGAAGTTCCTTTTTTTATTTCACCAAAAACTTTTATCTGCTTCAGCTTTCCTCCTTCAATAATTCCTAATCCCAGAGCAGGAATTTTATTTTCTTTCAGCCAGCTTTCCATCGACTGATCATTATCAAACATAGTTTCACTATCAGTAGTCTGCTTTGGATGATGATTAAAACTTAATGAATTTTTAAGCTTCCACTCAGCGTCTTCTAACATCCAAAGGTGAGTGAACTTTGCTTCCCCGACTAATTTTTCAGCCTGATTTACTGCTTTTTCATAAAACAGGTGATCTCCATTCTGAATAGCAGCATAGATCTTTCCATCTTTATACATGGGATAAATTTCCGTGCTTTTCCCCACCAGAACTCTCTTCAGCTGATAGGTTTCCGGAGATTTGCACAATCCGGTTTTAAAATCATTTATAAATTGCTTTCTGTCTTCATAGCCGCCTTTATCATGATAAATTCAAAAGTATCGCTTAGCATACTTTCCATCTGACTGATGTTGCAGGTATTGTAACCTTTGGAAAAAAACAGACTGTCTTTGGACATCACTGTTTTGTAAAGAGGATCTGTATCTTTTATTTGTGCCTGTGCTATGCTAAAGAATAAAGTACAGAGAGGAAGAATAATCTGAATCAACTTTGCCATTGTTATTTTTTTGACAAAGATTATCTTTTCAATCGTTTTTTGATTAAAAATGAACCCGACAAAAACCCGACAAAGTCCTGACATACTTTATATCATGCTGAATTTCAGATAGAAATACAATTTCTTATTCCTGTCTATTTCGGCAGCATTCCGGATAATAATAAACACATTGGAGAGAACAATCAGGGCCATAAGGATCAGTGTAAACGGTCTTCCGAGCTTTAAAAAGATCCCGATGATGAAGATAATAGGAGCCATTACTGTCCAGATCATCTGAACCGAGATTATTTGTCTTACGAGATCATTTTTCTGTTTCATGGTAAACATCAGCAACAATGGAACGAGAATATTCAATGGAGGTAAAAGGATAAATAATAATGATGAAAGGTTAATGATTTTAATGTAAGAATAATTGACCGGAATGGAAATTGGCTCTTCTTCTACTTTTGTTTCAACTTCATCTGGCTCATTAATGATCGGCAACGGGGTCTGTGTTAATTCAAATTCTTCGATTTCCAAAGCCTGCGCCAGTGTTCTTAACGTATGTCCCTTAGGTTCTGTTCCGGACTCTATACGTTGGATGGTTCTCACAGAAATTTTTGATTTCTCTGATAGTTCTTCCTGAGTCAGATTTTTTTGTTCTCTTATGGCTTTTAATTTGGACATCGTATGCCTTCCCATTAATTATCTTGGCTAATTTACAGTTTTTAATAGGAATATCAATAGAACAGCATTCTGTACAGTTGCAGAATGCTGTTCTATTGAATTTCTAGCCTATTTCCGAGCTCTCTAATAATCTTTCATAGCTTTTATTTCGTTGCCCGATAATACGTTGATATCCTGTTTCTCTTTCTACCCAGTCTGAGGGTTGTAAATAACGGAGAATAATCTTCATATCAAGTTCGCTGAAACCTTCTGAAAACCTTTCTTTGTCTTTTTTAAGTATCGGGGTTGGTGGAATTTGATCTTTACGAAAGGGAGCCATTTCGGGACCTGCAAATATTTTTTTTCTGGCTTCACCCTCATTATCTATTATTTTTATCTCTTTCTTCAGATCATTGATATCTGGGCTATCCGCAGCTTGACCGCTATTTTCCAAATCTTTAATTCTTTGTTCTAAGGGGGCTTTTCTTTCCTTAGTTTCTCTGTTGATTTCCTGGATCCGATACTGAATAAATTTACCGGATCTTGTAGGAGGTTCTGTTAATACAAGCCGTTCATATCCGGTTGCTCTCCCTCCTAGTGCTGTTTCACCATTTCCGTTATCGAACCATGTGGTCATTCTGCCTCCACTTTCACTTCCTTCTTCTTCCATATACCGAACCTGATATCCCAGCATAGCCATTACTTCCAGATTACCACTTCTGAAGCCAAGATGTTTTACATTCTGAAAGTGTCTCTGAAAATAATCATAAAGCTTGAACTGCCCCAAACGGGTGTTTCCTCCCCAGGCATCCAGTGCAGGAGAGTTTCCTTTCCAGAATTCTGTAATATTGAATACCTTTCTGGATTGATAGTGTACATTAATCTCATTGGCTGTTTCATCATATTTCTTTGCTCTTTCTTTCACATATCCTTTATCTCCGGTAATGATAACGGCATCATACATATCCGCCACTCTGTGTACAATCTGCTTAATTCCCCAATAACTGGTATCATGTTCTATATGAATATCTCCGCCTTTTCCGCTGAAACGGGACCATAAAATCAGTAAATTATTTCCGCTTGTAGGTATTCCCTGTGTTTCCAACCATATTTTGATTGCATCATCCTGACTTCCGTTGATTTCCCAAGCAACTTTTAATTGGTTCCTCATTTCCTCAGAAAAATTTTTGGCGATATACTGAGTTCCCTCTCCTACAGGCTTGTAGTATTTATTTTCAAATGCTCTTTTTGATAAATCATTTTTATATTGCTCTCTTATGATATTGAATGCTTCCATTTTCAGCTGACTTGCCAATCCGGGAGCTCTCACTTCATTCACATTATGAGTATGTATCCTGTATTCTTCTATTCCTGAGCTTCTGTAGAACTCTCTAATTGATTTACTCTTGTCATACGGATCTCTCACATTTTCATGTTCATCCATCGTTGTAGATATTAATACATGGTATTGTTGATTGTTGATCAAGGTTGCCGCAATAGCAAACATATCTCCTGTGGCGTATCCCGGCTGCACTATTATAAAGGGAATTACCACTTCCGAATTTGTGTTGTTCTGATTATTCATATTATGATTTTAAATGTTAGAATAGATGATCAGACAAATTTCAAGGTAAAGCGATGGCTGATATAGAGGGGATGCACCCATTTTCGGAAACTCAGGGTTTACCCGTATTTACGGATGATGTATTCGGGTTTCGAGCGTTCGAGCGTTTGAGTGTTTGAGTGTTTGAGTGTTTGAGTGTTTGAGTGTTTATCAAATTAAACTTATAGAATTGTTTTTGGGGTTATTATTTTTAAAATACGATTCATTCTTTCAAAATTTCACTCATGAGAGAATTCCCTTATTTTTTAAAATTCAGTTTTTTCCCTTAATCAAAATATATTTTGTTTGATGAAATTTGTATCAGACAAAAGAGATCAACAATCTCCCAGTAAAGACTTAATCAAAAAATAATATAAAGGTTGAGTTGAAAGAAAAGTCTTTGAAAAAAGATGTTTGAAAATAAAAACAATAGTAACCCATTAAAACAAGAATATGGCAGATACAGTAAACACCCAGACTACAGATGCAGTAACGCAAACCAACGTTACCGTACTTGGTGAGTCTCCCGCACAGGCTATGAGTATGCTTTACCAGATGGCCACCCATGCCAGTGGTATTTCCATTCAGAATTCTGTGACAAACCAGCAGAACTTGAACCAGCTCAACCCTGCGATTGTTGCAGATGCCATTAAAATTTTAAAAGGATAACCTAAAATCTTACCATCATGAGTGAACACAACAGTGAAAGCCAACAATCCCAGGCGGCCAATGCTACCACTCCGGCGGAGAAAGCTGTAGTATTTGTGAACAGTGAGGTATTGGCTCCCCCTAAGGCTTCTCCAATGACCGGAGTAACGAAAGTAATGATAGAACAGTCTACAGGAATGATGGTTCAGGATTTACAGTCTTTTTTAAAAGGATTCGAGCAGGTAGGTCTTATTGCATTAAGCAGGTTAGCCAATAATTTACTGACCTATGGAACGACTTTCGGGCCAGCTCCGGGAAGTAAAGAAACCTCTGTTCAGATGTCAGAGAATCTTCAGGGTCAGGATGCAGGAAAAGGAAATGAAATGATGAAAGACTTATTCAAAATGGTAAGTGAATATGCTGAAGTAAAGGCTAAAATTTCCAATACTATTTATAATGTCAACACGCTTCCTGTCTCAGAAGCACCTCCTTCTCCCCCATCTTATACGGAAGTAATTCCTGAGACTGAAGATCCTGAAAAAAAAACGAGTAGATCCGGTTCCGGAAAAAGTCTCATCAGAAAACGAAGGCATGAGAAAAAGCTTTATCACGGCTGATCATGGGGGAAAATTAGTATTAAAGTCAGTTAAACTGGCACAGCCACTCGTAAAACCAGAGATTAAAGAAGCAGTAATTCATTCAGATGATTCTGAAGAAAGCCCAAAGAAAAAAACAATAATCGCCCAACTCATTGAAAAAATTAAAATAAATAAGAGATGAATTATTCCTCAGTAACCAAACCCGCCAAAATTTTAAACCTGGAAAGTTTAAATGATTTAAATGAAAGACTGTATCTGATCAAAAACAGTGAAATCAATTATCTGGACACCAAAAGTGCAGAACCTAAAAAGACGGAACACAATTCGGAGCGTTTTGTATTTAATCTTCAGACTTCTGATATTAATATTCAGCCTTCAATAAGACTGGTGAACTGCCTCAACAGAGGAGGCAAAAGGTACAATCATTTTCAGTCTTTTGTGGTAGAACCTAAAGATAAATCGACAGGAATTGCCGTGATCATGGTCAAACTGGATGATCCAAAGGTCTTTTACTGCAATGTAAGAATCTTACCGCTTACCACCCTGAACGAAATTGCTGTTCCGGATTATGATTCAAAGCTTCTCACTATTAATCTTGAAAAATCAAAATGGACGCTCAAAACTGATATTACCATCACGCCATCAAATACAGGTGAAGCGCAATATTCTGTACATGATGTGGATGTAAGTGCCATTTCAGAACTGGTGACTCAGGATGAAGTGGTTGCATTAAAAAGGGAACTGGAGTTTCAGGCTTCCAAGCTGATTGCCCATTACTTTCAGGAAATCTTAAGTATTGTGGTGAATGAAACACCTTCATCCGGTACCAAGCCGCTTATCATTCCGGATGATTATATTCTAACCCTTCCTCCGCATCAGTTGAAAGAAATGTTGTCTGCCAGTGCGATCTCAGCATGTATCGTTTTAGAGATAACGGGATATAACGTGGTTAAAGATCTC
This sequence comes from Chryseobacterium sp. CH21, assembly GCF_004119445.1. Classification (GTDB taxonomy): domain Bacteria; phylum Bacteroidota; class Bacteroidia; order Flavobacteriales; family Weeksellaceae; genus Chryseobacterium. Next base: position 58,894 of record NZ_QICI01000051.1, on the reverse strand, counting down.
AACCGCGACTGGAAATCTGCTTCTGCATTTATCAATTATCTGCTGTAGTAAGTTGTATAATTTTTCAAAACAATAGGTATGCGCAGAAGAATCCGCAAGAAAGCTCCCGTTCCCAAAACTCCGGTACCCGTGACAGAACCAGAAATGATAGAAAAAGAAATCATGCCTTTTGTCTTGAAGCATGAAGATGAAATCGTGAACTATATCAAAGACAAAGCTGTCAAAGAGACCATGAAATCGCTTGCTCCTCTCCTGGAAAAGCTGGAAGAAGCTGTAAAACAGCAGGAATCTGCACAGATTCAGATTGCCACACCAGCTCCTCCTGATACTCCTGTCATGAACTATGAAGAACAGTTGAAAAAGCTTCAGGAAGCGTCATCGGCAAAGGTAAAAGAGAAGGAACTCAAAATCATGGACCGAATGAATAAACTGAATGCCAGATTCGGCAATATCAGACCTTAAAACCATCAAAATTAAATTAATATGGACGAAATTAATGTAATCATTACAGGAATGTCTACTGCCGTGCCTCAGGCTATTTCAACACAGGTAAGTGCTCATTCTACCGGACAGATGCAGATCAATTCTGCATTAAATCAACAACGGAACAACATGACCGGGATCAGCAATTATGTCATGGGCTTAAAAAAGATGAGTCCAAAAAATATGAAAATCAGAGAACTGGATGCCTTAAGAAAAGGACGTTTCTGATTCAATTTCCCAAAAACTACGGATGCGGTTTATTTCCCTGCAAAGATGAAAGCTGGTGCCCTCAACATAATACAATCAGGTCAACATTTATTTTGCACTTTCTTTCAGATGCTGTCTATGCCCAAAAGCAGTCATTCAGAATCCATATTTGCCCAAAGGAATCCGGCATTATCAGCATACCTGCAGGGATTTATTTTTAAGACAGATATTAAAATTAAAAATAGAAGCCGCATCCTTTTACCATACAATATGCTTTAAACTCGCGCAGATTTTACAGATAGGGTTTCAACCATTGTATTCAGAGCCACCCTTCAAGTCTAATTTATTCATAACCTGTCAATACCAATGCCTTTGAAATCTTTTCATCTGGAGGATCTGTGGTGAGTTTAAAAATACAACATAAAACTAGTTTACCTTAAATAATTATTAACCGAGATTCAATCTCAAAAAAACAATTACAATTATGCCAGTTAATGAACAAATCACAGACGCAGTAACGCAATCTAACGTGAAAGTAGTAGGAGAATCTCCTGCAATGGCTCTAGCCAACGTGTACCAATCTGCTGCACATTCTACAGGAATTATGTTTGAAAATGCAGTGAATGCACAAAACCAACAGAACATTTTGGGTCAGGCAGCAACCACTCAGGGTATTCTGCAGATCTACAGCCTGGATACGGTAGCAGATGCAGTTTCAATTGCTAAGATCCTTAAGCCTTAATTTTTTAACCTTTTTTGAGAAAAAGTCATTCTCTAAGCCGGAAAATCCGGTCGTTTTTTAACCTTAATAAACCAAAATCATTATGCCAGTTAACGAACAAATCACAGATGCAGTAACCCAATCCAATGTAAAAGTAGTAGCAGAATCTCCTGCAATGGCGATCGCTAACGTGTACCAATCTGCCGCCCATTCAACAGGAATCATGTTTGAAAATGCGATGAACAATCAAAATCAGCACAACATCGTGACACAAGCAGCCACTACGCAGGGTATCACTCAAATTTACAGTAAAGATACCATTGCTGATGCTATTTCAATTGCTAAAATTCTTAAACCTTAACCCATTTTGCATACCGCAGAATACAATCATTTCAGAGCCGGAACACCCGGTTATTTTAACCCAAATAAACAATAATCATTATGCCAGTAAACGAAAAAATCACAGACGCAGTAACACAATCCAACGTAAAAGTAGTAGCAGAATCTCCTGCAATGGCTTTAGCTAACGTGTATCAATCTGCTGCACATTCTACAGGAATCATGTTTGAAAATGCAGTGAATACGCAAAACCAACAGAACATTGTCTCTCAGGCAGCCACTACACAGGGTATCACTCAGATCTACAGTCTGGATACCATTGCTGATGCTGTTTCTATGGCGAAAATCCTTAATCCGTAATTCATTTTTGCGAACAGCTTAAATTCCTTATCCGAACAACCGGATCTTCCGGTTGTTTTTTAACCCCAAATAAACAATAATCATTATGCCAGTAAACGAACAAATCACAGACGCAGTAACACAGTCGAACGTAAAGGTAGTTGCAGAATCTCCTGCAATGGCTATAGCCAACGTATATCAGACAGCAGCACATTCTACAGGAATCATGTTTGAAAATGCAGTGAGCGCCCAAAACCAACAGAACGTTGTCACTCAGGCAGCTACTACACAGGGTATTGCACAAATCTACAGCCTGGATACTATAGCAGATGCTGTTTCTATGGCAAAAATCCTTACTCCGTAATCCATTTTCGGACCTCTTTAAAACTATTATCTAAACAACCGGAAAACCCGGTTAATTTTAACCCAAATAAACAATAATCATTATGCCAGTAAACGAACAAATCACAGACGCAGTAACACAGTCGAACGTAAAAGTAGTAGCAGAATCTCCTGCAATGGCTTTAAGTAACGTATATCAATCTGCTGCCCATTCTACAGGAATCATGTTTGAAAATGCAGTAAATGCACAAAACCAACAAAACATTTTAGGTCAGGCAGCCACTACTCAGGGTATTCTGCAGATCTATAGCCTGGACACTGTAGCAGATGCAGTTTCTATTGCTAAAGTATTGAATCCTAAATTATAGTGTATTTTTAGATTTCTTGTTATCAGGGAGTACAGTCATGTGCTCCCTGATTCTTTTTGGGTAGAAACTATTTATCAAATAACACAATTTCATCAGGATCTATCACCTTATTTTGTACGGCATAAATAACGAGACCTGCCATGTTTTTCACCCCGGTTTTAATCATAAGATTGGTCTTATGGGTTTCTACGGTTTTGGGAGAGATAAAAAGAGAATCTGCAATTTCCTTAGTACTCAGCTGCTGGCAGACCAGTCTTAAAACATCTATTTCTCTTTCTGTGAGTTCATTTCTGGAAAAAGCGTGAAATTCCGGAAGTTTATTGGAGAGCTGGGTTCTCATGACATCAATCTGATCATTGGAAAAATAATGTCCCGTATGATGAACGGTTTTGATGACAGCCAGCAGTTCTTCCAATTCAATTTCTTTTGGTAAAAAAGCATGAGCTCCCATCTTCAGCATTTGTCCCATGAATGAGCGGCGGTAAAAGCTGGAAAGAACAATGATTTTAGTTTCTGTTTCCCTTTTAGACAATTCAGCCATTACTTCAAGGCCGTCACCGTTTGTCATCCTCAGGTCAAGAATCAAAATATCTAAAGCTGCGGAATCCTGCTCTGTGAGAAACTGATTCCCGCCTGTAGAGGTCAGAGCAATCTGATAGTTTCCATTATTTTCAATATAATTTTTCAAAAGCTGTACAAACAGCAAATCGTCATCTACAATTCCGATTTTAATTGTTGAGTGTTCCATTTTTATTGTTATTGTATTGCCATACAGGCAATGAATTTTGTACCTTTTTCAGGCTGGGTTTTAAGTTTATAGGTTGCTTTAATTTTTTGTGTCCGTGACTGAATATTTCTCAGACCAATACCTCCTGACTGGCTTTCTGCGATAAATCCTCTGCCGTTATCTTCTATAGTAAGCATCAGATAGTTCAGAGAGATTCTTAAGGTGACTTCTACTCTGGTCGCTTCAGCATGCTTCAATATATTGGTGATCAGTTCCTGTACGATTCTGAAAAGATTAAGTTTCACAGGACTGCTGATGTGTTTTTGTATGGAGATATGCCGGAAAATCACTTCTATATTTTTATTAATCTGTTCGAGATAATCTGCAATCAAATCCGCCAGTTCAATTTCATCAAGATCCGGTGGTGTAAGATTATGTGACAATTCCCTGATCAGCTGCATAGACCTTTTTAAATCACGATTAAGCTCCTCAGGATTTTTATCATTAAGATTCAAACGGAGAAGATTCAACTGTGAGATGATATTATCGTGAAGCTCTTCTGCCAGACGTTCTCTGTCCTGTTCCTGTAAAAGCAGGATATTCTCCCAATGTTCATTTCTTGTATTCCGAACTATCCTGGAGACCTTCTGCTTGTTTTTCTTTATACTTTTTAAATAATTAATCACCAATAACGTAATCAATAATGTTGTTAAAGAAAACAGCCCAATACCAATCCATATCCATCCAACTATCTGATCCTGATTTTCCCAACGCCACATCCCAGATTAATAAAAGAAATATACAAAGACAATAGCAGAATGCCTCTGAAAAGCCAGATAGGTGCTACCCAGTTCAGGTGGTTGCTGATTAAAAAATTATACGTAGTGGATATGAGACATTCTATAGAAAAAAACAGAAAAACAATGATGTTCACAACAAACATATTCCTATCTGTTCTTCCTTCCTTAATGATTTTCATAAAATAAGAGGCCGCATAACTACAAATAATAATACTGGTGATAATATTGGAATAAAAAGTAACCTTCGTAGCATCCTGAACGTACAGCACATTAGTAATCAGGGTCACTATTGCATAACAATAGATCATCCATTTTACTTCACGGGAAAGCTGGATATAATAATTGCCATAGATCACCGTAAGAACAATCAAACCGAAAAACTGGCTCAACGTATAATTGTATGTATTGAGTGCATTCAATTTCATCATTCGGCCGGCCAAATCGGTCAGCTCAAGCATGAATTCTCCTAAAAGAAGTACGATCACAGAAAGTTTAGTTTTTATCCCTTCTTTTACTACTATAATCAATCCTGCACATAAGACGAGATTAATAGTGATCTGTAAATACAGGGACAAACTGTTATACGAAAACACTCGTGCTTTGCTTCAAAAGTTGATAATCATTAAGAGTATCAATAATGGTAAAAGGAGGTCTTGGGGTAGAATAATTTTCTGCAGTCTCGCTCATATGATCAATTGCCAGACTTTTCACGGTAATAATTTCAATATGATATGGAAAATCAGAATCCTTTTTTCCAGATCATCTGTAAGTCCGAAGAAGCTTGTACAGGTCTGAGCTCCGGTAATTCCCATTTTCTCATAATCTGAAAACGGTATGGAAATCAACTGAAAGATATCTTCTGTTTTCTGAGCCTGCAGCCATGAAGTCCCAAACATATTCCATCTGAAGTTTCGGTTAATAGCGGATTCCGCTGTGATGGGAGGAACGTCTAGCACAATATCATTACTACTTTCTATTTTGGATTCACTGAAATTCCGTAAAAAATCTTTGGTAAGAATTGTATTGAAATCGGCATCTTTATCACTTTTAGAATCAATTAGGAAGAATTTCAGCTGGCCTTCATGAATGCCCACATAGGCATGAATCATTTTGGGTTCTGCTGTTTCAAGATTTTTTTTCCATTGTTCAATTTCTTCACCTGAAACGCTGAAGTGAGTTCCCTGATTTAAAAAAATCAATATTTCTGCCCCTTTTATATCAATTCCATTTTTGTAAGAATCAATAAGATTTTTCCATTTTCTGATAGCTTCAAAGATGTTTTCAGTAGTCATGATAATATTTATTTGTGAATGATAATTATTTTATGTGTTGAAATTTACAAAAAAAACAGACTGGTATTTGTTTTTAAATCACATTCAAGTGGAAAATAAAAATTAACTGAATAAAAATTAATCATTCTTTTGTTTTTCATAAAATTAAATCAGAAACACCTGTATCTTTGTACCGGAAATCCACTTATTTAAAGAAGTACTCCCATGATTCCATTTCAAGAACTTATATTTTTTATCCTGGCTGCGCTTATCTTAGTAATCAGCCCTGGTCCTAATATGATTTATCTGATTTCAAAGTCTATAACCCAGGGGAAAAAGTCCGGGTTTATCTCATTGGCCGGAGTAGTATGTGGGTTTTTATTCCACATCATTATGGTTTCTTTCGGTCTGACAGCTGTTTTGCTGGCTGTACCACTGGCTTATACTGTGCTTAAAACACTGGGAACCATCTATCTTTTATATCTCGCTTATCAAGCTATAAAACCTAAGAGCAGGAATATTTTTGATGTTGACAGGAATGTTGCTTATGATAGCCCCAAAAAGCTTTTCACCATCGGTTTTTTAACGAATGTATTGAATCCAAAGGTAGCTGTATTTTATTTGTCATTCTTCCCTCAGTTCATCAAACCTGAGTACGGTTCTGTCTTCACACAAAGCATAGAATTGGGAGTTATTCAGGTTCTGATTAGCTTCAGCATCAACTTTGTCATTGTATTAACCGCTGCAAGAGTTGCCTTATTCTTTTCCAATAATCCGGTCTGGATAAAAATTCAAAAATGGTTTATGGCCAGCGTACTGACTTATTTAGCCATAAAAATGGCCTTTTCAAAAGCAAAATAAATCCGGAACAGGTTTCTTTCTGTTCCGAATTCCGGTGTATATTCATATAAAATCTGACTTGAGGAAAGCATCATGATTATGCACCGCAAATTTGAGATTAATCTTTTGACTGTGAAACCGTGAAAATACGTAATTTTACCGTTCCGTATTATCCTCATCACAACAGGTTTAAAGATGAAACAGACCATTCCCACTTATGATTTAAACGGCATTACCCATCATCAATTCCATATCAAAAGAATGGATAAACGGACTCATGATGCTGAAGATATTCTTTTGGATAAAGGAATACACAGGGACAGTCATTACATTTTCACCTCCATGGAAAGCGGCCATGTAAGAATGATGGTTGATTTTAAAACAGTTGAAGCCAAAGATTCCACTATTTTCTGTGTATTGCCGGGACAGGTACACCAAGGGCTTTTAATGAAAGAGGTCTGCGGATGGTTTGTAGCAGTAAAAGCAGAACTTGTGCCTGACACAGTACGTTCTTTTTTCGATGAATCGTTGGGTGAAATACAACCGCTGCCTATGGATAAAAGTCTTGTCAAAAAGATTAATACAACAGCAAGTCTGCTGCATGCTTCCTATACAAACGAAATGCTTTCCAATAAAGAAGGATTTCTCATCGTTCAGTCACTTCTTAATGCCTTTCTCGGCATGTTTGCACTCACATATTCCCAGAAGAATATTTCTCCGGCTTCAGGAGAAAACCGTGCATTACAAATCTCAAGAGCATTCAGGAGCTTGGTTCGAAAAGATTTTAAAACCATGAAAAGTCCATCTGAATATGCAGAAGCCTTAAATATCACAAGAGGATATTTAACAGAAACGGTTCGTGAAGTTACAGGAAAGCCTGCACAACACTGGATTCACCAGGAAATTTTAATTGAAGCCAAAAGATTGCTGGTCTTTACCCATCTGAGTGTAAAAGAGGTGGCTTATGAACTGGGATACAGCGATCATACTTATTTTAGCCGTTTATTTTCTAAACTGGAAGATCAGTCTCCGTCAGAATTCCGGAATCAACACCGATAGGCACTCAACCACGAATAATCCAATTAATTCCCCGAAACTGCTATCGGTATTTTCTGATTTTGCAACGTCCTTTGCAATAAAAATAATTTATGCCAAGCCTACCAAAATGGATCAATGACACCGTAGAAAATGTTTGGTCCTCAAAATTTAAAGAATGTACTGTCAGTCATATAGAAAAAATCACGGATGACCTTTGCCGTATACGTTTTGAAGCCGATTTGCAGGATGTTCCTTATGAGCCTGCCTATGCCGTAGGCATCAGAGTCAATGACAGAGATTTCAGAAATTATTCTCCTTTCAATTTCAACAGGGAAAACGGAACTTTTGATGTTTTGTTTCATCTTCATGATGCATCTGCTGCAGGAAGTCATTTTGTAACTCAACTCACTAAGGGAGATTCCATCAAACTTTTAATGCCCAGAGGAAAACAATTCTTTGCTCCCGATGCCAGAATTCATTTTTCTGTGGGAGATGAAACTTCTTTGGGAAGCTCTCTTTCAATAAAAGAAGCAGTGGAAGAATCCGGTTCTTCATTTATTTGTCTTCATGAACTGGATGAGTGCTCTGCACTGGAAAAGCTTAATCTATATGGCTACCATAGTCCTAAAAACAATACCATGAGAATGATTGAAGCTTTGAATGACTTTCTTAGAGAAGAAAAGGAGACAATCTATGATAATGAAGTTGTATTTTACCTCACCGGAAACGGAGAAAGAATGTCATTAATCCGAAAATTTCTTAAAGCAAGAGGTGTTTCTCCCAAATGTATAAAATCACAGGCGTATTGGATTGAAGGTAAAAAAGGATTGTAAAAATGGAAATCAAAGTATTTTTACTTTAATAATGAAACTTTATCTGATAATAAAAAGCTATTATTATCAGATAAAGTTATTATTACTTTGCTACCTAAAAAAATAGGGTGCAGATTATTTATGTTTCTTCCCTGATTCCTTTACTTTTTTCAACCATTGAGCCCGCTGCTCCTCTTTAGAATTCCTGATAATTCCAATATAAGTCACCTTTACCGGTTGTACCCCACAGTATTCAAGGATAGATTTCCTAAGCTGATTTACGCTGGGCCTACCAAAAAACATACGATAATACCATCCAGGTTGGTCTAATGTTGTTATGATATAGGCTGTTTTACCTTTCAAAAGTTTATCCCACCATACCGAATTTTCACGGTATTTATAGGCCATTCCCGGTAAGAAAAGCCGGTCAATAAATCCTTTCATCAGGGCAGGAAATCCTCCCCACCAGACCGGATGTACCCAAACCAAATGATCTGCCCACTGAATAATTTCCCAGGCTTTCATCAAATCCGGCTCAAGCTCCATTCTTTTCTGATACCCAAACTGTAAATTAGGATTAAAGTTTAAGTCTCTTATAACTATTTCTTTTACTTCAGCTCCTGTTTCCACTGCTCCCAATCTGTACGCTTCTGCTACCCCAAAGGTGAAGGAATCTTTATTAGGATGTCCGTTAATAATGGCTATTTTTTTCATGATGTGACATTGATATTGATAGAATCATAAGCATTAAGCTGTGCCATTAATGATAAAGGCTCATGCAGCTGATGGCTGAAATACACTTTATTTTCATGGGGATTTCTCAAGAGCTCTTCAGTATGCAAAACAGCAGATAATGCAGTGAGCTCTGCCTGTCCTTTCAAACTTTGAAGACTCAATTTCTTTTGCGCGGACTGATCATTGACTACAATTTCAAAGACCGTCTGATCTCCGTTTCCGCTTGACGCAAAGATCATTTTCCGTTCTTTTAAAGACAGAATATTGTAAATTCTGAGGTATTGAAATGATCCCAGCAGCCAGGTAATGAATTTTGAATTGTAGGTCATCTTCACACTCACATCGGAAATTCTTTCTACCCTGTTGAGAATGTACAAATCCGGCACATCAAAATTATATGCACTCCTATTTCCTATTCCATAAGAAAAATTAAAAGCTTCTGTATCTAAGAAATGTCTGATGGCAACCGGTTTATCACTTTTATAATGCACAAAAGGAACCGCCACATTTTCCGCCATAAAATGAGCAGAACTCTCCCCTGCCAGATCTTTCACAGAATAGTAGACAAAGAGTTTTACTTCATTAATATCCCCAGAATCTGAAAGTGTATTAACCAATCCGGGAACAATACCTCCCATCCAGCCTGAACTGAATACAATTCTGCTTTTCACTTCTGCATTTTTGGCAATATCATAAGCTTTTACCAGAGCGTGAGTAGGTTTTGTAATATCCAGATAGTCTATTTGATGAGTAATTGCATAATGAAGTACATGATCTTCTTTATCATTCACGGAAAGAATGATGAGATGTATTTTTTTGTCGGAAATAATTTTAAAAGAGGAAGGATCTGTAACATCGATCTTCAGGTCTTTATCTGTTTTTCCGCCTTTTCTGCCTCCAATAAAAACAGTAACATGAGGATTTCTTGATTTCAGGATTCGGGAAATTGTCTTTCCAACCAATCCATTTCCTCCGATAATTAAAATATTTTGCTCCATAACTTTTTTTGACAAAAGTAGAGCGCTGCTGTTTCAATAAGCAGGACAAATGTCTAAAAAGAAATTTCCTTTCTGATACGGCTCAGGTGGCGTTGGGTAATGCCAAGGTAGGAAGCCAGATACTGCAATGGAATGTTTTGAATATAAGCAGGATGGTTCTTTACTAATGTTTCATATCGCTGGGCTGCGCTGTTTCTCTGAAGCTGAAAAAACCGTGTTTCAAGTTCAAGATATTCCTGTTCTGCAATAATCTTTAAAAATTTCGTCCAGTTTATGCTATTCTTCACCAGTTCATCTACCGCTTCTTTTTTAATAATAATCACCTCAGCATTGGTAATAGCCTGCATACTTTCTTTGCTGGGACATCCGGAAACAAATGAGGAATAGGCCGCGATCATATGATTGGGAAACCTGAAGCAATAAGTCATATCTTTTCCTTCATCAGAAGTATAAAAAGAACGGAAAATACCAGACTTCACCAATCCTACTTCCTTACAAAGCTCTCCTTCCTGTATGAAATAATCATTTTTACGGATAAGTCTGAACTCAGAAAACTTCAAAAATTCTTCAATTTCCTCTTCTGAAAACAGATTAAAGCTTCGAAAATAGTCTTGTATCATCATTTTTAAAGTAAGATATTCTATTGAAATACGAAAATAGATAAAAAGATGGAAGCAATCTTTTTTATAAACGCAAAGTTTTAAATTTTGCCGAGTTTTAATGTAAAGAAGGCAAAGAGGGAATCAACTTCATTGATTCTTTCTAAGCTCATGCATAGCCATATAGCTTCATCAGCGACTTTGTCGAAGCCTTAGCCCCTTAAGAATAAGATGCTCTAATAGATTCTTTGCGTTTTTATATCAATCAGTTTGAATATTTTTAACTCAAATAGATCCGGCTGATTTCAATTGAAAACAAAAAAATCATCTCAGGACGAGATGATCTACCGTTTTGAATTTACTTGAGTTATTTATGAAGATATGAATGATGTTTTGTTGTAACAAAGATAGGTGAACCCTATTTTTTATGCATCAGTGGAATCCCTAGAATTATATCCGTAAAAATACGGTTGTATAAGAAGAAAAGCCCTGCAGGAAATACCTTACAGGACTTTGGATTATCTAACAATATTCAGTTTACTATTTACGATTCAAGGTTTAAAGTTATGATTTCCATCCACTTTCCACCATTGATTGTATTAAAGAGGGCTTACTAATTGAAGGAACCATTCTTTAACTTCTCCATCCAAGTGTGGAGCAAGCTTTTCTTCACAAGTTTTGTGATAACCATTCAGCCATGCGATTTCGCTTTCTGAAAGGATCTCTTTTACTACTGTATCTTTGAAGAACGGGCAGAATGTTAATGTTTCAAATTCATAGAATGTTCCGTGAATTGTTTTTTCTGCTTCTTTTACGGCAATCAGGTTTTCGTGACGAATTCCATAGTGTCCTTCAAGATAGTAACCAGGTTCATTTGAACATACCATCCCCGGAAGAAGCTCCTGAGGGTTCAGATCTTTTCTGATATTTTGCGGTCCTTCATGTACATTCATGAAACTTCCTACCCCATGCCCTGTTCCGTGGTTGAAGTCTTTCCCTTCCATCCATAGCGGAAGCCTTGCAATAGCATCAAGGTGTACTCCTTTTGTTCCTTTCGGGAATTTCACCATAGATAAACGGATTAATCCCTGTAGCACCAATGTTGAGTTTCTTTTGAACTCTTCAGAAGGGGTTCCTAAAGCAAAAGTTCTTGTAATATCTGTAGTTCCTTCAAGGTACTGACCTCCTGAATCTACCAGGATAGTTTCCTCATTGGTCACTTCTTTGCTTCCTTCTTTTTTGGCAGAATAGTGCATGATAGCACCGTTATCTTTATATCCTACGATAGACCCGAAGCTTTCTCCTACAAAGTTTTCACCTTCTGCACGGAAACCTCTCAACTTTTGCCCGATAGAATATTCATTCATGACTTCTTTTCCTGCATTGTGTGTTAACCAATAAAGGAATTTCACCATGGCAACTCCATCTCTTACCATTACTGTTCTGAAACCTTCCAGTTCAGTTTCATTTTTCTGAGCTTTCATCAGGTTACCAGGAACCGGAGCTTTGATAAACTGATTGTCTGTTTTTAATGTTTCAAAAATCTGTTGGTTGCTGTTCGGAGAAACGAGTACTTTTTCGTTTTTGAAGTTCTTCAGATAGTTGTAGAATTCTTCGTAAGGCATCATTTTCACAAAGGCATCATCCATTTGTTTTCTTGCAGCCACTTCCATTTTCTCTAATCCTGTGAATACAACAGCATCATTTTTAGTAATCACAATGTATCCTAAAAATACCGGATTGCTTTCTACGTCGCTTCCTCTCAGGTTCAGTGTCCATGCAACATCATCCAGGCTTGATATAATGTGTACAGTAGCTTCCTGCTCTTCCATTTTCTGACGGATTGCAGCGATTTTATCAGATACTGATTGACCAGCTCTTTCTACCGGATGTACAAAAATAGGATTAGCAGACGGAGTACCTCTGTCTTTCCAGACTTCTTTTAAAAGCGGAAGATCTACCAAAGTAATATTTTTGGAATTAAATTTTTGAGAAAGCAGTTCCCAGTTAGCATTAGAAGCTGCAACAGCACTTACGGCCACTTTACCACCTGAAGGGATTTCTGAAATAATCCAGTCGATATAATGAGGAGTTCCTTCCATTCCGTCTTTGAAAAGATCAATTCCGGAACCATCCAGCTCAATAGCGGCTTGGGTAAAGTATCTTCCGTCTGTCCAAAGTCCGGCTTTGTCTTTGGTAACTACCACAAAACCAGCAGAACCTAAGAAACCTGACAGCCAGGCTCTCTCCTGCCATTCTTCAGGAAGGTATTCGCTCATATGCGGATCTGCAGAATATACTATAAATGCATCAACATTATTTTTCTGCATTTCTTCGCGAAGTGCAGCCACTTTTTCCTTTGAAGTCATTCTTTTTATTTTTAACCACCGAAAGTTACGAAAAATTTGATGTCTGAAAGGCAAATGTACGTGCTATTTTGCCTAATAAACCTTTCTTTTCAAAGAGGTCTTAAAAAAACCAAAATAGTAAACATATTCAATAAAACAAATCATTTCATAGTAAAAAAAAGCTACCACATTATTAACATAATAAATTTTTGGAAGGATTATTGCTTCATTCTACTTCATGAAACAGCAAAACTATAATAACCACAGGAAATTTTATCCGCCACATCATTTTATTTATCTTCCATTGCTCATTATATTGGAGATTTTAGGAATTTATAAAATCTGGGACGACCCCGGAAATCAGCTGGTTTGGATATTATTTTCCATCGTGATTTTTTTGCTTTTTTATCTGGCATTGATGACACGGCAGCATTATGCACTGGGACTTCAAAACAGAATGGTTGTCCTGGAATTTAAACAGCGCTATTTTGAGATTTTCAATAAAAGATCTGATGAAACCGCTGAAAAACTGAGATTCGATCAGATTGCTGCATTGAGATTTACTGATGATGATGAATTTAAAGAGCTTTTATACAAAGCACTTCATGAAAACATCTCAGGAGATGAAATTAAAAGGTCTATCAAAAAATGGAGAGCTGACCGCCTCAGAATATAACACACCAACAAATTACCTAACTATGAAAAAATGGAGCCTTTACAGTATAACAATATTAAGTTTGTTATCATTAACAAGTTGTGAAGCAGTAGAAACAATTTTCAAAGCAGGGATGTGGTGGGGAATTATTGTAGTCTGTGTGATCGTAGGAATTCTTTTATTGATTTTTTCGAAGGGTAAAAACTCTTAACCATGCTTTATGGAGAAGAATACAGATCTGGAGATGATTTCTCACCTCAAGCCTTCCAAAATTGTTAAAATAATGAAGGATCCGGAAGCTTCTGCAAAGGCGGTACATCTTGTATATACCACCGATGCAGAAACCAACGGAATTACCCGAAAGAAAACAGGAAAGAAATATTCTTATTACAAAGAAGGCGAAAAGGTAAAGAATAAGGAAGAAATTACAAGAATCAACAAACTGGTCATTCCACCTGCCTGGGAAAATGTATGGATCTGTGCTCTTGACAACGGCCATCTTCAGGCAACAGGCTTTGATGTCAAAAAAAGAAAACAGTACCGCTACCATCCGCTGTGGACTGCATTAAGAAATCATACGAAATTTTACAGAATGCTTCAGTTCGGGTATGCGCTACCGGATATCCGGCTTCATATAGAACAGGATCTTGCGTTGAGAAATTTTGAGAAACGGAAAATACTGGCTTTAATTGTAAGTCTTATGCAAAGAACCAACATCCGTATTGGTAATTCTATTTACGAAAAACTGTACGGTTCTTTTGGTTTAACGACATTGAAGGATAAACATGTAAAGATAAAAGGCCAGAAAATCACATTCTCTTTTAAAGGTAAAAAAGGGGTTATGCATCATGTTGATCTTAGAAGCCAAAGACTGGCAAGGCTGGTTCAGAAATGTAAGGATATTCCGGGGAAAGAGCTTTTCCAGTATTTTGATGATGAGGGAAACAGGCATTCTATAGATTCAGGAATGGTGAATGATTATATTAAAGAAATAAGCGGCGAAGATTTTACCGCCAAAGATTTCAGAACATGGTCCGGAACTGTAGGAGCTCTCATTGCTTTTAAAGAAATTGGATATGCCGAAAATGATACCCAGAGTAAAAATAAAATAAAAGAAGCTTTGGATATGGTGGCAGAGAATTTGGGAAATACCTCAGCTGTGTGCAGAAAGTATTACGTTCATCCTTTAGTCATCAATCTTTATGAAAATAATACCATCAAAAAATACCTTGACGAATTAGAAATCATTGAAAAAAATGACGGAAAAGCCGATCTGACGAAAGAAGAAAAGCTGGTTCTGAAGATCCTTGAAAACGAGAAAATGTAGGAAGCTTGCATGTCAATAGTGAATGGTGAATTTGCTTCGCAGTGAATTTTCATTCTGTAATTCACCAACCCATTGACGATGCACTTTCGCAGCAAAATTGACTATTGACATTGTTAATTTTCATCCTTTCAAACTGAAATTCTGCTATTATTCAAAAACTGGATTCTGTATTCCTTCGGGGTAATTCCTGCAATTTTTTTGAAAAGCTGGGTGAAATGGGATGCGGTATGAAAATTCAGTTCATAAGCAATCTCTGCAATATCTTTACTGGAATGAAGTAATGCTTTGCTGTAATTGATATCAATCTCATTAATCCATTGTTTGGGTGATTTTTGGGTTACGCCTTTGACGCATTTGTTTAGATAGCTTTCTGTGACGGACAGTTTATCGGCATAAAAAGCTACTCTCTTTTCCCCCACATGATATTTGAACAAAAGATCCCGAAACTGAAGAGACAGCTCCATGGGGCGTGTCGCAGATTTGTGATGGGTATCAGAATCTGTGCTCAGCATTTTGATTAGGATAAGATGAAGCATCGTCACTACTACATCATTGATATTCAGGTTATTCAGCCACAATTCCTGTTCCATAATCGGGAGAAGTTGGGTAATAGTCCCGTAAGTCAGGCTGTCAAGATTCAGGAATGGAGTCATGAAAAAGATACTGCTTTTATGTTTCGGCAGTTCCTGTTCTGACAGAATGTTATTTTCATAGGCAAGAAAAAAACCTTCAATATCGTCTGATAGTTCTACTGTTGCGGTGATTGTTCCTTGTTTGATAAAAATTACACCTCCTTTTTCGGCATGATATTCTTTATTTTCAAGATATTGTTTAATATGTCCGTTAGTAACGAAAATAATAAAATTGAACGTGGTACGATACGGAATCACCGGCATCAGAATACCTTTAAGATAATTTTCTATCCGATAGAGTTGTATATCAGCATTATTGGCTAATATCTTATCCGTAATATTCGGAAGAAAAAGCTTCTTATATTGAAAATTGGAAAGTACTTCCATATCCTTGTTATGATTATTTAAAGTTATACAAAATATTTTTAAAGCAGAGAAGGCAAAAGAATGAGATCTTAAAAGGATTAAAAAGCGAAATCGTAAAAATAATAACCCCCGGAAACACGTATCCCGAAACCAATAATTTATTCTCTCCAACCCTTATACTCTCAAGCACTCTTACCCTCTAACTCTCTTACTTAGAACTTATAATACACTCCTACTCTCACTCCAAACGGGCTTCCCGGGGTATAGGTAAGATCAGTAATAGGTTCTGCCTCTCCTTTTAATTGAGTTTCTGTTGCAAACTGGGCTTCATTCCATTTTACATTGAAAAGGTTGTTAATTTGAAAATTGGCTCCCCATTTCTGACGGTTATAAGAAAGCATAAGATCATTTACAAAATAAGGTTTCGTTCTGATGCTGTTATCCTCTACCGCAGGTCTTGCTCCCAGATATCGGTACTGAAGTCCCAGAGAAAAACCATTCAGGAAATCCCAGTTGACAGATCCTGTGCTGGTCACAACCGGAGCCAACGGAACGTAAT
Organism: Chryseobacterium sp. CH21; assembly: GCF_004119445.1. Classification (GTDB taxonomy): domain Bacteria; phylum Bacteroidota; class Bacteroidia; order Flavobacteriales; family Weeksellaceae; genus Chryseobacterium. The sequence goes on along the minus strand of NZ_QICI01000051.1, from coordinate 42,388 downwards.
CCTGTCCTTTTTCTTCTTCGGTAAATCTTGCATGGGAATAATTAATATCTGCATTCAGATAAAAATTTTCCAACGGCTGGAAACGAATTCCAAGATCAGCTCCAAAACGTCTTGATTTCCCGGAAGGCTCTACTACGGCATCATCTCCTACATACACAAATTCCTGTTGAAGATCCATATACCATAAGGCCGGAGTAATAATCAAGGATTTGAACGGATGTAACCTTACTCCAAAATCCGCACCTATAGAGTATGGAAGTGTATTTTCTTTTTTATTGGGAACCGCGACTCTTAAATCATTGGAGTGGAAACCCATCCCTGTTTTCAGGAACCACATCACATTATCGTTCTGAGCATAGGAGAAATTCAGTTTTGGACTTAACCTTGTTGCTTCTTTTGACTGTCCGGAAGGTAATTGCTCCACATCCAGCAGATTGTGCATATTAAAGATAAAATGATCTACTCTCAAAGCCGGATTAATAGTCCATTTTCCTGTTTTCCATATTAATCCTGAATAGGCATGCAGATTGGTTTCCGTTCCCGTCACATCCGATAATCTGTCCAGCAGAAGATCTCTGTGATACACATGATTAAGCTGTAGCGTATTAATATCATCATTTCTTAATCCGATTCCTGAAGTCCAGTTTAAAGAACTGTTGGCCAAGGAAAAAGTCTTTGTATACTTTACTTCGGCTCCGTAAATATTCCTTCCGTCAGTCTGCTGAATTTCATCTCCGTGCTCCTTATCTTTTAAATTAAAAGTAAAATCAGAATACAGATTGAAGTTATACTTTGAATAAAAAGCCATAGCATCTATCTGCTCAGAAGGAGAAATAATATGTTTGAAGTTCATCTGAAGGTTTGTTCTGGAAGTTTTTCCACCTTCTGTAGGATCTATGCTTCCCCATCTTCCGATAATTCCTTCATCTACGGCACGTTCCGGAATCTGTCCGGAAGCATTCCATGAAGAATTAAATGTAGAAAACTGGATATTGAAATAGTCTTTATCAGTCAACCATTGATTGTATTTTCCAAAGATATTAACCCTGTTAAAATTCTGTTTTACATCGAAAGGTCCATCCGTATAATTGTATTCTGCAGCTATGTAAGCATTTTTTCTTCCCAGATCATCATGCAGAATATTGAACATTCCCAATACTCTTTTGGAGTTGAAAGAACCTCCTTCCAGCTTAATCATACTGTTTTTCAAACCATTATAGGTCTGAAAATCTACATATCCTGCGGTGTTAAAGTCTCCACGATCCATGTAATAAGCTCCTTTTCCAAAATCGATATTATTGACCGTTTCAGGAATCACAAAGTGTAGGTCAGAATATCCCTGGCCGTGCGCATGGGAAACAATGTTCACTGGCATTCCGTCTACATTCACGCTTACATCGGTACCGTGATCAGCATCAAATCCTCTTAAAAAAAGCTGTTCTGCCTTTCCTCCTCCAGCATGTTGTGCAATAAATAATCCGGGAACTTTTCTGAGCAGATCCTGCGCAGAGCTTACTGGAAATTTGTTCAAATCAACCTTTGTAATGGCTGATAAAAACGAACTGTGATTGATCGCTACTTCGGAAATCTGAAAGGGCTTATGCTGTAAAAAATAATTTTATTTTTATCATCATCATTGGTCACTACCCATTTTACCTCATCGTATCCCTGTCGGCTGATCACAAGAGTATCTGGAAGAGATTTTACAGGAACTGCAAATGTGCCGTCTGTTGTGGTATGAGTATGACTGTTTCCGTGGTCGTATTTCACCAAAACATCTGCGATGGGAAATTTGTCATCTGCATCTTTTATCAGCAACTGTTTTTCTGCTTCCTGCGCCATCATTTTTCCACTGAACATCATAACCAGAAATACGGCTGCTATTTTTGTTACTTTCATTTTTTAGTTTAATTATATTTTGATTTTAGAAATTAGAAGTTAGAGGTTAGAAATTAAAGGAATATCAATAGTGAATTTTGCTTCGCAAGTGAATTGTCAATCATCATGAAAAACCTTAAACCTTGACTTTAAACTTTGAACTTTCTCACTCTCAAACTCTCCAACTTTTTATTTTTTTGTTTTAAGAAATACTTTTTGAATCAAAAGTGTGATCCATGTTCCGGCTACAAATGGGAAAGTAAATACTCCGCCTACAATATCCAGACAATGATTGTCTATTAAAAGATCATCAATAGCAATGGTAATAAGAACGGCAATCAGAACCCACAAACCATCTGTTTTTTTGACTCCGGAGAAAACAACAGCTGAAAGCACCGCATTAAAGCCAAATAATCCCATGTGGATTTCTTTGATAGGTTCTCCATTCAATTGTGATAATCCTGCTCCCAAAATAGACGCTGTCAGTCCATATAAAGCTGCTACCGGAGAGCTGATGAAAACAGCAAGAAAAAAAATAATCCCTGAAAGGACTCCTCCCTGAAATATCACTTCTCCAAAGCCATTGGTACAGGTAAGAAAGTCATCGTATTCTGAAGGAATTACTTCACTGCTCAACATTGCAGATGGCGGAATATGCGTAAAATGATGGAGCGCAAATACCAACACCCAAGTAATAATGATGAAAGGAAAAGTAAACACCGGAATTTTCTTCTGAATAAAGAAATGCTGAATAACAGCTGCCAACGCTCCACCCAATGCAATAAGAAACCAGATCAGTATTGTTGTCTGAAACAGAAAAGCCAACGCTACTCCCACCAGTGCTGCACTGAAACTGTAAAGTCCTGCACTGATTTCGGATTTGTCATAATGAAGCTTCATTGCGGTGAAAGTTCCGGCTGCTGTTGAAAGCAATACGGCAACTCCGCACTGCCAGCTTCCCATAAATATCCCTATCAGAAACAAAAGCCCTGTCCATCTGTTTTCCTGGAGCATAATCTGCCCGATTCCTTTTAAAACATGGTCTATAAAGGGAAGTTTTTTGAAAAATTCGTCCATAGTTTTTTTAATTATATTAATGATTGTGGAAATTAAGATAAGAGACGGATAGATAATAGACCTTGGAGGCTGGGTCAATTTTGCTTCGCAAGTGAATGGTGAATAGTCAATTATCAGTGAAAGGATAACAATCTTGAACCTGAAACTTTAAACCTTAAACAATTCAACTCTCAAACTCTCTTACCCTCAAACTCTACCACCCGAAACCCCGAAGCTCGAAGCTCCTTTACCATCCAAGAAAGACCATTCCCACACCGCAAACAGTTACGACAGCTCCGCTTACTACTCCCATGTATCTTTCCAGTTTTTCGGTATTGAATAGTGTTGAGTATCCATAACGTCCCAAAAGAACCATCCCAAGCATGGTCAACACTGTTGTTGCCGTGAAAGATGTCACCAATACAGCAATTTCAGACATGGAATGTTTCACCCCTGAATAAAATAATAAGGGAATCAAAGGTTCACTTGGTCCCATCACAAAAATCATGAACAGGACAAGCGGTGTTACTTTTATTCTTTTTTGAGGCATTACTACTTCACTATGATTATGTTCATATACATACACATCATCTCCCATTACATCAAAGTGTTTATGCGGCTTGTTTCTGATGGCCTGAATGAGACCGTAAACAAGGTAAACCCCACCAAAGATCAGCAGTGCCCATCCTGAGAAATTTCCTCTGATATCCTGAAACCATGAAATTTTATTCAGCTGCCATCCCAGGAAAACTCCGATAAAACCTAAAATCAGGGAACTGAACACATGTCCGAATCCGCAGACAACGGTTAAGATGGCTGTTTTCATACCGCTCCATTTTTTAGATTTTGAGATCACAATGAAAGGCAGATAATGATCCGGCCCTGAAGCCGTATGTATAAAACTTATTGAAACGGCACTCAAAAGAAGTGCCCAAACTGTACTATCCATTTTCTATTTATCTATTGTTGTTCTCTATTAAGTTTTGGCTAAAGCCAATGGAAGTGTATCTTTTAGTATTGCGGGCTAAAGCCCGCCTCTATTGAATATTTTCTCTGTGTACCTTAAATAAAGAATCATTTTAATTTTTACTCTAAAGACCAAAGAATTTCCTGAATATACTGGAAGAAGTTGTACATCATTTCACCTCCGTGTCCCAAAGCCCTTACCACAAAACCATTGTCTTCCATGGCAGAAACACCTACTTCCATTTCTTCACGATGCTGCGCTGCAGCTTCAACGATCTCTTCTATCAATCCGTTTTTATCTACATTTTCTTTTGTACTGTAGAAAATCAGTGTTCCCTGATGGGTATATTGTTCGAGGTTTCCAATGCTGCTGATCGGGATCATATCAGGTTGAATCAGAACATTATCTTTTACCACAAGCTTATTATTGTGATAGATTTCCATCACATTCTGAAAACGTTTCAGTTTAAAAACTTCTCCATAATGTTTTCTCCCACAAGTAATGATCTCGCTGATGATGATCTGACTATTTTTTCCGATATGAATATTTGCTTTACTCTTAAAGTTAGAATCTTCGTGGGGAACAATGGGATGAGGAACATAAGCGAAAGAAGTTTCATCTTCCATAGAAACATTGAGTTCCTGAAGCGCTTTGTCCTGCATGTTGAAAAGTCTTTGGTAGGATTGTGACTGCAACTGAAGTGCGGCTCCTTTTTCCAAAGCAATTTCCAAATGATAATGGTCTCCGTCCAGAATTCCAGGAGAGGAGCTCATCACCATCTGATAGAGCTTTTTGTCACTTTTCCGCTGTCCTACAGAAACTACTCTGAAAGGAAGTGAGACATAAAGATCTTTCACATAGGATTCTCCTCCCTTGAATCCTGCAATAATATTTAAACGACTATCCATCTATCTTACCAAATTCGGTTCTTCGATTTCTTCCAGAAGGGCATATTTTTTAATCCAACCAATTACTTTGTCCAATCCCTCATCTGTTTTAAGGTTGGTGAACACAAAAGGATTTCCTTTTCTCATTCTTCTGGCATCGTTTTCCATTACCTCAAGACTGGCACCTACGTGGGGGGCAAGGTCAATTTTATTGATGATCAGTAAATCTGATCTTGTAATACCGGGACCTCCTTTTCTAGGAATCTTTTCTCCTTCTGCCACATCGATAATGAAAATAGTGACGTCTGCAAGATCGGGGCTGAATGTTGCAGAAAGATTATCTCCTCCACTTTCAATAAGAACCAGTTCGATTTCCGGGAAACGTGCTGCCAACTCGTCTACTGCTTCGAGGTTCATACTCGCATCTTCACGAATCGCAGTGTGTGGGCATCCTCCTGTTTCTACTCCAATAATTCTGTCATGGGGAAGAAGACTGTTTTTCGCCATAAATTCAGCATCTTCTTTGGTATAAATATCATTGGTGATGACTCCAAGATCATAAGTCCCGAATAATTTTCTGCTTAAACGTTCCAATAATGCGGTTTTTCCTGAACCTACAGGCCCTGCCACTCCTACTTTTATATATTTTCTATTTTCCATTTTCTTTAAATTTTATTTTTTTTTAACGCTATGGACGCTAAGTTTTTTTTGATTGTGAATATTTTTTGATCGCAAGGGCGTTTCACTCAGCAAAGAGCACCTTATTTCATGTATATTTTTTTTAAATTGAGAATATTGTAAGGAATGCAAAGGCATTTGATTCGGCTAAGAAGCACACCACTCACCCAGTCATAAATCATTCATTTTCTTAACTTTACAATCTTTATTCATCACTTCTCCTTTCCTCCCTTTTATCTTTTTACTTTTACCTTTTTACTTTTGTCTTACGACATATAAAGCCTTGAATAAAGTCTTTCATGCTGCATACACCGGATCTCAAAGGCAGTATTACAAAGTCCCACCATGTCTCTGTCCAACTCCATCGTTTCCCAGACTGTTTTTTCCATTACGGGATAGAGTGAGAATAGAATATCCTGCCCGTCCAGCTGCCCCAAAGGAACAAGCTTTACTGCATTGGTAATCATCCCGGCAACCGAAGTATAATAGAATCCTAAAAGTGCTTCATATAAAGGAATTTTCATCTGATAAGCATACACTCCAAACACAATACAGTAATGGGAATTGGCTTCTTTATCCTGAACTGCTTTTTCAAAAGCTTCCATTAAAGGGAAACTTTCTCTTCTTTTGAAGATCTTAATGAGTCTGAGTCCCAGTTTCTGGCTGGCCTGACGGATTTCCTTCGGACATTTTATCGCGCTGCACTCATTATCAAGAAGCAACAATGATTTCAAATCCTCTTTTTCTGCTGCTTTATAAGCCAGTTTCACAAAGGCTCCGTCATTGAATTTAAGATTGTACTGAAGCATATTCTGGACAAATTCTTTTGCTGTTGCCAAATCATGTACAATTCTTTCCTGAACATACGTTTCAAGTCCGTTGGAATGGGTATACCCCCCGATGGGAAGTGTAGGATCCGCAAGATGAAGCAGTCCTGACAGAAAGTTTATATTCATGTTATTCATCTTTCGGGGCAGCCATTTTTAAGATTTTAGTAAAGATTGTTGATCCCAGACTTCCATGTCCGTGAGGTTCTACATTAGATTTAAGAAGATTGAGAAGTTTCACAGATTGTTTTTCCGGGTTGAAACCACTTACTTCCAGCCATCTGAACATCGGCATTTCAAAAGGGAGCAATACTTTATCTTCCTGAATGAAAAGTGGAATATGCTTGTTTCCGATCTCATAACATACGGTACCCATTTCCAACAAAGACGCTGGTGACATCACGATAGCTTCTGTTTCCAGAACATTTACCGCGATTATTTTTTCTACATCCTCAAAAAGAATATCTCCTTCGCGCAAACGCTGTCCTTCTCTCAGAAATTTGATGGCAACATCAATTCCCTGTCTGGTTTTTTTACGCTGGATTCTTTTGGTGGTTTCAAACCATTCCAGATCAAGATAATCTATGGTTTTCTCCGAAGGATTTTCAGCAAGATTGCCTATGATTTGATTAATTATCATTTTTGATTTTTTTTCTGAAGTCTAAGTTTTTGGAGATTCCTACCCCGAATGTTGAACCACTGATTCCGGCCACATAACTTTTTGTCCAGCCTTCTTCTTTTGTTTTGGTCTGAAGCATTGAAAGCTCTGCAAATTTGAATTTCAGTGCCCAGCCTCCTCCCAACAATATCCCGATCAAAGGATAGGCACGGAGACGAAATCCGTTAAAGTTCTGCATGGCGTCTGCTGCTGTTGAAAGCTGCTGCCCCCAAACATAATAGGCATCCACCTGACCAATCAGTACAAAATATTTTCCAAGCATTACTGACGGACTATACCAGATACCGGCTTCATTTTGTTTATAGACCACATTATGGTCAACTGTATTCTGCGAGTAAGCATAATTAACTCCGATAAGGTCATTATTATTAATGAAGTATCCCATTCCCAGCGGCGCACTGGAAACCGTACTGCTACTGCTTGAAGGGGTTGTGATTTTAGAATAGTCTAATGAACCGTACATCATAAACTGTCCTTTTGGTCCCTCTTCATCGCTTTTAAGCCTGTGTCCGCCAAGAAACTGAGCATTCAGATTTCCTGAAAGCATACATGCACCAGCTATTGCAAGAGGAAAAACTGTTTTATTTAAATATTTCATTCTACCCTTAGTTCTATAATTGTTTTACATTGAATTGAATAAACTTTGATTAAACCTTATAGGTTTTAAAAACCTATAAGGTTTGTACCTGTCATTGTTTAAATTGATCTTAGAACAAATAATACAACTGTGTTAAAGGAAGTGTTTCCGCAGGCTCACAAGTGATGTACTCTCCATCTACCGTTACTTTATAGTTTTCAGGATTCACTTCAATTAAAGGCGTCTTATCATTATGGATAAGGTCTTTTTTACCAATATTTCTACAGTTTTTCACCGGAAGAATCATTTTTTCCAGTTTGTAAGAAGCGATTGTTCCGTTGTCGATAGAGATTTGAGAAACAAAATTCGCACAAGTACCAAATTTTGCTTTTCCGTGAGCTCCGAACATGTTTCTGTAGATAATTGGCTGAGGCGTTGGAATAGATGCATTGGGGTCTCCCATTTTAGCAGCAATGACGAATCCTCCTTTTACAATCATTTCAGGTTTTACTCCGAATAATGCGGGTTTCCAGATCACTAAATCTGCTAATTTTCCTTCTTCAACAGATCCTACATATTCTGAAATACCATGTGCAATAGCCGGGTTGATGGTATATTTAGCAACATATCTTTTTGCACGATAATTGTCATTTCCGCTATCTTTATCTTCATCCAGATCACCTCTTTGCTCTTTCATTTTGCTCGCTGTCTGCCATGTTCTGGTAACCACTTCCCCTGGTCTTCCCATCGCCTGGGAGTCTGAACTCATGATACTGAAAACTCCCATGTCGTGAAGAATATCTTCTGCTGCAATGGTTTCAGGACGGATACGTGAATCTGCAAACGCTACATCTTCAGGAATGTTTTTACTCAGGTGATGGCAAACCATCAGCATATCCAAATGCTCATCAATTGTATTGACCGTGTAAGGACGTGTAGGGTTTGTTGAAGCTGGCAATACATTAGGATACATAGCTGCTTTAATGATGTCCGGTGCATGACCTCCACCTGCTCCTTCTGTATGGAAAGTATGGATTACCCTTCCGTTGATGGCTATCATGGTATCTTCCAGAAACCCTCCTTCATTCAATGTATCCGTGTGGATGGCCACCTGAACGTCATATTTATCGGCTAATTTCAATGCAGCATCAATGGTGGCAGGAGTTGCCCCCCAATCTTCATGAATTTTTACTCCTAAAGCACCAGCTTCCACCTGTTCTTCAATAGGTTCTTCAGCTGAACAGTTTCCTTTTCCGAAGAAACCAAGATTCATAGGATATTCTTCTGCTGCCTCGAGCATTTTCTGCATATTGAATCTTCCCGGAGTAACGGTTGTAGCATTGGTTCCGTCATTCGGACCTGTACCACCTCCAATCATTGTGGTGATTCCGCTGTAAAGAGATGTTTCGATCTGCTGAGGGCAGATGTAGTGAATATGGGTATCAATACCTCCGGCAGTTACGATATAACCTTTTCCACCATGCACTTCGGTTGAAGCCCCGATAATCATATCAGGAGTTACACCATCCATTGTATCAGGATTACCCGCTTTTCCGATTCCTACAATCTTTCCGTCTTTGATTCCGATATCTCCTTTTACAATTCCCCAGTGGTCAATAATGACGGCTCCTGTAATACAAAGATCCAGAACACCTTCGTCTCTTTTTGCCGTCACATTCTGTCCCATACCATCACGTACGGTTTTTCCACCTCCGAAAACGGCTTCGTCTCCGTAATGAGTGAAATCTTTTTCGATTTCAATAATGATTTCCGTATCTCCCAGTCTGATTTTATCTCCGGCTGTAGGACCTAATATATTGGCATATTGTTTTCTGTCTACGTGTAAGCTCATCTTAGTGATTTTTAAAGTTTAATTCTTCAACTTTTGCAAGGCTTACTTTTTTCTGTTCTTCAGAATCTACCTGCCCATCGACAAGATTATTGAAGCCCATTGCTTTTTTGGTTCCTCCTATTTCTACCAATTCCACTTCTTTTTCTTCTCCCGGCTCGAAACGTACTGCAGTACTTGCTACAATATTCAGCCTCTTTCCGAAAGCTCTTTCACGGTCAAAGCTCATGGCTTTATTGACTTCGAAAAAATGGAAGTGCGAACCTACCTGAATAGGGCGGTCTCCTGTATTAGTCACTTTTATTTTTACGGTTTCTCTGCCTTCATTGCAGATAATTGTACCTTCTTTTACAAAAATTTCTCCTGGTATCATAATCAGTAGTATTAGCGGATTGGATTGTGTACGGTTACCAGTTTGGTTCCGTCCGGGAAAGTGGCTTCAATCTGAACATCATGGATCATGTCTGCCACACCGGGCATTACATCCTCTTTGGTAAGAAGATTGGCGCCTTCCTGCATCAGTTCAGCTACTTTTTTCCCATCTCTGGCTCCTTCAAGCAAAAAATGACTGATCAGAGCTATTGATTCCGGGTAGTTTAATTTAAGGCCTCTTGCCTTTCTTTTCAGAGCAAGTTCGCCTGCCAGAAATAGCATAAGCTTCTCCGTTTCTCTCGGTGTTAAGTGCATAATATTTTTATTTAAAATTGGACAAACAATATCCGATTCACCTCTCCGTAAAGGCAAACAGACCTGTTCAAAAATGTAAAATGGGAATGATTCTTACGGACCTGTATTAAAGTGAATACAAACCATAATGAATCATTAAAAATGTGAAATAGAGATTAGCAGCCAGCTATCTGCAAGCAATGATACAGAATGTACCTTGGTGCTGTAATATAAATGCAGTTTTGAACGGCTGCAACCTGTGTATTGTAAGTGTAATCTGCAAAGAAATAGTGCAGCCACTGCTGTGTAAGTATTGAGTAGTCAAATTTCACTTTCTCCCAGTCATTAGAATCCTGCACATCCTGCGCATCTGAAAAACTATAGATTTCAGGTTGGGTCTGCTGATCAGATTTCTGCTGAAGAAGATGAATTTTTGAAAGGACATCAGCGTATGATTGAGTTTTCCCTTTATGTGCAAAAAGACCTGCACACAATGCTGAGAAAAATATCATAAAAGAGAAAAATAGGACTCTTTTTTTCATACCTGTTAATAATGGTGTAAAAGTAGAACAATCTTATCCCTCTGCCTATCAAAAAAATTATTTAAAATGTTCAAAATCACAACAAATGTGAATTTATATAATTTTAACACTTCGTTACAAATCCCTTATTTATAGCAATTAATAACTGTTTTTAAACTATGACAAATATTTTATTGTCCTAATTCCTATAATTATAACAAAATGATGCGTTTTTTTCTAAAAGCTAAAGAATTATCAAAACATACCAAGATTTAATAAAATCTATCATCAAAAAAGCTTAAATATTATCAGAAAATTCATTTTACACTTTATTTGACAAAAACAGATGGCATTTTTTCTTTCTTTATAATTATTGTAAATTTGTATACACATCTTATTAAATTTAAATAAAATAATAAAACGTAATATGTCAAAAGCAATTTCGCAAGTACCATTAGCGGTAAATGAACCGGTAAATTCATACGAACCGGGATCTCCGGAAGTTAAAAGCCTTATCGACACTTATAAAAAAATGTGGGCTGAAAAGGTAGAAATCCCAATGATCATCAACGGAAAAGAAGTAAAAACAGATACAAAAGTACAGCTTCAGTCTCCACAGGATCATGCGCATGATTTTGGATTCTATTACCAAGGTGGTATGCAGCATGTGGATGACGCTATCAATGCGGCATTAGCAGCTAAAAATGATTGGAATGAACTAGGCTGGGAACAGCGTGCGGCAATTTTCTTAAAGGCAGCTGATCTTTTGGCTGGTCCTTACAGAGATGTGATCAACGCTGCAACAATGATCGGACAGTCTAAAAATGTACACCAGGCTGAAATTGATGCTGCTTGTGAGTTCATCGACTTCTTAAGATTCAATGTAGAGTTCATGACAGAAATGTATTCTGAGCAGCCGGTTTCTGACAATGGAATCTGGAACCGCGTTGAGTACAGACCATTAGAAGGATTCTGCTTTGCAGTAACTCCATTCAACTTTACGGCTATTTCAGGAAACCTTCCTACTTGTATGGCAATGTTAGGAAACGTAGTGGTATGGAAACCGTCTGACAAGCAGGTATATTCTGCAAAAGTAATCATGGATGTATTAACAGAAGCGGGTCTTCCTGCAGGGGTTATCAACATGATCTTTACGGATGGAAAAGAAACTGCTGAAAAAGTATTGGCACACCGTGATTTCGCAGGTCTTCACTTTACAGGTTCTACAAAAGTATTCCAGGGAATGTGGAAAATGATTGGTGACAATATCCACAACTACAGAACATACCCGAGAATTGTTGGAGAAACAGGAGGTAAAGACTTTGTAATCGCTCACCCTTCTGCTAACGTAGAAGCTGTAGCGACTGCATTGGTAAGAGGTGCTTTCGAATACCAGGGACAGAAATGTTCTGCTGCTTCAAGAGCTTATGTACCTAAGTCTCTTTGGGCTGATGTGAAAAAAGTAATGGAAGCTCAGATGAGTACCATCAAAGTTGGTTCTCCAGAAGATACGTCTAACTTCGTAAACGCTGTAATCGACAAAAATTCTTTCGAAAAATGTAAAGGATACATCGACAGAGCAAATGCTTCCGGTGAAGCTACTGTAGCAATTGGAGGAAAAGTTGATGATTCTAAAGGATGGTTTGTTCACCCAACAGTAATTGAAACTACAAATCCTCAATACGAAAGCATGGTAGAAGAGATCTTCGGACCAATTCTTTCTGTATTTGTGTATGAAGACCAAGACTGGAAAGAGACTCTTAAGTTAGTAGATTCTTCTTCTCCATATTCATTAACAGGTTCTGTATTCTCACAAGACCGTTACGCAATCAATGAAGCGTACAAAGCTTTAGAGAACGCATCTGGTAACTTCTATATCAATGATAAACCAACGGGTGCCGTAGTAGGTCAACAGCCTTTCGGGGGTGGTAGAGCTTCAGGAACCAACGATAAAGCAGGTTCTAAAATGAATCTTCTAAGATGGACGTCTGTAAGAAGCGTAAAAGAAACATTTGTTTCTCCAAAGAACTACAAATATCCTTATTTGGGATAATAAACGATAAATAATCATTGATCAATGATGTAACAGCCTCGGAATTTCGGTTTCGGGGCTTTTTTGTTGGGTGGGTTTCGGGGTGCGGGATTCGAGTGGTAGGGTTTGAGCGTAAGAGAGTGTGAGAGTTTGAGAGTATTAGAGTGTTTTTGGTAAAGAGTATTTTTGGGACTATAATCAACATTAAACATTAAACTCGCATCCCGAATCCCACATCTCGAAACCCGATACCCCCCACTAACATCCTTTAACAAACTTTACCGATATTTTACGACTTATCATACCCGGTTAGGAATAATTGTTGATTTTTTTACTGTACAACACCCCAAAATAAAATAGTATGAAAAAGTTATTGTTAGCAGCCGTTGGAATAGGAATATTTGCCGTGAGCTGTGGAACCAAAGAATCAACAATGTCTACAAGTAATCGGGACTCAGCAGCTGTAGAGAATACACAGAAAAGTGCATCGTCTACAACTTCTGATACAATGACTACAAAAATGACGAGTTCTGACAGTATCAAGATGAAAAAGGATTCTATGGCAACCTCTCCAGCCAAATAGTAATTATAAACATTCAATCTAAAAATGGAAAATCTGCAGATGAAAGCTCTGCAGATTTTTTTTGAAAAGATTAGAAGCTAAAATGTGAAAGCAATAATTAAGTTTTGTTTTGAATGATGTTTATTTTTTAGGTTTTGGCTGAAGCCATGGGATAGATAATTTATGGTTATCCGGGTTAAAACCAAGCCCTATTGAATTTTATTAAAAACATCTTTTATCTTTTATCTTTTATCTTTTATCTTTTATCTTTTATCTTTTAATTAAATTCTTATATTTGATTAAAACCAAACATTAAAATTGACTATTATGAAAAAAATCTGGATAGGAGCCGTTCTTGGACTTCTTTTTTTTGGAAGCTGTGCTCAAAACAAAGAGAAAAGAGAGGAATATAAAGATGCCCACAACAAAGATTCACTCTTAAACAAAATGGGGGATTCTGCTGTAGCCAATTCTCAATCAGCACCAGCTGTCTCTGATACTTCAAAAACCAAAACCGACAGTACAAAGGTTAAATAAAATCACAAATCCACAGACTACTGTGGATTTGCACTTAAAAAAACTTGACTGAAAAAAAACCGGGCAATCAACCCCGATTATGGGATATGGTTTATATTCTGAACAGAATATCCTTTGAAGATGAAAGGGAGAACAATGCTATCTCAAAAATGAAACAGGACATGTGTTCTATATATTAATTTTCATGGTTGGGTTTTTAGCTTAGAAATCAGAAACTCTTACTTTAGACCTTCGTTCAGAAGAAAGGATGATTCTTCAAGAAATAAAAGAGATAAGCTGCAGTACGGAGATGTTCATTTCCCTAAAACTGGCGCAAATATAGGGCAGCAAAGGTTACCTCTAAAGCAATAGGTTGTTCATTTTCATGAAAATAGTAAGATAGAATCTAAAAAATCATCTCTACTTAATCATTTTCAGGAAAATGAACATTTTTATCGGATTGGTTTTCAGCATCAATATATTTAATATAAGCTGATGGAGAATAATCTGTAACCGCCTTAAAAACTGCAGCAAATTTACTGTGCGAAGAGAAGCCGCATTCATCAGCAAGAATACTTATCTTGTACTGTCTATACTTCTCGTTATTAATAAGTTTGTCTACAATATAGTTGATTCTTAAACGATTAATATACGTTTTAAAGTCTGCACTTTTATGCTGATTGATTACATATGACAGATATTTTGTATTGGTATTGAGTTCACCAGCAAGAAAAGACAGAGACATTCCTTTATTGTTATAAAGATCACCTTTTTCAAAATCTTCAAGAAGTTCCAGCAATTTTGATTCTGTTTCTGCAGTCATCAGAGAATCATTTCGTCTGCGGTCTGCCTCAGAATCCTTTTCTTCAATTTCTTCCACAGATATATTAGAGAATTCATTATTGTCAACTTCTTTTAAAGGATAGTGAGTCCTTTTACTGATTATATTTAACTGAGCTCTTATAATATTTCTAAACTTTGAACGTTGTTTTTTCTGTTTTGTTCTAAAAAATACAAGTAAACCAATCAGTGATGTAAACAGAACTATAATAGTAGTATTTTTCACCCGGTTCATCTGGTCGTCTTTCTTAATAGTCTTACCTTTAAGATTTGCAAAACCCTTTCCGGAAAAACTCTGATTACGGGCTGCAATACTGTCATAAGTACGTACATATTTCACTGCATATAAAGAGGCTTTATAATTATCCCCCACTCCTTCATAGTAATCATTAATATTGGAATATACTGCTTTTTTAAGCTTGAGACTTCGAGAGGTATCAGCTATTTTTTCTGCTTTCTTAAGGTATAATTCAGCATCCTGCCAGTTTTTCTGTTTCAGACGGATTCCTCCTAAACCATTGTAGACCAATCCCAGCGTACAGCTTCCTTCTTTAAGTAATTCTTCTGCTTTTTTGTAATAGTTTTCAGAAACGGTATAATCATTAAGCTTGAAATAGATATCTCCCAATAACTGATAGGAGGCTGCAGCAGTTCTACCCTCACTTTTTGTGTTTATTTTTTCAAAATATCTGAGTGAAGATTCAATATATCGGATGGCTTTAGAGTAATTGCCCAGCTCCATTTCATAGAAAGCCATTTCCTGATTCAGCAGCCCTGCCGCCTCATTACTTTTTTGAAAATCAGAAATCCTGCCTGAGGCTTCCAGCCCTTTTACAATGTATTTTTTGGATCTTTCGTATAACCCTACCTGTCTATATTGTCTGGCAAGCAATCTGGTCACCACAGCCATCCATTCCGGGTCATTACTCTGGTTAATAACCGAATGGGCATTTTCACTATAACAAATTGCTTTTTTAAGTTCACCGGCATGATGATAAAGCTCTGAAGAAAGAATAAGGCATTTTATTTTTTCTGAGGGCATTTGCGCCTTCATATAAAGAGAATCTGCTGTTTTGATTGCTTTGGGTAAATCTTTATAAGCAGTAACAGAAGATGTCTTTTCACAGATAAGATAAAAATTACTTTTTTCCTGTGCGGATATAGAGACTGCTGTTATCAGCAAAAACAAGAGTTTCAAGAGATTATTAGACATAGAAAAACAAATTATTATTTTTATTTTATAATAATTCATCATTATTTTCGCTGAGTGTCTTTTTGTTTTTTACAAAATTAGTGATATTTTATTTTTTATTAAAATATTATATTGAATTTTAACTATTTAACCAAAAATAGCCATTTGCATTAATTTTAATAATTATACTAAAAAAATATGTGATTATCTTTCATATCAACCTATCTGTGTTTTAAAACTAAAGTTCTCTTATAATTATTTTCAATATGAACGACTTAAGTGTCATCATATTTATTACATTTGCAGGGAATAAAAAGTTTTATGAAAAAATAGCCATACTTTCCTCAATTTTTATAGGAGTCCTTGCATGGGCACAGGGAATTAAATTTGAAGACAGCAACTTTGCATCGATCCTTGCGAAAGCAAAAAAAGAAAAAAAACTGGTCTTTATTGACGCATACGCTTCATGGTGTGGACCTTGTAAACTGATGGTGAAAAATATCTTCCCACTTCAGTCTGTAGGAGACTACTACAATTCTCACTTTATCAATGCTAAAATTGATATGGAAAAAGGAGAAGGAATTGAGCTTGCAAAGAAATATAATGTAAAAGCATTCCCTACTTACCTTTTTATTGATGGAAATGGCGAAGCAGTACACAGAACGTTAGGATATGTTGAAGAAAAGGACTTCATCCAGTTTGCAAAAGATGCTGAAGATCCGAACAAAAGACTGACTTCTTTGAAACAGCAGTTTGAAAAAGGAGAAAAAGATCCTGAGTTTTTAAAGAACCTTGCCGGGCTTACCATGTATAATGATGCTGAGTTTGCAGGCAAAGTGATGAACCGTTATTTTCAACAGAAGACAGCTTTAAACCAGGAAGATATTCAAATGCTTCTTTCCGGGGTACAAACTACAGATAGCCCTTTATACAAGATTTTCCAGGATAAAAAAGCAGATATTGTTAAATTTTTCCCAGAGGATAAGTACGAAAAGTTCGATAAGAATATAAAGCTGAACACTGTTTCTAAAAAAGCTTATAATCCTGATACAAAAAAATGGGATGATAACTATTTCATGGCTGAAACTCAGAAATTTCTGAGCAAAGAAGAGGCTGATAAGATCCTAAAAAGAATGAAAGCCAACAGAGCTTTAAAAAATAAAGATATTCCTGAGTATGAAAAATTGATTCTTGATCTTTACAAAGATTATTCTGCAGCAGGCTCTGAAGAACTGAATTCTCTTGCATGGAACTTCTTCGAAAATGTAAGCAATAAAACTTCTCTTGAAAAAGCCATTACCTGGGCACAGGAATCTGTAAAAAAAGACCAGAATTTTGCGAATACGGATACATTAGCCAATCTTTACAATAAAGTAGGTGATAAGAAAAATGCAAAAATGTGGGCTGAAAAGTCGATTGAGCTTGCAAAAAGTACTGGACAGGATTCTTCTGATACAGAAAAACTGTTGAAGAGTCTTTAATAGATGCTATAATACAATAAAACCCCGCAGAGCTGAAGTTTCTGCGGGGTTTTTATTATATGTTTGAACCGCCCCGTTAAATTTTTTTGAATTTTTGCTTCCATCCCAATTAAAGGGGAATTTTCACGTCTTCAGTTATCGTATCAGTGAAAAAGGGGGGCTTATTAATTTTCTATAAGCTGTTCTTGCCTTTTTTGCTCATTAATATTCAAACAAAACACTTCCCCACGTAAATCCGCTTCCGAAAGCTGAAAGAAGTACCAAATCTCCCCTTTTAATCTTTCCTTGTTCTATCGCCTCACTTAAAGCAATGGGAATAGAAGCGGCTGTAGTATTTCCGTATTTTTGAATATTATTGAAAACTTTTTCGTTCGGTAATCCGAATTTTTCCTGTACAAATTGGGCAATTCTAAGGTTCGCCTGATGTGGAATAAACATATCAAGATCTTCAATTGTTTTTCCTGCTTTGTTCAGTGCTTCCATCATCGTTTCCGGGAATCTTGTTACCGCATGCTTGAATACAAAGTTTCCGTTCATGATTGGGTATACTTCCTTGTTTGTTACGTTTTCAGGATCTTTTCTCATCCTGTCGCTCCATCCGAATTTTGAACCAGGGAACTGAGTACAAAGATCGTCTGCATATTTTCCTTCAGAATGCATATTCACAGCTAAAATATCTCCTGCATTTTCATCTTCTGAGGCAGAAAGAACAACCGCTCCTGCTCCATCACCGAAAATGACAGAAACACCTCTTCCTTCATCAGAAAAATCCAATCCGAAAGAATGAATTTCAGCCCCTACCACAAGAATATTTTTATAAGTTCCTGACTTGATAAATGCATTAGCCACACTCATAGAATATACAAATCCTGAACACTGATTTCTCACATCTAATGCTCCGATTGTATCACAACCCAGCATATCCTGAAGCAGTACGCCACAACCAGGAAAATAATAATCCGGTGATAAGGTTGCGAAAACAATATAATCTATATCTTTTGAAGTAAGACCAGCATTTTGAATCGCTTTTTCTGCGGCTTTAAAACCTAAATAAGCGCTGGTTTCCTGAGAATCGTTTCTGTTTTTTCTGTGTCTTCTTTCCTTGATACCTGTTCTTTCCGTAATCCATTCGTCATTGGTAGCCATTAGTTTTGATAAATCATCATTGGTAACAACGTTATCGGGAACATAAAATCCTATCCCTTTTATGGTACTTTTAATCATATAGTTTTTTAATTTTGGCAAAGATAAAACTTATTTAACACATACTTTTTCAAAATATTAGTATTTTTACTTTATGCCAATTGATACGATATACAGAACCTCCCAGTGTGAATGGGTAGATGTAGAGGCTCCTACTGCAGAAGACCTGAAATTTCTTCATGAAAGATATGAAATCAACAATCTCCTTCTGGAAGATACCATGGATCCCAATCACCTTCCCAAATATGAAGAAGACGGAAATGTAAAATTCTTTCTCCTTCGTGAAAGTACGGAGCTGGAGAGAAAGAATCTCAATACGATCAGTGATATCAGTACCAAGATCGGAATTTTCCTGGTAGAGAATACTATTATCACTATTCACAGGATGAAAACAAGAAGTATTTCTGAGACCAAGAAGCAGATTTCATTGATTCAGGAAGATCTTACTCCACAGCAAATCATGCTGAAAATTGCGATATTGATTATGAAAAGTTTTGATGATGAATCTTTGAGTCTGTTTGAAACGATGGATAATATAGAAAACGAAATTTTCCTTAAAAATACTAATCATACAAGCCAGATCAGACGTCTTTACAAGCTGAAGCGAAAATCCGGTTTGAATTCAAGAGTGCTTATCATTTCTACAGATGCAATTGATAAGTTTAAATTACTCAATCTTCAGGACTCCGAAATTGTCGATCTGAAGGATAAGCATAAGGATGTAGTGGCGGATTTTGATCATTTAAATATTCAGATTACCAACCTTATATCTATGTTTCTGGCTCTTTCGGATCAAAAGGCGAACCAGGTCATGAAGGTTTTGGCGATCTACTCGGTTTATTTCTTACCAATTACTTTTATTGCCGGAGTTTACGGAATGAATTTCGATAATATGCCGGAGCTTCATCATAAATATGGATATTTTATAACGTTGGGAGCAATGGCTACCGTTGTGATTAGTACATTTATCTATGTAAGACGCAGACAGTGGTAATTTTTTCTGAACGCAAAGGTTCATAAGAATACTAAATGACCTGAGATTTTAAGGTGCAAAGATTTTATCTTCGATACCATATAAACTGGTAGAATATTCTAGATTAGAGATAGCTTCAACCCCAGTTTGCAATGACGATACACCATCAAAACAAAATACCATGACTACTGAAAACCTCAACACAATTTTGGAGGATTCTTCTCTTTCACAGGCATCCAAAGATAAACTGATTGCCTTTCACGAGAATATTTCTGCTAAGGAGTTCTCTGATCTTCTGGATCAGTATGGAAATCAGTATGTAGAATTTGTACAGGAAGGCGGCGGCGTTTGGGGAAGTGCATTGGTAGGCTATCTTTACGGATTGGAAATATTTGGAATCCGCTTTCTGAAAGTTGCCGGAACAAGTGCCGGAGCGATTAATACGATGCTGATCGCTGCGTGTAAAACTAAAGAGGAAGCTAAAAGTGAACTGATCAAGGATATTCTTTTCAGCTGGAATTTTGCAGATTTTATGGATGGGAAAACGTATGTAAAAACTACCCTCCATGCTATGCTTAACAACAAGGATTTCTTTAAAATCAATGCAGTTATTGCTGCCATTCTTTTTATTATTCTGATCAGCATTCCGTTTTTGGCTCCTTCAACAACGATCCTGAATGCTAAACTGATGTTTCTGATTCCCCTGGTTCCAGCTGTCATTCTCTTTTTCTGTATTCAAAAGCTGTACAATAATTTTAGAAAAGAAAACAGCGGACTGAATCCGGGAAATGCTTTTCAGAACACCATGCAAAATGCACTGGAACGTTTTGGAATAAACACAGTTGCCCATCTCAATGAAAAATTCATCCAAAAGGAACAGGATCTCAACCTTAACTACCGGTATGGAAATGGGCAAGAATATTATATGATGGCTTTGCAAAGCATCGAAAAGATTAAAATTAAAAACCAGAAACATATTGACCAGACCCGTTATAGAATTTTCTATGACAGTGCTGTCAATAACGATTATTATAAAAACAATCCGTTCTACCTTCTTACATCTGAATATGTTGTCATTACGACCGACATCAATGCTAAAATTAAGGTAGAACTTCCTACAATGGCTAATCTTTACTGGTCTGAAGAAGAGCTGAAACACATCAGTCCTGCCGAATTTGTGAGGGCTTCTATGGCCGTTCCTTTTTTCTTTGAGCCATTTCAGAAACAAATTAACAGGGATGATGATTCCGTAAAGTATGCATGGAGGTACTGGATGAATACGAAGCCTGAAGACATCAATCCCGCAGGAGTTTTCATTGATGGAGGGAGTATTTCCAACTTTCCTATTGATCTGTTTCATGCGGATGAAGTTTTTTATCCGAGAATGCCTCTTTTCGGAGTACAGCTGACCAGTGATTCTGCCATTCTTTCTGAAAGAGGAAAAACCAGTCAGGATATCCTTAAAAGCCCTTTCAGCTATGCCGGAAACATCATCAGTACTTTAAAAGGGTTTAATGATAAAACATTTCTTACCAAGCATACTTTCTATAAACTATACAGTATACAGACTGTGAACTGTGGTACCAGCAGCTGGCTGAATTTCTTTATGAAAAAGGAAGAAAAAGAAGAACTTTTCAACAGGGGTTTTCAGGCTGCGCTTGATTTTCTCAACACTTTCAGCTGGGAAAAGTACAAATATGAAAGAATGATGCTTACGATGAAGGAGAAAAAAATACTGAAAGAAGAGGACACGCCTACGGTGGGGTAAGGATTATATCTGTTAAATTGACCAACATTATAAATAAAACAATAGTATGAAATATATCTGCCAATGCTGTGGAGAAGAAAAAGAAGACTGGCCTGCGATTGCCTATAATGCTCCCTATTTCTATTACTGTCTATCAGAAGAAGAACTAAAGAATGCTGAACTCACTCAGATTTATGCACCGTAAAAGATCCTGAAAATACCCACAGATTTATCCGGGCTGTTCTTGTACAGGAAGTTACTGATGACTGCAGAGATCTGGAATACGGAATCTGGGTTTCTCTAAGTGAAAAAAATTTCAACGAATATGTTGAAAACTATGACAATAAAGAATTTGAAGCAGAATATTTCGGATGGCTTTCTACCTATCTTCCGGATTATGATTTTGAGGAAAGTGTTCCTACAACAGTGATAGTAAATAATTCTATCGGACGACCTTTCGTTTATCCTCATGAAAGCTATGAACATCCATTTGTACATGACTTTCATAATGGAATTACAAAGGAGGAAGCAGAGAAGAGAATTAACAGGGTTTTAAATAAAGAATAAATGAAGTCTGCTTACAAATATATTTTTTTTATTGGGTTATCAATAGTTTCCCTCTCTATTATAATGTTTTTTATATCGGTAGGATTATTTACAGCAAGAGGAGATTATCCTAAAATTGTTATTAAACTAGGTGAAATTTCTTTTACTTTATGGCTTCCTTTTCTAATCATAGGAATATTTTTAATCATAGTAGGAACAGTTTGTAAATTCAGAAAAATCCAATAAAAAAACATTAATCAGATATAAAAAAATTTATCTCTGAAAAATTTCATATTATTCTTTTGATACTCACTTTAGGACTGATTATATTCTGGTTAATTAGTGCTAATTTAGGGATTAATGATCTGCTTAAAAGACCTAAATATACTGTTGGAGAAGCCATATCAGACTGGCATCACAAAAATAATAATGGAGTAGGAATAGATTACAAATATCATGTTAATGGTATTAACTACTCTAAAACGGCTAACGTCTCTTACCAGAAAGGAGATCAATTCCTTATCATTTTTGATTCCATAAAATCTGATAATTCGACAATACTTGATATCTATTCTATTGAAAACTATCTCATAGATTTAAAAATCCCAGAAAATGGCTGGAAATATCAGGATATTCCCTTTAATATTGATAGTAACACCATAAAGAAATATGTGCAGGACTGGAATGTCGAGCCATTTGAATACATTCAAAAGTAAGCTGAACTCACAAAAATGAAAGTTCAACTTACTTTTCATATGATTATAAATTATCCAAAAACTCCAGATACATTGGGACACTTCTGTTGATCCATTCATCAGAAGGATTTCTTTCAATCCCATAGTAAACGAAAGGTTCCTTATAATCTGCTTTTATATAATCAAAAGTCAGTTCGTAAGGTCTGAAAAGTTCATTCATGGTGTATTTATATACTCCGGATGCAGTATAGGCTTCTTCATCTATACCTGCTGTAACGGCCAGTGCCATTTTCTTTCCAGCAAGCTTAAATCCACTGGTACTTCCATATGCCCAACCATACAAAATCACCTCATCCAGCCACTGTTTTAAAAGTGGCGGACTGCTGAACCAGTAAAAAGGAAACTGAAATACTATTTTATCATAAGATTCCATCAGTTTCTGTTCTTCAGCTACATTAATTTTTCCATCCGGATAAGCTTCGTACAGTTGATGAACAGTATATTTTTCAGGAGATTTTTTTAATTCGTCAATCCATTTTTTATTGATCACAGATTTTTCAATATCTGGGTGTGTAACAATTACTAAGGTCTTCATTATGTTTAAATTTCTACTACAAATTTACAATACATAACTTACATTTCGTACATTAGCAACCTATTGTATGGTACTATGAAAAATGTAAGTAATGACTAAAATAAAGGAAACTTCAACCAATTTTGCCAATAAAAAAGCGCTTGCTGATGAATGTCCGGAAATCTATGCTTCCAACACGATCGGAGGGCAATGGGCATTGGCTATCTGTTGTTATTTAATCAATGGAAAAATGCGATTCGGAGAACTTCGAAAAAAGCTTCAGAATATTACCGAAAGAATGCTTACGCTTCAACTTCGCAGATTAGAAGAAGACAAAATTATTACCAGAACGGTATACGCAGAAGTTCCGCCACGGGTAGAATATGAGCTTACGGAAATAGGCTACAAACTGAAACCCATTATTCTGGAGTTTGAAAAATGGGGTAAGGAGCATCAAGAATTGATGAAAAACAATAAGATAGAGAAAAATTAAAATTAAAAAAATTCTACGTTGTGTTGTTTTATGTAAAAATAGTTATCTTTAAGTACATAAACCAATACTATGAAAAACCTGACCTCTTTATTATTGTTACCTACATTTATCTTTTTAGGAATAAATATGCATGCACAAAAAATTTCTGACGGCCAGACAGTCGACATCAATGGAATGGCTGTTACCTTCAATATCCTCAATAAAGAAAGTGTAGAATCCGGTGGAAAATCCTATGACCGATATAAAGTTTCTGCATCCGTAAAAAATACTTCAGATAAAACATTCAACATCAGATTATCAGCCTTTCCACAAATTGTAAGCAACATAAGCCTTGTAGAACTGGACTGCATTAATGCAACCGGAGCCAGACTGACCTCTAAGAAGATAGAATTAAAAATGAAGGCCCAAATGATTAATGTTACCTACTCTGCTTATGATAAGTCTGGAAAATTCATCACCAGTACGATTCCTGTAACCGGCAGTTATTATTTTGATCCAGGGGATATCATCAGTGATAATGCTATTTTCATTGTCCCGCAAGGTGAAAAACCGGATGTTTCTGTAAGAAGTATGAAATAAATAAAAGAACTGCTGAAAAAGCTTCAAAGAGAAACTAAAGAGTTTAGATTCCTGCGGAATGACAAATAGAAGTGTTTGACATTAAGCACATACTGTGTCATTCCGTAGGAATTTCAGTTTATTATTTAGCTATTTTCTCCTTCCACAAAGGTTTTTCGGCCAATACTTTTGAGTGTATCGGACAGGTTTCATGATGAGCTCCTTTTAAATATCCGGTACTCATAAGAAATTCGTTGACAATCTCTCCACCCGTGAATTTGAATGTTTTTTTGAATAACTTCATCCATTCCTGCAAAGTCATTGGATGATGATGTACCAGCCATTTTTCAAATGACCCGAATTCTTTCTGCAATTCAATAATGGTTTTTGCATTTTCAATCGCTGCATTTACTTTTAGTTTATTCCTGATAATTCCCGGATCACTAAGCAATCTCTCGCGGTCTTCTTCCGTATAAGCTACTATTTTTTGGATATCAAAATCATCATATGCTTTTCTGAAGCTGTTTTCTTTTTTCAGAACTGTTTCCCAGCTTAGTCCTGCCTGGTTGATTTCAAGAATTAATCTTCCAAACAACTCATTATCATCATGAATGGGAAACCCATAATAATTGTCATGGTAATTTTTGTGCAGTTCTTTTCTGCTTTCAGGCTGCATTCCTTCTATTGCTAAACAATAACTCATTACACTATATTTTCTTTTTTAGTTAAAACTTTCAAGGTATAAATATAAACCAGAACTGTGACAACTGTCCGTCAGTAGTGATTTTCAATTTTTAAATGTAAACATAATTCCATTCATTTAATTTTCTTCTGCTCTGAGAAAAAGATTTCATGTTATTGTCTATGACATACACTGTGAATGACAGTTGGAAGCTCCTTTAAAGTACAAATAAAAATCCCAGATAAGTTCCGGGATTTAGCTTGAGTTTTACTTCTTGTTATTTCTAAAAACCAGTATTAGGGTGTAAATAGAACTAATGACAAAAATTAGAAAAGGAATGATAAAGCTTAACCTTAATTTAGATATACTGTCTTTATAAAATATATTAGGAACCATTAAAGAAAAGAGTATTGACAGTAATGCAATAAAACAAAGTAACATAAGATACCGGTCTTTGTATTTTCCTGCTGATAAGAAAACATACAAAGTTCCTATAAGAGGTATTATAGCAATTCCTTCCCACAAGATAGTATGCTGGCTAAAAGATAAAGAGACTATATCATTAATAAATTGAAATAATCCCCAAAATATATAAATAAATACTGGAAGATCATCCCTCTCTACACTGCAGATCATTAAAAATGATAAAACAGAAATAATTTTTATAACACTCAATTTCATATAACTCATTACAATGCATTTTCTGTTTTAGTTAAAACTTACAAGGTATAAATGTAAACCAGAACTGTGGTAACTATCCATCAGTAGTGATTTTTAATTTTTAAATGTAATCATAATTCCCTTTATTTTATTTTTTCCGATCAAAGAATATTTGGTAATTTAGAGAACTCAAAAGCTGCATCATGAAATTTATGTTTTCTCTTCTCTTCATTATAGGTTCAATGTTCTTTAAAGCACAGGATTTGTATTCTAAAGCCTATGGAAGCCCGAAAAACACTCCTATTATTTTTATTCATGGTGGACCAAGTGGAAACGCGACCCTCTTTGAAGGAACTACCGCTCAAAAACTTGCCGATAAAGGATTTTATGTGATTGTTTATGACAGGCGTGGTGAAGGACGTTCAAAAGATGGAAATGCCACCATGACATTCAAAGAAAGTTTTGAGGATTTAAAAAGTATTTACACAACTTACAACATCAAAAAGGCAAATATTCTTGCCCACAGCTTTGGCGGAATTATCGGGACCTTATTTACAGCTCAATTTCCTGAGAAGGTAAAAACTCTTACGCTTGCAGGCGCTTTATTTACCCAACAGGAAACTTACGACCATATTTTAAAACAAGCCAAAGAACATTTTAAAAATGATCCTGTCCACCTTAAAGAAATTTTGGAAATAGAAAGTCTGGATAAAAATTCTGCAGCTTATCGAAAAAGATGCTATGACATGGCAGGAAAACTTGGATTTTTCGATATGCCCTATCCCACTTCTGAAAGCAAAAAGCTGAGAACAGAATACAAAGCAGGTGAATTTTACAAAAACAATATAAGAAACCCTGAATCTCCTCTTAAATTTTATCAGAATGAGTCTCAGAACAATCTGGATAATACTTCCATTTTAAAGAATATTCGAAAAAAGGAATTCCCATTTTTGCAGTGTACGGTAAGAATGACGGGATATTTTCAGAAAAACAGATGGCTGATCTCAAAAATATTGTCGGGAAGAAAAATTTCAGGCTTATTGACAACTGTTCTCACTACTTATTTGTTGACCAACAGGATGATTTTTTACAATTCATTAAGCTTACATTGAAATAAAGTGTAGTTTTGTAATCATGCCTAATTCAAGAGTTCATATGAAAACCTATAAAGCCATCATTACGATGCTTGTATTGGTGTTTTCATTGTCTCCATGTTCTGTAAAAAGAAATGTTCTTGATATTTTTGACATTCAGTACATCAGCGGTCTGAATAAGGTAAAAACGACCTCATCACTTTCTTTCAGCTGCGATGCAGCATCTGCTTCCTTGGGAACTTCGGTTTCAAAAATAAAGTTCAGAACCAATACAAAGATTTTTTTCCAGCTTTTCTTCAAATACTGGAAACCCTGTTGAAGAAAAGATTTTTTTCAATCAATATTCAGGACATTCTACAGGAAACAGCCCCCCGAAATATATTCTATTTAAAAGACTGAAGCTTAATCTGGTTTAAAAATTTTTAAGCCTCATTAAAAATCAGTTTTTTACAATACAATATTAATTTCAATGAAACATACCATAAACAGCCAGCCATCGGACATGGCCGGATTATATACTTTATCTCTCCGAATGGTTATCGGATGGACTTACTTTTCTGCATTTTGGCGCAGACTTATCCTCGAAAACAAATTTATTCCGGACGAAAATGGATATATCGGAGAGAAATTCAATCATTTTTTACCCAATGCCCTCGGAATAAAACCTATTATTGAATATCTGGTTACCCATCCGGATGCTTTACATCGATCTATGATGATTTTCACCATTGTTGAAGCGGTTGTAGGGTTATTCATTATTCTTGGATTATTTACCCGTTTGATGAGTATAGGAATTTTCAGTCTTGCTCTCGGGATTTTACTAGGTTCCGGCTGGCTGGGAACAACCTGCCTTGATGAATGGCAGATTGGAGTCTTAGGAATTGCTGGTGGATTTGTTCTTTTTCTTACAGGGAGTGGACCTTATTCTCTGGATTATTATTTCATCAAAAAGAACAAAAATTTCACTCAGAAAGGATGGTTTCAATGGCTTGGATCAGGAAATTTCCCTATATCAAATCCAAAGGCTTTTGTACTGGTAGGTTCATTTATCATATTTGGATTAACCCTTTTTACCAATCAATACTTCCATGGAGGAGTCTGGGGAACGCTACATAATAAATCAGTAAAACCTAAACTGGAAATTTCAAATATTTTTCATCATAATTCGGATCTGAAATTTGAAGTATACAGAACAGAAGGTGCTGATGTATACGGTTCTTTTCTGATAGGTATTCATATTCTGGACAAAGACGGAAATATTTTAAAAGAATTTGATCATAAAAAACTCTCCACACTTCCAAAAGAAAGTATAAAAAATCATTATGTTGCCAAAGTGAAACCGGGGAAACACAGTTTAGTAATTCCTTTGGGAGCAAAAGCTGATGTGACATTAGATATTGATGATATGCTTATAAAAAATGAAATTTACTCGCTAAAACTAATTGATGTAAGTGGTATTGAGTGGATAGAGAGGATTGAATAGAAATTTGAGATTCGGGTTTGAGAATATGAGAGTTTGAGATTCTTTTATGATAATTGATCATTCATGTGGAAAGCAAAATTCAATTGTGAATTTTCTCTATGGTTTTATTAAAGTAGAAGCGGACTATTGTCCGCTTCTACTGATATTTGATGTTATTATTTTCAATATTTATTTCTATTTTTCTGAAACAAGCACATGATAACTGCAAGAGCTGTCCGGATCAAGTTTGAGCACTTTTATTTCAAGTAAAACATCCAGTCCCATAGTATCGCAAATGCCTTGTATGAAAGGTTTTATAACCGGCCACTTCAATAGATCCGCGATTTGCAGACTTTGGGTGATTTTATGGTAACGGTCTACTCCTTTAATCAGCATTTCACATTTGTAGTCATTTAATTCTTTAAAGTCAAAGTTGTATTCGGGACTGGATGTAAAAACTGCTCCTATCAATATTTTAGCCATAGCTGGAATACCTGGCTGCAGATTAGGTTTTGCTTCAAGATTCCTGAGGGTCATTCTTGATCCCAGATCATACATAAAAGTACTGGAAAGTTCTTCAATAGCTTCTGCTCCATAAAATTTTCCGATCTGTTTGAGCATTCCTCCGTAGAAAGCTCCTGTAATATCAGACAGTCGCTGGGTAAGTTCAGGAAAGGTTTCGGGAAAGAAATCTGCAATTATCTGAGCCTGATTCATTTCAGGAAGATAAACATCATTTTTTCTGAAATCTGATAATGCCACATAGGTTTCCGGCAGTTGAATTTGATTCATATGTAATAAGTTATTAGTGTTTTTGAAATTATGATTTAGTTTAATAATGAAGCGAAAGACAGTGTTCTAAAGCATTCATAAATTAAAAAATTGCCTTTATAAAAACAAGCTAAAAAACAGCTATAAGTTGATCTTAATAACTGAATTTCACATAAAGATTTTGTTCAATATTCCGGTAAAACCTTTTTGAAAATGCTGTAGAGAAATGAGGGAATCTATTCATATTTTTTCATTTGGTATTGTAAAGCTAGAAAAAATAAATAAAATCTCCAACAAGTGATATTATTTTTTATTTAACAAAATAAAACTGAAAGATATTGGATACTATCATTTTACAACAGAAATAACAAAAAAAACCTTCGAAAATTCCGAAGGTTTTTATATTAAAATTTAGTGCATGGCTTCACTCAAATCTATTTTTTCTTTGCTCTTTCTTTCTTTTACGAGTAAGATAAACGGAATACATATCAGGAATATGATTCCAAGGTAAAGAAATACATCCATATAAGATAATACCGTTGCCTGTTTGGTTACAGACATATCGAGCATTTTATAAGCTGCATTCATCGCAGCATCAGGAGTCATTCCCTTAGCAATAAAACTTGCTTTAAGAGAAGCGAGTCTCTGCTGAACATCAAAGCTGTTCTCGTCCAGATGGGAAATCAGATTATTTCTGTATTTCTGGCCTGCATTGGCAATAAATGTTGTGATAGCTGCAATCCCGAAAGATCCTCCCAGCTGTCTCATCATCCCTGTAAAGGCTGCTCCCTGGCCAATCTCCTGTCCTTTCAAAGTACTTAATGACAAAGAGGTAATTGGAATAAACAATAGTCCTAACCCTGCTCCTCTTACAATCAGCATCCAAAAAAAGGCATCTTTGCTGGTATCCGGTGTCAGAATTTTATATCCCCAGAAACTATAAACAAAGAAGATAAAGAGTCCTAATGAAACCAGAATCTGCTGTTTTGCTCCTTTTGCCAATAGTCTTCCGATAATAGGCATCATAAAGGCCGTCGTCAATGCCGCAGGAATCATCAATGCTCCAGACTGAAGTGCCGTCCACCCTAAAATACTCTGGGTATATAAAGGAACGATAAATGTAGAACCATACAATCCAAATCCAAGCACGAAAGACATCATGGTTCCGATTCTTAAATTACTATTTTTAAGTACCCTGAGTTCAACAATTGGATATTTAAAGGTAAGTTCCCTCCAAAGGAATAATATAAATCCTAAAACAGCAGCTACGGTAAACGCTACAATCATTCCACTGGCAAACCAGTCTTCTTCATGACCTCTCTCAAGAATAAACTGTAGTGAACCTACGGTTACTGCCAGTAATCCAATTCCAATCCAGTCCACATCCGAGACTTTACGTTTTTCTGCATATTTCGGACTTCTTACAAACTGCAGCGTCATCAAGGTTGCTGCAATTCCAATCGGAATATTAATATAAAAAATATACGGCCAGCTGAAGTTATCAACGATATACCCTCCAAGAGGCGGACCTAATGTAGGACCGATAATTACTCCCAGACCATAAATAGCCTGAGCCATACTTCTTTTTTCAATCGGATAAGATTCCGTAATGATCGTTTGTGAAGTCACCAATAAGGCTCCCCCACCGATTCCCTGCATCAATCTGAAGAACACGAGTTCCCAGATATTAGTCGCATTTCCACATAAAAATGAAAATATGGTAAATATAATGATGGATGCCGCAAAGTAATTTCTACGTCCAAACTGCTGGGAAAGCCAGCTCGTCATTGGTACTATAATTACGTTACCAATGGCATAAGCCGTAATTACCCATCCCACTTCTGAAAGTGTAGATCCAAGATTCCCCTTCATTTCATTCAAGGCAACATTGACAATCGTGGAGTCTACAATTTCAAGAAGGGCACAAAGGATAGCCGTAATCGTAATGATCACTCTACGCGCTCCATATTCTACTAATGAATCTTGCATAAGTTTTTTTCGATGTAAAAAGTCAACGGTGAATTTTGTTTCGCAAATGAATAGTGAATTTTAAAACAGTCCATTTTAACTGACAGCAAAGCTGATTCACTATTGACAACGAAATTCATTGACTTTTAACAATTTTAAATGTTATTTCAAAGCAACCTCTGCTTTCACGTTCATTCCTGTTCTTAATCTTTTCGAAATATTTTTGTCAAGATTTACAAAATCGATTTTTACAGGAAGTCTCTGAACTACTTTTACGAAGTTACCACTCGCATTATCCGGAGGAAGAATAGAGAAAGTAGCTCCTGTAGCCGGAGAGAATGAGCTTACCACTCCTTCAAATTCTTTATCAGGGAAAGCATCAATTTCAATTTTCACTTTCTGACCTTCTACCATTTTATCTACCTGCGTTTCCTTAAAGTTGGCTACAACCCATTTCTGGTCATTTTTAACCAAAGCAAATAACTGCGCTCCAGCCTGCAGATACTGACCTGCCTGTGTAGGTACTTTTCCAACGTATCCGTCTTCTGGTGCAAGGATTACGGTATATGATAAATTCAATTTTGCATTTTCTACGTCTACTTCTCTTTGTTTAGCTACAGATCCTGCAACACTGATTTGCTGTGAGCTTGCAGCTGTTTGAGAAGAGGCAATATGAGTTTGCTGGGCAATTTGGTTTCTCTGATCCACTAAAACCTGTAACTGTCTGTCTGCAGATTGTTTTGCTGCTAAAGCCTGCTCATACTGCTGTTCTGTAATAGAGTGGTCTTTTACAAGATTGGCATATCTCTTCAAATCCTGAGATGTTTTCCAAACATTTACTTTTGCTGCTTCTATCTGAGCATTAGCTGTAACTACTGCTGCTTCTGAAGAACCGATATTTTTTGAAGTCGCTGTGGTAGTAGCTTCTGCATTGGAGATATTACTTTTAGCAGTAGATAATGCTGCCTGAGCCTGATCAAGAGCCATTTTCTGATCTCTGTTATCCAAAATCACCAAAGTATCTCCTTTCTTTACAAACTGATTGTCTTTTACTTTTACCTGGGCTACGTACCCTGAGATTTTAGAAATCACCGGTGCCATATTGGAAGCGATCTGAGCATCGTCAGTCTCTTCATGATACTGTCCGTAAGTAAAGGCTCTGTAACCGTAGATACCACCTCCGATTACTACTGCCGCTAAAATGATAGGAAAAACTAAACTTTTTTTCTTTTTAGGTTCAGCTGCCTGTGTATTATTATTTTCCATTTTGGTTTCGATCTGATTATTTAATTGTTAAAGTTCCTGTTGTCTGTAATAGTTTTCTATATGCCAGTGCTGCATCTGCCTTAGCATTGATCACGCCTACGTTTGCTGCGATCTGAGCTGCATCTGCATCCAGTAATTCTGTCATGGTTGCAAGCCCGTTGTCGTATTTATTTTTTGTAATTCTGTAATTTTCATTCGCCTGTTCAGCCGATTTTTCGAAAACAACGATTCTCTTTTTTGAGTAATCTGTATTCTGATATTCTCTGTTTACGTCAAGCTTAATGTTATCATTCAATAATTCATCCGTAGCAGCAAGCTGTTTTTCTCTTGCCTGAGATTGTCTCAATGAAGAATTTTCTTTCCACAGGTTAGATAAATTATAAGAAACTCCAATCCCTACATTGATAGCATTGTATACGGTAAGAAATTTGGGAATATCCGCTGCTACATATCCTCCTGTAAATGCGATGGAAGGTAAGTTTTCTGCTTTTGCTGCTTTTGATCCCAGTTCTGCTGCTTTTCTCTGTTGTGCCAAAGCCTGTAAATCTTTACGGTTTTCTCTGGCTTCAGTAACATAAAAATCAACAGGTTTTACGTCTGATCCTTCCTCAATATAGTTTTCATCTACTGTAAGTTCTGTAGTTTCAGGAAGCCCCAGCAATAAGTCCATATTGATATTGGCAATATTGTAGTTATTCTTAGCTTCCAGTATTTGAAGTTCAATATTTGAAGTCTGAAGATTAGCTTTTAATCTGTCATTTCTTGCAATCAACCCATTGTTTTCCATTTTAAGGAATGTTTCATCTCTCTTCTGAGACGCAGCAAGGTTTTCTTCAAAAACTTTGATGGACTGATTCGCTTTGAATAAGTTATTGTAAGCCTGAGCAACATTATAAGCAATAGCAATTTTATCGTTCTCAGTGCTTAGCTTAGACGCTTCTACTAAATATTTCGCAGATTGAATACCATATTTGATTCTTCCACCGCTATAGATGGGAACACTAAGGTTAGCTGAACCGTAAAGCACCTGATGTACTTCAGGACCTCCTGCTCCACCCGAAAGACCCGGAAGTTTGATATCAACATTGGGTTTTATAGGAAGATACATATAGCTTCCGGATACTTTTAATTCCGGTAACTGTCTGTTTTTAGCTTCCAGAAGATCAGCTGTAGCCTCTTCGATCTTGGCTGCATCGATCTTGAGATTCTTGCTGTTCTGGATTCCCAGCTGCACAGCTTCGTCAAGAGAAAGTGTTTTTTTCTCCTGAGCATTTGCATTTGCTATTCCTACGAATAGTGATAATGCAATCACTGAGTTATTTATTCTCTTCATAACCTAAAAGGTCTTTTAGTAAGTATTTAATGTGTTTATTAAGTTCTGTATAGTATCTTTCATCAAAGGCTTCCTCATCTTCTGTTTCATTCAGGAACTCTTTATACATTTCCTTCGCATTGAATGCATAAAATAAAGTTCCGCTTACCGTGGAATGAAGCAGGTAAATGGGTGGGTTTTTGGTAAAAATTCCATTTTTAAGACCACTTTCCAATATTTGAGAATACATAGAAAGGAATCCCATTTTAATTTGCTTCAAAAATTCTATAATCTGAGGATTCTGAGTATGCAGCTGCTCTCTCTGCATAATCCTGTAAAAACATTTTTGAGTTCTGATCTTGTTAGAAAACTGATCAATTACTTTTTCAATCTTCTCCCATTCGTTGATATCTGTTCTTCCCAAAAGATCTTTTGAAAAAACTGACCTTCGTTCATTCTGTATTCCACTAATTTCTCATAAAGTTTTTCCTTAGAGCCAAAATAATATGAGATCATAGAGATATTTACATTAGCCTCCTTTGCGATTTCCCGGGTGGAAGTTCCTTCGAACCCCTTTTCAGCAAAAAGCTTCTCGGCTGCGAATATTATATTTTCTTCTTTTGAAATCATGTTAGTGTTCATTTTTCAGGGCGCAAATGTACACAAGTTTCAAATAAAATCAAACGATTGATTGATTTTTTTTATTAAAATAAAATTAAATCTTGTATCCATGCTGATTAAAAATTTAAAACAATCCTTTAAAAGTAGCGAAAAAATAAAATCATATTTATTCCATCAATTAAATAACTTAATTTCAATTGATAAAATAAATATTTTAAATAGAATTTAATTCCTTTTACATAATAGATACAAACTATAGATTTGCCTAAAATTAAAACATTTCATCAATGAAAAAAACATATCTTATTATGGGATTAAGCCTTGCAACGCTCTTGCAAGCACAGCAATTAACTACTAACACAGGAACTCCTGTCGGGGATAACCAGAATTCAAAGACTGTAGGCAACAATGGTCCTGTTCTTCTGGAAGACATTCATCTTATTGAGAAGCTGGCTGCCTTTGACAGAGAAAGAATACCTGAAAGAGTTGTCCATGCAAGAGGAGCAGGAGCCATTGGAGAATTT
The DNA here is from genome assembly GCF_004119445.1 of Chryseobacterium sp. CH21. Lineage (GTDB taxonomy): Bacteria > Bacteroidota > Bacteroidia > Flavobacteriales > Weeksellaceae > Chryseobacterium. Next base: position 8,031 of record NZ_QICI01000051.1, on the reverse strand, counting down.
GTGGCGGACGCAGATTTCTCTGATGTAACTTCAGCGGATTTCTTATCAAAGGCGGGAAAGAAAACGCCTGTTCTGGTAAGATTTTCAACAGTTGTGCATCAGCAGGGATCCCCGGAAACCTACAGAGATCCAAGAGGTTTTGCTGTTAAATTTTATACAGATCAAGGGAATTATGATTTAGTAGGAAATAATCTTCCTGTATTTTTTATACGGGATGCTATCAAGTTTCCGGATATGGTTCATGCATTCAAGCCTTCTCCTGTTACCAACGGTGCTTCTGATAACAACAGGGTTTTTGATTTTTTCGCCAATATTCCTGAAGCTACCCATATGCTTACCTGGTTGTTCTCCGACTACGGAATTCCTGCCAACTACAGAGAAATGCAGGGCAACGGGGTACATGCCTTCAAATGGGTAAACGATAAAGGTGAAGTAACTTATATAAAATACAAATGGCTTCCTAAACAGGGAGAAAGAAATCTTACCTCTGAAGAAGCTGAAAAGATACAGGCAACACAGACCGAGCATGCTACTCTGGATCTCTACAATGCTATCCAAAACAAAAAGTTCCCTCAGTGGGATTTATATGTACAGATGCTTAAGAAGAATGATTTTGAGAAACTGGACTTCAATCCTCTTGATGTCACCAAAATATGGCCTGAGTCTGTGGCAAAACTTATTAAAGTAGGAACGATGACACTCAACCAGAATCCGTCCAATTATTTCCAGCAAGTTGAGCAGGCTGCTTTTTCGCCCGGAACACTGGTACCTGGAATTGAGCCTTCAGAGGATAAATTATTACAGGGAAGATTATTTTCTTATTTTGATACCCAGCGCCACAGGATAGGCGGAAACTTCCAGCAGCTTCCGATCAATGCATCAAAGAATACAGTTTTAACGTACAACCAAAATGGATTTATGTCTTTAAGGCCTCAGTCCGGGGAAGTCAACTATCAGCCTTCCGCCTCTAAACCGGAAGTGACAGACCATAAAAAGTTTAAATATTCAGAATCTGTAGTACCTGCAGGAACGGTTATTACACAAGCTAAAATTGATAAGGAGAATAATTTTAAACAGGCAGGAGAACTTTACCGCTCATTTTCTAAAAAAGATCAGGATAATCTCATCAAAAATCTGGGAGGTGCTTTATCTTCATTGAAGGATAAAAAAACAGCTGCTAAAATGATTTCTTATTTCTATCAGGCTGATGCAGAATATGGTAAACGACTTGCAGGCTTTATTAAAATGGACCGAAATCAGTTAGAATCTTTACTCTCGAAATAGTTCCTTATGAAAAATACATTATCTATATTCATCTTAATGTCTGCTGCTTTTTTCGCAAAACTACATGCTCAGGATCTATTTTCTTATGCAAAAAATGATCAGGTAGCAGAGCTGGTCCAGTTCAAATCTGACCTTAATCAAAAAATGATCAGGGATACACCCCTCTTATATTAGCGGTTTACAACAACAGCTACCGTGCTGCCCAATGGCTTTTAGAGAATGGAGCATCCCCTGACCTTCAGGATCAGAATGGAAATACCGCTTTAATGGGTGCGGCTTTTAAAGGATATCTCAATATGGCAGAGCTTCTTCTCACTCATCATGCAAATCCCAATATCAAAAATTACAACGATGCAACAGCACTTATTTATGCATCTGTTTTTGGGAAAGCTGAAATTATCAAACTGCTGTTAAGCAAAAAAGCAGACAAAAGTCTAAAAGACAACAGAGGAAATACCGCATTACAGCATGCCGTAATGCAGGAAAATGATGCCATTATAAAACTTCTTCAATAATCATTTCTTACTAAGATCTGCTTTTAAGCAGGTCTTAGCTTTTATGAATGTAACGTGATAATTTTATTCCCAGATCCGTCCAGACAATTTTAGGATTTCCGTTTCTGGTAAGATGGAGATCGGCAGTATTGATTTCTTCCAAAATGCTTTCAATATTGGCCCCACTGATAAATTTGGAAAACCCAGTCCAATTGAATCCGTTAGCATCTATTTTTTTATAAACCAGATTCCCGGACTGATAATTCTGAAGGAGTGCCAGCCTGAAAATTTCCGAGCAGTAGTTTAGGAAGTTTTTTTGCTTTTCTCTGTTCCAGCCTGCAATTTCTCTGGCCCAAACAATAATACTTCTAAGATATTCCGGTTTCTTTTTTACCATAAAGGCATCTCTTACCCATTGTACAAAAAGCTTCTCAAACTCATTGCTTTTATCTCCTGAATTCAACAGCTTTACAGCCTCATTAAGGTCTCCCTGCGCTTCATGAATAACCTCTCTCACTTTTTCTTCTGAAACAGAAAAATTCTTTTTGAGATGATTTTCAATATCTTCATCCTCTATTCTTGGGATTTCTACAATCTGTGCTCTGGAAAGGATGGTAGGAAGAATATCATTGGTACTTTCTGCCGTAAGAAGAATGATGGTTTTTGCTGGTGGTTCTTCTAAAAACTTCAAAAACTTGTTGGATGCCGCAGTATTCATTTTGTCTGCTCTCCAGACAATCAAAATTTTGGTTCCTCCTTCGTAACTTTTCAAAGAAAATTTCTGATTCTGTTCGTCAATTTCATCAGCAGAAATAAATAACTGTTTATTTTCTGATTCTAAAAAGGCTGTCCAGTCATCATAGCTTGCATAAGGAGAAGCCAGGATCATTTCTCTGAACTCGTCAAACTTATTTTTGCTTAAAGAGTTTCTATTATCTGTAAAAACAGGGAAACTGAAATGCAGATCCAGGTGATTGAGATGCTCCACTTTCGCAGCAGCATGTTCATTTTCCCTACTTAGAATCTCTCTGGCATACGCCAAAACCATGGGCAGTGTTCCGTATCCCTCTTTTCCTACAAAAAGCTGGGCATGGCTCACTCTGTTTTCGGCAATGCTTTCCCTAAGAAGTTTTTTCAGATTTGTCTGTCCGGCGATGTTCTCCCAATTCATGTTTCAAAGATAAAAATCTTATTTCATTTCATAAAATTAAGTCGGTTTAAAATGGATAAAAATATAGATCATACATTTTGAGATTCTTTACATCTATAAAAATGCAGGATATAATAAAAACCATTAAGAAGGATTGAAGAAATAAAGAACAATTAAGATGAATCATTCTGATATTAAGTTTAAAGGAAATACTATCAATACCTTTATACAATCTTAACGGTTCAAAATGAAAGTTTAAAAACAAGTGCATACTATAGATTATAGGAAATATCAATAATAGGATTAGAATAAAACTGAAAATTAAATTTCACACAATTTAATTTTATACAATAAATTTACACCGTGAAATTATTCGTAAATTGATTACCATTTCACACCAATTTCAAATATTAAAATTGTAAACCAATGGATAAGGACCTGGAACAAAAAATCAGAGGCATATTTCAACAGCAGAAAGCCTTTTTTACAACCAATCAGACTAAAGATATTGAATTCAGAAAAGCACAGTTACGAAAATTCCGTGAAGTTTTCTTACAGCATACGGATGCACTTTGTGACGCTTTGGCTACAGATTTGGGAAAAAGCAGAAAAGAAGCGGAGTATGTGGAAATTCAAATTGTGATCAGCGAACTTGATGATATGCTGGAAAATATCGATGAGTGGGCAAAACCTACACCTGTGCCTTCAAAACCCCATCCGTCAGGAGCTGAAGTTGAAAGCAAAATAACCTATCAACCCTATGGAGTTACTTATATTATAGGCCCTTTCAACTACCCTGTTCAATTGACATTCAGTCCGCTTATCGGAGCTTTAATTTCTGGAAATACAGCCATCATAAAACCTTCCGAAAATACCCCACACGTTGCACAGGTTCTTGAAGATATTATAAAAGAATCTTTTGATAAATCGTATGTTTCGGTTATTCAGGGAGCCATTGAAGAAAACACCTTATTATTAAGCCTTCCTTTTGATTATATATTCTTCACAGGAAGCCCAAATGTTGGGAAAATTGTAATGAAAGCCGCTGCAGAACAGCTAATTCCTGTGACTCTTGAACTTGGAGGAAAATCTCCTACGATTGTTCATAAAGATGCAGATCTCGATAAAGCAGTGGCAAGAATCTCTTACGGAAAATGGATCAACTGCGGACAAACCTGCGTGGCTCCTGATTATATTTATATTCATGAATCGATAAAAGATGCATTTATTGAAAAATTCAAAGCCTATCTGGATACGGCTTATGAAGGAAATTCTCTTGGGAAAATCGGAAAAATTGTAAGTCAGAATCAGATCAAACATCTTGCAGGTTATCTGGAAGCAGCACCGGAGAAGGTAATCTACGGAGGCAATTATGATCTTGAAACCCGTCATTTTGAAGCTACTGTAATGGATCATATTATCTGGGATGATCAGGTGATGCAGCAGGAGATCTTCGGGCCTATCCTTCCTATTATGACGTATGGTGATATTGAAGAAGCTTTGGAAGAAATCAATAACCGTCCTAAACCACTGGCACTATATGTTTTCACGGAAGATCAGAAGTTTGCAGATTATGTTTTAGATCATACTACAAGCGGAGATGCTGAAATCAACAGTGCTATTATCCATGTGGGTTCGCATTACTTACCTTTTGGAGGTGTAGGAACATCAGGAATGGGGAAATACCACGGTAAATTCAGCTTTGAATGCTTTAGCCACAGTCGTTCTGTTCTTCAGGTAAAATAATTACAGAAAAAATACTTCTATAAACTTAAGACTGTTCATCATAGAACAGTCTTTTTTATAAAACAGAATTAATATTTTTATTGCCGAATATTTGCATTTTTCTTGTAAAGAAAAGCCCTTAACAAACTTTAACCACATATAATTTTTACAATTCATTAATATTTAAGATATTTGCGCATTGTTTTAAAAATAAAGAATGAAAAAAATCTTTGTAGTATCATTCATATCAGTTGGATATTTTCTTAATGCACAGAGTCTAAGCAACTCTCCGTATGCAACTTATGGAATTGGGGATGTGAAATATGATAATACGATCGAGACTACTTCTATGGGAGGTATATCAACTGCTTTTATAAGTGATTTTACCAGTAGCTTCAATTTTGCCAACCCGGCAAACAACGCCAATTTTGAACTTACGAGTATCAGGCTGGAAGCTACCAATGAAAACAATTATTTCAAATCGAATTATAACGATATGAAATCTACAAAGCATTCTACGTATCTTTCTAGTATTTCATTGGCTTTTCCATTATCTCCTAAAGTAAAAATGGGAATCTCTTATCAGCCATACAGTTCCAAAAGCTACGATATCGTAACTGAACAGCTTAATGCAGATAAGACTCCTCTTTACAGAAATAACTTTAAAGGAAGTGGAACTTTGAACACTGCACAGGTAGCAGTTTCCTATAAAATCAATCAGGAACTTTCTGTGGGGGCAAGAGCTAACCTTTATTTTGGTGATCTTAGCGACCTTAACGAATTCCGTGCTTATAACAGTGCTACTGGCAGTTATATGGGAGAATACGTGAACGGTTATCAGACTAAAAACAGAATCAGAAACTTTAACTTTACACTTGGTACTAGCTACCAGACTTTAAATACACGTACTGACAAGAAATTCACAGTAGGAGCTACTGCTACTTTTGGTAACACAAGTAATATGACTACTGAATACATCAACAGTACATACAGATATTCTGACGCTCAGGAAACTACTAAGGTGGACGGATCAGAAACCATCATAGATCAACAGAATACGAAATCTAAAAACCTTCTTCCATTTCAGGCATCCGTTGGGGTTGGATACGGAAGCGAAAATCACTGGTTCTTCTCAGGACAGGTAGATTATAAAAAAGGAGAAGATATCTCTTATTTTGGTAAAACTTTCGACTTTCAAGATACGTACAGAATTTCTGCCGGTGGATGGTACCTTCCTAACTATAACAACTTCAGAAGCTACTTCTCAAGGGTAGTCTATAGATATGGAGCCTTCTATGAAAGAGGAAACCTTAAGCTGGAAGGAACAAGCATCAATAAATTCGGTATTTCTGCCGGAGTAATGCTTCCATTCAAAAACAGCAGTATCACCAGAATGAGTGGTCTTGAAATAGGACTTGAAGTTGGGAAAAGAGGAACTCTTCAAAACAACTTGATCAACCAGAATTTCGTCAACCTGAAAATCGGCTTCAACTTTGCTGATAAATGGTTCAGAAAGGCTCTTTATAACTAGAATGAATTTTTCAGAAAAAATATCATATAAAAATATAGCATGCCTTTTTAGTTGTGCTATATTTTTTATATTGACATCCTGTGAAGAGGATCTTACCAAAAGAAATGGCAGCCAAAGTAAGAATTTCCCTTCGCAGATCATCAACAATGCCAATATTATACAGCGTGATTCCGGCTTTGTCACTTTAAAAGCCAAAGCACCCATCATTGAAAAGTATGAACTGATCGACAGCCCTTATGTAGTAGCCAGAAAAGGAATTGACATTGAGTTTTTCGATAAAAAGAAACCTAAGGTTCCAGGAAGAATTACAGCCAAATACGCTCGTATTTTTGAATATAAAAAATTCTATGAAGCCAAAGGTGATGTAAGAATAAAAACCAATGAGGGGCAAAGATTTGCTATGCAGAGTATTTATTGGGATCAGAAAAAGAACAGAATCTATACCAAAGATACCGTATATGTGACCATGGAAGATGGTTCTACGCTGGTAGGTGCCAATGGAATGACTGCAAAAGATGATTTCTCAGAATATACTTTCTATAACAACTCAGGAGATTTCAGTTCAAAAAGAATTTCTGAGAATAAAAAATAATTCCAACAATAATGAAAGCTCTGGCTATTGGACTCATGTCCGGGACAAGTCTGGACGGTTTGGATATCTGTCTTGCTGAATTTGAAAAGCAGGACCAATGGACCTTTCAAATCCTGAAAGCAGAGACCCTTCCCTATTCTGAAGATTGGGAGAACCTACTTAGAAATTCCATCCACCTTACTGCCGAAGATTTACTGGAACTGCATTCTGAGTATGGTTTTTACCTGGGTCAGCAGGTCAAAGGATTCATTAATAAGAATCAGCTTGAAAACATTAGTCTTATTGCCTCCCATGGCCACACCGTTTTTCATCAGCCTAAGAAAAAATTCACCCTTCAGATCGGTGACGGCAGAGCGATTAAACTCGAAACCGGATTACCTGTTATCTACGATTTCAGAAGCCAGGACGTCCTGATGAATGGAAATGGAGCTCCATTGGTTCCGATAGGTGATGAATTACTTTTCTCGAACTACAGCGCCTGTTTGAACCTTGGCGGATTTTCCAATATTTCCTTACAGTCAGGCGGAAAAAGAATTGCTTTCGACATTGCTCCGGTAAATATTATTTTGAATTACTTGGCCAAACAGCTTCATCAAAGCTTTGATGAAAACGGAGAGCTTGCAGAAAAAGGAAAAATAAATAAAACTTTGCTGGATCAACTTAATGAATTGGATTTCTATCACTATTCCCATCCAAAATCTTTGGGAATAGAATGGTGCAACGAGCATATTTTTCCAGCTCTTGAAAATGTGGGAACTCTGGATGCTCTTGCTACTTTTACTGAACATACGGCCCAGCAGATCGCTAATGTCATCAATGAGTATAATATAAAAGACATCCTGATCACCGGAGGAGGTGCTTATAACTCTTTTTTAATTGAAAAAATAAGATCCAAAACAACATCTGAAGTCATTATCCCTGAAAAGAAAATCATCGATTATAAGGAAGCGCTGATCTTTGCTTTCATGGGCGTTCTGAAAATGAATAATGAAATTAATGTTTTGTCTTCAGCAACGGGAAGTACCAAAGATCATTGTTCCGGAGTCATAGCATAAAACAATCGCATAAAAATAAAAGACCTCCATTTTGGTAGTCATGGTCGGAAGAAATTTCCGACCATTTTTTATGTTTTAAGTTTTGAAGACTTTTGCAGGATCACCCCCCGCAAATATTATTAAAATTGCGGTAATCATATCCCGAAGTTCCATAGCGATGCGTCTTTTAGCTGTTTTATATCCTAAATTGTTTACTTTTT
>NZ_QICI01000080.1 GCF_004119445.1 Chryseobacterium sp. CH21 | reverse complement strand
TTATCACCAAGCAAGATACAATCAGACAACTGTTCTTTAATGTCCTTCAAAAAGTGAATATCATGAATAGATGCCGGACTTAGGTCTATACTTTGAAAAACACCGTTCACAGAACAAACCGCATGAAGTTTGTAGCCATAAAAAGACATTTGCTGTGATGCGCAAAAACCTCTGTTTGGATAACAATACTGTTCATCTTTACATATTTTAGAACGTGCGCTTCTGGAGATTTTACAGATTTCCAAAGGCATACTGTCGACAATAAAACAATCTTCAAATTCATTAAAACTCTGAGCTATTTTCAAACGTATTTCATTGATTTTCAAATATAATTTTCGCTTTCTGCGATTGTAAACACTCCGTTCTATCTTCTCGCTTATAAGACCAGGAAGTTGGCGGAACAGATGATTTTCACTGTCAATCCCCATGTATTCAGCAGTCAAGACGAGGCTTACAACCTCTAAATCCTTCATTTTGGGAATACGTCTCTGATAAGATAAAAGTGTTTCATCTGAAATTTCCCGTAAAACTTCCAAAATTCTTCCGTAATTTGCAATTAAGTTGTTCATTGTAAATGTTTTGTAGCAAAAA
>NZ_QICI01000023.1 GCF_004119445.1 Chryseobacterium sp. CH21 | reverse complement strand
AAAGATGGGATATTGAGGTATTCTTCAGATTTATGAAACAAGAGTTGAATTTAAGCCATCTTGTTTCGCTCAATAAAAACGGAATTGAAGTAATGCTCTACATGACAATGATTGCTTCTATGCTGCTCTTGATTTACAAAAAGTAAACAATTTAGGATATAAAACAGCTAAAAGACGCATCGCTATGGAACTTCGGGATATGATTACCGCAATTTTAATAATATTTGCGGGGGTGATCCTGCAAAAGTCTTCAAAACTTAAAACATAAAAAATGGTCGGAAATTTCTTCCGACCATGACTAGCCCAAAAGGCAGCTTTCCTAAATCTGTTATTTTAAAGGATTTCATATTTTGTTTTGATGCTGTATTTCAGCTTGATGTTTTCAATATTATCAAAAGAGAAATCTACCGGAGCATCAGCTATTTCCGCCTGCACACCGTAAGATCTTCCTTTATAAGCTGCAGGCATGATCATATCGCTGGTGTAGTCTTCTATTTCTACAATTTCAAGAGCATTTCCCGTCTTTTTTCCCATACTTTCCAATAGATAATCTGCTTTTTCTTTAGCCGCTTTCAATGCATTGATCTTAACCGCTTTTCTGAAATCTGCAATTTTAGTATTCTTTACTTCTGCAATGTTCAGGCTGCTTACCCATTTTTGGTTCAGGTCTTCAAAGATTTTACTAAGACTTGATTTTGTACTGGCTTTAAACAGGTAATTCTTAGAAAACTTAGCTGTTTTAGAATAGATATTCTGATACATTGATTTGAATTTGATATCCTCGTTCTTTACTCCCGCATTTTTTAAGATATCAAATAACTTCTTTTCATTATCTGCCAGATCGTTTTTATTATCAGCTTTTATCCCGATGCTGAAGATAATTTCATCCGGTTCCACTTCCATTTCGGCAACGCCCGTTACTTCAATGGCGTTTTTCTTTACTTCCTGAGCATTTACAAAGCTTCCAAGGGTTAAAATTCCGATTAATAAAAAATGTTTCAATTTCATAATTTCCTGTTTTTAAATTTTTAATTCTGATGTAAAATTACACAGATCAGTCACCGGATTCCGGGAGACTTGGTGAAAGGGAGTTTTCACTTGGTGAGCCTTTGAAAAAAGAAGAACGAGGTAAAAAGACTTTTGAACGGTTAAGATTTTTTAAGCTGTTAAGATGATGAAGAGATGTTTCACTTTATTTCTCTTTATTCTTTTTCAGATCATATTTTACACTGAGGTTCATGATATATTGTATGCCCACTTCAGGATCAGCATTATTGATGACCTTATCAAAACCGGTATAATCTATACCATCGTAATAAAAGGTTTTTGATTTTCTCTCTTCCTTCTTTACATATCTGGTGTCATATCCGTAGGTAACATTCGCGCTTTCAAAAGCCGTATAATTCTGATATTGGCTTTTAGGGAAAACATAGGTAAAGCCTGAGGTAGCTGTAGGGCTCCCAATAATTTCTTTTTAAACAGTTTAAAATAGTTTTCCTTCTTTTTGTCAAAGACAGCATATGCTTCCTTGAGCAGAACTTCCTGAATGGTATCGATATCATTGCTGATATAATCTACTTTAATCACATCATAAATCTGAAAATCTGAAGCTTCAGAGATTAGCTTTTCAATCATTGAGTGCTTGTTTACTGTAATAATGATATTTTTCTTGGTTTCAAAGCCGTCCATTTTTTGGGTGGTTGTCTGTGAGTCTTTATTGATGTTGTAATCATAGACTTTCGTTTGTGAAATAAAATCCACAAAAATAGCATCACTTTTGATTCCCATTGAAGATATTCTTTTCATAAAACCACTGATTCTTTTGTTGATATTCTCCAGTGCAATTTTTGGAGTATCAGCCTCCTCATTCAGTCCAAGGGTTATTTTGTAACGGTCTGCAGGCTTGTTCATTAATATTTTTACATTGACAATCAGTGTAGAATCGTTGGTGAAATAACTATTGGTATTGTTAAATTCAGGGAGATTTCTGGGAGCGGAATAATCAGTGTTATTTCTGTCTCTGTAGATTTGGTTTCCTCCAACCTGTGCTTTTGAAAAATTTAAGAAAGATGCAATGATGAGACAAAATGTAAATGTTAGTTTTTTCATGATTTTTAAATTTGAATTATTTTGCCTCAAACTTAGCCTTAGGATCACAGTATCAAAGACTCAACTTGGTGAATGGGAAACTTCACTTGGTGAATAGTTTTTGAGCAGACTATATATATGTATATCTTTGTTTTATGAAAATGCTTAAACTCTTTACGCTCTTTTTACTGGTGCTTTGGGGAAATACACTATATTCCCAGACCACTACTAATAGCAGTGCTGCTGTGGAAGAAGTACAGGTGGAAACGAAGAAGCTGAAAAAAGCAATGGACAACAAAAATGAACCTGCCCAGGCGGATTCATACTATAACATCGGAGAAACATTTTTCAATGGAGGAAACTTTGCGAAAAGTGAAGAGTATTATACAAAAGCAAAAAAGCTGTATGAAAAACTCAACGATAAACCCAATATTGAAAAAGCTACCCGAAGATTAGCCCAATCCCAGGAAAAACAGAATAAAATAACACCCGCCATCAGCAATTACAGTATGGCAGCCCAAGCAAGCTACAGCGAAAAAAGTAAAGCTGTTAATTCTAATGATGTGGCAAGACTTTCTTCACCCACACCGGAACTTAAAGCAGAAGCGATTCAGAATAATATCAACCTGAGCAAAAAAGAAAACGAACAGGGAGACTTGGCGGAAAGTTACAGTCAGCTGGCTGACGTTAATCTCAGACAGAAAGACGTTTCCAGTGCTGAAGAAAATCTGAATACAGCGTATAAAATTTCCAAAAAAGAAGCGCCTCAGCAAGCGCTTGCCATCAATCAGAAACTTGCGGATCTCTATGTAGAAAACAAAAATTTCGAGAAAGCGATTGAAGCTAAAAAGAAGGTATTGAAAGAAGATTTTGTGAAAGAAAACTCACAGGAGAAAGTTAATCAGATTCAGGAGCTGGCAGATATTTATATTAAAAAGAATGATCCGAAAGAAGCCGTAGATCTTTTGAAAAATGCCTACGGAATTGCTTTGGACAAAGGTCATACGCTGGAAGCACAGAAAAGTGTGAAAAAACTGGACAGCCTTTATGCCATTTCAGGAAATGTAGATGCTTCTGTTCAGCTGTACAGAGACTTTTTGGGAAAACTTCCGAATCTCGTTTCCAAGGACAGAAGCCTTGTAGATAATAAAATCCTGGAAGACACAGAACAACGAATCTCACAGCTGGAAAAAGAAAAAGGGTTGAAAGATGAACTTATCAGAAAAAAGAATGTTTTCAATTATACCTTGATCGGTGCTTTGATATTGCTGACTGTATTAATTATTTTTATTTTCAGAACCCTGAAAAAAGTTCAGATAAAGAATAAGAAAATTGCTTTGCAGTCGCTTCGTAGAGAAATGAACCCGCATTTTATTTTTAACAGTTTAAACAGCGTGAATCACTTTATCGCAACCAACAATGAACTGGAGGCGAATCAGTATCTGACTAAATTTTCGAAACTGATGCGTGGTGTGATGGAAAATTCAACCGAAGATTTTATCCCTTTTCAGCAGGAACTGGATCTTCTTCAGAACTACCTTGCTCTGGAAAAAACACGTTTTGCAGATAAATTCGATTATGAAATTGACGTGGATGAAAGTTTAAATATGCAAAATCTTCAGGTTCCCGGAATGCTGATACAGCCGTTTCTGGAAAATGCTGTCTGGCACGGACTCCGGTACAGAGCTGACAAAGGATTTTTAAAACTAAGCTTTGAAAAAAGTGAATCTCATCTGAAAATCCTCATTGAAGACAATGGAATAGGCATTGAAGAAAGTAAAAAGCAAAAAACCCAGCACCAAAAAACCAGAGAGGGCAGAGGAATGAAAAATACACTGGAAAGAATTCAGCTCCTGAATGATCTGTATAAAAAACATATCACCTGTTCCGTAAAGGATAAGGAAAATAATAGTGGTGTTTTGGTAACTATCCAACTCAATATGGTATAGACTGAATTCAGGCGGATTATTGCTTGTGAATTAGTGAAGATTTAGGTAAATAAAAGGCATATACTTTGTATGTTTTGGGTCTGATTGTACGATTGGTTAAATATTACTAATTTGCATCTGCAACCTACACATTGCCACCTAATATCTATTCAAATGAAAATAAAAGCCGTACTTGTAGATGATGAGCTCATAGCAAGAGAAGTTTTACGAAACTATCTGACCAAATACTGTCCGCAAGTGGAAATCCTTGGCGAAGCTGAAAATATCAAAGAAGCCGTTCCTTTAATTGCCGAAAATCAGCCTCAGCTGGTCTTTCTGGACGTAGAAATGCCTTTTGGAAATGCCTTTGATGTTCTGGAAGCTACCAAAGAGTTCTCCTATGAAACCATTTTCATTACTGCATTTTCACAATATTCTTTACAGGCCTTAAATAAATCTGCAAGTTATTATATTTTAAAACCAATTGATATTCAGGAGCTTATTCTGGCGGTCAATAAAGTGGCTGAAAGTCTTGAGAAAAAAGATGAGCTCAACCGAAACAAAATTCTTCTTGAAAACCTAAAGTTAAAACCTGAAAAACAACAATTGATCTTGCCGACACTACAGGGATTTGATGTAGTAAAGACTGAAGATATCGTAAGACTTCAGGCAGACGGAAATTTTACCCAGGTATATCTTACAGATGGCTCGAAGAAGATGGTATGCCGTTTTCTGAAACACTTTGATGATCTTTTGGAAAACCCGTTTGTGAGGGTTCACCGTTCCCATATTATCAATACAGGATTTGTGAAATCCTATCATAAAAGCGGAACTGTAATGCTGTCTGATGATACAGAAATTGAGGTTTCAGGAAGCTTTAAAGATAATTTCCTGAAAGTATTTTCATAGAATTTATTGTATCTTTAACAGACTTAAGGCATTATTTTTGACGTTTTTATCATAATCACCAAAATATTCTTGTCATGAAAACCATTCATAAAATTATACTTCCCGTTTCCCTGGGAGCATTGGGTCTTATCATGTTCAATTCCTATTCTGTAAGAATTCCCAGAGGAGCCTCTGCCGTTAAGAATTTTGATCTTAAAAAATACCTTGGCAGATGGTATGAGATCGCCCGTTTTGACTACAGGTTCGAGAAAAATATGGATAATGTAACCGCAGAATATACAGAAAATCCGGATGGAACGGTTCAGGTTAGAAATAAAGGGTATGATTACGTTAAAAAAGTATGGAACGAATCCATCGGGGAAGCAAAATTTGTAAAAGATCCTACTGAAGCGCGTCTTAAAGTTTCATTTTTCAAACCAATTTGGGCTGGTTATAATGTGATAGATATTGATGAAGACTATCAATATGCGCTGGTAGCTGGAAGCAGTTTAAAATATTTATGGATTCTTTCCCGTACCACTGATATTCCGGAAAGCATCCGTCAGCGTTTCATTCAGAAAGCCAGAAAAATCGGTTATAATACCGATGAACTGATCTGGGTGAAACATAATTAATACAAAAAGCGAAGAAAATTGTTTTCCTTCGCTTTTCGCTTTTTGTTTTTTAACTTTTAATATACTCTTTCCATTCCTCAAAACGGTGATCAATAACCTGTTTCATCAGGTCATAATTTTCGTAAGTGTCTTCAATGTGATAGAAAGTTTCGTATTCATAATCATTTTCCTCTGCTTTACCATCAAAAAGATTCACGTAATCATCAGCAAATGAGCTGTATCTGTTTCCGAAGTCTGTATCGTCGGCATAATAATCTTTTGCAAAAAGATTCCCCAGCTCATTCAGATCATATTCGGAAAATTTACCATCACAGGCATCCATAATGAATTCAGCTCCAGTAATTTCTCTTCGTTTTACTTTTTCTATTTCCTCAGCATTGTCTTCCTTCAGTTCTTCGGAAATCAGATTGTTATGAATACACCAGTTCAGGAACATTCCTGTGTGGGTTGCCCCATTTTTCTGGGGAAGTCCTTCCGGAAAATCACCGCCATAATGCCATGAAGCATCATCATATTTAGACATAATTTGTATTGTAGTTTTAGATAATTTCGTCAAAAATAGAAAAAATCAATTTATATTGCCGCTGCCACAGAATTTTCCGTCATTTGCATAGAATTTTTTTCAACAAAAAAACATATGGAAAAAGCTGTTCTGATTACTATCGGTGATGAAATCCTTTCCGGAAACACGGTAGATACCAATTCTAATTTTATTGCCACGGAACTTAAAAATGTAGGGATAAAAGTTGTTCAGATTCTTACGATCTCAGACGAAATTGAAACCATTAAAGAAGCTTTAAGTGCTGCATTTGAAAAAGGAGATCTTGTCATTACCACAGGCGGATTAGGCCCAACCAGAGATGATAAAACCAAAAAAGCGCTGGCAGAGTATTTCGATGATGAAATTGCTTTGGATGAGGTAACCTTCAACCATCTTAAAGAATATATGGAAAGAAGAGGAAGAGCAGATATTCTGGAGAGAAACAAAGAACAGGCTTTTGTGCCTACCAAGTCCATTGTTTTTCAAAACCATTACGGGACGGCTCCATGCATGATGATGGAACAAAACGGAAAATTGTGTTACAGCCTTCCGGGAGTTCCTTATGAGGTAAAGCCGCTTATCAAAGATCAGATCATTCCTTATTTGCAGAAAAGATTTAAGCTTCATTATATTCATACCAGAATTGTTTCTGTGGTAGGAATTCCTGAAAGTATTCTTGCAGACAAAATTGAAGAATGGGAACTGGCGCTTCCGGCAAATATTGCACTGTCTTATCTTCCGGTTGGAACACGTGTAAAACTTCGTCTGACAGCTTCCGGGGAGAATGAAGAATTGCTGAAACAGACAACAGAAGAAGAAATCCAGAAACTGCTTCCGTTGGTAGAAGGCCACGTTATCGCTGTAAGTGAAGATAAAATTGAAAATATTCTGGCAGAAATGCTTACCGAAAGGAATCTGACAATTTCTACCGCAGAAAGCTGTACCGGAGGTGAACTGGCAAAAATGATCACTTCAGTTTCCGGCAGTTCAAAATATTTCCTTGGCGGAATGGTAGCGTATGCCACAGAGAAAAAGATTAAAATTTTAAATGTTTCCAAAGAAACTGTGGATGAGTTCACTGTAGTAAGTGAACAGGTAGCTCAGGAAATGGCCAAAGGTTGCCAGCAATTGTTTGAAACCCATATTTCCCTTTCTACAACAGGTGTTGCCGGGCCAGGAAAAGGAGAAGATGGTAAAGAGGTGGGAACGGTTTACTATACGATCAGGATCAATGATCAGGAAGTAACCTCCAAATTATATATGCCTCATCTGGAAAGAGTAGACTTTATGGATTTTGTTTCCCAAAAGGTAATTCAGGATTTGGTAAGCCTTCTTATCAACAGTTAAATAGAATGCTTTATTTTTAATTTTTTTTTAATTAATTTTTATACAGTTTTTCACGCTTTTTGAAAGCCCTTCAATAAATTTCAAAAATCGTGGAAAATTCCAAACAGATTTTTCAGACCAGCAGCAAAAAACGCTGGAAAAGTGTACAATGGGGAAGCCGTGTTTTTATTTTTATAGGAATACTGCTTCTTCTTGCTTTAGGTCTGATGATGACCCTGGACAGAAGTCCTAAAATTCCTTTTAAAGAAGATTATAAAGCAGTTATTACAGCCAATAAGCCCTATCTTCAGGAGAATAAAATTTCCAAAGAATACAAAGGTTTCAGAAGCTTTATTTCTGAAAAAACAATCCATACCAGCCTCGATAAAATTCAGAAGGCAAGAGAAGAAAGATACAAAAATCAAAACCGAAACTGGGCTCAGTTTCCGGGAGGAATCCGATCTGCCTTTTATGTGGCATGGGACCCTCAGTCACTCATGTCTCTGAAAAGAAATATCAGACACGTCAATCTTGTTTTTCCTGAATGGTTTTTCCTAGATCCCAAAACAGGTGATCTGAAAACCAATGTGGATCCGGAAGGATATAAAGTGATCAAAAGAACAGGTGTTGCTGCCATGCCGATGCTGAGTAACAACTCAGACCGAGAATTCCGTGCAGAAGGACTGGTAAAAGTTTTGAATGATCCGCAGAAAAGAACCCATTTGATTCAAAAAATCACCCAGCAATGTAAAAAATACCACTTCAAAGGAATTAATATCGACTTTGAAGATATGAACCTGAATTCTGATGATAATCTGATTGCCTTTATGAAAGAACTTTCAGAGACCTTCAAAAAAAATCAGCTGCTGGTTACCATGGATATCATGACTGATAATGACGATTACAATATTCCAAGACTGAATCCTTATGTAGATTACTTTGTGCTGATGGCTTATGATGAGTATTCAGCAGGAAGTGATGCAGGTCCGGTTTCTTCCCAAAAATGGATTGAAGAACAGACTGGGAAAATCGTGAAACAAGTTTCTCCACAAAAAATCATTTTGGGCTTGGGAGCATACGGCTATGACTGGAGTTCCAATAAGGATGACAATACCTCCGTTACTTACATGCAGGCCATTACTAAAGCCAGTGCAAGTAAAGCAGTTATTGATTTTAATGACAATACGTTTAATTTAAATTATTCTTACACGGATTCTAAAAATTTAACCCACACTGTATTTTTCAATGATGCGGCTTCTATTTTCAATACGATGCGTTTTTCCTCAGAATATCCGTTAGCAGGAACTGCACTCTGGAGACTCGGAAGTGAAGACAGCAGAGTCTGGAATTTCTATGATAAAGACCTTACGTTTGCCGGATTATCCAAGCTGAATTTAAAAACACTGGAAAATGTGAAAGGACAAACCATGGTGGATTACATCGGAGACGGAGAAGTATTAGATGTTCTGAATACCCCTCATGATGGGAAAATTGCTCTGGAAATTGATCCGAAAGAGAAAATTATCACAGACGAAAATTATATTACCTATCCAAGTTCTTACGAAGTCAAAAAATATGGAAGCGCTCCTCAGAAAGAACTCGTTCTTACTTTTGATGACGGTCCGGATGAAACGTATACTCCGCAAGTATTGGATATTTTGTCCAAATACCATGTTCCGGCAGCTTTCTTTTTGGTAGGACTCAATGCAGAAAAGAACCTTCCGCTCGTTAAAAGAATTTACCGTGAAGGACACGAAATAGGAAATCACACCTTTACTCATGAAAATGTAGCCAAAGTAAGTCCTGAAAGAGCTTTGCTTGAAATGAAACTGACAAGACTGCTGATCGAATGTATCACAGGTCATAGTACAATTCTGTTCAGAGCTCCATACAATGCAGACTCGGAGCCTACAACTTCAGAAGAGATTATCCCTGTAGCTTTGGCAAGACAGCAAAATTATCTTGATATCGGAGAAAATATAGACCCTGAAGACTGGCAGCCGGGGATAAAAGCAGATGAAATCGTAAAACGTGTAATGGCTGGAATTAAGCAGGAGAGAGGGAATATCATTCTTCTTCATGATGCAGGCGGAGATACCAGAGAAGAAACTGTAAAAGCTTTAAAAATCCTGATTCCGACTCTTCAGAAACAAGGTTATCATTTTACAAACCTTACGAATATTCTGCACAAAAGCAGAAGCGAACTGATGCCTGAAGTTCCTAAAACAAGATCATATTATATCATGCAGTTGAATCTTGTATTGGCTACGATGATCTATGGAATAAGCCATTTCCTGGTTGCATTGTTTACTATTTTCATTGTGTTGGGACTGATCAGATTATTGTTGATGGCTTACTGGGCTTTTAAAGAAAGAAAAAAAGAAAAAAAATTAGGTGAATTTCCGGTGTTGGATTCCTACCCGAAGGTTTCAATCATTGTTCCTGCATACAATGAAGAAGTGAATATTGTTTCTTCCCTGCAGAATTTGTTGAAACAGACCTATCCTAATTTTAATATTATTATGGTAGATGACGGAAGCAAAGATTCCACGTATGAAAAAGCATTGGAAGCATTTCCGGATCACCCGAAACTGAAAATTTTCACCAAAGGAAACGGTGGAAAAGCCACTGCCCTGAATTTCGGAATATCACAAACTGATGCAGAATATGTAGTATGTATTGATGCCGATACCAAATTACAACAGGATGCCGTGAAATATATGATTGCAAGATTTTTAAATTCTGATCCGGAAGAAAAAATAGCAGCGGTAGCAGGAAATGTTAAAGTAGGGAACAGGGTAAACTGGCTTACCAAATGGCAGGCTATAGAATATACAACAAGCCAGAATTTTGACAGACTGGCGTATGCGCACATTAATGCTATTACTGTAATTCCGGGAGCTATTGGTGCATTTAAAAAGTCTGTGATCATAGAAGCAGGAGGATATTCATCCGATACTCTGGCAGAAGATTGTGATATTACGGTTAAAATATTAAAAGCGGGATATACCGTAGCGAATGAAAACAGAGCAATTGCTGTAACGGAAGCTCCTGAAACCACAAAACAGTTTTTAAAACAACGTTTCCGATGGACTTACGGAATCATGCAGATGTTCTGGAAACAGAGACAGACTTTCCTTAACCCCAAATATAAAGGATTGGGACTTTGGGCAATGCCGAATATTTTATTATTCCAATACATCATTCCATTTTTCTCGCCATTGGCAGACGTGATTATGTTTTTTGGAATCCTGTCCGGAAACGGAGACAAAATATTCACCTATTATCTGATTTTCCTTTTGGTAGATGCTTCATTAGCATTAGTAGCATTCATCATGCAGAAGGAAAAACTAATCAATCTGTTGTATATTATTCCACAGAGATTCGGGTATAGATGGCTGATGTATATTGTATTATTTAAAAGTTTAAGAAAAGCACTGAAAGGCGAAATGCAGTCCTGGGGATTCCTAAAAAGAACCGGGAATGTAAAAGAGATAGCAACATCTTAATGAGGTTGGAGGCTGGAAGAGTGAGGCTGGATGTTGTTTTCTCAGTTATCATTTTTTACGATTCTTATAACTTCCAGCTTCTGTCTCTTATTGTCTGATTTTCCAGTAAAGATTTGAACCAAAAAAATATAATTAGGTAGCTGGAGGTTGTTTTATGACTTTAATAACTTCCAGCTTCCTGTTTCCAACTTCCCACTTATAATACTTTCATGTTATTTATTTAAATTTGTTTTCATATTCAAGTAACAAATACGAAATAAATCATACATATTCTAAAAATTGTTATCATAATGAAAAAAATAACGCTTTCTTTGTTTTTAATAGCAGGGATCTGCACTCAGACTACGATGAGCGCACAAGCTAAAGCTGCTAAAGTAGCAGTGAATAACACAGACAAAGGTTTAGACCTTAGCTTGATGGACACTTCAGTACGTCCTCAGGATGATTTTTATAACTATGTGAGTGGAACTTGGATGAAAACAGCCAAAATTCCATCTGACAAACCAACTTGGGGAAGCTTCAACAAACTGGCTGAGGATACGGATAACAATTCCATGACCATCCTGAACTCTCTTCTGAAAGATAAATTTGCTGACGGAAGCGAAGGGAAAAAAATTCAGGACCTGTATGCTACTTACATGAACATGCAGAAGAGAAATGCAGACGGAATCAAACCAATCCAGGAAAATCTGAATAAGATTGATGCTATTAAAAATATGGCTGATCTTCAGAACTACCTGACTTCTGTAACGAAAGAAGGTGAAAACGTTTTTTACGGATGGGGAGTAGATGCAGACCTTAAAGATTCTAAAATGAATGCAGTTTACTTAGGAAATCCTTCTCTAGGCTTAGGAAGAGATTACTATCAGAAAGTAAACGAGAAAAATACAGAAGCGATTGCTGAATATCAGAAATATGTAGCTTCAATGCTAAAAGAATTAGGATACAAAAATGCTGATGAAGCAGCAAAAGGTATCGTTAATTATGAAAAAAGCATCGCACAGACTTACCTGACCAATGAGCAGAGCCGTGATAACACTCTTCAGTACAACCCTGAGACAATGGCTGAACTTTCTGCTTTGGTGAAAAATGTTGACCTTCCAGGTTACCTTAAAAAAGTAGGGGTAAATTCTGATAAAGTAATTATCAGTGAATTAGGATTCTATAAGAGCTTC
This sequence comes from Chryseobacterium sp. CH21, assembly GCF_004119445.1. Taxonomy (GTDB): domain Bacteria; phylum Bacteroidota; class Bacteroidia; order Flavobacteriales; family Weeksellaceae; genus Chryseobacterium. Next base: position 117,749 of record NZ_QICI01000023.1, on the reverse strand, counting down.
GATAAATTAGTAAATGCTCAGAATCTTCCTGTGATCAAGGATTATCTGAAATTCCACATGATCCATGGAAGTGCTTCTTACTTAAGCGAAAACTTAGGCAACATGAAGTTTGCTTTCTATGGTAAATATCTTAGAGGACAACAGGAACAAAGAGCTCTTAACAAGAGAGGTTTTGAGTTGATCAATGGTTCTTTAGGAGAAGCTTTCGGAAAATTATATGTTGAGAAATATTTCCCGGCTGAAGCAAAAGCTCAGATGGTAGAATTGATCGATTATTTAAAGAAAAGTTTTGCCGTTCACATCAATAACTTAGCTTGGATGTCTTCTACAACTAAGGAAAAAGCAATGCAGAAGCTGAACAAGTTCACTGTAAAAGTAGCTTATCCTGACAAATGGAAAGACTATTCAAAATTAAATATCGTTTCTGAAGCGAATGGAGGAAACCTTTACAAAAACCTTCAGAATATCGGAGAATGGCAGTACAATAAAGATTTAGCTAAAATTGGTAAGCCAGTGGATAAAACAGAATGGGGAATGACTCCACAGACTGTAAATGCCTATTACAACCCGGTAAATAACGAGATTGTATTCCCTGCAGCGATCCTTCAGCCGCCATTCTTTAACCCTAAAGCTGATGCTGCGGTAAACTTCGGAGGTATCGGTGCGGTTATCGGTCACGAAATGAGCCACGGATTTGATGATTCAGGAGCACAGTTCGATGCTGACGGTAACTTGGTAGACTGGTGGACTCCGGAAGATAAAGCAAATTTCGAAAAAGCTACAAAAGCTCTTGCTTCTCAATATGACAAATACGAGCCTGTAAAAGGAACTTTTGTAAACGGAACTTTCACAAACGGTGAAAATATCGCTGACTTAGGAGGTGTAAACATTGCTTATGACGCTCTTCAAATGTATCTGAAAGACAAAGGAAACCCAGGGAAAATCAGTGGATTCACTCAGGATCAGAGATTCTTCCTAAGCTGGGCAACCGTTTGGAGAACATTATCAAGCGAGAAATATATGGTGAATCAGGTGAAAACTGACCCGCACTCTCCAGGATATTTCAGAAGTTTTGGTCCACTTATTAACGTTGACGCTTTCTACAAAGCATTCGATGTGAAAAAAGGAGACAAACTCTACAAAACTCCGGAAGAAAGAATCAAAATCTGGTAACAATAACAACCGCTCAGCAATGGGCGGTTTTGTTTTTTTAGGTAGCAGGTAATAGATGATAGGTAGCAGGTGATAGGTAGCAGGTTTTAGGGATTAAGGAAAATAGGTAATAAGTAATAAGTAATAAGTAATAAGTAATAGGGGATGTGATATGGAATCGATGGGAGATTCTTTACAATAACGGCTTCCATCATTCCCCTCCCACGGAGGGGTGGCAAAAATTCAAAGAATTTTTGACGGGGTGGTCTACCCAATAGCACCAAACATTAAACGATGAACTTTAAACCTTAAACCTTAAACCTTAAACCTTAAACCTTAAACCTTAAACTTTCAATCCCATCTTCAATTTTCACCCATATATAAATATCAGTCATAACATATCATTAAAGTTTGTATATTTGATAAGTTTGTGTAAAATCAAAAATTATCTTTAATGAAAAAGCTAAATATTGGAATACTTGCCCTTTCGGGTATTGTATTTCTTAATTCTTGTGGAGCAGCAAAGACTGCAGGGACAGACAATAAAACAGAAGCTACAGCAAAAGTAGCTGAACCGGTAAAAGAAGAAGCAAAAGAAGAGGGGATCAATTTATCGTATATGGATACCAGTGTCCGCCCGCAGGATGACTTTTTTAGCTATGTGAACGGAAATTGGGTGAAAACTACTCAAATTCCTTCTGATAAAGCCAATTGGGGTTCTTTCAATGCGTTGAGAGAAAATGTGGATGATGCTTCATTAGATATCTTAAACAAAATTCTTACAGAATCATATCCTGCCGGATCTGAAGGCCAGAAAATCCAGAATCTGTATGCCTCTTTTATGGATACCAATAAAAGAAATGCAGAAGGTTTGGCTCCTATCAAAGCTGATCTTGCCAAGGTAGATGCTATTAAAAGTCTTGGTGATCTTCAGAAATATCTTTTGGAAGCTACAAAATTAGGCGACAACTCTTTCTATGGATGGAGAGTAGGTGCTGATATGAAGAATTCCAACATGAATGCAGTGTATCTTGGCGGTCCGGATCTAGGTCTTGGAAGAGATTATTACCAGAAAGTAAATGATGCCAATACTAAAACACTGGCAGAATATCAAACCTACGTTGGAAAACTATTCGGAGTTTTAGGATATAAAAATTCTCCTCAGGCTGCACAAAATGTGGTAGACTTTGAAAAGCAGCTTGCCAATTATTTATTGACTCTTGAGCAGAACAGAGATGCTAATTTAAGATATAACCCTAAAAAGGTATCAGAATTATCAGGACTTGTAAAAAACGTAGACCTTGCCAAATATCTTAAAGATGCAGGAGTAAACACAGACAGAGTAATCATTGGAGAACTGAAATATTACCAGAATATGGATCAGTTCATTACGCAGAAAAATCTTCCTTTATTAAAAGACTATCTGAAATACCATATCATCAACGGAAATGCAAGCAATCTGGATGACAGCTTAGAACAGATCAGATTTGATTTCTATGCTAAATATTTACAGGGACAGAAAGAGCAGCGCCCCATGAACAAAAGAGGGCTTACCCTTGTGAATGGTGTTCTTGGTGAAGCTTTCGGAAAACTGTATGTAGACAAATATTTCACTCCGGAAGCTAAAAAGCAGATGGAAACGTATATTGATTACCTTCTAAAATCATTCAAAACACACATCGCGAATATAGACTGGATGTCTCCTGAAACCAAAGTAAAAGCTCAGGAAAAACTATCCAAGTTTACCGTAAAAATTGCTTATCCGGATAAATGGAAAGATTATACTCAATTAAAAGTAGAATCTCCAAAAGAAGGTGCTACTTTATATTCTAACCTGCAGAATGTAGCAGCATGGCAATACCAGAGAAGTCTGGACAAAGTAGGAAAGCCTGTTGATAAAACAGAATGGGGAATGTCTCCACAAACTGTAAATGCTTACTACAGCGGATCAAACAACGAAATTGTATTCCCTGCAGCAATTCTTCAGCCGCCTTTCTACAATCCTAAAGCTGACGCAGCTGTAAACTTCGGAGGGATAGGAGCCGTTATCGGTCACGAAATTTCTCACGGATTTGACGACAGTGGTTCGCGTTTCGATGGAGATGGTAACCTGAATAACTGGTGGAGTGATGCAGACCGTAAAAACTTTGATGCAAAAGTAGGTCAGTTAGCCGCTCAGTACAGTGCTTACGAACCTGTAAAAGGAAGCTTCGTGAACGGTAAATTTACAAGTGGTGAAAATATCGGTGACTTAGGTGGAGTAGCAGTAGCTTACGATGCCCTTCAAATGTATTTAAAAGATAAAGGAAACCCGGGAAAAATCAGCGGATTCACTCAGGATCAGAGATTCTTCATGAGCTGGGCTACTGTTTGGAGAACCAAAGCTACCGATCAGTATATGATCAATCAGGTGAAAACAGACCCACACTCTCCGGGAATGTTCAGAGCTTTTGGACCACTTGTAAATCAGGATTCATTCATCAAAGCATTTGATATCAAACCGGGGGACAAATTGTATAAAGCTCCTCAGGACAGAATAAAAATCTGGTAATTTTACCCGAAAATTGTTAGAAAAGAAAGAATCTGCTTCAATTACGAAGCGGATTCTCTTTTAATATTCTTTCTTATAATTCCGGAGCACAAACTTGATTCCGGTTTCTATAATTTCTCCCATGGTTTTACAATACTTGAAATTCACATCGTAGGTGAGTTTCCGTAAAGCTGTACTTAATTCTGTCACATTAGCCTCAGGAGCAATATTATCTTTTTTCATAATAGAAATAAGCTCATCAAATCTGTTTTGGCTGCTGGTCACTCTTTTTACGATCTGTGAACGTACCTCTTTACGGTATTGTTCTATAGAACTGGGTTTCAGTTTTTCCAGTACCATATTCACCATTTGATTATTCTCTTTAAAATATTGCGGAAGATACACTTTCAAATTCCCCTCATAAGACTGTTGATCAAAATCAATGGGGCGTATTCTATAAATAACCTGGTCAAAATCATGAATAGGAATTACCACATAATTATAAGAACGCATGTCACCAAGAAGACCAATAAGACAACGCTCATTGAATTTCACAAACTCCTTGGAAATCTGTGCCTTTTCCAGTTCTGTACAATTGAATAGATGTTTCTGAATGAAAACATCACCGGGAATTCCCAGAATATGTTCCTCAATCAAAGTATTTTTATAAACCAGAAAGTTTATCCGGTTGGGAGAAAGCAGGTCTTCAAGCTCCAGACCAAATATTCGGGAAGCATCAGCCTGTTTAATATAAAAATAAGTATAATTATCATTAAGAACATTTCTCACGCGAACCCGGAAAGGCTTAGAATTTCCAAACGTACAAAAGTCGATAGTATCTACTTTCAGGTAAGGTAAAGTAGCAATGTCCCCATCAGAATGGAGAAGGGTATAAATCTTATTTAAGTTAGCCTCTATTTCTTTAAACTCATATTCAGGATACAATACACCCAGCCACAAAGTATCTTTTCCGTCTTTATCCAGAATTCTTACACTATCACTAAATCTTAAGAGGTCTTCATACAGAAACTTGATTTTGGTGGTTCTGTTATATTTTTCTAAATATTGTTGTAATGCTTCTGAAACTGGAAATATCGGTTTTCTGAACGCTATTTTTACATCTTTCATGACACTGTTCACTTTCATTAAATATAAAGAATATTTTTTTGTGATCTCTGGGGAATTCTTATTTTAACATTCATTTGATGCTTTTGTATAAAAGTAGAGTGGGTAAAATTTTATTTATTTTTTCTTGAATCTTTTTATTTATTTTTTCATAGCTTAGTGATATCGTAATATGGTGATTTTATGTTGAATAAATGTAAATGAATTGAGATGATTCAATAAAAATCTTAGTAAAATTTTTTATGTTACAGTTTTTTTTAAATTTAAACACTGGATTGGTAATTTATTTGATTCATCAGTAAATTACTCAAAGACAGATCCAAACCAAATTAATAAATCTCAAAATAACAATAATATGGCAATGTTTAATTATGGTGTTGGCGGAAACGAGGTAAAAGTAGACGCTAATGAAGCTATTCAGGAAATACAGGAAAATAAATCACTGATAGTAAGCCAACTTACAACAGAAGAGTCTTATACTCCTGAAATCGTAACAGGATTAAAAACAGTGGAAGACGTTTTCAAACATTTTCAGCCAGCAATATCTGTACAGCACGAAACAGAAGATGGTGGAATGGTAGAAGAAGAATTCCGTTTTCAAAACCTTGGAGACTTTACCCCTAAAAGCCTTACTCAGAAGTCAGATTATCTGCAGCAGCTGAGCATGGAACAGGAGCAGTACAATAAAATAGTACGTCAGCTGAAAACCAACAAAATTCTACGCAACATGCTGGAGAACGATCAAACAAGAGCTGCGTTCGTAGAGGTATTGAAAGAAGTGGCACAAGAACTTGAAAAATAATTAAAGACTACATTAAATCATGGATAGCAAATTACAGGCACAAGAAAGCCAACAACAGGGGCAGCAGCAACATTCAGGGCAGCCGAAAGGCAACCCGCTTGCGGAGCTCAATAAAATGGGTGGTTTTGGCTTTGTTGAATCCGTTGTAGACGGTATCGCCAATATGAACCCAACAAGAAAGGCAAGAAAAGAAATCTTCCTGAATGACAGCAATAAAGCAGACGAAAGAAAAGAACTTCTTCAGAAGATCAATCTTTGGGTAAACCTTTTAGAAGGGAGTGAATCTGCAGATAAAATGGCTGATACGTGTAAAAGTAAAGCACAACAGGCCGATCAAAACTTAAAAACAAACTTAAAAAATACACTGGATGCCGTTCGTCTGTTGGAAACCAACTACAGAACAGTAGCGCAATTCTACAAAAACACAGAATTGGATAAAGTGGATAACGTAAGTATCGTAAATGCAAGCCTTGAGCAGGTTTCCGATCTGGATAACCCTTTGTTCATTGATGCAATCTCAGAAGAATTCAAAAATTATTACGACCGTCTTGATCTTAGAGATAACTACTCAATCCTGGCAATACCAGGATATTTAGGATCTAATAAAGTAATTGAGAAATGGGCAAAAATCTGTAACGAAAACAAAGTAATGATGGTTACAGACTTCGCCAACCTTGACAAGCCGGATGACGTGGTAGATTTATTCCACTCTGCAAACCTTACAGGAGGTGAGCTTCACAGAAGTAACGTTATCATGACGTGTAACTGGCTGGTAGGACGTGGTAAAGCTGAAGAAGTAGGGGAAGAAGAAAACGTAGAGCTTCCACCTTCCACTTCATTAGCCGGAAAAATCCATAAAACACTGATGTCTCAGGTAGCAGCAGGTAAAAAACATGGTAACATCAACGAAGTAGACGCAGTAAAATTCGAACTGAAGAAAAGTGAAATTTCTCAGTTGGAAAAAATGGGTCTTGTACCAATGGTAAACGAGTACGGAAAAATTATGGCTTTCTCTGCGAAGACCTTATTTACAGGAGACAATATTGGTCTGCAGACGTATTCCGTAGTGCGTGTATTCGACTATGTAACCAAAGTATTGCTTGACTTCCTGAACAGAAGAGCTTTCGAAAACTGGAATGCTAAAAATGAAGACGATTTAAGAAGACAAATTGTAACCTTCCTTGACAATATCAAAGGACCGGACAAATTGATCGAAAAATTCAAAATTGTTCGCTTCGAGCAGGATAGAGTAAACAAAGACAGAGTATGGCTGGATATCCGTATGACCCCTTATTTCCCTACAAAAAGTTTTGTTATTAAACTTGACGGACACAAAGGAGATGATGGTAACGAATGGGATGCAGAATATACTCAGGAGTAACATCAACATACTTTACATAACAAAAACCGATGCAATTTTACATCGGTTTTTTTCAACCAACACCTATGAAATTGAATATGAATAAAAAGCTTATCATTGGCTTACCCGCTACACTGATGGTCATTTTAATAAGCTGTGAAAAAAAATACCAAAGTCCCGGCACTTACGAAAATGACCTTTTCGCACAGGAACGCCAGGAAGGTAAAGCCTACATTATGAATAAAGACGAATGCTTTGACGGCAGTGAACTCGTTATCACAAGTTCAGATGTAAAGCTGACAGACAGTTCAAAAGGCCGTGGAAAATCATTCTTTCTTTATAAAGTAAGGTCAGGGAAAGTATTGAAAACGGTAAGAGATTCTACAGTAGATATGCCAATGATGTTTTTATCCCAATATAAGTTAAAGATAAAAAGCACCGATTCCATGTACGTTTATCTGAAAAAACTGGATGGTTATCGTTTTATTGCCAAAGACAGAAACCTGAAATATCAGTGGTTAAAGGCCGCTCCCGTATATTCTGTTAAAGCTGGTAAATAAGTTTTATCTTTGCAGATACAAAATGCTTTGACTCCGCAATGCATAAGACAGTAAATAACATTCGTTTATTGAAAACGGTTGGTATTAGCAATGTCATACTGAGCGAAGTCGAAGTATCTCATAAAAGCAAAACAAAAATTTTTGGAGAAGGATAACCGAAGTTCAGATTTTCTGCATATTGGCAGCAAAATCCTTGAATGGTATAAAAATAATGCAAGAGATCTGCCTTTCAGACAGACAAAAGATCCCTACAAAATCTGGATCTGTGAAATTGTATTTCAGCAGACGAGGATCAATCAGGGTTTGAATCACTATAATAATTTCATTAAACGATTTCCCGATGTAAAAACTTTGGCAAAAGCCGACGAAAACGAAGTTTTATTGTATTGGAAAGGATTGGGTTATTATTCTAGAGCTATCAATATTCATAAAGCTGCCCAGCAGATCATGAATGATTATCATGGTATTTTTCCAAACCAATATGAAGAAATTCTAAAATTAAAAGGAGTAGGGAAGTATACTGCAGCAGCGGTCTCAAGTATCTGTTTTGACGGAAAAATGCCTGCTGTGGACGGAAATTTCTACCGTGTTCTAAGCCGTCTTTTTGCAGATGATTTTGATATCTCCAATTCAAAAGCGTTTACCTATTTTTCTGAGCTGGCTGCTTTGGTGATGCCGGAAAACATGGGAGATTTTAATCAGGCAATGATGGATATTGGTTCAGAGATCTGTAAACCCAAAAATCCATTGTGTGGAGAATGTCCTCTGAATAAAGACTGTTTGGCATTTTCCACTCAAAAAGTTTCCGCTTACCCTGTAAAAACAAAAAAAGTGAAAGCAGAAGATCTCGCGTTGACCTATTATTTTGTTCACAAAAACGGACAATTTCTGATCCGTCAAAGAGGAGATGACTTCATCTGGAAAAAATTATTTGAATTTCCTGATACCATTTCTTCAGATATGAAAACTTTTATTACAGGTTCAAAAACAGTTAATCATAAACTGACCCACAAGAACTTAAGTATTGAAATATGGAATGTTGAGGTTACTTCTGAGAAAATATGGAATGATTTTATCGCTGAAAAACAATACCTGATCACAGATGTGGAGGGCTCTCATGAAAAATCATTTCCGAAGCCTCTGGAAAATTACATTCAAAATATTTTCAAATAATTGTTACTTAAAATTAAATCCTGCTATCATATTAGCAGGATTTAATTATTAAATTTCAAAGATATCATTTAGAAATTTGTTCATAGATGGAGCAAGTAAATTATACAATTGCTTTTTGTCTTCCGGAATATCATCATCTGATATTGTTAGAAAATGTATCACTGGGATAGGAACATCTAATGCCTTTGAAATTTTTTCTAAGGTTTCAGAAGTTGGGTTATATCGCCCTGTTATTATTTGTGAAACAGCGGTAGTGCTTTTACCAATCTGCTTTGCAAGATCTATCTGAGTGATATTCTTTTTTTTAAGCAATAACTTAATTACTTGTCCTATTGTCATTCTGATTCTTGATAAATATTTAGTGCTACTAGAGTTAAATCTTTAAATAGTGAAACCCACTTTAACCACATTTGCATTTTTTGACATTCATTAATATCTTTTTCTAAATCATTATTTAAACTGATTAATAAATGTCTAACTTCTTCTGACATTTCAAATTGTGTCAGAGCATAATTTATTTGTTGTTTTAATTCTGTTTTTGAATTCATTTTTTGAAAGATTAAAATTAATAATTAGTTTAGGCCTATTATTAATTTTTGAATCTTCCTCATCATCGAAATGTCTGAAAAAGTTTTTCAGCATAAAAATTAATTTTCGACGATCATTAATCTTAAAAGGTCTGAAAATCTTTTTTATGAAAGAATTGGTTTTTTTTAGAATCTTTTTCAATAATGGAAAAATATCTTTAGATTCATTTGAATTTAAACTCTTATATTTTTGTTTAATTTTTTTCACTAATCGGCTTATACGATTAGCCTCATCCAATATTTTTTGGCTTAATAATATTGATTGATACTTAGTCCAATTTTCATAAATACTTACCCACTTATCGGAACTAATAATTTTTTGAAGTTTTTCAATTTGTTCCATTAACTTTGTGGTAGAATCCTTATGGGATTCCACATATGAGCAATTATCTAATGCTTTTTCTAAATCTTTACTTGTTAAGCTGTACATATTACTTTTATGTATTGCAAATTTAAGGAATAGTTAAATATTAAGCAAATTTATTTTATAAAATTTAATAAACTAATTTTTGTTTAAGACTTTGTTTTTAATTAAATCTGTTTAAATTAGAGTGTTTTTTTAACATCATTGTTATGAAAGTTATTAATTTCAAAACGCTCTGAAAGACTGAAATTTGTCTTCCGAAATCTGAAATCTAATTTGTACTTTTGCAAAATGATTAAAAAAGTCATTTTTATTTTTGTATCACTGCTTTTAATTTCATGTGGAAAAGACCCTTCACCAAAACCTTATGGAGAACTGCGTCTTGAATATCCTGCACCGAAATACCAAAAGTTTGAAAACGATTGTGCCTATACCTTTGAATATTCGGACTTTGCTTCCATTGCACCTGCCAAGAAACCTTGCTGGTTCTATCTGAATTATCCTAAAATGAAGGCAAAGCTTTTTGTTACTTATTATCCGATACAAAACGACTTTGCAGATCACATCAAGGAAGCGGAAAAAATGGTATACGAACATACCATCAAAGCCAGTTCCATAGATACAAAATCCTTCGAATACCCTGAAAAGAAAGTATACGGGAACTTCTATGAGCTGAAAGGGCAGAGTGCTTCCAATCTTCAGTTTTACATTACAGACAGTACGAAACACTTCGTTACTGCTTACTTATACTTTAATACGAGACCGAAACCGGACTCTCTTGCTCCTGCAGTAAATTATATCAAAAATGATATGAAACACCTGCTGGACACTTTTGAATGGAAAAAATAATTACTTTTAATATACATTGAAAAATATATGAAACTTTTAGTTGTAGGAAGTGTTGCATTTGATGCAATTGAAACACCATTTGGTAAAACGGACAAAATTTTAGGAGGTGCAGCCACTTATATCGGAATCACCTCATCAATTTTAGGCGTTAAATCCGGAATCGTTTCTGTAGTAGGAGGAGACTTTCCACAAGAACATCTTGATATGTTCACAGACAGAGATGTAAACATCGAGGGAATTGAAATCGTAAAAGAAGGAAAAACATTCTTCTGGTCCGGAAAATATCATAATGACCTGAATACAAGAGATACTTTGGCTACAGAAGTAAATGTACTGGAAAACTTTGATCCGAAAATCCCGGATTCAATGCAGGATGCCGAAATTTTATTACTTGGAAACCTACACCCTGGAGTTCAGCTATCTGTACTTGAAAAAATGAACAACCGTCCTAAACTGGTTATCCTTGATACCATGAACTTCTGGATGGATTCTGCATGGGATATCTTAATGGATATGATTGCGAAAACAGACGTAATTACCATCAATGATGAAGAAGCAAGACAGCTTTCAGGAGAATATTCTTTAGTAAAAGCAGCTAAAAAGATCCACACAATGGGTCCTGAATATGTAATCATCAAAAAAGGAGAGCACGGAGCTTTACTTTTCCACGATAATAAAGTATTTGCAATCCCGGCACTTCCTTTAGAAGATGTTTTTGACCCAACAGGAGCTGGTGATACATTTGCAGGAGGTTTCGCAGCATATCTTGCTAAAAAAGGGAAAATTGATTTCGAAACGATGAAGTCTGCCCTTATCGTAGGATCTGCAATGGCTTCTTTCACTGTTGAGAAATTCGGAACAGAAAGAATAGAGGAAGTTAACGAAGCAGATATGTTCAGCAGATTGAGACAATTCAAAGAATTAACGACTTTTGATGTTGAACTGCAGTAAATAAGTCTTTTTAAGAAATATTTATAATAAAAAATTGAGTGAAATTCGTTAAGAATTCTAAATTTGCAACTTGTTAAAATAGTAAAATGACAAATAAACTAAAAATCACTTTTCTTCTTGGGGTTTTCATCATGATATTCTCTTCAAATATGATGAATGCCCAGCTAAAACAAGGAGATTTGGTGGATGGTATTGCAGCTGTTATCGGGGATGAGATTGTATTGGAATCTGATGTAATCGAGCAAATGAATTATGGGAAACAGCAGGGAGCTGCCAACACAGACAAATGTGAGTTCCTGGAAAACCTTATCAGCAACAAGCTTCTTGTATTCGAAGCCAAAAAAGATACCTTAATTGAAAACCGTTCTGCAGCTATCAAAGAACAGGCAAATGCAAAATACCGTCAGATGCTTTCTCAATTTCCGGACGAAAAAACGATGCTTGCTGCCTATAAGTTCAGAAATGCTTATGAACTGAAAAATGCTATTGAAAAAATAGATACAGACCAGTACTATGGACAGGCAAAATACCAGAGAATTACTGATAAAGCTGATGTAACTCCAAATGAGGTAACTGACTTTTATAATATGTATAAAACTCAGCTGCCACAGGTAAAAGACGAAGTTACCCTGGCGCAGATTATGATCTATCCTACATTAACGGAAGCTCATAAACAAGAGCTGATCAACAGATTGAAAAAAATCAAGCAAGATATTGCAGGAGGTGAAACTTTTGAAAGCCAGGCAAGAATTTATTCTGAAGATGAAGGATCAGCTGCCAATGGTGGTTTATATAAAAATATCAACAAAGGACAAATGGTGAAGCCGTTCGAGGCTGCTGCTTTGAACCTTCAGGAAAATGAAATTTCAGATCCTATCGAATCTGAATTCGGATTCCATATTATCCAATTGCTGAAAAGATCAGGTAAGGTATATGATGCAAGACACATCCTGTTGAAAGCTACCCCTACTGATGAGGAGATTAAATCAGCAAAAGCAAAATTAGACAGTATCAGAGGACTTATTATGGATGGAAAGATGACATTTAAAGATGCTGCTTTTAAATTTTCAGATGATAAAAGAACAAAATTCAACGCTGGGGTAATTCCTGGAGCAGATGGTTCTGATAAGATTGAAAGAGAAAGTATCCCGGGGACAATCAGCTACGAATTAGCAGGATTGAACAAAGGAGATATCACTACTGCTTTTGAAGATGAAGAAAATAAGAGAAAGCAGATCAAAATCATTAAAATTGATGATGTGATTCCTACTCACCAGATTACACTGGAAACAGACTTCAGCAGAATCAAGCAGATGGCACTGAACAAAAAGAAAGGTGAAATGATTGAAAAGTTTGTCAATTCTAAATTACCAACAACTTTTATTTCTATTGACGGACGCTACGACAGCTGTAGCTTTAAGTCTAACTGGAAGAAACAATCCATGACAAAATAAAATGAAAACCTTCAGAACTCCTGAAGGTTTTTTTATTGATATATTTACAAAAACTAAAAGTATGAACTATGATTTTTATCTAAAGAAATTTTACCAGGCAGTATCCAAGATCCCTGAAGAAATCCTTCTCAATAATGGGTTGAAATTGTCTGTAGACATAGTTTTAGAATCGGTTGCCCTTAAAGTTTACAAACCGGAATGGTCTGGAAACCCACAATCACCTTTAGATGCTGAAGGAAGGATTTTCTTTTCAGTCTGGGTGAATGATGAGACTATCCGGGAAAATAAAATGTATTATAACATCCATGCTTTTAAACTAAGAACTTTGAAACACTATAAAATACCAGCCAGAGATTTTGCACAAAATTTCAGAAAAGAGTTTTTAAAATATCAGAATGACTGGCCTAATGTAAAGGTAAATTATGGCCCACTGACATTAATGGAAGGTTGGTTGGAATTAGAGGAAGATACTATAGAAAAGGCCGTCAATGAACTCGCTCAAAGATTTTTAAATATTAGCCCAATTATTGATAGTGTTTTGGAGCAGTATGAAAAATAAATATATCTGTTTTCCTGTATATTTTTAATCAATTGAAGGCTCTGGAAATCGTTGTTTTTAGTATTTTTACACATGAGCAATTTTATAGATTTCAACGCTGCAAAAAAACTTCATGAGATGGAAGCTACACACAATAGAATTTCACACCTTTTTAATATTAAATATCCGATTATTCAAGCAGGAATGATCTGGCACTCCGGATGGAGGCTGGCTTCAGCCGTTTCTAACTGTGGTGGATTGGGAATCATAGGTGCAGGAAGTATGTATCCTGACATTCTGAGAGAAAATATTCAAAAATGCAAACAGGCAACAGATAAACCTTTCGGGGTAAATGTACCTATGTTGTATCCTAATATTGATGAAATTATTCAGATTATCCTTGAAGAAGGAGTGAAAATTGTATTTACATCTGCAGGGAATCCAAAAACTTATACAGAAACGCTTCAGAAAGAAGGAATAAAAGTAGCTCATGTAGTTTCTTCCACCAAATTTGCTGTAAAATGTGAAGATGCCGGAGTAGATGCCATTGTTGCAGAAGGTTTCGAAGCAGGAGGTCATAATGGAAGAGATGAAACAACAACTTTTTGCCTTATCCCGAACGTAAAAAAGCATATTTCTAAACCCTTAATTGCAGCAGGCGGAATTGCCTTAGGTTCACAGATCAAGGCTGCAATGATGCTTGGGGCAGACGGTGTACAGATCGGTTCCCGTTTTGCAGCTACTACAGAAGCCAGCGCCCATGAAAACTGGAAAAAGAAAATCACAGAATTACAGGAAGGAGACACTCACCTTACTTTGAAAGAATTGGCACCTGTAAGAATGGTTAAAAATAAATTCTTCAATGAACTGGAAGATATCTACCTGAACGGAAGAGATAAGGACGCGTTAATTGCCTCATTAGGAAGAGCCAGAGCAAAGCGAGGAATGTTTGAAGGAGATATGGAAGATGGAGAACTTGAGATAGGTCAGGTTTCTGCTTTAATTGATGAAATTCTTCCGGTGGAAGCTGTTTTCAGTCACTTGTTAAAAGAATTTGAAGAAACAAAAATGCCCACTTTTTAAATATAATTTTATTCAATGGAAGGAAGAATAATTGATGTAAAGGGAAACAAATTATATATAGAACACCATAATCCGTTTGAGGGCAGGCCAACCATTGTTTTTCTGCATGATTCATTAGGTTCAGTACAGCTTTGGAGAGATTTTCCTGCTAAGCTGTCTGAGCATACAGGATGCAATGTTTTGGTCTATGACAGGTTAGGATATGGAAAATCAGACCCTATGCCTACTCATGTAAGACCTGTAAATTATATGGCACTGGAAGCTCATGTATTGAATGAACTCTTGCTTGAAATTGAACCTGATATTGAGGATGTTATTTTATTCGGACATAGTGATGGAGGAACAATCGCCCTGATTATGGCAGCGGTTTATCCGGAATGGGTAAGAGCCGTTATCTGTGAAGCCGGACATATCTTTGTGGAAGACGTAACGTTGAAAGGAGTTTATGATGCCTGGGATGCTTACAAAACGAGCAATCTTCCAGAACGTTTACAAAAGTATCACGGAGATAAAGTAGATACGTTATTCAAAGCCTGGACAGAAACCTGGACGCGAGATGACTACAGAGGCTGGAATATTGAATATTTGTTGAAAGATATTACTGCTCCATTGTTATTTATTCAGGGAGAAGCAGATGAATACGGTACCTTGGATCAGGTTGAAAAAACGGTGACTCAGGTCAGTGGAAACGCAGAAAAATATATCATTCCTGAAACAGGACATACACCCCACAAAGAAGTTCCTGAGCTTGTACTGAGGAAAGCAGCGGAATTTATCAATAATTTTTTTTAATACAGAATGAGTGGTAACAATATTTATAAGACATCTTGTAATCAGGATGTCTTTTTCAATGGGAAAACTTAAAGATATACTGTTCAATTAAAGTAACCGAAGTTCAGCTGCAATATTTTCCTTTGCCTGAGCTTCATACTTTTCCTTAAAATATTCTGTTTTAAAGATACTTTCAAATTCCAGAAAATGTTTAAGCACTTTTTTTCTTCCCGGTTTATAAAGAAATTCAGGATAAATAGAATATTCTTTTCTGATATTCTGAGTGTATTCCAGATAGGTTTTAAAATCTTTGCCCAGTACTGAAAGATCAGCATCCAGAAGATAGTTGGTATCTTCATGATCAGAACGATGATGCGACTTTGTAGCCAGAATCTGCTCAGAGATTATTGAAATTGTATCTTGATGGATATGAAGCTCTGCAAGCCTTTTTACCGCCTTAGCAGCACTTTTCTCTTCATTAGCTTTGGAAGCTGCATCATAGATCACATCATGGTAGAAAACTGAAAAAGAAAGAGCTGTAAAATCTGAGATATTCATTCTCACTGCTTCAAGCTCCCGGAACATATTTTCAAGATGAAAAAGATTGTGATAATGTCTGCCTTTTTCAGAATATTTAGTTTCAATCTCCTGCCAAAGATCATAGATTAGTTGGTGATCTTCTGTAAACGGAGAACAAAGCTGTTTAAATCGACTTTTCAGATTCATAGAAATAAGGGTATAAAAAAAGGAACTTTTAAAAAGTTCCCTGATTTGCTTCCAGAACAGCCTTTAG
The DNA here is from genome assembly GCF_004119445.1 of Chryseobacterium sp. CH21. GTDB lineage: Bacteria > Bacteroidota > Bacteroidia > Flavobacteriales > Weeksellaceae > Chryseobacterium. The sequence goes on along the minus strand of NZ_QICI01000023.1, from coordinate 101,657 downwards.
ATCAGCCCATCCGCCGCCGTTATAACCATCCTTTAATCCTTGAGCAGTAAGATAATCCAATGCTTTTCCGCTTCTGTTTCCACTTCTGCAGAATAAGATAACAGGCTTTTCAATAGAAAGAATCTCATCTTGTCTGTCTTCTACCTCACCTAGAGGAATATTCTTAGCACCATCTATATTACCGTCCATTTCAAGCTCCATTGGCTCACGAACGTCAATTAATTCATAGTTTCCGGATTGTATTATTTCTATTAAAGACATAGTTGTTGGGTTTAAACATTAAATTAGAAACGAAATTACGTAAATTTTTTTTGAAAAAATCCTAATGAAAACATAATTTTTCAGAAAAGAAACCAGTTGTGGTATGAACTTCCGGCAAAACAAGAAGATTGATAAAATAATCTTAATTTTGCAGGGTGAAATTATGAATGCTGGCGCTGAAAAATATTCCCAACTGATAAAATCCAAGGCAAAAAGTTTTGGATTCCAGAACTGTGGTATTTCCAAAGCGGATTTTCTGGAAGAAGAAGCACCGCGTCTTGAAAAATGGCTCAAGAACAACTATAACGGTGAAATGAAATATATGGAAAATCATTTCGACAAAAGACTTGATCCAAGGCTTCTGGTGGAAGGCTCCAAATCTGTGATTTCACTTTCCTACAATTACTTTCCCGAAGAAAAAATTTCAATATTAGAGAATTATAAAATCTCAAAATATGCTTATGCAGAAGACTATCATGAAGTAATTAAAGAAATTCTCCGTGAAATGGTTGCCGAACTTCAGGAAGAAATAGGAGAGTTCGGATTCCGTGTTTTTGTAGATTCTGCCCCGGTTTTAGAAAGAGCCTGGGCTAAAAAATCAGGAATAGGCTGGGTAGGAAAAAACGCCAATCTTATTACCAAACAAAGCGGTTCTTTTTATTTTCTGGCCGAAATTATTTGTGACCTGGAGCTTATTCCGGATCATGCCACTACAGATCATTGCGGAAGCTGCAGAAAATGTATTGATGCCTGTCCTACAGATGCTATTGTTTCGGAGAAAATTATAGATGGGAGCCGTTGCATTTCTTATGCAACCATAGAATTGAAAGATGAAATTCCAGCCCATTTCAAAGATAAAATGGAAGACTGGATGTTCGGCTGCGATATCTGCCAGGATGTATGTCCCTGGAACCGATTCTCAGCACCCAACAAACAGAGCCGTTTCCAACCTAATGAAGCTTTGAAAAACTTCAAAAAAGGAGAATGGAAGGAAATCACCCAGGAAATTTTCTCTGAAATTTTCAGAAAATCACCTGTGAAAAGGACCAAATTTGCAGGACTCAAAAGAAATATTGAGTTTTTGCAGAAGTCTTCTGATTGATTTTTCTTTGAACTTTTGGTGACAATCCCTCCTTTGGAATTTTTTGTAGTTCCAAACCAGAGCTGATAGTCGACCATTCCTTAAATTTTTAGCTTTAAGGAGGTAAAGATTTACATCAATAAGTTTCTTGAAAAACCTTTCCTATAAAGAAAAATTGATTTTCAGGAGATTAAAATCTCACCGAAAATCAACGTTTTTTTTGTATTCTTTTAGGAGCAGTTTTTACTCTTACTTTAAATCTTTTTTGGGATTTAGTATTTTTACGCATATTTATGAATATTTCGTAACTAAATATAGCCAATTTTTCGATTAAAACAAATACTTTTACTAAAAATTAAAGATTAAATTTTATTAAAAAACATGACTGTGAAAAGTGTATTAATGTATCTCCTGAAAGTGATAGGAATTATTTTGGGAATTGTGATTATTTATGTCATTCTGGGGTTGTTGATCCCTTATATTCCGGTGTCTGCAAAAGATGATGGAGAGAAGAAAGAAATTCCAATCTATATTTATACCAATGGAGTGCATACCGATATCGTAATGCCTGTGAAAAATGATCTGCAGGATTGGAGCCAGAAAATTCCTTTTGCCAATACAAAATCAAAAAAAACAGACTATCAGTATATCGGAATAGGATGGGGAGACAAAGGATTCTACCTTGATACACCTACTTGGGCAGATCTGAAATTTTCAACAGCTGTAAAAGCTGCATTTTGGTTAAGTGATTCTGCAATGCATTGTACATACTATAATACGATGAAAGAAGGAGACGATTGTAAAATGATCATGATCAGCAGAAATCAATATCAGAATTTAGTAAAATATGTAGAAGATAAATTTGACAGAGATCAGAAAGGAAACTTTATGCTGATCCCAACAAATGCTGTATACAGTGACAATGATGCTTTTTATGATGCAAAAGGCACTTACAGCTTTCTGTATACTTGCAATACCTGGTCAAATAACGCTTTAAAAGCTGCAGGACAAAAAGCGGCACTTTGGACCCCTTCAGATTTTGGAATTTTTCAACACTATAAATAATACATGAAGAGGATTTATCTGTTTCTCATCATTTCTTGGGTGTGCTCATGTTCTCAGGAAAGAAAAAACAATACGATAAATGCAGCAGAAACACCTGTAGTTGCAGAAAAGCGGCCGGAAGCCGATCTTTCTAAACTCAAAATAAAGGCAGAGGAAGCATTGAAATTTTGTGCTTCAAAGAACCTTAATAAAGATTTCTGTATCCTGATTGATATGAGTCTTCATTCAGGGGTTAACCGTTTTTTTGTTTGGGATTTTAAAAATAATAAGGTTTCAAAAAAATACCTGGTTGGGCATGGCTGCGGTTTCAATGCGTGGAGTAAAGATGATTCTAAAGCAAATCCGGGATTCAGCAATGAAGACGGAAGTCATCTTTCTTCTTTGGGAAAATATAAATTGGAAGGAAGAGGCTACAGCGACTGGGGAGTCAATATAAAATACCTGATGCATGGCCTTGAAGAAACCAACAGCAACGCATTAAAAAGATTTATTGTTTTCCATTCCTGGAATATGATGAGTGATACTGAAACTTTCCCGAACGGATCTCCAGAAGGATGGGGATGTCCCACTGTTTCCAATAATGCGATGAAAGAAATAGATCCGATGATTCAGAAATCAGGAAAACCTGTCCTGATGTGGATCTATAATTAAATCTTTGTCATACATTTGTTTTGTAACAATCTTCTGACTAATGAAACATACCCTTTTCCGCGAACAACAGCTCAATTGTGATGTAGAAACTGCATGGAAATTCTTTTCCTCCGCAAATAATCTTTCAGAAATTACTCCGAAAGATATGGGTTTCATTGTATTAACGGAAATGGAAGATGATGAAATCTATGAAGGAATGACCATCGATTATTATGTTTCTCCATTATTTGGGATTAAAATGAAATGGCAGACCGAAATAACACAGGTTGATTTCCAGAAAAGCTTCACCGATTTTCAGAAAAAAGGTCCCTACAAACTATGGAATCACCATCATGAATTTATTCCTAATAAAGATGGCGTTCTAATGAGAGACACCATAGATTATGAACTTCCCATGGGATCTTTAGGAGAAATTGCCCATGGCCTTTTTGTAAGAAAAAAATTGGAGCATATCTTTGATTACCGCTTCAGGGTTCTTAGTAAATTGTTCTGATTATTCAATTTTAGTAATTCAATAGAAACGGGCTAAAGCCCGTTTAATAAAAAAATAAAATTTCAATGGGTTTTAGAGCCAAAACTTTTAACGATTCTATTAGGATTCCTACGGAATGACAGAGTGTATGAATAAACCTAGCATCCTGTTTGCCATTTCATAGGAATCCAAATTCCAATAAATAGCATTATTCACCCATTGTTTAAGTTTTTTTAACAGTCCAATGACCGGATTTTCCAGTAGAAATCCCTATTTTTGCAACACTATCGTTTTTTACTGAAAAACTAATGTTCTGGTTGACATGACAAGTCTGAGGTCATTTTTCTTATTTTATATCCTATTGGTTTTTACCCTTTTCAATTCGAATTGGGCGGAAAAATCATTGCAGAATATTCCTCATCTTCCGCCTGTAAACAACATTCATGTTCTGGATGTGTACGAAGAGGCAGATATGAATACGCATGCATTGCCTGCTGCTGCTAAAATTGTAAAACATTCAGTTAGAAAAAACGATTCTGCTATTGCAGATTTTTCAGGAATTTTAAAGGGTATTCCAAAAATCATCCTTCCGGAGATTGCAGTTTCTACTATTTGTGGAGTCAAATCCTTTCTCCATCTCCTCCAGCTGTACTAGTTGTAAAATTCTGTAAACCAAATCATTTTAACGGAAATTTTATAACCTAAACATTTAAAAATGTATTTTAAAACTGTAATAATTTGCATAGTTGCAACATTATTCGCTGTGTCATGCAGTAAAGACAAGGAGAAAAACAATAAAAGAGATAAAGAAGTTCCCGTACTGGAAATCAAAGAAAAAGATACACTGGTAAGCAATCAGTTTGTTACCGATATCCAGGCTAAAAAGAATGTTGAAATGCGTTCCAGAATCGGAGGCATTATACAGCATATATATGTCAACGAGGGGCAGTTTGTGCATCAGGGACAGGCTTTATTCAAAATCAATGACGCTGAACTTCAGATGGAACTTCTGAAAGCTAATGCAGCATTAAAACAGACCGAAGCAGATGTTCGTATTGCAGAAGTTGAACTGAAACAGATTCAGAGTCTTCATGCTAAAAAATTTGTTGCGAACAACGAACTGGAAATGGTGAAGGCAAAGCTGTCTTCTGCCAAAGCAAAACATGCATTTGCTGATGCAGAAAAGAGAACGGTTCTTCAGAAAATAAGCTTTACAAGAATCACTGCACCTTTTGATGGGGTTATTGACGTGATTCCTCATAAAGATGGGAGTTTGGTAGAAAATGGTACGCTATTGACCACACTTTCCCAATTGAACGAAGTATACGCCTATTTCTCCATTCCTGAAAACTTATATTTTGAGCTTTTAGCCAATGATAAAATTGGAAGTCATCAGAAAATTGAGCTAACACTTCCGAATGGAGTTAATTACCAATTCAACGGAGCTCTAAAAACAGCAGAAGGAGAAATCGACAGAACTACAGGTTCCATCCGATATAAAGTACTTTTCCCGAATCCGGACCGTTTGATCAAACACGGAACTTCAGGAAAACTTATTATTTCAGAACAGCAAAATAATGCGATTCTTATTCCACAGAAATCTACCTTCTCCATCCAGGATAAGACCTATGTTTTTGTAGTAGATAAACAGAATAAAGTGAAAATGACCAATATTAAGATCGGAACTACTTTAAGAGATTCTTATATGGTAGAAAGCGGTCTTAAAAAAGGAGATTTAATCATTTATGAAGGGACTCAGTCTTTGAAAGATGGTGATATTATCAAAATCAAAAAGAAGTATTAACCTTTCATAATCTTTAAATCAATTGACTATGGTAGAAATGTTTATAAGACGAAAGGTTCTTTCGTTGGTTATTTCCATATTGTTTGTTTTGCTGGGAATTATGGCTTTGCTGAAGATGCCGATCACCCAGTTCCCGGATATTGTCCCACCTTCAGTAACAGTTACTGCAAAATATACAGGAGCAAATGCCGAAGTATCCGCCAATGCGGTAGCGCTTCCTCTGGAACGTGCGATTAACGGAGTACCGGGAATGACTTATATGTCAACGGTAACCTCCAATGACGGTCTTACCCTTATTCAGGTTTTCTTTGAAGTCGGAACAGACCCTGATGTAGCGGCAGTAAACGTTCAGAACAGGGTAACAACGATTTTGGATGAACTTCCCGAAGAAGTAATCAGAGCCGGAGTAACTACTGAAAAAGAGGTGAACAGTATGCTGATGTACCTCAATATCACGAGTACGGACCCAAGCCAGGATGAGCAGTTCATCTATAACTTTACGGATATTAATGTCCTTCAGGAGCTGAAACGTATTGATGGAGTAGGGCGTGCTGAAATTATGGGACAGAAAGAATACTCAATGAGAGTATGGCTGGATCCACAGAAAATGGCAGCGTATAATATCTCAGCAGATGAAGTCATTACTTCCCTACAAAAGCAGAATATTTCTGCAGCACCTGGAAAAGTAGGAGAAACATCTGGGAAAACCTCCAGTCAGCTTCAGTATGTCATCAAATATAAAGGAAAATTTTTTGAGCCTAAACAATATGAAGAAGTTCCCATCAGATCGGATGTGGACGGAACTATTTTAAAGCTTAAAGATATTGCCAAAGTAGAATTCGGAGCGATGAACTACGGAATGGTTTCCAAAACAGACGGAAGACCATCTGCATCTATCATGATGAAGCAGCGCCCCGGTTCCAATGCTTCCGAAGTTATTGAAAGCGTAAAGGCAAAAATGGAAGAATTAAAAGTCACTTCCTTCCCTCCCGGAATGGAGTATAACATGGCTTATGATGTTTCCAGATTCCTGGATGCTTCTATTAGTGCGGTACTGACAACCCTTATTGAAGCTTTTATTCTGGTAGGAATTGTCGTATTTATTTTCCTTCAGGACTGGCGTTCCACATTGATTCCTGTGCTGGCAGTTCCGGTAGCATTGGTAGGAACTTTTGCCTTCATGAATATGCTGGATTTCTCTGTTAACCTTTTAACATTGTTTGCGTTGGTTCTCGCCATCGGAATTGTGGTGGATAATGCCATTGTTGTCGTTGAAGCCGTCCATGTGAAAATGGAAGAGGGAATGAATGCCATGGATGCCACCATCAGTGCCACCAAAGAAATTGCAGGAGCTGTAGTAGCGATTACTATTGTCATGTCTGCTGTATTTATTCCTGTAGCATTTCTGGATGGTCCGGTAGGAGTTTTTTACCGTCAGTTTTCATTAACGCTGGCTATCAGTATTGTGATTTCAGGGGTGAATGCATTGACACTTACTCCGGCGCTTTGTGCCATTATTTTAAAACCTCACGATCATAATAAAAAGAAAACCATTATTGACAGGGCTTTCCAGAGTTTCAATACAGGATTCGAAAGACTGACGAATGGTTATGTAGGTATTTTATCAAAATTTGCGACAAGAACTACCGTTACTTTCGGATTGCTGTTTTTATTCGTTGGGCTAACTTTTGTGACCAGCAAATTCTTACCAACCGGATTTATTCCAATGGAAGACCAGGGAATGGTGTATGTAAGCGTAACGACTCCGCAGGGGGCAACAGTAGAAAGAACAGAAAAAGTACTGGATGAAGTTACCGTGATTGCCAAGAAGATCAAAGGAGTAGAAAACGTGACTACGCTTGCCGGATACAGTATTGTAACAGAAATTGCAGGTTCTTCTTACGGAATGGCGATGATCAACCTTAAAGACTGGAAAGAAAGAAATATTTCAGTGAACGATCTCATCGCAGAACTTTCAGACAAAACAAAAAGTATTGCAGATGCCCAGATTGAGATTTTTGCACCGCCAACCGTTCCAGGTTTCGGTAATACCAGTGGTTTTGAATTGCGTTTGCTCGACAGAACCGGGGGAACGATCGAAAATACAGATAAGATCACTAAGGATTTTGTTAAAAAATTAAACGAAGCACCCGAATTGCAGAACAACTTTACCAGCTTTGATGCTACTTTCCCGCAATACATGATCAATGTAGATTATGATATGGCAGCGAAAAAAGGAGTATCGGTAGAAAATGCTATGTCAACACTGCAGACTATGCTGGGATCTTATTACGCCACCAATTTTATCCGTTTCAGTCAGATGTATAAAGTGATGGTGCAGGCAAGTCCGGAGCACAGAGATACCCCGGAAAGCATTCTGAACTTATATTTAAAAAATGATAAAGGCGAAATGGTTCCGTTCTCAACCTTCATCACCATTGAAAAAGTATACGGACCTGAAGTTTTGACCAGATATAATATGTATATGTCTGCCATGATCAATGGAGAACCTGCAGAAGGCTACAGTTCCGGAGATGCCATTGCCGCTGTAGAACGTGTCGCTAAAGAAACACTGCCAAGAGGATTCGATATTGAATGGTCAGGAATGACAAGGGAAGAGATCTTATCAGGAAACCAAACCGTTTATATCTTCGCGATCTGTCTTTTGTTCGTCTATCTTTTATTAGCAGCACAATACGAAAGTTTCCTTCTTCCAATGCCTGTATTATTAAGCCTTCCAACAGGGATCTTCGGATCTTATATTGCGCTGGTAATGATGGGGCTGGATAATAATATCTATGCACAGGTAGCACTGGTCATGTTAATAGGGCTTCTGGCCAAAAATGCCATTCTGATTGTAGAATTTGCTGTGGCAAGAAATAAGCAGGGATTTGAGATCATTCCGGCTGCTATTGAAGGCGCAAGACAACGTCTGAGACCTATTTTGATGACTTCTTTTGCATTTGTGGCAGGACTTATTCCTTTATGTATTGCTTCGGGTGCGGGAGCGATTGGTAACCGTTCCATTGGTACCGCTGCAGCCGGAGGAATGTTGATCGGAACCATTTTCGGATTAGTCGTGATCCCCGGACTGTATATATTCTTTGCAAAACTTGAAAATAAGAAGAAAGATGAAAAGATTAAATCATAGAAATATATTGTATGGAATAGCATCACTGAGCCTGGTTTCATGTGCTGTTCCCAAAGTGACAGAACTGAAAAAAGCTCAGGAATTGCCCGAGGAAATTCTTAAAACTGATAAAAATAAATCTTCTGATGAATTTCAGCAGATTAATCTGAAAGCTTATTTTACAGATCCAAACCTGCTTGAGCTTTTTGATAAAGTAGTTCAGGCCAATCCGGATTTCCAGATTGCACAGCAAAGAGTGGAAATTGCTAACAGTTTCCTTCAAAGATCAAAGATGGATCTGCTGCCTTCTCTTGAAGTGGGAGTACAGGCTTCCGGTGACCGATACGGAAAATACACGATGGAAGGAGTGGGGAACTATGATACCAACCTTTCACCCAATATTACGGAAAATCAGAAAATCAATAGAGATTTCACCCCTAATTATTGGGTGGGAGCAAGAAGCAGCTGGGAAATTGATGCATGGGGAAAACTGAAGAATAAGAAAATTGCTGCCCAAAAGAAATTTTTGGCTTCTACAGAAGGATTGAGGTTATTACAGGTAGAGCTTTTCACAGATATTGCCAATCTGTATTACCAATTGGTTACTTTAGATAATCGTCTTGCTATTTATCAGAAGAACTATAAGCTTCAGCAAAGAGCTTTTGAAATTGTTCTGGCTCAGCGTGAGGTGGGAAAAGCCACGGAGTTGGCAGTTCAGCAATTCAAAGCTCAGAATAACAACTGGCTGGCAGAGATTGAACACATCAGAGTAGAAATTGTCACAGTAGAACAGGCAATCACAACATTAACAGGAAGCTACGGCGGAGATGTAAAACGCGGAAAAATACTGATGCCTACCAATATGGAAGTCTTGAATAAAACCATAAACGTAGAAAATGTAATTCACTCCAGACCGGATGTAGCCGCAAACTATTATGTGTTGGAAGCTTCTCAGGCTGATGCGAAAGCTGCAAGAGCTGCTTTTTATCCTAAAATTGATTTGGGGGCAGGTTTCGGACTGAATTCTTTTTCCGTAGAAACATTTTTCAAGCCAAGTTCACTGGCTGGGCAATTGTTAGGTGGATTAATGGTTCCTGTTTTCAATAAAGGGCAGTTAAAATATGAGTTTAAAGTAGCGAGCAAAGAACAGGAAATCGCTTTTTTAAATTATCAGAAAAGCATCACAACTGCTTTTAATGAACTGCAGTCTATTTTGAAACAGACCAAGATCTATGAACGTGTTTTGAAGCTGAAATCAGAAGAAGTAGGCTTTCTTGACCGTGGTGTGGAAGTTTCCAATGATCTGTACCTGACGGGATATGCCAACTATTTTGAACTGATCAACTCTCAAAAAAGCAAGCTAACCGCTGAACTGGATTTATTACAGTTTCAGCACCAGAATACCAGAAACAACGTCCTGCTGTTTAAAGCACTGGGAGGGAAACTGGATTAATTTTTACTTTTTTTACGATGAGAGAAGTCGTCTTTTTTAAGACGGCTTCTTTTATGTTGAAAATTTTAAGTAGGTCTTACGGGTTCCCGTAATGATGATTGAAATAATTCCATGATCTTTACAATAAATAAAATAGCTAACCATGAAAACTCAGAAGAACATGTCAAGAAAGCTCTGGCAGGAATAAAACATAAAATATTGTGATCCTGGGCTTGAGTACAATTGCTCCTGAGTTTTGTACAAAAAATCTAACTTATTACAAGTTGAGATCGTTTTTTTATATGATTAAAAAAGAGACTGCCCGGAAGGACAGTCTCTTTCTGTATTGTTTAAAATAAATCTGCTGTGTGGCAGAATATTTTATGTGTTTTATTTAACAATTTGAATTTCAACAGCAGAAAATCCTTTAGGAGACTTCTCTTTTTCGAAAGATACTTTGTTTCCTTTTTTCACAGGCTCCACACAGTTGTTGTTGTGGAAGAAGATATTTTCTTTGTTATTGTCTTCAGTAATAAAGCCATATCCTTTTTCACTCAGGAAAGTAACAATTCCTGTTTTTCTTGGATCTTCCTCAATAATAGGAGCAGCACCCAGCTGAATATCATCAAGGTTTACTTCCTGTCTTTGTTCAGGGGGAGTAGAAGTTAATCTTCCGAATTCGTCTACATACATGAAGACATCCTCCGCTCCTTTGTTGTTGTTCGTTTTACGTTCTTCGCGTCTTAGCGCCTTTTCTTTTTGCTTTTGAATTTTTTTCTTGAAATTTTCCTTTTTAGAAAAAGAATCTGCCATAAATTATTTTTAGTATTTAGTTTCTATAAATTAATTGGTTCAATCTGGTCTGTTTTAGACCCCTATAAAGCCTGGTAATGTTTTCTGTTTTGGATAATCCCAATCATACAGAGCTTTAAAATTCCGACAAGTATTGTTCTTAATAGAAGAATAAAAGTTAAAAAGATGACTGCTCAAAAAGCAAAGACTGAATAAAAATATTCGGGTCGTTACAGAAAACAAAGTGGTGGCCTGATTAATAATGTACAAATATACAACAATAAAATGAATAATCCTGTTTTAAATGATTGATTATCAGAAATGGTTTTACGGTCTTAAAGTAAGATGTAATGGGAAGTCTTAATAGGTTAATAAAAAAATCCTCAGAAAACTGAGGATTATAAAAAATATATTATAAAATGAAGTGGTGTATAATACGGGTGGGAGAGTATCAAATGTTATGCCTAAAATAAAGGGCTATTAGGGAATTATATTAACTTGTTTAATAAATGAGGGGTGTTTCATACCGTATCTGGCTGGTAAATAGTGTTCTATTAAAATGTATTGTTTACATAAAAATATCGATATTGATACCCTGGCTTAAAAGTGAAATTAAAAATTTTGTTGAATTTTTACACAATTCCCGAAAATTTCACCATGTTGAGACGATTTTTATGAGCCATCTTTGCTTCATTAACATTTAAATATAAAAACATGTCAACACAAAATGTAAAAGGAAAAGTTGTTTTAATTGCAGGAGGAGGTAAAAACCTGGGAGGATTATTAAGTAGAGATTTCGCAGAAAAAGGAGCGAAACTGGCAATCCATTACAACAGTGAAAGCTCAAGAGCTGAAAGCGAAAAAACACTGGCTGAGGTTCAGGCTTTAGGAGCTGAAGCATTCTTATTTCAGGGAGATCTTACCAAAGTAGATAATATCACTAAGTTTTTTGATGAAACCATTTCACGCTTCGGAGGTGTGGATATTGCGATCAATACCGTAGGAATGGTACTGAAAAAACCATTTGCAGAGACTACAGAAGAAGAATATGATACCATGTTCAATGTCAATTCCAAATCGGCATACTTCTTTTTGCAGGAGGCAGGTAAAAAACTGAATGATCAGGGGAAAATTTGTACTATTGTTACTTCATTGCTGGCAGCCTACACAGGATTGTATTCTACTTATGCAGGAGCAAAAGCACCGGTAGAGCATTTTACAAGAGCGGCTTCCAAAGAATTCGGAGCGAGAGGAATTTCTGTGACAGCGGTAGCACCCGGTCCAATGGATACTCCTTTCTTTTATGGGCAGGAAACCGATGATGCCGTGGCTTACCACAAATCAGCATCCGCATTGGGAGGATTGACAGATATTAAAGATATCGCTCCATTGGTAGAATTTCTGGTAACAGAAGGCTGGTGGATTACCGGACAGACTATTTTTGCGAACGGAGGATATACAACAAGATAATCTATTGCAGATCTATTAAAAAATAAACTCACTGAAAATTGTTTTCAGTGAGTTTTTATATGAAAAGAGATCAGGAAATTAAGCGGTTTTTGCTTTTCCTTTTTCCAAAATGCTTTTGATGATAAAGAATAATCCAAGAAGAACAAACGGAATACTCAGTAGTTGCCCCATATTCAGGCTCATTCCGTGTTCAAATTCTACCTGATCTACCTTGATAAACTCAATCAGAATTCTCATAATGAAGATCAACAGAATGCTGGCACCTAAGTAAAATCCTTTTCCGATTTTAAATATATTTTTTGTGTAAATAAAATACACCAGAAGGAAAATAATAAAATAAGAAATAGCTTCATAAAGTTGGGCAGGATGTCTCGGAAGATCATCTACCTGACGGAAAATAAAAGCCCAAGGAACGTTAGTAGGAGTTCCTATAATTTCAGAATTCATAAGATTGGCAAGCCTGATAAAAGTACCTCCCAACGGAAGTACGATAGCAATTGCATCCAAAACGGTCATGAACGGGATGGAATACTTTCTGGCATAGATTAGAAGCATAATCACCAATCCTATACCACCGCCATGGCTGGCAAGACCAGCAAACCCTGTGAAATGGTACGCTCCATTCACATCTTTCTGAATGGGTAAAAATACCTCAATCGGATGTTGGGAATAATAATCAAAATCATAAAAAAGACAATGCCCCAATCTGGCACCTACTAAAATTCCTATCAGAGCATAGGAAAATAACGCTTCGTGAGCCTGAGTACTGAGCCCTTCTTTTTTATAAATTCTTTTTAAAATATTTAAAGATAGAACAAGCCCTGCAAGGAAAAGTAATCCGTAATATTTGATGGGAAGTCCTAAGATATTGACGATTTCGGGATTAATATCCCAGTTGATGTATAATAAATTCATTGCTGCAAAGATAAGAAAATAGGATTTTCTGAACAGAATGGTATAGTTTTGAGAATTTATTCCTTGAATTTTAATCTGTTACGAATATTTTTTTGTTGTTAATCTTCTGCACTAGAAAATATCAAAATTAAAAATCATCTAAGTGGAAGCTCTGTAAACCAGCTCGGCATCCATTAATACAGCTCTGCTTTGGAGCATAATATTTTTAATCTTTTCCAAAGCCAGTTCTGCCGCTGCTTCACCCATTTTTTCCAAAGGCTGTTGTACGCTGGTTAGCTGAGGATATACCATAGTGGACAGTTCTGTTCCGGAAAAGCTTGCTATAGATACTTCCTCAGGAATTCTCACTTTTTGTTCAAGAAGAAGATTCATCGCTCCCATAGCTAAGGTATGACTAAAAGCAAAAATACTGTCGAACTCTATATTCTTATTTAATAGCTGCTTAACCGCTTTTTTTCCATGCTCGAAAGTCATTCCATCGGTCTGTACAATCAGGTTTTCGTCAAAAATATTGTATTTCATGAGAATACGTTTGTAGCCATTCACCCTTTCTACTGCATTGCGGATAGTTGCTGGTCCCATTATATGGACAATTCTTTTTCTTCCGGTTTTAATTAAATATTCCACCATCAATGACGCCTTAATAGAATCATCAATAATGACCTTCGAGACATCAAGGGATTTGTGGGGAATCCTGTCAAAGAATATTAAAGGAGTTCCTTTATCCATAATACTCTGGTAGATGTCATTATTATGAGTTTCATGGCAGAGATTAATAATAATAGCATCCACATTAAACTCTTCCAGAAGCTGAAGATTTTTTCTTTCAATAAGAGGATCTTCATCAGACTGAGTGATGATGATACGGTATCCCAGAGGATATAAAATATTCTGAATTCCCTTCAAAACCGTGGAGGAGAAAGGAGTAATCATTTCCGGCACTACAAACCCTATTGTTCTGGATTGTCCGGATTGTAAATTCAAAGCGGTAAGGTTTGGTTTATAGCCCAATTTCTCTGCCGCATCCAGCACTCTTTTTCTTGTTTTTTCATTCACATTTTTATCATGAAGCAGCGCTCTGGAGATGGTAGAGGTAGATAATGACAAAAATTTGGACAGATCTTTAATCGTAATACGTCTCATCAGCCTTGTTTTTTGGCTAAAAATAATAAAAAATAGGCAATTGGGAACGTTCCCTGGTTTTGGGAACGTTCCCAATTTGAATTTTGTAAAAAAAATGTCTTGTTAATCATTTGTTAATATAGTTTTAACGAATTGGTTAATATGATAACAATTTTACGCTTATGAGTATGATTTATTACAATTATGATGCATCGGAAATCCGCACAGGAATTTTACATATTGGTGTAGGGAACTTTCACAGGGCTCACCAGCAGTTTTATACGAATATGCTGCTCAATGACGAAGATCAGAAAGATTGGGGGATTTGCGGAGTATGTCTGCTGCCGTCAGATGAGAAAATAGTAAAGAATTTAAGAGCCCAGAATCTTCAGTATTCTCTTACCGTCTGTGGGAGAAGCGGCAAAGATGAAGTGTATAAAATAGGTTCTTTAAAAGAGCTGATCTGGGGAGTAGAAGATCCGGAAGCTGTAGTAAAAAAAATTGCAGACAGTTCTGTTAAGATCATTACGTTGACCATCACAGAAGGAGGTTACAATCTTAATAAAGAAACCGGTGATTTTATATTGGAGGATGAGAAAATACAACATGATCTGAAACATTCTACCAGTCCTACTACTGTTTTTGGATTTCTTGCAGAAGGATTACGCAAGAGAAAAATACAAAATGGTGGAGCTATTACCATACTTTCATGCGATAACTTACAGCATAATGGAAATACGGCAAAGAGAGCCTTTATGTCATTCATAGAAGCACAGGATGCAGAACTGGCAGCATGGGTAAAAGAAAATGTAACTTTTCCGAACAGTATGGTAGACCGTATTACTCCAGCCACAACTCCGGAAGATGTGGAAAGGCTAAACAAAAAAAACGGTACAGACGATCGTGCTCCTGTATACTGTGAAGACTTCACACAATGGGTGATAGAAGATGATTTTATTGCAGGAAGGCCAGCCTGGGAAAGAGTAGGCGTAGAATTTACGAATGATGTAACTGCATTTGAAAATATGAAATTAAGCCTCTTAAATGCTTCCCACACACTCTTATCTTATCCGGCTTTCTTAATGGGTTACCGCAAAGTAGATCAGGCAATGGAAGACGAAAATCTGGTAAAATTCATCAGGGATTTTATGGATACAGATATTACACCTTTTGTTCCTGCTCCGGGAAATACAGATCTGGAAAAATATAAGCAGACATTGATCGAAAGATTTGCCAATCACAGTGTAAGCGATCAGGTGAGCCGTTTATGTTTTGACGGAATTTCAAAATTCCCGGTATATATCGTTCCTAATCTTGACAACATGATAAAAGGTCTGAAAGATCTCACCAGACCGGCTTTTCTTATTGCTTCCTACAGACATTATCTTAAATATAAGACAGACGATCAGGGCAATATATTCGAAACAGCAGAACCCTGGATGACAGAGAATGATGAAAAGCTTATTGCCAGTGAAAATCCACAGGACTTTTTGGAACTATCAGCTTTTCAAGGAGTTCAGCTCAAAGCTTCTGAACAGTTCATAAAACAGTACAACAGTTTTGTAGAAGATATAAAAAATTCAGGAATCGCCACAGTTTTACAATCCATCATAAAATAATTAAGCCATGCAGATCAATCCAGGTAGCACCACTTCAGGCAACAAGACCAATAATGCGATACTGCCGTTTGTCATTATTACATTTATCTACTTTATTGTCGGTTTTTTAACGACAGTCAATGAACAGCTGCAGGCACCGCTGAAATTTACTTTTCTGAGCCATGCGGGCAGCCTGAAAAACACGTTTACTACTTTGATTTCCTTTTTCTTCTTTTTAGGATATCTTCTGAATGGAACATTGGGAAGCAAATGGGTGAATGCCTTCGGATATAAGAATACAATTTTACGCGGACTTTTCTTTATGATTTCCGGCCTTTTTATGTATCTGTGTTCATCATGGGTTGGCGATCATTACCGTGATTTGAAATTTAGCATAAAAGATGCCGTTATTCCTTTTGGATTTATCGTTTTTGTTATTGGTTCTTATTTGATGGGGACTTCGGCAGCCATCATTCAGGTCGTTGTAAATCCTTATGCCGCTTCGTATGAACTGAAAGGAACTCAGCCCGTACAGCGGTTGAATATTCTGACGGCTATAAACTCTATCGGAACCACTTCTGCACCTTTCTTCGTAACGGTAGTGATGTTCAGCGGAATTTCCATTGAAAATATAGAAATCAGACAGCTTTTACTTCCACTTTCTGTATTGATTGTCTGCATCCTTACAGTTATGATCATCACAAAAAGACTTCACCTTCCTGATCTAGCCCACACAAGAGTCGTTGGAGAAGAAAAACTGGAAAGAAGCATCTGGTCGTTCAGGCATTTTGTACTGGGAGTTTTAGCCATCTTTTTTTACGTAGGAACGGAAGTGGCTATTGGCGCCAATATCAATCTGTATGCTTTTGAGCTGATGGATTCCGGTCATCCTATTACCTTTTTCGGAAAAACAGATATCATTGTTGGAGGAATGGATTTAGGAATTCATGCATTACTATCAACATTGTATTGGGGAGGTTTTCTGGTAGGAAGAGCAGTACCCAGTTTTTTCAGTAGAATTTCTGCAAGAACTCAATTGATTACGACCACAGTGCTGGCAACAATACTGGCGTTAGTATCGATGATCACCCAGAACCTTTGGTTTCTTGTCGCTATCGGACTGCTGCACTCATCCATGTGGAGCTGTATTTACACCCTTTCCATTAAAGGGTTGAACAAATATACCTCAAAAGCATCCGGTATTTTTATCTCTGCCGTATTTGGTGGTGCTGTATTTACCCTTATTCAGGGAGGTTTAGCTGATATTTTAGGATCATGGAGATGGACATGGTGGCTTACGGTAATCTGCGAACTGCTCATGCTTACTTACGCCTTGTTCGGATCGCGTATTAGAGAAAAAGACCTTATTCACTAATCATATATTTTCTTTTAAATCAAGTAATTATCCTGTAGACTACTATTGGATGCAGGATAACTACTGCCTTAAAAAACACCTGAATCATGTTAAAAAACTACTTACTACTTGTTTCCTCTTTTGTAGGAACCTGCTTAAGTGCACAGGAAGTTCATTCGGCATTGCAGCTTAGAAACAGCCATTTGTGGCGCGGAATTGAAGTCTCTGCCGGACTTATTTATACCGAGGATCTGCATCTTGATTATAAGAATTTTTATGCAGGATTTTGGGCTGGTGGTAATGTTGATGGTTCTTACAAAGAATTCAATAACTATATAGGATATAAGAATAAGCATCTTACGCTGGAATTATGGGACATCTATAACTTTTCCCCCAGTGCTACTTATAACAATAAGGAGTTTTTCACTTATTCTGCGAGAGAAACAGGACGTTTTTGGGATTTCAGATCTTATTACACCATAAGTGATCAGTTTCCTTTGGTGCTAAGCTGGAATACAGTTGTTTTCGGAAGAGACAGAAACAGTGAAAACACAGGAAATAAATATTCATCATTTGTTTCGGGAGAATATCCCGTTTACAAAAAAGATAACCTTGAAGTAAGAGGAAGAGTGGGTTATGCCTTTGCTTTAGACAATCATGGAGAAAAAAATAATTTTTTGCTAAAGATTCAGGTTTCAATGAGGTAAGTCTTATTGTTTCGAAAAGCTTTACCATTGAAGGCTATAAAATTCCTGTAGGAATATGGGGAATGTGGAACCCGGTCAACAATAATGCTTTTCTTCAGTTTTCTGTGCAGGTTTATTCATTCTGAAACAAGAAAATACAGATAGTAAATTTTTTACAAAATCAATACATTTAATTACTTTTATACAATGGAATACAAAAAAAATAAAGCAGTATGTTTTGGAGAAGTACTCTGGGATATTTTTCCGGGAGAGCAAAAAAGAGTAGGCGGTGCACCTTTTAACGTAGCCTATCATCTTTCCAAAATGGGCGTAGAAGTCAATATGATAAGCAGTATCGGTAATGATCAGCTTGGGCGTGATCTTTTGGATAAAATGAAAAACTGGAATATTCCTGCAGATCATGTCCAGATCAATACCAAGTACCCAACAAGTACAGTAATTGCTACAGTAGATGAAAATAATGATGCTCATTATGATATTGTGGAAGGCGTAGCATGGGATTTTATTGAAACAACTCCTGAAAATCAGGAAATTCTTAAGAGAACCAATGCGTTTGTATTCGGAACACTGGCTGCCAGAAATGACAAATCCAGAAATACATTGTTTCAGTTGCTTGAGCTGAACAATTATAATGTCTTTGATATCAATCTCAGAGAACCCTATTATGAAGTGGGAATGATTAAAGATTTACTTCATAAAACCCATCTTGCTAAATTCAACAAAGCAGAAATGCGTATGATGCTTGATTTTTTAGGAAAAGAGTACACCACCGAAGAAGACGGCATAAAATATTTGCAGGATCAGTTTGATCTTAAAGAAATTATTATTTCCAAAGGAAGCAAAGGTGCTTTGTATGCCTCTGACGGTAATTTTTATCTGTATCCCACGATACCGGTTACTGTAAAAGATACTGTAGGAAGCGGAGATTCATTTCTGGCAGGATTTCTTTCCAAAAGATTAGAAAAAGAAAGCACAGTTCATGAAATTATGACTCAGGCGGTGTCTCTGGGAGCATTCATTACCTCACAGGAAGGCGCATGCCCGGAATATTCACTAGAAGATTTTATCAGATTTAGAAACGAACATCCGGTATCAGTTTTAAGCTAAGGTGGTAGAATCTCATGTTAATTTAAAATGATTCTTGATGAAACATTTGGTAACTTTATGCTGCTACCAAAACAAAAGTTATGCATCATCAGCTGGAGAAACATTATGTAAACAGAGTAGGCTGGCTTCGGGCGGCTGTATTAGGCGCTAATGATGGATTGTTATCCACTACAAGTATTGTCATCGGGGTTGCTGCTGCTGCACCGGAACGTCATATCATTATTCTTGCTGCACTGGCAGGTATGATTGCCGGAGCAATGTCTATGGCGGCTGGAGAGTATGTTTCCGTAAGTTCACAGGAAGATACAGAAAAGGCAGATTTGATCCGTGAACAACGCGAATTGGAGCAAATGCCTGAAATAGAACTCAGAGAGCTGGCAAAAGTATACGAAAGAAGAGGCTGTACCAAAGAAACAGCCATGCAGGTTGCCATAGAACTTACAGAGCATGATGCCCTTGGAGCACACGCCCGTGACGAGCTGGGAATCAATGAAATCACACAGGCAAAACCTTTGCAGGCAGCAGTAGCTTCATTCGGTTCATTTGCAGTAGGAGCTTTATTGCCGTTTACCGTTTCTCTTTTAGCACCTCTTAAAGAAATGGTGTATTTCCAATATGGATTTTCAATTATATTTTTAATGCTTCTGGGAGCTGTTTCTGCCAAAGCCGGAGGTTCCAGTATTAAAATAGCCGTACTGAGGATTTGTTTCTGGGGAACCGTAGCCATGGGAATTACAGCATTGGTCGGTCATCTTTTTGGAGTGAATGTAGCCTGAAAATCTCCCTGTTTTCTTTTGAGCTTTTACTGGAAAACAGAAGGGTTTTAATGGACTTTTCTTTGCAGTATTGAATGTAATATTCTGATTTATAGATTGAATTTTACCTAACAAGTGTTAGTCGTAAAAGTACTACACTTTTTCAGATTTGTCTGTAAATTTTATTTTGTTAAGATCAATACTTCTAAATTTGGTGATATAACAAACATCAAATCAAAAAGTATTAACGATTAAAATTTACAATCATGGCAGAAAGAAATTCAAGAGGAATCTTAAAATTCAACAACGGTGAAGGACAAAAGTTATTAAAGCTGAACTACAGCGTATCAAGAGCAACAGACGTTTCAGGACGTGTAGCATCAGACCCTTCTAATGCATTAATCAAAATTACAGTAGAAGCTACTGAAAAATCAGACATCCTTGAAAGCTTGTTAAACGGAAAATACAAGCCTACCGTAGGAGAGGTAACTTTCAATAAATCTCACGAAGAAGGAACTTTAACAACATTGAAATGGACAAACGGTTATGTGATTCAGCACGAAGTAGATTTCGATGCAGTAGATGAAAACAGTATGTACATCAGTTTTGTGATAAGTGCAGAGCAGATTGAGCTTGGTAACTCTTCTTATGACGGAGCTTGGCCTGGATCTCAGGGATAGAATCCTCTAACAACTACAAACATAAAAACAGAATAGTAGATCCGTTATCAGGGATCCTGTTCTGTTTTTTTGTCAGTAATCATTTCCCTTGATAAGGATCATTATTTCACTAAGATTTAGAAAATTAAAGCCGATAATGTGAACTTTATATTGTAAAAAATTGATAACTTTATAAAAAAGCGGTTTATTTTAGTTTTTTTCAAAAATAAAAAGCTCACCAAACACTCTACATCATATGAATAAAAATATCTCGAATTCCGAAAAGATTTCAGAGAATCATATTCCTGGAATCAACCGTGTAGTGAAACTGGATATCGTGATTGAAGGCAAAATGATTAAGCACTTCAAACATTTCCGTTTACAGCAGAGCGTAAAAAAGCACCATTATTTTGAACTTACATTAGCCCATGATACTTTAGACGGAGTACAAAACCATGATCTGGAAGAAGCTCAGCAATTTTTAGGAAAACGATTAACAGTCGTTTTTAAATATAAAGACGTTGAAGGAAGTCCGGAAAGAACCTTTGTAGGAGTCATTACAAAAGTAGGGTTCAGCCAGGAGAACCATAGCTTGGGAAATATTGTACTGAAAGGATACAGCCCTACCATTTTGCTGGATGGCGCTCCTCATACCCAAAGTTTTGGCGGAGATAAACCTGTGAATATGGGAATCATTGCCGAAGATGTCATCAAACAGGGCATAGAAAGCAGTAAATTTGATGTAAAAGTGAATGCAAAGGCATCCTCTCAGATTCTTTACAGTGCCCAGTATAATGAGACCCATTATAATTATCTCTGCAGAATGGCAGAAGCCTACGGAGAACAGTTCTATTACGATGGTGAAGTATTGCATTTCGGAAATATGCCGCCTCAGAACAAATCACTGGAATTAATATACGGAAGCAATGTTTCTGATGTGAATGTGGAATTAAAAGCCGTTCATATCAAACCTAATTTTTATGGATATAACAGCAGTTCCAATGCTAAACTTATTTCCGGGGAAACTCCTATAAAACATGTTGGTAATCTGGCTCAGACAGCCTATAAAAATAATGAAGGCATATTCAAAACACCATCCTTGCAGGTCGCTCCCTTAAAAGCGGCAACCGATATGGATGTTGTTATTTCCCAAACAAGTACTGCCGGAAGCAAAGCGGTGGAAGTTTTTACCGTTTCCGGGGGGACTACTATTCCGTTTTTATACCCAGGATGCGTTGCTGATATCAATATGAGAAAGACGGATACCAGCAAAACATCGTATTTCACCAAACTGATGATGATCGAAGTTATTCATGAGGTAGACACGCTCGGACGTTATAAAGGAAGATTTGAGGCTATTGCATCAGATACAGGGTATATTCCAACGCCGGACTTTACAATGCCTATCGCACAGCCGCAAATCGCCACTGTAATTTCAAATACAGATCCGCTGGCACAGGGAAGAATTACCGTTAGATTCGACTGGCAGCTGCATGACACCACCAATTTTATCAGAATGATGGCTCCTGATGCGGGAGGAACAGACCAGATTACTCAAAACAGAGGTTATGTAGCCATACCGGAGGTTGGAGATCAGGTGATGGTAGGTTTTGTTCACAATCATCCCGACCGCCCTTTTGTCATGGGAGGAATGTTCCATGGAGGAACAGCGCTTGGAGGCGGAGTAGATAATCACTTAAAATCAATACAAACCAGAAGCGGAATCCGCATTTTAATGAATGATGCCGAAGGAAGCGTCAATATCATAGACCCAAGTGGGAATAACTATTTGATGGATGGTAAGGGAAATATTATTGTAACGGCTCCTAAAAATATGACCTTTAATGTAGGTGAAGATCTGGCAATCAACGTAGGAAAAGATATGAAGACCAGTGTAGGAAATGATAATGCCGTTAGTATTATTAATGATCATAAGTTTACCTCGAAAAATTATAAACAGACCGTCAATGAAAATAAAACGATTAATGTAACAGGTGATCTTAAAGAAACCACTTCAACCACTACCCATAAAGCAAAAAACGGAGATATTTTACTGCAGAGTTCAGGCGTAGCCAAAATGTTAGGTAAAATAGATGCTAAAGTGAATAAAGGATAATATGTTAAAAAAATCGTTAATCTCTTTCTTTTCATCTTTGCTGGCAGTAGTGTTACTTGTCATTATTGAATTAAGTTTCATAGATATGACACAGTTTCGAAGTGGAGATTATGCATGGGTTGCCCTATGGCTGATTCTGGCATTTTTTCCGGTGCTGTTTGCACTGCCATTTTTCCTGACTTCCATCAAAAAGAAAAATGAAATAACCGATTTTGTTTTGTACTGTTTTTATTCTTTTGGCATATGCTTTATCGTGATATCAATAATTTTAATAATTATTCTTCCTTTGATGGCATAAGAATAACTGTCATAAACAATTTTTAAGATTGCAACATGTTTATAATGAATAAAATAATAAAATACCTGTTAAGCTTTTTATTTTTTATCCAGATCTCGTGTCAGGAAAAAAAAGAAGACCAAAAAACTAAGACTATGACAAAATATGAATGGACAGAAGGAACTTCTGCAGCTTTAGGATATCCCATGGAAGTATATAAAGGAGGAATAGAATGTGAAGGAGGAGAGTGGGTAGGGTTAAGTTTTGGTGTTGCACCTGGGGATGGTTCTTGGGGCCTGATCAATCATGGTATGGGAAACGGTTTTAAGAGTCTTCCGACCCGATTGGATTTTGTCTGGATGTCATATATGGAAAACCAATTTTACATGATTGATACTGAAATTGATACCGCTAAAATTAAAGAATATTTCAGTAAAGGCTATCAGGTAAAAGCAACCAGTGGAAGCGGTAATATTAAACATTTAAATTATAAAGATATTGGTGTGGGAATGGCTCCGGGAGGAGTGGTAGTAATTTGGGTCGCTGGTGTTGGAGTCCAGAAAGAAGTAGGCAGGTACCAGGGAAAAAAGGTAACAATTCCTGAATCAGAAATTGCTAAGCTTGATAGCCATGAAAACCGTTTTTGGCGGAAAGATTACCTTGATGAGGTTTTAAATAACGGTAAGATTATCCCCAGTGAAATAAAAGAAAAAAATAAAGGAAAAGCTATTCCATTTGGATTGTGGGATACCTACAGAATACGATATAGCTGGAAACCGGTTTTTGAGTTACCGGAAAATGCAAAACTCAATCCGTTGACAGATGTTGGAATATCAACTGTTAATGGCGAATGGGAACAGCTGGGAGCAGAAAAAAATCCTTTAACTGAGAGTGAATGGAGAGCAATACCAGCTACTATTTCATTTTCTTTGGTGGGGGCAGATCAAATCAAATATGAAGCAGGATGTGATCTTGATGAAAAGTCTGCTTTTGATGCTTTTACTAAGGTCTTTGGTAATGATCCTAAATCAACTAAGGCATCTATTTTTATTAAAGTGAATGAGGCATATAGTTTCTTTACTGTTTTATTGAAGGGAGAAAATGGAAAAGAAGCTTTTATTAAAACTGATAATTTAGAAATATTCAAATCTAAAGTTAAGTATAAATACTAATTGATTATAAAAATGATTAGTTATGGGAAAAACATTGGTATACAACACAGGTAATGCTAAACCTCCTGTAGATGAATTGCATTTGGAAATAGGTGTGTTCTTTGATGGTACTTTGAATAATCTGAAAAATAGTGAATTAAGATTAAAGTATAGAGATGGAAAAAATAAAATGGAGAGCATAGACAATGATGAAGAAATATCGAAAAAAGAAAAAGCAATTGAAGATACAAGAGCATTACAGGAAAAAGAATATAAACAGCTTAAAAATAAAAATATAACAGATAATGATTCTGAGTATGAAAGGTATCTCAAGGCCAGTCATAGGGAATGGCTGGACAAACAAGGGGTAGATAACAGTTTTAGTAACGATTATACCAATGTGGCAAGGATGTATAAATGCTGTAAACAGGTAACGTACGGAGTTTATGTAGAAGGGATTGGGACATTAAATAATACCAGGGATGTGGATGATGGGTTCCAATATGGTTCAGGTAAAACAGGAGTGCGGGGGAAAGTAAGAAAGGGATGTGAAATGGTTGCTGATAGGATTGATGTCTTAAAAAAGCAATTAATTAAGAAAAAAGCATTAACTAAAATCACTATTGATACTTTTGGGTTCAGCCGTGGAGCCGCAGCCGCAAGGAATTTTGCCTACGAAATCAATGGTAAGAAAAGAACCGTTGATGTTGAGATAAAAAAATCAAGAAAGATAGTAGGCTATACCCAAATGAATTCTCCTGAAGGACCTATTATGGTTCCAGAATACGGAGATATATGGATAGATAAAGATAAAACGGAGGTAGATCCCAATTACCTTGTGGATGGGAAGCTTCCGAAATTTGGCTTTTTGGGATATTATCTTTTAAGTAAAGATGTGCTTACCAAAGAAGAATTAGAAGATCTGGAACTGGATGTTCGCTTTATCGGAGTATATGACACCGTATCATCCTATGAAGAATTTGGTGATATGGGAGCAATGAGACGTGTAGGATGGGAAGGAATGAAGCATTCTACATTAGGATCCAGTTATAACTTCGGAGATGATGTAGAACAGTTGCAGCTGTTGAATCCGGGATCATATTTCAAAGCAGTTCATTTTACAGCAGGAAATGAACATCGGGAAAACTTCTCATTAACAAGCTTTCCGGGCAGTGTGGAAAGAGAATTTCCAGGTGTTCACTGTGATATTGGCGGAGCTTATGAAAATGGAAAAGAAACGGTAGATGAGATTGAAACCTCCAACCATAAACCAGTGTGGTTTTTAAACAAGCGAAGACAGCAATTGATTGATGAACATTGGTTTGAAGAGGAACAGATAACAATTAATAACAGCTTCCTGAATGTTTTAACAATGGGAGCAGTGTACCGTAAGATTACGGGAATCCGTTTCCTGAGAAAAGAATACAGCTATATTCCGCTTCATTTTATGGAAGAACATGGGAAGGGATATTATGATAATCAATTGATCATAAAAACAGAAACAAGCTATTCTATAGAGCACGACCAATATCTGCCTTCCGCAAAAGATATTTTGCACCATTATGTCTTTGAGGACGGGCAAAAATGGAACTTCAAAACAGATGAAGAAGTTAAAAAAGAAAAAGAGGAAAGAGCAAGAGAAAGACTGGAAAATCCGGAACCAGAGCCGGTGCAGGAACCGATACCTGATGAAGTAGTAGATAAAGACGGTAATATCATTAAAACAAAGACGCTGCAGGAAGTTGTAGTTACTGCTTATCATCCTCAGACATTATTGAGAATTATGCGTAAAAAATACCTTCATTGGTCGGCAAACAGAGACTGGATGGGGATGGATCCCAATAGTAATTATGAAAGAATAGTATATCCCCTGAAATAATTTTTATGCTGCTGGAAAATCTTCATCGGAAAACATATAGGCTTGAAACCATTGTTACAGAGCAAAGAAATCCCGTTTATGCTATTACAAAAAGTTATGCCCGGGAAATTGAAGTATATTATCTTGGGAAAACAAAAGAAGAGCATCAATTTCAGATTCTGGTAGTGGAGTTCGATTTTTCGGACAATGATACTGCTATGGGAAAATTGATAAGAAAACTCAGCTATCTGTTTGATGAACTGGAACTCAGAGTAGATAACGAAGGGAATATAACTGCCCTAGATAATCTGCTTTTCCTGCGTTTAAGATGGGGTAAAATTCAGTCTGAATTATCGAAAACCCATAAAGGTGATGCTATAGATAACTATTTCAGTCAGATCAGCAGCTTATTGGAAGATGAAACAAAACTGATTGATTTTTTAACAGGCTATAATATGTTTGGATTGCTCTTCAACGGTTTGCTGGAGTCGTTCGATACCAAAAGAAAAAGAATCTCTCCGGAAGGATTTACAGAAATCATGATTCCTGAAAAAGATGGCGAGAAAATGACTTTAAAAGTCTCTGCTCAAAACCTGGAACACACAGAAATTGATGATTTCAGAGGGCTATTTATCTGCAAAGGAAACCAGTATGAAGAAGGTTTTGTAGCCATTAAAAAACAGAATTCTCACTTAAAACATTCATTATTATGGATAGGTTAAAGAACGATGGAGAAGGAAATACTCCGAAAACTCAAACTCAGAATACAGCACAGGACAGTGAGCAAATGAAAGCGGAAAACAGCAAGAAAATGGAGGAGAAACGAGCTGAAAATGAAGAAAAAGACAAAGTAGAAGATGGGCTGAAAGTTGTTATAGATACCGCAACGTTGGAATGTACATTGTGTACTGTTCCTAAGGGAATTATGAAGGTAAATTATGATACGCCAACAATACAGGAAAAGAAAACCGCAACGGTAAAAGAGAGGGGCCCAAAAAGTCTGGTTTTCACAGGAAATTGTAAAAAGAGCCCGCAAATGGCAGTTCCATGCGCTTCTGTGATGAATGTAAGAGACTGGCAAGATGTAGGTACCTACCTTTCTCAGGAACAATTTATATTGCTACAGAAAAGTACGATTCCATGTACTTATGGAGGTGTAGATATTAAAATTACCGATAGCGGACAAATTCATCAGCCGGAAGCGGTTGATGCAACCGGAGCTCCTGTACCTGAGTCAAAAGAAAAAATAAATGGCTATTTTTATAATTATAATGGAAGTTTTGAAGGAAATGTAAAAGGTCAGAAAAAAGGAAATGAAAATGATGTATATGCCTGCGAAGGAAAAGGATCAGAAGAAGATATTTACAAAAGCCCTAAAAAGCTGAATATTGTACATAGTGACTTCCAGAAAGTTTGCAATATTATTAAGCATGAAGGTCTTTCATCAGAAAAAGAAGAATATTTATATATAGCACATACAAATTATAATGAAGCAAAGAGAGTTGGAAAAACAATGTACCAGTTATTAAATTCCAGCTATTCCAGTGTGGATGCTAAGGATAAAGTTGAAATGAAAACTTCAGAAAAAGACACCATTTCTTTGTATTCCAGAGCGGGGGCTATTGATGCTCTTTTAAGAGACGTGGATGAGGTTAAAATTGATCCTACGGATAATGCCACACAATGGGATGGCGAAGATTTTCTCGCCTGGGGTATTGATACTGACTTAAAACCTGATAGTACTACAAAATACGGTCATAATAAATTTGACGAGTATGATTATATAAAAATAAGTAAAAGCTTATATGATTCCTTTGAAAGTAAAATAACCGGAAGAAGAGGATCAACTTTAGCTTATAACTCAGTTCATGAAGAAGGTTGTGATAAAGGAACACATACACATAAAACAGTAAAAGGAAAAAATAAAGCAGTTTACACACTTCCTAATGAGGATTTTGCAAAAAGGACTATTGGACAACAGGTGATTTTTACTACAAAAATGCAACCAAGAGATCTTTTGGTCTGGAAGCAACCCGAGTTGCTGGTTATACTATATTTTGGAAAAAAGTAAAAGTTTAATTAATGAAAAAATTAACATACATATTATTCATTCTGGCGATATTTCATACAAATGCCTGTGCACAAGCGCCTAAATCATATATTGTCACTCATATTGTTAATAAAACTATTGACAAGGGAGAATATGTTGATGACAAAAGAATTGATAAAAAAGATAAGGCAAGCACTAATAACCTTATTTATATATCCAGTCCAAAAAAAGACAGTATTGCTTTTTACAGGTTTACAGACTCGCAGTCATCAGAAAAGAAAGTACCTGATGTATATATCTTAACAAAAAATGAAAATACTCTTTTGTTAACCTCTAAAAACGAAAGTTATACAAACAACCTTAAAATTGCTTTCAATGGAAAGGATAAAACAATTTTAGTGGGAGACAAGGATGTATTCTATTTAAATGCTCCTTATTTCAGCTTTTTACAGAAAAACGTTAATGAGAATTTAAACATTCCAGATCTTATTGATTTTTTGGAAGACTTTCTGCCAGGATATAATCTCGGTGATTTAAAGTATATTTCTTCATATGAAAAGTACAAACATAAAGACTTTAAAATATTAAAAGGCTATATGGAATCCTATAGAACTCAGGCAAGTGATTATCTGGACAAATGGAATCTGAAGTTTTCATATGACGATAAAGGAATGCCAAAATATGTTTTAAAAGAATCTGTAGAAGGAGATCAGGAACTGGAGAAAAAAATGTTACCGTCCAATAAAGGATCTTTGAAATATTCCAAGCATACCAATGTTGAAAGCAGGCTTATTACTGACAGTGAAATCTTTATAGATCCAAACAAAAATGTATATGATGAAAAAGTGGCTTCCGTGCAGGTAGGATTGGGAAAAGAAACTCGATATGAAACAAAACAGCTTTCTTATAAAAGATTTCCAACAAATGTCTTTACGCTAAACTCAACGAGTATTTCTAAAATTATTTCATCAAAATAAAATACTTATTTAAGATGATTAAAGATAAAAGATAGCAAGAATAAAAAAAATCTATTATTTTGATAAGATTCTATTTGTATAAATGTCAACAGAAGAGATGCTTTTGATAGAACTGTTAAAATATTTAAAGATGATAAATAAAATTTCTTTATTACTTCTGCTTTCGGGGATCAGTTGTCATTCCCAATCGTCTAAAGTTGAGTCTTTATTAAAATCAAATGAAATTGTAGCTCAGCTCCATAATGACTTTAATAATGATGGAACTCGTGACGATTTATACGTTCTAACATTAAAAAATGCAAAAGAACCTGAGGAACTCACTCAAAGAAAGCTAATTATTGTTTTTAAGAATAAAAATAATACAGAATTATCTACTTATGAAAATGATATGATTTTTCCATGTAAAGAATGCAGTGGTAAATCCGATATGAATATTGACAATTTAAAGTTTGAAAATAATTTACTTTCTTATACAACTTGCATTGCTCCTGTTGCTTCGGATAAATATTCTGTTATTGATTTTACATTGAAATTTTCAAACAATAGTTTTAATCTTTATAAATACAAAGAAAGTTATTTCTCGGTTGAAGCAGATAATGATGCTGCGATACAATTAGAGGCTGCTGATTTTTCTAAGACAAAATTTAGCTATTATGATTGGGTTGCAAACAAAAGCTGGTTGGATTATGTTATTATTTCTTCCCAAAACATCACTAAAATAAATGATTTTGCTTTGAACCTTGAAAGTATAAACCCTGCAGTATCGGTTAATGTATTGCAAAAGATCATTCAAAAATATCCGGATCGGGTTGTAGCTTATCTTAATATTGCAAACAGCTATTGGAACATAGGAAAAAAAGAGAAAGCTGCAGAAAATTATAAAACATATCTTTCTTTAATGAAATCCCAAAAAAAAGATCTTAATAAAGTGCCAAAATATGTGGAAGAAAGAATAAAATGATAAAATACCTATTCAATATATTATTTATTTTTTTGTTTAGCCTGTCTTCATATGCTCAGGATGTCTTTGTTTTAAAAGATTCAGTCTGTATTTCTAAGGAATGCTTTGAGTTGCAGGAGTTAAAAATTGAAACTAAGAATACTGGAATTTATAAGAAAATTCAAAAAAGCTATGACCTTTTTAATGGTACTTTTTTCGACAGTCCCGATAAAAGATTAAACGCCAAAAAAGATACTTTAAAAAACTTAATTTCAACAAATTCGCTACGTGATAACCAATATGGATTTGAAAATTATAAAATTTATCTGAATAAAAACGGATTGCTTAATGTATCATTACATATTCAGTCTTATGGTTCCCCATGGGAAGATACAGTCTATTATTTCTTTGATGAAATGAATGATACCGAAGTTGGAGAAAACTTATTTGTCAACAAAAAAATGCTTTTACAGGTATGTCGTAAAAAATTAAAGAAAGATAAAACTATATCCTTTCCTATAAAGAATCTCAGTCAATATAAGATAAATACCAATATCGCAGGAAACATAACAGGCATAGATTTCATTTTTTATGATGAAAAAAATAGAAACAATAGCGGTTATCCTGAATATTCAGTTTCTTTTACATCGAAAGAAATTGAGAAATTTATTGCGCCACAATACAAAAAACGATTGATGTAAAAGATTAAGTAAATTGAAACACTTGTCATAAAATTTAAAACTAAATCTGAAAAATATACCTTAAAAAGTGTATTTTACATCACAAAATCAACTAAATGAAGAATGTTTTTATTGTGTTTTTGTGATGGCTTTCCATGCGACAATTTTTGCTCAAAAAGGCAGCTATAGCTATTGTATGAAGGCCTGGAATTTCATAAAATATTACCATCCTGATTTTGCCGGAGGGAAAAAAGATGCCGACAGCCTCTTTTTGGAAACGATAGGAAAGGTAAATGAAAATACAGATGAAAATACAATCATTACCCTTCTCTCAAAAAATCTGAATAATATATTTACCAGTGCTCCGGTGATTGATAACCCAAAAGATATACTGGCGGTTAATCAAAACTTCAAATGGTACCAGAAAAATAAAAACATCAGTTCAGAAAACAAGATACGATTAAATGATATTTATAATCATAGATTTGTTACTGAAACAGAAAAGAAAGACAAACAATCTGATTCTAAAACCAACGAGTTCAAAAAAGATGAAAATCTGCCTTTAGCCCACCGTTTACTGGCACTGGCCAAATTACAGGGCGCTATCGATTATCTTTATCCGCACAAATATCTGATGGATAAAAATGCTGAGGTTTATTTCTCAGATCTGGTAGATCAGTCCATTCATTGCACTTCCAGAAAAGATTTTGAGATCATTCTGGCAAAAGTAGTTTCTAAAATGGAAGATACCCATTCCTTCAGATTTTATGATCAGCTAAACTTTAAAAATGAAATTTTCCACAGATTATACTATCCACCTTTCGATTATGTGATCATGACAGATCATCTATTGGTAACCAAGCTTATTTTACCCGAAATCTGTTCCAAAGCCAATATTCATGTTGGAGATCAAATAACAGAGATCAATGGTAAAAATATCAGTGAGATACTTAAAGAAAAGAAAGAGCTGCTTTCTACCTCCAATTCCGAAACATTTTTGTACCTGATATCGGATTTTCAGAAGAATCTTATCTGGCCTGATAATCTGGCTCGCAAAAGCTTAAAAATACAGTCAAAAGATAAGAAAACCTATCTTTCAGACACAGAGTTTGTTAATTTTACTGACAAACAACAGCTTGGCGTTGTTACAGAATACATTCGGAACAAAATCCGTCAGAAGCAGCAGTATACAATAGATCATAAAGATATTGCCTATTTTAAAATCAATGATGCCTTTGCTTTCACAAATAATATCCCTGATGATAAACTCGATGAACATATGGATTCTATTTTCAGAGAAGCTTCCTCAAAAAAGCTATTGTCTTTGATATGAGAGGATATCCGGACTGGGGAGGTTTTGTATTTCATTATGTGTACAAATATTTCTCTCCGGTAGAAAACCATTTTGGAAAATATTATAAACCCAATCCAAAAAATGTAGGAACATATATTCCTATCACTTATGATACATTTGGAACTTATTATCCTGATATTAAAAATAAAACCACTCATCCTTACAAAGGAAGAGTTTTCATGATTGTTAATCCTGAAACTTTAAGCATGAGCGAATGGAACACGATGAATCTTCAGAATATCTTTCCTCAATCCAAAACCTTTGGTCAAAGAACAGCAGGTGCTGATGGCGACGTCAGAACGATAAAACTTCCGGGTGGTTACAATCTTGAATTTACCGGAAATGGTATTTTCTATTATAACGGTTCTCAAACCCAAAAAGTAGGAGTAAGGATCAATGAATTTATTGAGTATTCCGATGATGATATTATTCAGAAACGGGATCTGGAACTTGAAAGGATTTTGAAAGATCTGTAAAAAAATAAAAACCTCTGAAAGTTTTCAGAGGTTTTTGTACCTGATTAAAGTGACATATATTCTTAATTAACTACTGCTTTAAATTCTCTAGATTTTAATATATTCAAGATATTATTTTCACTATATTAAATTTATCAAATTATTAGATAATTCTTTTTTTAAATTAGAACCAAATGCCTAAAAAAATAAATAAATCGAAAAAGAAAAGAAATTTGCAAGTAAGTGTTGTTCTAAGTTGGAAAGATGTTTTTCCTGGAAAAGTTGAGAAAAGAACTGTTTTAGATATATTAGCTGGAATTGATCCTGATACTCTATTATTAACAATTTGTGCTGTAAACCAATCTTTTATTTCTGGAGTGCCATTTGAAATGAACTTAATTGAATCTTTATCCGCCTTTGAAAAAAAGAAATATAGATCTGAGATAGTTAGTATATTAAGCACTATCAATAAGAAAAATTCTGGTTCTATTGTACATGAAACTAAATGTATTTTTAATGTTAAAGGGAATAGTTTATTAATCAATAAAATCGTTGAAAATTATGATTATTTAAAAAATAAAGCAAACCCAGAATTTGAGTCTTTTCCTTTCATTTTAGCATATTTAGTTTTTAATGTTGATATTTTTCCTCGTAATAAATTTATGGATGATATACCAGATAAATACTTTAAAAGTTTGTCTCAATTTATTATATCATCGAAGACAATTGATTTTGATTTTGTTTATCACCAGCTTTTTATTTTTGTTAGATTGCGATCATTATTGAATATTTATGTAGGAATTACGATGACTTTTTGCAAAATTTTGAATCAAGGTTTAATATAAATGGCTTAGATAAGTATATTTTTGACCAATTATCATTACTAAATTATTTGGATGATAAAAATTATATACATTTTGATCCAAAGAATGAGAATGAATCTAAAATGAAAGAATATTGTGAAGAGCTTTGTATAAATTCACTATTTAATAAAGAAAACAGAGGCAAAGTCGAACTAAAATATTATCCATTGCTTAAAGACCTTGAAAATGAAAATGGCTATTTTGTATTAAACAAAGCTTATTTTTTTCTCAATTTTTATCATAAAATAAAATTTCAAACATTTCAATTTTTAACTGAAGATTATAATGCATTTAATTCATATAACGAGTTCTCTTCAGAGTATGCTGAAAAAGGTGGAGAAGAAATATTATTTAGGAATTTAATTCAGTTATCTTTAAAAAATAAATATTATAAAGTAATTTTTAATGAAGAAGACAAGTCACTAATTGATTGTATGATTTTTAATAACAGGCATATTTTCTTATTTGAATTCAAAGATTATGAAAGTATTAATAGGTTGGATTCTATTTATGATTATAAAGAAGTTGAGGAAATAATTGATAAAAATTTTATCAAGAAAAAAGGAATATCTCAATTAATATCAATGATGGACAAATTAAAGAATAATAATAACTTTAATGAGTTTGTTATTAAAAAAAATATCAAATTTCAGAATATTGAAATTTATCCTGTGATTGTTGTTTCAAATTCCTTTTATAATATTCCTTCATTAGAACATTATTTAACTCTCAAAATGTTTGAAAAAATAAATTTATCCAAACTAAACTTTAAAAAAATTCATAATTTGGTAATATTAGACTTGAATTCATTAGTCGAATTAACTTACTATAATAATCAATTTGATCTGATAAAATGTCTTAAAGAATATGCATTGAAAAAAAGTAAATTTAATGAAAATGTAAGCTTACCT
Source organism: Chryseobacterium sp. CH21 (assembly GCF_004119445.1). Lineage (GTDB taxonomy): Bacteria > Bacteroidota > Bacteroidia > Flavobacteriales > Weeksellaceae > Chryseobacterium. Next base: position 67,650 of record NZ_QICI01000023.1, on the reverse strand, counting down.
AATTATCCTTCTTTCAGAGACAATTTCATAAAGTCAGACTTTGTTAAGAATTCTAATTTCCTTATACAGTTTTTAAAATTAACAAATTTTGAAAACAATAAAGATATTGCAGAAATGCCTAATAATTTTTTTTAATAATAGATATAACGAAAAGAGTTAATGTAATTTATTGAAGTATAGAAAAAGTTAACAATTGAAAAAACCTCTGAAAGTTTTCAGAGGTTTTTTGTACCCAGGACCGGGATCGAACCGGTACTCCTAAGAACTGGTGTTTGAGACCAGCGCGTCTACCAATTCCGCCACCTGGGCTTGATGTTGATTCCAAGCGTGATGCTTGTTTCAAATTGGTGTGCAAATATAGGAACTTTTTTCAATGTTCAAAAGCTTTTTAAAGAATTTTTTTAAAAAATAATTTCCAAACCATCGTAGGCAAGGTGCATTCCGACCGGAAGCTGCTTATCTTCAATATCATGCAGCCCTAAATGATGGCTGATGTGCGTTAAAAATAATTGCTTAGGTTTTAGCTCTTCAAACAGCTTAATAACATCCGGAAGGATAAAATGAGCAGGATGGGGATCAAATTTCCTGATACAGTTTAAGATCAGAATGTCCAGATCCTTTAGTTTTTCCTTTTCCGTTTCAGAAATAAATCCGGCATCTGTAATATAGGCCAGCTTTTTAAATTTATATCCAAAAACAGTAATTTTATAGTGAATTACTTCCACAGGAGTGATTTCCGTATCCAGTACCTGAAAAGGCTTATTTTCAATTTCGTGAAGTTCAAAAGCGGGTGCACCGGGATATCTTACGTCTGCAAAAGCGTAAGGAAACCTGTTTTTTATTTCGTGGGCAACTCTTGAATAGCAATATAGCGGAACATCTTTTCCACTTTTAAAAATCAGAGGACGCATATCATCCAGTCCGATCACATGGTCATTATGTTCATGAGTGATCAACGCAATGTCTACGTTATGTTCGTGGTTGGTAAGCATTTGCTGCCTGAAATCCGGACCGCAGTCGATCAGTATTTTTTTATTTTCCTCCGTAGTTACCATCACGGAAGAGCGCAAGCGATTGTCTTTGGGATTTTCGGAAGTACACACTTCGCATGTACAGCCTATAACGGGTACACCTTGAGAAGTACCAGTTCCTAAAAATTTCAACTTCATTTTGTTTTGAGGTTGGTTTAATTTTGGTAAATTTACAAAAAATTTCATGTCCTAATGTATCAGAAACTAACTCCTAAACAAAAAGCATTAACAATTAATCTAGATCCTACTATTTATGGTACTTTCGCAGAAATTGGAGCAGGGCAGGAGACTGTTCGCCACTTTTTTAGAGCAGGGGGAGCTTCCGGTACGATTGCTAAGGCAATGTCTGCTTATGACAAAGATTTTAGTGATGCCATCTACGGAAAGGAAGTAAAAAACAGGTACGTTACCCAGAACAGGCTTCGCAAAATGCTTCGATATGAAGTAGCTTTGATTGAAGAGAGAATTTCAAGAGATAATAATCCTGATAGAAAATTCTTTTCTTATGCCAATACGGTAACTACCATCAATTTCGACAAGACTGTAAGAGGCCACGGCTGGGTAGGGATCCGTTTTCAGACTAAAGAAAATGAAGATTACAATGAAATCGTAATTCACGTAAAATTCAAAGAAAATGATGCCACTCTTCAGCAGGAAACCCTTGGGAATCTTGGAGTGAACCTTATTTTCGGAGCCTTCCATTATTTTGACAATCCAAGAACTTTAGTAGAATCTCTTTACGATGATATTGCAAAAGATAATCTGGAAATTGACATGATCGACTTTAGCGGACCCGCTTTTGCCTATGTTGATAACAGACTGATGTCTCTTCAATTGGTAAAAAATGGAATGACGGATGCCGTGATCTTCAATTCTGAAGGAAACAACATGCTTCCGGCAGATGTATTGTACAAGAAAAATATTTTCGCGGTGAGAGGAAGTTTCAGACCGGTAACGAAAGTGAACATTGATATGCTTAAAAACGGTATGGACATGTTCTTCAAAGATGCCACCTGTACCCACGAAGAAACAGAAGTTCTTATCGAAATCACCATTTCCAATCTGAGAGCAGACGGAGATATTGATGAAAGAGATTTCCTTGATAGAGTAGACATCCTCGGAAAACTGGGGTATACCGTTATTATTTCAAATTTCTCAGAATATTACAGACTGATAGACTATTTTGCGTCTTACACAAGTGGAGACATCGGTGTAGCAATGGGTGTAAACAATATGTTGATGGTATTTGATGAGAAATATTATCAAAACCTTTCAGGAGGAATTCTGGAGGCATTCGGTAAGTTTTTCAGAAACGGAATGAGAGTATATCTGTATCCTTATAAAGATCCTGAAACACACCAGTTACTGGATTCTTCAAACCTGAAAGTGGAAGAAAATCTGAAAGAATTATACAAATATTTCAAGCACAACAACCGTATTGTAGATATTACCAATTATAATCCGGAATTCCTGGAAATTTATTCCAGAGAAATTTTGAGAAAAATAGCATGTTGTGTAAAAGGCTGGGAAACTCAGGTACCGGAAGGCGTAGCAGAAATGATCAAAGAGCGTGGAATGTTCGGATATAAAGAAGAACTTTCCTTAAAACAATTCTCTTAAAATATAAATACAATGTCAGAATTAAAGAAAAGACTTTCCTCAATTCTTGAAAGTCCTAAACATAATACAGAAGAAAAACTTGAAAAAGTTTGTCACCTGCTGGATCAGGAAATTCCTTATTTCAACTGGACGGGTTTCTATTTCAAAAATGGAGATAAGGATGAGTTGATTTTAGGGCCTTACGTTGGAGCGCCGACAGATCATACCATTATTCCTTACGGTAAAGGAATCTGCGGGCAGGTAGCGGTTTCCAATGAAACATTTGTAGTTCCTGATGTACACGAAGAAAGCAACTATTTAAGCTGCTCCATTGATACAAAAGCGGAGATCGTAGTTCCGATTTTTAAAGATGGCAAAAATATCGGTCAGATTGATATTGACTCTCATACCATCGATCCTTTCACGAAAGAAGACCGTGAATTGTTAGAATGGCTTTGTAACGAAGTTTCTAAGATTTTGTAATAGAAACTTAATATAAAATATAAACTCCGGCTAAATCAGCCGGAGTTTTTTTATGGATTATTAGTGGTAATAACAAACATAATTAAAGGCTCATCACCCGTGTTTTCAACAGAATGATATCCTATAGAACTGATGGCTGTAATATCTCCTTTCTGAAGTGTTTTCTTACGTATGGGTCCATCTGTTCCGGTTCTTTCACGATACTCTCCGGTTCCGTGAAAGACCACATATAATTCTTGTTCATTTCTTACACTATGGGTATGAAACCCGGATTCATCCCCTTTGTTGAGTAAAACCATATAGGAGGCCAAACGGTTATTCGCCAGCTCTTTTTGGTCAAACATCTGGATCATGTATACTGTTCCGTTTCCACCATACATATTTTCACGTTTTTCCAGTCGTGTAATGGTTCTTTCGTCTTTTTCAAAGGCCATTACATAAAGGTTAATGTATTTTGAAACTTCCTGTATAACGTGATCGAATTCTTCTCCTTCAGATAATATAACGGTACCAGACATGTGAATTGAATATTTAAAGTTTAATGTTTAGGGTTTAAAGTTTAAAGATCATGGTGAAAATTAGCTTTGCTGCATTGAATGAATTTCTGAGAGAAGTTCTTTAAAATAATTCTCACACTTCGCAATATGAGTTCCATACCAGGAAAATGCCTCTCCATCCACAATCATAATCTTTTTATCAGGATAGAAAGCCTGCAGTTCCTCAATATGTTTTTCTTTAAACGGAAATGGCTCGGAAGAAAGCATAATAATATCCGCATCTGCCAGATCTTCAGTGGTGATTTGAGGATATCGTGTTTTATCTTTAAAAATATTTTCGAAACCAATTTCAGATAAAATCCTGTGAATAAAGGTATCAGAACCAATGGTCATATAAGGTTTATTCCAGATGAGATAAGCGGCTTTAACAGGAGCATCCAGCTTGGCCTGATTCAGAATATCATAAATTTTAAGATTGAATAGTTGAGCTCTGTCTTCCTTTCCAAAGAGTTTTCCGAGGTTTTTAAGCAAATAATAATTATCCTCAATCGTGTCAATATTGGTGACCATTACTTTATAATCGTCCATCAGAGCTTCTACCTGTTCTTTTACATTCTCTTCCTTATTGGCAAGAATAAGATCCGGCTGTAAAGCTTTTATTTTCTCAATATTGATATTTTTAGTTCCCCCGATTACAGCTACATTTTTTATTTTATCCTGAGGGTGAATACAGAATTTTGTTCTTCCTACAACTTCATTTTCAGTAAGTCCAAGGTCAAATAAAGCCTCAGTAATAGAAGGTACAAGTGAAACGATTTTCATATTGGCATGTTAGATGATGCCTAAAATTACAAAAGTTTTCCGGTTAAGAAAAGTCCGGCTACGGTAAAATAGATAATAAGTCCCGTTACATCCACTAAGGTTGCTACAAATGGAGCAGAAGAAGTAGCAGGGTCAAGATTAAGTTTCTTTAAAACAAACGGGATCATAGAACCCGATAATGTTCCCCACAACACAATAGCAACGAGGGAAACAGAAACACTTAATCCAACGTATACCCAATACTGGCCATAATCAAAAAGACCTATCTGCTGCCAAAGCATGATTCTTAAAAATCCAATAACTCCCAAAATTGCCCCAAGGCATAATCCGGAGATAATTTCTTTTTTCATAACATACCACCAGTCCTTCAGACTAATCTCCTGAAGTGCCATTGCACGGATAATCAAGGTAGCAGCCTGAGATCCGGAATTTCCTCCACTGGAAATAATCAGTGGAACAAATAGGGCAAGAACAACAGCTTTTTCAATTTCTTTATCAAAATATCCCATTGCGGAAGCCGTCAGCATTTCCGAAACAAATAAAATGATCAGCCAGGTTGCCCTTTTTTGATCATCTCTGTCCATGAAGTTTGGATATAGGGAAGATCCAATGCTTCCAATCCCCCAAATTTCTGAATATCTTCCGTGTTCTGCTGTTCAATCTGGTCAAGGATGTCATCTATCGTTACAATACCTACCAGAACACCTGCTTCTGTAATAATAGGAAGAGCACCGCGGTCATACTTCTCAAAATATGTTACCGCATCCTCTTTGGAAGTAGTAGTAGTAATGGCTACGAAATGATTGTCTGTAATATCAGAAACCAAAGTATCTTCCTCTTCTAATAGTAAAGTTCCGATAGCAAGGTCATCAATCAGACGGTTTCTTTCATCCACCACATACAGGTAGTTCATGGTTTCCACCCTTTTTCCGACCTTTTTTATCTGCTGTAGACATCTTTTTACCGTCCATTCCTTACGGATCTGAATATAATAAGGAGTCATCAAACGGGCAATAGAATCTGAGTTGTACCCAAGAAGCTTTAAAGCAATTCTTCTTTCCTGTGGATTAAGGTGGTTGATGGAATACTTGATAAGCTCATCCGGGAAGTCCTCAAACAGAGCGGTTCTGTCATCCGGAGTCATTGCATTCAGAATTTCGGAAACTTCATCACTTCCGATACTTCTGATGGTATCCTCTTGAAAGTCAGGATCAAGGTGTGAAAAAACTTCTGCTTTGTACTCTTTCGGAACCTTCAGGAACGCGAGTAACCTCTCATCAGCATGGAGTTCGCTGAGAGTTTCGGCAATATCGGCAGGGTTGAAGATAAGTTCGTCTCTAGAATTCAAAACGTGAAATTTTTTGGATATGCAAAAATAATTCAAATTTTTAAGACTGGCCAATAAAGTGTCAAAATTAAGGATTAATTAAAGTTTAGTGCTTCAGTATAAGTATAAAAAAACACCCGCCGAAGCGGATGTTCAAAAATTAAATTTTAAATTCCAATATTCTTTACATTGGTTCGCATTCTGAAGTAGGAATATAGGTACAAACTGCATTAGTACAGCATTGGTATGGTCCGCAATCTGAATTGTCACCACACTTTTTTATTCCGCTTCCTTTAATATTTCTTTGCTCTAGTCTGTTGAGCTTCTTAAGATTTGAATTTTTCATGATCATCCGTATATTAAGATTAAGGCTCTATCATACAATCGTGATCAATACACTCTCCGTTACAGCAATATCCAACAGAGCAAGGTCTTGTTATACTGCATCTGAACGGTCCGATACCACCATTAATTTGTTTGGCAGCTTCTCGGCTAAGTTTCTTTAGATTTTTCATTTAGTTTTGATTTAATGTTGTACTAAAATAGTAAATATTTCTATATTGTTTATTTTATAGTAAAAATATTTAATATAATCAGGAATTTTATTTGAATTTTTAAATAAAAAACACCTACAAATGCAGGTGTTTGTAATGATCATATATTATTCCAGAGGACATGGATTGATAACACAGATGTTGTGACAACATGATCCACCCGGACATTCGTAATGTTCTGTACATCTTTTGAAAGGTCCGCTGCCTTTGATTTCCTTTTGTACTTGTCTGCTGAGTTTTTTTAGATTTTTCATGAGATTTGATTTTTATAGTTAGTTTTATTTTTATTCAATACAAATGAAAGGTGAACAGGTTCCAAAACAACACCATCCAACGGAACATGGTCTTGTTTCACTGCATCTCTCAATGGATCCGCCATTAATTTGTTTTGCTTTTTCTCTGCTGAGCTTCTTTAAATTTTTCATGAGATTTTGGTTTTAATGTTGAACTAAAATAGTAAAAAATATTTAATAATTCCTTATTTAGTGAAAATATTTAATTGTTAATCAGTTATTTATAATATTGTTTACATGAAAAACACCTGTTTATACAAGTATACAAGTGTTTTAATATAACATGAAAATTTTATAGTTCAGGACATGGATAAGCTACACATGCTCTATGGCAGCAGGAGCCACCAGGACATTCAAAATGGTATTGACATTTCTGCAGACGTATAATACTTCCAAGAATTTCTTTCTGGCTTTTTCTGCCCAGGCGCTTTAGATTTGAATTTTTCATAATAATATTTAGATTTAAGATAAAACTAAACTAATGAAAGCTTTCAAATCACTGATAAACAAGTGGATATTCTAAAGGATAAGATCTATAAAAGAATTAAGAATTAAGAATTAAGAATTAAGAATTAAGAATTAAGAATTAAGAATTAAGAATTAAGAATTAAGAATTAATCTGATATCTGCATGAAAAAAATCACAATTGACTTGCAAAGCAAAATTGAAAATTGACGATCAAAGTTCTTATATTCCAACCTTAAACCTTAAACCTTAAACCTTAAACCTTAAACTCAAAGCTCTGCTTCCGTGGGTTTCAGTTTTCTCAGTTTTTTGATGATTCCTTTGATGGCTCCTTCAGTTCCGATTTTAACGGAGTTGGTTGTAGAGCCCAGCAGGCGCATATTTTTTCGGTAAGTATCGTGATCTGTTTCCGTGACAAGGTTTCCGTCAGCGCCAAAAAGTTTCATACTGACAACCACCTGATTGGAGAAAACATATTTTCCAAATCCTACTTTGAAATATCTCACTTTGGAAACAATAGCAAAATCTGCATCATTATTGAGACAGTAGTCTACAATTGTTTGTTTGTCTATACTGTCAAAGGAAACCTGAACTTCTGCACGGAGCATTTTATTTCTTCTACCGCTGAAATTATCGGTAACTGCATCAAAGAAAGCGTTGTTGGTAGGGTCTTTTATTTCGTCAATATCAGGCTCTACCTCGGGATTGAAGTAGAGAACTTTTTTTATTTTATCATCAGTATTTTTCTGGGCTTTTACCGAAGTAAGTCCGATGAATAAAAAAGTAGTGACAGCTGTGAAGAATATAATTTTTTTCATTTGTAATTCGTATGCAAAATTACTGCCTTTTCATTGGATTACATAGAATTTATTAAGAAATTTTTAACATTTTTTCTATCAAATTTGATATATGAAATCAATAATGTTTGCAGAATCAAAAAATAGTCGTAATTTTGCACCCGTTACATAATAATCATTAAACAATATTGGAATGTACTTAACAACAGACAAAAAGCAGGAAATTTTCGCAAAACACGGAAAATCTGCACAAGACACAGGGAGTGCTGAAGGACAAATCGCTCTTTTCACTTTCAGAATCAACCACTTATCTCAACACCTAAAGGCTAACCGTCACGATTTCAACACAGAGAGATCTCTAGTGAAATTGGTAGGTAAGAGAAAAAGTTTATTAGATTACCTTAAAAACAAAGATATCGCAAGATATAGAGCAATTATTGCTGAACTAGGTTTAAGAAAATAATCTATAAAGATTTTCAAAATAAAAAGCAACTTCGAAAGAGGTTGCTTTTTTGTTTTTACATTAAAAAGGATTTTTACCGCAAAACCACAAAAGTTTTTTAAGAAATTACTCAATGCTTGAGAAACGTATTTAGATTCCTACGGAATGAGAAACTTCATGGATAGGGCATCTTTGCAATTGTGTCATTCCGCAGGAATCCAGACATATTAACCCAATGAGAAAATCATCAACTGAAGTTACAATCCTGAAAAAAATATCAACCGAAGCTGTAAAAATTCCCCTCCCTCGGAGGGGTGGCGAAAATTCAAAGAATTTTTGACGGGGTGGTCAGCTACTTTACGACAAAAACTCACTCTGGATTCTTCCCAATCTTCCCCAAATGTGTATTCTGAAAACTGTCCGGATACTTCAATCCATAGCCCAGAATCCTGTCAAAAGCAGAATGAGAAAATAAAATTGCCCCAGCCACTTGTAAATAAGGCAGAGAAAGGGCTGTTCCTGCCAAATAAACTATGATTGCAAGCCCCAATGATGGAAGAGATTATAACAAAAAGCCCCCACTTTAGTATTAATCGTATATCCCAGCATGGAAATATCCGGAGCAAAGAAAAGTCCGGCAAACCACCACCAGGAATATCCTGTTTGAGCAAAAGCATATATTCCTAATAATAGAAATGCAGCGTATTCAAGCTTTAACTGTATTTTCATAATAATTGTGTAATTTATAAGATAAGTTCAATTTTTTGATGAAAAGTTACATTTTAAGGTGTGAAAAAAGAAAACGGAATACCTTTGAGATATTCCGCTTTATACATTTTGATTGAATTTGATTTTAATGCCCTGATTTGGCTTCAGTGGTTTCCACATGACCCAGATATTTGGTGCAGTAAGCTCCAAAGATTAGAATAACCAGATAGCAGAATACAGGAATAATAAATGAATGCTGTACTCCAAACTGATCTGCAAGATACCCCTGGAATATAGGAACGATAGCTCCCCCCAGAATAGCCATTACCACTAATGAAGATCCCTGGCTGGTATATTTACCCAGTCCTGAAATAGCCAGTGTATAAATATTGGAGAACATAATAGAATTGAAAATTCCAATTCCTAGGATGCTGTACATTGCAAGCTCACCATGATTCACCATTGCAGAAATCAATAATACCACATTGATGGCTGCAAAGATGGATAATGTTCTTGCCGGAGCTGCTTTACCCACGAAAAAGGCAATGAAATTAAGAACAATGAATACAAGGAAAAAGCTGATCTGAGAGAAAGTAAGGTTCACAATACTGAAAATCACAAGGAAAACAGCTCCTGCCGCTCCCAACATATAAAGAGCTTTTTTACTCTGGCTTAACGATTGGTTTAAAGAGATGGCTCCAAGAAAACGGCCGATCATCGCACCTCCCCAATATAGGGAAAGATAATTCTTACTGATGATTTCGTTAAAGCCCATAATCTGTGGCTGCTCCAGGAAGCTGATGATAAAACTTCCTACGGCTACTTCTCCTCCTACATAGCAGAACATAGCAAATACTCCGAACTTCAAGTGACTGAATTCTAGCGCTCCCCAACCTTTTACAACTTCTTCTCCACCTGTCTGGAATGAAGGAAGCTTAACTCTGGAAATCAATAAAGCGACCAGTAAAAGAATTCCTGCGAAAATAAGATAAGGAATTCTTGTTGCTACTGCACTGAATGATCCGTCCGGAGATGAGAAAAATTCAAAAATAAGGTGGCCTCCAAGCACAGGAGCAATCGTTGTTCCGAATGCATTGAATGCCTGAGTCATATTCAGTCGGCTGGAAGCAGATTCTTCACTTCCCAGCAATGAAACATAAGCATTGGCAGTAATCTGCAGCACTGTGAAACCCAACCCCAGAATAAACAAAGCTCCCAAGAATAGAGGATAATACGAAAACGTAGCTGCCGGATAAAACAGAACACAGCCAAAAGCCGCCAGAAAAATTCCGAACAGGATTCCCTTTTTATACCCTAATTTATTGATGGGATCTCCTTTCGTGATAGAGATCATAAAATAAATCAGTGATCCGATAAAGTAAGCTCCGAAGAAACAGAACTGCACCAGCATGGACTCGAAAAAGGTAAGATTGAAAAGTTGTTTCAGATAGGGAATCAGGATGTCATTCATACAGGTGATGAATCCCCACATAAAAAACAGCAGGGTGATGGTAATCAACGGCACCGTATAATTCCTGCTTTGAGATTGTACTTCTTTATTAATCATAAACATTTATTTATCTGTATTAAGGATAGTTCCTTAACTTTTTTACCTACAGCATTGTAATTGGTGAAGTAGGGCAAATATAGGGATCAGCCTATTGGTTTGCAATAATTTTATTGTTTTTTAGTTTAAAATAAATACTTTTTTTCAAACTAACACATTATTTTCATTTTTTGAGACAATAATACAAAAACAACAGGATTTTTCAATACATTATTCTCAAAAAACACTTTTTTATTTTCACAAATGATGAGTAAGTTGATATTACCCATACAAATTTTAAAACTTTCATCAATTGATAGCCAATTTTTTGTATTTTGAAAGTCTATTTATGCAATTGAAAAATTTAATATATCATTATTATATAGTACCTTTGCACACGAAATTTAAAGAGTTTAAATATTAATTCATACTCAATACGGAGTATTAAGAAGACAAATTTATGAGTATACCTCAAGCGTTTACAGAAATGATTACTCTTGCAGATGGCAGAGAAATCACTATCGAAACAGGGAAATTAGCCAAGCAGGCTGACGGATCTGTGGTAGTAAAAATGGGTGGAACAATGCTTTTAGCAACTGTTGTAGCCAATAAAGAAGCCAATCCTGGTGTAGATTTTTTACCATTAACAGTAGATTATAGAGAAAAATTCTATGCAGGTGGAAGAATTCCTGGAAACTTTTTCCGTAGAGAAGCAAGACCTTCTGATCAGGAAATTCTAACAATGCGTTTAGTAGACAGAGTTCTACGTCCGCTTTTCCCTGAAGATTTCCATGCGGAAGTACAGGTGATGATTTCATTAATTTCTTACGACGGAAAAACAATTCCTGATGATTTAGCAGGTTTAGCAGCTTCTGCAGCTATCGCTATTACTGATATCCCTTTCAACGGGCCTATGTCTGAAGTAAGAGTGGTAAGATTTGACGGAAAACTTGCAATTAATCCAAGCTATGAAGAATTGAAAAATTCTGAATTAGACATCATGGTTGGAGCTACTAAAGACTCCATCGTAATGGTAGAAGGAGAAATGAAAGAAATTTCTGAGCAGGAAATGTTAGAAGCTATTAATTTTGGTCATGCTGAAATTAAAAAGCAAATTGAAGCTCAGGAAAGATTAGCAGAAAAAGTAGGTAAGGCTTTCCCTAAGAGAGAATATTCTCACGAAACTCATGACGAAGAAATTCGTGAAAAAGTTTGGAAAGAAACTTACGATAAAGTATATGAAGTAGCAAGAACTCCATCTGGTAAAGAAGAGAGAGGAGATAAATTCAAAGCGGTTCGTGAAGAGTTTTTAGCTCAATATGCCGAAAACGAAGAAGAATTGGAAAGAGTAACTCCTTTCGTAAAAGTATACTACCATGATGTAGAGAAAGAAGCTATGCGTCAGATGATCCTTGAAGACAATATCCGTCTTGATGGTCGTGATCCTCAAACGATCCGTCCAATTTGGTCAGAAATTGACTATCTTCCGGGAGCTCATGGTTCTGCAATATTTACAAGAGGTGAAACTCAATCTCTAACAGCAGTAACTTTAGGTTCTGTGAAGGATGCCAATATGGTAGACAGCGTAATCACGCAACACGACGAAAAATTCTTCTTACACTATAACTTCCCTCCATTCTCTACAGGTGAAGCAAGACCTCTAAGAGGAACTTCAAGAAGAGAAGTAGGACACGGAAACCTTGCTCAGAGAGCATTACAGGCGGTTATTCCTGAAGAAAATCCATACACAATCAGAATTGTTTCTGATATTCTGGAATCAAACGGATCATCTTCAATGGCGACAGTTTGTGCAGGAACATTAGCATTGATGGATGCAGGGGTGAAAATTACAAAACCTGTTTCCGGTATTGCGATGGGATTGATCACAGATGCAAAATCTGGTAAATTTACTGTACTTTCTGATATCTTAGGAGATGAAGATCACCTTGGTGATATGGACTTCAAAGTAACAGGTACGGCAGATGGTATTACAGCTTGTCAGATGGATATTAAAATCCAGGGACTTTCTATGGACATCATGGAAAAAGCTTTGATGCAGGCTAGAGACGGAAGATTACACATTTTAAATAAAATTACTGAAACGATTTCTGAGCCAAGAGCTGACGTGAAGCCTCATGCGCCGAAAATGGTAGTAATGGAGATTTCTAAAGACTTCATTGGTGCTGTAATCGGGCCTGGAGGGAAAATCATTCAGCAGATGCAGAAAGATACTGATACTGTGATTGCTATTGAAGAAATTGGAGAAATCGGACGTATCGAAATTGCAGGAACAGACAGAGAGAAAATCAATGCTGCTGTTGCTAAGATCAATGAAATTACTTTCGTACCGGTTATAGGTGAAGTTTACAAAGGTAAAGTAGTGAAAGTAATGGACTTTGGTGCATTCGTAGCGATTGCTAAAGGAACAGAAGGACTTCTTCATATTTCTGAAATTGAATGGGCTCGTCTAGATAAAGTTCCTTATGCAGAAGGTGATGAAGTAGAAGTGAAGTTCATGGGTTATGATGATCGTAAGAAAATGAAACTTTCCCGCAAAGTTCTTCTACCAAGACCTCCAAGACCGGAAGGACAAGGTAGACCAGAAGGTCAAAGAAGACCAGAAGGACAAGGAAGACCTGAGGGACAGAGAAGACCGGAAGGACAAAGAAGACCTGAAGGAGAAAAACCACAAGGAGAAAAACCAGTGGAAAACGAAACGCCTTCTAACGAAGCTTAATAAGATTCATTCTTAAGCATAAAAAATCCCTCAATTTGAGGGATTTTTGCTTTTTTAGGTCATTGCAAAATATGTAGCATTGAAGCAATCTCACTTTTGGAAATTATAAGATTGCTTCGCCTTCAGCTCGCAATGACGTTATTTCGTTCCAATTCTCTGTTTCAGATCCTCAGCGCCTCCTGTCTTTCTTGGCTGTCCGTTTTTGGAAGAACCAAAATTATAAGTATAAGAGATTGTAGCCACGCGTGTATCTCTTTTTACTGCGAAGTTCTCTATATAATCATTATAAACTGTTTGGCCTTTGATATTACTTGTAAAAAACATATCGGTAAATGCCAGCTTTAAAACACTGTTGTTTTTAAATTTCTTTTGCGCTCCTATATTCAGATACCAGTTCGGGCTCATATTCAGGTAAGCGTAGACTTCTCTGGCCTTGTAATTTCCGGTAAGTTCGGCTGTGAATCCATTTCCCAGTTTAAAGGAGTTGATGCTGTTAATGCTAAATGTAAAGTTCCCCTTATTATTGATCTGAGTGCCGGAAATATTTCCCGTGTAGGAGCCATAGTAAAAATTGGCACTGTTGTTCATATCCCACCATTTGGTCACTTTCACCGGAGCAATCAGGTTTAAACCGAAATAAGAAGCAGAACTCAGGTTTTCAATCGTCTGTACCGTTACTACCTGTCCGTTTTCTATGACAGGTTTTAAGATGTCTGTGATGTTGTCAGAAGTCTTGCTATAGCTTAATGTGGCAAAATACTTATTGCTCAGGCTATAGGTCAGTTCATAATTCATCGTGATTTGCGGGTTCAGATCAGGATTTCCGGCTTTCAAAGTTGTAGGATCAAGATAGAATTTAAAAGGATTCAGCTGGTTGTAGCTGGGCCTTGTAATTCTTCTGCTGAAATTGATTTCAAGGTTGCTTTTTTCCGTCAGATCATAACTCAAAACAGCACTTGGGAATAGTTGAGTATAATTTCTTTTATTGATCTGATTGGTGGTGATCTGAGTTCCTTTTACATTCGTGTTTTCAAGTCTTAAACCTCCGGTAGCTTTGAATTTTTCCCATTTTTTGGAAACATTTCCGTAGACCGCATTGATGTTTTCCTCATAAATAAAATGATTGGTTTTATTAAGATCAGGAATGAGAGTGCCGGAAGTTGCATTGAAGAACTTCAGGTCATTATCTGTTTTAACAAAACTGGTTTTTACTCCACTTTCCAGTTTCCAGTCGTTGCTGAAGTTTTTCGTAAGATCAGATTTTAAAGAATAAATATTCAGGTTTCCATCCATATCTCCTTTAATAATGTCAAGATTATCTGCTCCAGTGGATATTTCATGCGTTCTTGTATCAAAACTCTGTAAAGATGAATTGGCATAATTGATGTAGTCAAAATCGGTAGAAATATCAGAACCCAGAGAATCAATCGTGTATTTATGATTAAAGTTGAATGAAAGATTGGTCCATTTGTCATTCGATCTGTTGACGGTGGTGAATGAGCTTTCCGGAAGATAGTTGCTGCCGAGCGTTACGTTGGAATTATCCCCGTTCACATTGAATTTGTTGGAAACCAATCCTACAGAAAATCCGAGTACATTTTTATCGTTCAGGTAATAATCCATTCCCGCTTTGGCCACATGGCTGTTGAATTTGAATCTCAGATAATTATCCTGTACATAAGCCTTTTTGAAATTATTGTCTTCATAAAAGTTTCTGTCGAGAACCAATCCATTGTAAGCTTCCCTGTACGCAAAGCTATAATTTCCGAAAATATTGATCTTTTTATTTCTATGATTGATGCTAAAACTGTTGTTGTTTTTCACATATTTACCGGTGCCTAAAGACGTAGAAATGCTTCCGTTAGTTCCTTTTCTCTGCTCCTTTTTAAGTTTGATATTAATAATGGCAGATCCAGCTGCATCATATTTTGAAGAAGGGTTGGTGATGAATTCTATCTTCTCAATGGTAGAAGAGGGGATCCCTTTCAGGTAATTGGCAAGATCAGCTCCGGTCATAGGCGTGTTTTTACCATCGATCTGAATTAAAAGGTTTCCTTTCCCGCGAAGACTGATATTATCGTTGTTATCAATATTCACTCCCGGTGCCTTTTCCAGAACTTCAAAAGCTGAATTTCCTGTGCTGGCAATGCTGTTTTCAACATTCATGATCATTTTTCCGTCCTGTCTTTCGATAAGAGGCTTGGCTTTTGTAATCGTTACTCCTTCAATAGATTTTACATTCAGGTCAATGGGGTTGAGGATTTTACTTTTGGTCAGTGAAATATTTTCCGAATGATACACTTCAGCACCATTTTTATTAATCTTTAGCTGATAAGTTCCTTCTTTTAAATCATTAAAATTAAACTTACCATTGCTATCGGCAACTTCTGTTTTGATTAATTTCTGCTCTGCATCAAAGAGATTAATTTCCATTTGTTCTGTTTTGCCGGATTGTATGTTTCCTGACAAAGACAAACTCTGTGCATTCTGTTGGGCTGCTAACTTACTGTTGAACAGGATCAGCATCCAGACAAGTAAGAGTGAAAATATTCTGGTCATAGCGTTTTACTTTTTAGGGTTGAGACAGTTTTCTGAAATTTTCAGTAAAGCAGAATACATCACTTCCAGTTCTTCATTGCTGATTCCCTTTAAAGCTATTTTACGGTTCTTTTCTACAATATTCTGAACCTCTTTGATCACTTTAACCCCGGAATCTGTCACTTCCAATTGGGTTTTTCTTCGGTCTTCAGGATGAACTTTTCTGATAATGTATTCGGATTTTACCATTAAATCAATTATTCTGGTCACAGAAGCATTGTCCTTAAAAACAAGATCACCAATTTCATTCTGGGTAATTCCCGGGTTTTCCAGAATCGCTTTGATGATGAGCCACTGATCAATGGTGATCGTGAAACCATGGGTTTTCAGCTGGCGCTGGGCATAGTTTCTGTAGGCTCGGATGGCTTTGTCTATGTTGTAGAATATAATTGAATTTAATTTTTCCATAATTTTAAATTTAAATTGATATATCAATTATTGATATATCAATTAATTAGTAAGTCATCATTTTACTTTGTTACAAATCCTGAAAAATAATTTATAAAAAATTAAAAACTGTTGGCTGGTTCTTTGGGTTTTGCCTTTACAGAAGCACTTTTATACCCTGAAGTAAAAGTTATATTTTCTATGGTTTTAAATAATCTGTCGATTTGTTTTCTGGTGTAAATATCCGGAGCAACATTATAAAACTCATTGATCAGATCCAGAGAGGTAGGTTTTTTGGGATATTGACTGTTGTTGAGAAAATTTTTCAATGCGATGTTCACTCTTTCTTCACCTAACAAATTACTCAATTGTACCATTGCTGCAACTCCTTTAGAATACGAGATATGAGGAACATCTCCGGTTGCTTTATAGATCGGGACATTTTCAGACAATCCTTTTTCATTATCGTAGATCTGCTGATGTACGTTGATTCTTTCCATCATTTTATCCTGTCCATGCATTTTTTTGTAAAGCATCATTTCGGTATACATCGCAAGGGTTTCGGTAAGCATCACAGCACCTTCTCTGTCATCAGGATTGATCTGGCTGTTTCCCCACCAGAGATGAGAAAGCTCATGTCCTGCAAGCTCATTGATAACATCCTGCTTTTTGTCTGCCTGAATGTTGGTGTGAAAAACCATGTCTTCCGGCATAAAGACAGCAGATGGATAGGCTGTCGCCGCAAAACCTCTTGTGAAAGAGGAAATTTCTGCAAAATTGATGGTTTTAAAAGGATATTTTCCAAAATTTTGCTGACAATAATCTAACGTAAGTTTTGCATTTTCAAGAAGGTGATTCACATTTTCAAAGTGTTTTTGATGATAAAAAATATTGATATCAATTCCTTTGTAATTCATACTTTTTATCTCATATTTTGCTGATGAAACGGCAAACCGGAAAGGAATCTGATCTGCTTTATACTCGAAATAATTACGTCCTGATGCTGACCATTTTTTGATGAGATCCCCTGTTCCTATAGCGCTCTGTCCCTTTTCAGTGGAGATGATCATATTCAAATTGATAAAATCTCTTTTTGAAACTTCAGGAGCTTCCGGTTTATTTAGTTCAGTGAGTTTTCTAAGCTTGAAACGGTTTCGTTCTTTTTCATCCTGAATTTCATAATCCTTTTGATAACCGATCGTTGGATAATATCTGCTGATCCTCATAAAAGATCCGTTTTCAATAACGGCATTGAAAGACTGGTGACCGTTTACGGCAAACCATTGATAAGATAGTGTAAAATCAAGGGAGGCTATTTTGCCCGGCAGAAGAGGCTTTTGTAACGAAACTTCGGTGATGTTTTTATGAATTTTTGTCGTTTCAGTACCTGATGTCATGACAGCAGATTCCAGTTTTAAATCCTCATTAAAATTGATGAGAATCTTATGGATAGGTTGATCTGTTTGATTTTTAAGCGTATATTTTCCAACAATCTGATAAGCATTTTCCGAAGGATAGAGTTTAATTTCTGTGATAATATCAGAAATATTAGGTTGTGGAAGCTTTTCATATTTCCGATAGTTTTTTTCATATGCTGCGGAACTTAAAATAGCTTGATCCTTATCTTTAGGAATATAACCTTTCATAAACTCTAGTCCTGCAAAGATTCCTGAAATCAGCAGAAGAATACTAAAGCCACTCGCAATGACAGGCACTTTTTTAATTTTTATAATGCTGTTGAAGATCCATAGAATACTGATAATACCCGCTCCAAACAGGAGCCTTTGAGCAAAAGCCTTTTCATAGATTCCATAGCCGTTGAAATCACTGTAAGTTCCCTTAAAATCGGAAAATATTCTGAAAAGAGGATAGGAAATCAATTTCCCTGAAACCGGCCCCGACAATACAAAAACAGAAAGTATCGAAACTCCAAGGGCAATGAATTTGTTGGGAATCCTGTCATTTATCAAAAGAATCAATCCGGAGAACAGAATTAATGGAAAAGTATTGAACAGAAAAACACCAAGATAAGCCTTCCAGTCTATATGAAAATACTGATAAGCTGCCTGAAAAATAATCCCCTGAATAATCAAAATACCAGTAAAGAAAAACAGTAGAAAACAGATGGAAATAAAATGTCCGGTTAACCGATTCTTTGATAGATAAGTACTGTTTTCAATCAGAGAAAATCCCGAGGTTTTGCTTCTCCAATAGACATCATTCAGAAAATAAGCTGAAATAAGAAGTCCGAGCAGATGAAAGTTTTCTGAGATGGTTGTCGCCATAAGTCCTGATCCTGCATATTTCTGGGGAAGACGAATCCCTTTTTCAATTTCGGCATACATTTCCATTCCTACACAAAACAATAGCAGAATAGAAACTGCCGGAACAGCAACACTTTTGAAGAGATATGTAAGATCCGTTTTAGCAAAAGAGAGTACAGACCGGAAAGAGCTCCACCCACTAAATATTGGTGCAACGGTGGAATATTCTGCTTCATCCGTTTCAGATAATGTGAGCAAATTTCCTATTGTTTTTACTTTCCGTCCGGAAGTATTGGAGAAAGAAAATAATTTGAGTGAAAGCAGAAGAATTCCAACAGATATAAAAAAGAATAAAGTTCTATTAAATAAAAGATAACCAGAGAAAGGAACCATGTGACTGTTTTTCTGATGAGCAGTAAGATCACGAGCTTCCATAAAATAAGCGGACAATCCAAAAGGATCTATTAAAGCCGAAAATTGCTGTGTTTCCAATGATTGAGGAAGGCTTCCCGCCATGAATGGTGAGTTGGAAAACAACAGGATAATCATATAAAAAACATACAGTAGCAATCCACCTATTACAACCAACAGTTTTTTCTTTACCGTAGCTGCAATGAAAAACAGAAAACTACAGACCAGCAGACTGTTGATAAAACCGAAGATGAATAAAGGATATATATAATGAAGAATATTAAAACTTTCCTGCATCTCACTTCCGGTACGCATCATCTGGCCTGTAAGAAAGCCTGTCATTAAGAAAGAAAAGCTTAAAAAGGTCTGTAGAAAATAAGTGCAGAATTTTCCTTTTAAATAAGTGAATTTTGAAAAAGGAAATGAAAAAAGAATAGTGTCAAATTTTGAATCCTGATCTTTAAAGAGCAGCTGCAATGCATAAACAGTAGCAAAAAAAATCACAGCAAGACTCAGCATTCCGGTCATAAAACCGATGGTATATGGTGAGTTTAAATAAATTCCTTCTCCTACAGAAAGATTAAACTGACTGCCGCAAAATATGCCCATTCCTATTAAAAGTAAGGCCACAAGATAGGTGAGCCAGTGCTTGGAAGAGCGTCTGGCTTCGAATAAAAATAGAGTGTTCATGATTAAGGTTTTTGGGTGAGTGTGTGGAAGTAAACGTGCTCCAGTAAAGGTGTTACAGGACTGAAGTCTTTCGGGGATTCTTCAGAAAATACCGTAATGTGAAGTTCTCTCTCCAAAAGCTGCCTGCTGATGATTTCATAATTGGAATGATAGCTTTCCAGTTCATTTTTGTGAATAGGTTTTGACCAGATTCTGTTGTCAAGCTCTGCAATGAGTTTTCCCGGATTTCCTTTTCTAAGGATTTGTCCATGATTCATCACCGCCATTTGTGAGCATAGATTTCTTACATCTTCAACGAGATGGGTGGACAGAATGACGATCACTTCCTGGCTGATATCGTTGAGCAAGGTATTGAATCGGTTACGTTCTTCCGGATCCAACCCTGCCGTTGGCTCATCTACAATGATGATTTTCGGATCTCCCAATAAGGCCTGGGCAACACCGAAACGCTGTTTCATTCCACCCGAAAAAGTATGGACTTCTTTTTTAGCAAAATCGGAAAGGTTGACTTTTTCCAGCAGACCTAAAATCTGATTTTTACGTTGGTTTTTATCGGTAATCCCTTTCAATAGGGCTATATGCTCCAATAGATCGTGCGCTGAAACTTTTGGATATACACCGAAATCCTGTGGAAGAAACCCTAGATTCTGTTTAATATAATCCGGATTTTTGACGATATCCACTTCATTGAAAAGCAGTGTTCCGGAGGTCGGTTTCTGAAGCCCGACAATGGTTTTCATCAAAGAAGATTTTCCGGCTCCGTTCGGACCAAGCAGTCCAAACATTCCGTTGTTGATGTCAAGTGAAATGTCTTTAATAGCCTGGAAACCATTTTTGTACGTGAGGCTAAGGTTGTTGATGGTTAATGTGTTCATAACGTTGTGTTTGGGGAATAGAAGGACAGGCGGCCTTTCGGCAGCGATTTTAGAAGTTAGAAGTTAGAAGTTAGTTGCTGGGTGCTGGAAGATGGAGGTTGGAAGCTAGTTGCTAGATGCTGGAAGTTAGAAAAAAACTTTTACACTCCCACTCTCAGACGCTCAAACTCTCCAATGCTCTCACTCTTAAACCCAACAACTACTCTTTAAATTCAAGAATATCTCCCGGCTGGCATTCCAGGATTTTACAGATGGCTTCAAGGGTATCGAAGCGGACTCCTTTGGCTTTGCCGGTTTTAAGGATAGAGAGGTTCACGGGTGTGATACCCAGTTTTTCTGCCAATTCTTTACTCTGCATTTTTCGTTTGGCAAGCATCACATCTAAGTTGACTATAATTGGCATTTTAAATAAATAGGTCTTGTTCGTTTTGCAAATGTAGTCCTTGCTTGAAGATATTCGCAAGAAACAGACAGAAAATTCCAAGCATAAAGTGAATAAACACGAGTCCCCATATCATACTTTCCACTTCTACGAAGAAACTCGCGATCATCACCAGTGGAAGTGGAAGAAAAATATTATACAGGTAAAATTTCTTAAGCTGAGTGATATTTTCCTGAGTAAACAGTTTCTGCTGGAAAAACACTTTGAAAACCCTGGCAGATAACCAGAAAAAGATTCCATAAGTGATAAGAACAAGTATAAAAGAAAATATCATATAAGGGTAATTGTTTTCGATATTCAGGAACGGCTGTTCTGTAAACGGAAAATTGATGTGAAGGAACTGTCCTTCTTTATAAGGTGTAACAGCATATCCGGTAATCAAACAGAATATGGAATAGGCAAGCGTGATTATGTATCCAGCCGAAAGTAAGGCACAGATATAAAATAAAATCCTTGAAATAATTTTGGTCTGGTTCATGGTACGAATAGTAATTGATATTGCAAATGTATAATTAATTATCGTAAAACAATAATTAATTTAAATAAAATTTTATTTTTTTGAAATGAAAATCCATCAATAGACTGAAAGAAATAGTGTGATAATCATGGTTTTTAATTAATTTTAATAACAAAAAAGTTAACCGACTTATCCCTTTTTATTAATACTCGAGTTTAATGATTAACAAAGGTTTTCTTATTGATAGCCCTTCGACAGGCTCAGGGTGACAACTCGAATACTAACCGAAATTTTTAAGTGTGTCAGGCTGAGCTTGGCGAAGCTATTATTACTAAAAGGAATAGGTCAAAAAATTGAAATCATGGCTTACAGTACAGAACTTGCCGACAGGGTACGTGAACGGCTTTCGATAGAAAAAAATATAGAAGTTGAAGAAAAGAAAATGTTCAGCGGGCTGTCTTTTCTGGTGAACGGGAAGATGTGCATCAACATCAGTCATGATAATCTGATGTGCCGCTACAATCCCGAACTGGAAGAAGAGGTTTCCGAGAAAGAAGGATTCCTGCCGATGATCATGAAAGGAAAACAGCTGAATGGCTATTGCTATGTAGAACCCATTGGTTTTAAAAAAGCAGATGATTTTGAATATTGGATTAAAATTTGTCTTGAGTATAACCCGTTGGCGAAGGCGGCGAAGAGATGAGTTGTAGAGTGAGAGAGTTTGAGAGTTTGGTGCGGGGTTTTTTGAGTTTCGGGATTCGGGTGACGAGGTTTGAGGGTTTTAGGTTGGAGAGTGTTTGAGAGTGGGAGTGCTGGAGTTTAACAGTCCCACTATTCATAACTTATCATTTATCATTCATAATTTATAACTCATCATTATTGTATAGCTTTTTTCTTATTTCAACCAGTATTTTTGTTGTTTTTTCCAGATCCGGATAGTTGGGTAGAGTGGAAGAGGAATAATGGTTTTCTATAGATTGTATCAGGGTTTCTGCTTTTTGCATGACGCTTTCATAAGATTGGTTTCCTGCTTTAATATCTAAGAGTTCATCACGGTTTTCTACACGGATC
The DNA here is from genome assembly GCF_004119445.1 of Chryseobacterium sp. CH21. GTDB lineage: Bacteria > Bacteroidota > Bacteroidia > Flavobacteriales > Weeksellaceae > Chryseobacterium. The sequence continues at coordinate 45,154 of NZ_QICI01000023.1, read as the reverse complement.
GTCAGAGAATTGGTTTTAAAAATCTGTTCGCAGGACTGCAGCAGTCGGATGGTGTGCATCATATTCTTGCTGTCGTAATTCTGTCCGTGAGTCTGATTGACGTTGTAGCGGTCTTCATTGCGATCAGCAACCCATTTCCAATATTCCCTGTAATCTTTGCAATACACAGAATAGGCATCCAGATTGCAGTACAGATAGGCAACCGGTTTCTCATCTTTAGGAACAGATGATAAGGAAACCTGATTAGCTTCTTCATTCTGAATAATTCCCTTATATCCCAATGTCCCAGATTCATCATAAAATAAGGCATACATTCCCTTGGTATGATCAATGCTTATCAAACCGCAATTTTCCTGTGATAGATCACTCCGCCCTGCAGATACAGGAAATTCATGCAGCCATTTTTTCAACGGTACAGAACCTTGTCCATCAAGGATAAAGCAGAAATCCAGTATTGATTTTCTTTCTTTATCAATCGGATTTAAAATCTTTTTGTTGAGACCCTTTGCCTTTTTGATCTGTGAAACAGCATAGCCTGCAAAGGTATCTTTGCACAGTTTTGACAGGAAATCTTCAGTTTTCAGCAGATCCATCAACGGATGTTTGTATTGAATGAAATCCTCCGGACTTGCCAGAATTTCCAGAATATTAGGATTATTTTTCTGAAGCAGCTCTACAAACCTTCCTATTTCATAATAGGTAAGATCATTTGTCTCATTGGAAATCTGCGGAATATAATTCAGTCCAAAGAATTCTTCCTTCGGCAGATAATACACCCCTCGGATATCCGTATCAGAATTCTCTGTTGCCAACCCAAAAGCCCGGCTTCCGGAAATGGCTTCGAAGAGGAGAAGGTTTTTATTTTTTAGGTCTTGGATGGTCATACTACTTTAATAATTCATCAAGAATATCTTTTTTAAATTTTGAAAAAGGTCTTTTATGATAATCTTCTTCTTTAGCTTCTATGCCGAAAACCATTCTATATGCCTCTTCTTTAGACATTGAGAATTCTTCTGTGAATGTTTTGTTTAACAAATTATCTAAATAATTTTGAGAATATTTATAGCGTAAATCTAATAAGTCTTTGAGCTCTCTAGTAGATTGAGTTTCATAAATCTTATCGATTTTATTAAATTCAATAGTTCTTTTTGCTTTTTCACTAGTTGATTTTATGATTGCCTTTGGTTGATTAATAGAACTAAAAAAATAGCTAAAAGAAAATATAGAAGTTTTATCATCTAAATATGGATGGTTAATGTTTTGTAATGCATTGTCCCAACCTCCATCTGGAGCATTATTATGTTTAATGTGATTACATGAATGACAACTTGGAATTAGATTATAAAAACTCAATGCAAGAATCGGATAATCTTCTTTTGGGAACCAATGATCAAGCTCGGCTCGTGCATTATTAAGTTTATCAAAATCTAATGTATAGTTTCGATTACAATATACACAGGTATCAATTTCTAATAAATTTAAAAATTCTTTATTTGGGAAATTATTATAACCAGTTTGAATAAAAAAACTTTTTATTAGCTTTAATTGATGACTGGATAGCCCCTTCTTTTCGAATTCTTTATTTATTTTAAGTAATCTTTCCGGCTTAGCACTTATTAGTTCATCTTTATATCTATCTAAAAAGTACAGAAATTCTGAGGCAAGATTTTTTTGAGTTTTTTCTCGTAATATATATCCCTTTTTAATAGTTTCCTTGAATAGCTTACTAACTTTTTCATTATGGAAATCAATTGCTTCTTTTGTTGGATTTATGTTTAACATGATTATCTTTGAATATTTAATCCTAACTCTTGTGCTTTTTTCATTAATTCCTCAATCTCTTTTTCTTTGTTATATTCTTCAGGAAATTTCTCGAAATACATATCTTCTAATTTGTATTTAAGAATTGGTTCGTCAATAATCCCAATTATTTTTTTTGCTTCAACATTTTCAGTTATTGGACTTTCATTACCATTAAATATTTAATAACCTCTTCAATTTTTTCTTTTGCAAAATCACCCATTAAACCATCTTTAATAAAGAAACTATCAGATAGTAAATCTGTAATGTTAGCACCAAAAGATTTTGTAGGTTTTTCATTTTCTGATAAAACCTCTGTTTTATTCTCTTCCTTTTTCAAATAGGCAACGTTTCTATTTGGAATATCTGATAGGGTCAAAGGGTCATGTGTTGTAAAAATAATTTGTATGTTTTTAATTTTATCTTTTACCGAATTTATCAGAATAGGTAAAGTGGTTGTCAGAGCATTAATATATTTTTTTTCCATTCTGGATGAAATCCTAAATCAGCTTCATCTAATAAAAAAATACAATTTTCATTATATTGATGGTCTCCAAATCTTTTCAAATAATCGTAGATTGAAGAATATAAATCTAATAAAGCTTTTTCTCCTGTTGATAATTTTTTTGTGGATTTAATTTCTAATATATCTCTACTTTTATTAGGAAGCGATTCTGTTAATTGGTCTTTAAGAAACTCGTATGTTTTGATAAATTTATTAAAAGCTTCTAAGTCTAACTTCTTAATATCTATTTCAAGCCCACCTTCAATTTCTGTAGTAGATTCTTCATCTATAAGTTGATTTATCTGTCTATAAAAATCTAGTATATTTTTGAAAATAAGTATATGATTTTTTATTATTCTATTGATAGGCTCGATTTTAAATCCACCAGGAAAAGTTCCATTTTTTAGGCTATTATTATCTGTTAATTCTTTTAATAAAATTTCAGAATCTTCAATATTTAGTTCATTTTTGCCTTTTAGTAAAATTCGATAAAAAGATTTGCTTGTTTGAGTAATGTATTTATTGAAAAAATGATGCAATTTTTCCGTAAAGTTTTCTGCTTCCAAAATTTTATTAAAATCGTAACCTCCATTATCATTATTCATTGCAAAGGTATCATTGATAACTAAAAATGATAGAATATTTACTTCTAAATTTTTTTTAAAATCTTTTCCATCGTGAAGGAGGTGAGAAGATTCTTCTGAGCTTTCATATATACTCCAAATACTTGTTAATTCTTCTTGTAAACCTTGGTTATTATTAAAAAAATCTTCTACTTCTTTTTCGCTTTCAAAACAGAAGCGTTGATATTTTGCTTTATCCATTAAATCATTTCTAACTCTGTAAAGGTTATTTCCTATAGTTGTTTGTATGTAAACCCTTTCAAAATCATCTTTATAGAGTTGGTTTGCTTTGATCGTTAATTTTTCATAAGAGGGAAAGTGTTCATATTTTGTTTTTAAATTTTCAAGTAGGTCTGTGTTTTTTAGAAAGAATAAATGTCTTTGAATATTTTGAATATAAAATGTAGAAATTGATTCGCTATGATGTTGTATCATGCTTATTTGTGAGTTAATATCAGTTAAATCATAATCAATAACAGGAGAATAATAAATTGTTTCAATTTCATTCTTCTTAATTTTAGCAACCTCATCAATTTCAAATTTTTCAGAGAAATAACAATAGCTGTCTTCTAATAAATTTTCAAAAATAAAAATAGAATTAGAGATTTTATCCTGTCTGTCATAGGGAGAAAATGTTTTATTTAAGTTTTTAAAAAGGCTAGTTTTTCCTGATCCATTTTCTCCTACAATTGCAGAGACTAATGATATATTATTACCCCAAAAATTTTCAATATGATTTGTATTTGGAACTTTGGTTATTTCATATTTATTATCTTGTTTATATTTAACATCATAAATGTATTTTCCTCCAAGGTTTAGTATTGTGTCAGAAAACAAAAAATGGTCTTTTAAGTATATTGCTACAAGTCTCATCGTTTTATAGAATTATTTAGTTTTTTCTAATATATTAATATTTCATTATAGTTTCTCAAAAATGAACTACGGTTTCCCGTAATCCTTAACATTTCTCCAATATCTCCCTAAAAACCCTCTCCATCTCACCCTTATCCGCCTTTCCTCCTGATAAACCTTTAGATTTTTCCTCATTATCTGCTATCGTTTTCTCAAGAAATTCAAACAGTTCCCAATCATTCGAATGGTAATAAGATTCTCCTTTGGTAGCTTTTAAGGCAACGAGATCTTCTATTTTTCGTTTGGTTGTATCATCTGTTAACACAAGTAGATCACTGAACAATACAGGAGGAACCGTTCCTTTTTCTATGATCCACTTTCCTGTTAATGTTGTTCGTAAGCAATAAAAATAACTTTTTAATTTTACTTCATCGCTTCTGCAGGCTTCCAGATATTTCTTGCTCATGCTTAAATAATGATAAGAAACCGCTACCGGAGAAAAGCAGGCATCAGCCAAGGGTTTAAAGAGTTCTACAAACCTTTCATCCGCTTTATAAACGATAGGAGAGTAGAACCAGCTCAGCAAAGCCGCATTCGATTTCAGTAAAAGATGAAAAGTCTTTCGCAGATCCCAGCCGGAGCCGTCCAGATCATCTTCTGTCATAAATTCTATCGTCTCATCTTTATCCCAGGGAGAAAGATACCAGTCTTTGTCATGACGGTATATGAAACGTATATCATAATCACTGTCAGGAGACGCAAAACCCCACGCTCTGCTTCCTGATTCTACTGCCAGAAGGACTCTTACCCCTTTTGCAGCTTCAACTTCTTTTATTTTTTCAAGTATTTTTGATGTCATTGTTTGTTATTTATAATGCAAAGTAAGGGGGTATGTACGTAATGTACTTGCGTAGCTTTTTTAAGTTTCGAGATCCGGGGTTCGTGGGGACGGGTTTTAGGGTTTGAGTGTGGGAGAGTTTGAGAGTTGAGAGTTTCGGGATTCGGGGGGAGGGTAAGAGAGCAGGAGAGTTGTAAGGATGAGGGAGTTTGTGAGAGGGTAGTTTTTAGCTTCTTGCTTCCTGCATCCTGCATCTAGCCTCCAGCTAATAAAAACTACAAACAAACACTGCAAAATATCCACCGTTTTACTAATATTGCATTTTTCCATTTAACATAACTATAAACATCCATGTTATCATCAGAATTACAGCATAAAATTGATTTTAAAACAAAACCTTTAGGGGCATTAGGACACCTTGAACATATTGCCCACAAAATCGGAATGGTTCAGAAAACCACTTCACCGAAGCTATTGAATCCTCATATGGTGGTTTTTGCAGCCGATCATGGGATTGCTACAGCAGGCGTAAGCGCCTATCCACAGGAAGTAACCTATCAGATGGTAATGAATTTCCTTGGTGGAGGTGCCGCTATCAATGTTTTTTGCAGGCAAAATGATATTAAAATCAAGATTGTGGATGCCGGAGTGAATTTTGATTTTCCGGAAGGATTGGATCTGGTGGATAAAAAGGTTAGAAAATCCAGTCGTAATATTCTGGAAGAACCTGCTATGACTCCTGAAGAATATCAGCAGGCACTTAAAAACGGAAAATCCGTAGTTACTGAGATTGCAGGAAAAGGCTGTAATATTATCGGTTTTGGTGAAATGGGAATCGGGAATACTTCTGCTTCTTCTTTGATGATGAGTAAGCTTTTTGATATTCCTGTTACCAACTGTATCGGACGTGGAACAGGATTGAATGATCATCAGTTGGACAATAAGATCAGTATTTTAAAAGAAGCTATTGAAAAATATCCGGTTGAAATGACCGAGGATGAAATTGCTCAAACCTTTGGCGGATTAGAAATAGCTCAAATGATCGGAGCAATAGAAGAAGCTTATCACCAAAATATGCTGATTATGGTAGATGGATTTATCGCCACTGTAGCGGTAGCCACCGTCTGGAAAAAGAATCCTGAAGTGTTGAATAACTGTATCTTCTGTCATGTAAGCAATGAAAATGCCCATCCTCAGCTGTTGGGATTGATGAGAGAGCAGGCTATTTTAAATCTTAATCTGCGTCTGGGAGAAGGAACAGGTTGTGCTTTGGCATACCCGATTATTCAAAGTGCAGTTAATTTCCTGAATGAAATGTCAAGCTTTGAAGATGCTCATATTTCCAATAAATCTTAGTTTTAGAAAATAATAAAGGGGCAATGAAGCCCCTTTTATCTTAAATTAATGACAATTAGTAAGTATGTGCAATATCTTTACCTGTAAACATCATTCTTACAGGTTTATTTTGAATAGCACCTTCATTGAATTTGTATGCATTAAATACAAACATGGTAGAAATATATCTGTATAAACCATCATCTACCAAATATAGTTTTCCGGTATTGGTGTTTCGTACCAGTTGGGTTCCTGCAGTGATATCAGGTCCTCTTTCTCCTGTATAATCTTCTATATTTACTTTAAATACCAAATAGGCTTTACCCTGTACAGCAAACAGATTATTGATCACTGCAAAGGATTCGATACGTCTCAATGTACTTTCAAACACAATATATAAATTTCCTGTAGCATTATCCTGGAAAAACTGCCCGTCACGAACACGGTATGCTTTAGGTTCAGAATCTTTTAAGTAGAAAGCAATACCTTCATAAACAAATCCATTTTTTCCATCTCCCAATTCATTCTTATCTCTGGTGTAGAAGTGAGTTTTTTTATCAGAATTAAAATACCTGTAAATCGGAAAACTTCCTGGCTCATCACCATTGTAGCTGGTACCAAGATCTCTTTTCTCCCAGTAACTTTGTCCCACTAACTCATTAGGATTAGTTGTTAATACCAGATCATTACTTCCTGTATGAAACCATCTTGTAATGACCGGACCCGGTCCATCTGCGGAACCTAATAATCTTTCCTGAAAGTAATAGCTTAATCCAGGATAGGATTTAGGAAGTTCGGAGGGTAAAGGAGAAGTATTATACAGATATTTTTTGGTCAGATCACTGTAAAATCCGTAAATAGGATTGGTTAAGTAAAAAGATTTTGACCAGATTCCTGCCGGAGGAGGAGTGGGGGTGTCCGGATTATCTCTGAAACCTCCTTTTGCTAATTGGTTAGGAGCAGATCCGTTAAGAGTTTGTGACTCATTTAAACTTTCCAGTTCATCACCCGGAGCTGAACAGCTAGCCAGGGACATAGCGCATAATGCAATGAAATAAGACTTTTTCATTTGATTTTTTTCGTGGTTATTACGGTACAAAAGTATAAATACTACCGAATGTAAAGGATAAATCGAAGGTGATAAGATTCATGTTTCTTATTTTTTTAATCGATCTCTTTACCATTGTTGAAAGCTTTCCTAATTTTACGGAAATTGATTAATCCAGTTTTTATATTAAAAAAGAACAGATGAAAGACCTCAAAAATGAATTGATTTACTTTGCTACGGCACTTATGTTTTTCACAAGAATTCCGGTTCCGTTTACCATTCCGTACTCTGGTGAGATTATGAATAAATCTCAGAAATATTTTGCCTGGGTAGGCTTGATCGTAGGGTTTATCAACGCTTTGGTTCTTTATCTTTCTACACTGCTTTTTAATCTTGAAATCGGAATTGTTCTCATGATGATTTCCAATGTTTTGCTGACTGGAGCTTTTCATGAAGATGGCTTTACAGATATGTGCGACAGTTTCGGGGGCGGATATGGAAAAGAAAAAATCCTGACAATTATGAAAGACAGCCGGGTAGGAGCGTATGGTACGATAGGGATCATTTTGCTTTTTGCTTTAAAATTTTATAGTATTCACGCCCTTGGAATGAGTAATCCGGTGGGAGTTTTACTCATTGTCATTTTAGGACATACGATAAGCCGTTTTATTGCGGGAACGATGATTTACACTCATCAGTATGTAACTGATATTGATGTCAGTAAATCAAAACCTTTAGCGAATAAACCGTTGGATAAGATGGCTTTGCTGGTAGGATTCATCAGTGTTTTAATTGCATTTGCCCTTATTCAGGACTGGCATTTGATTTTTGCTTTTGCGCTCGCGTATGTGGGAAAGATGTATATGGGCTGGTATTTTAAAAAACATATTGGGGGTTATACAGGCGATTGTCTTGGTGCCGTACAACAGGTTTGTGAAGTCTTATTTTATTTAGGAACAATCATCGTATGGAAATTCATGTAATCCGTCATACCGCTATAGAAAATCCTGAAAGCCTGTGTTATGGTTTTGCTGAAATGCCTTTACAAAAAGATTATATTGAAGATTTTAAAACGATGGATCTCGATCAGGATTATGATATAATTATTTCAAGTCCTTCTCAACGCTGTTATCGTTTAGCCGAATATTTTACATTTGATTATCAGACAGATGGAAGACTTCGTGAGATGAATTTCGGGAACTGGGAACTGAAAAAATGGACAGATATTCCTGAAGAAGAAATCAATCCTTGGTATCAGGATTTTGTAAGTGTAAAAGCTTCAGGCGGTGAAAGTCTTCTAGAAATGCAAACCCGGGTTCTCAGCTTTTGGAATGAATTGATTCAAAAAGATAAGGGAGAAAAAGTACTCATTATCACTCACGCAGGAGTCATTCGTCTGATTCTTCAGGCTGTACTTCAGTTTCCATTGGAGAATATGTTCAGTATTCAGATTGATTATGGTAAAAAAGTGATTATTAATGTGAATGAAGGAATACTTTGTGTTAAAAAGATGAATGTATAATATTGGGAAAGTTCTATACTGATATGAATTGTTTAGATTCCTACGAAATGACACAATTGGAATGATGTTCTATCCACACAGTTTGTCATTCCGTAGGAATCCAGCCACGATGCTGTAAAACACACAGCCAGAAACAGTACAATCCTGATCAATATCCCAACTGAAGACGTGAAAATTCCCCTCCCTCGGAGGGGTGGCAAAAATTCAAAGAATTTTTGACGGGGTGGTTCTCAACGTTTCCCTAACCCAGTCATCACAAAAAACGCCACCCGATACCATCAGATGACGTCATGGAATTTATTTAAAAATTCTGATAAAACTATCTTTCTCCAGGCTTTCCAGTGAGAAATCAAAATCAGCTTCCGCTTTTTCTGTGGTAATCTCACCTCCAAGTTCTTTGATAAGCTCATTGAAAGGCATGGCTTCATACCATTGCTGATACAATGCCGTGGTGGCCATCATGGAAACCTGGCTATTTCCTGAAACATGTGAATGTCCTGCTCCGAAATTCAACAGTACGAAACATTGCTTTTCGTTCTTTGTTACCAGCATTCCGAGAATCATTTGCTTCTGAACAGAATTACATCTGGCCTCAGCAAAGAGATGATTAGGATTCATCATATAATCATAGGAAATATCGTCTCCTTTTCCGATCACAATTTTATATCCACAGTTTGCATCTCCACTGAAAACGTTATTCATGACAAGTGTTGGTTCACAAAGACCTTTATTGGCATAAAGATATTCCACAGCACCGTTGGGAGCAGACGTCATATCTCCTGAGTACATCAACTGTCCGTTACCATGATTATAAGCGGCATTCCAACCAATTTTTCCAGCGATATTCAATCCTGAAAGGTCAAGGTCATTCGCACCCCATTGGTCTTCCCAATAAATACCTACAGCCAGTCTATCACCATAAAAACGCGTTCCGGTAGGAATATTTCCAACAAACATCTTTTCGGAAGTTGGTAACGCAAATTCTACATTCTCTGGGAAATAGAACTTCTTTCCGGAAAGGTTTTCATATTTCAGTTTCAAAAAGTCCAGAATGAAATCATAATTGAACTGATTCACGTAAGTTTCCTTACCTTTCTTAGTCCATGATTTTCCGTTTCGGACTCTGTAAACGAAAGTATCCTGACCGTACATTCTTGAGTAACACGCTGACAATGCTTTGAATAACGCAAACGGTGTCACATTTTCCAGCCAATGCCAATCGCTGTTTTCCAGTAATGTGTTGGTAGCATCATTCAAAGGATTTGATATCAATGGCTTATGATGAGTCTTAGATAACTTTGATATTTTATTGATCGCTTTTGGTGCTCTGTTTTTATAAGCAAGGAATAACGGCTTAAATCTGTTAAAAATTTCCGCCATTTTTTCCACTCCAAAGCTTTCAAACAGATAGGTTGGATTGAAGTTACTTTGCTTGATCAAATCAATCAAATCATCATTTTTAATTAAAAGCGTTGTGTTAGTGGTTTTATAAATAACATAACGGAAAAACTCAACCGGATTTTCAGGATAAATATCATAAAGATCAGCTATTTTTATAACCGCTTCTTTATTTCTGATGTTTTCTTTTCCGGTAAAATCATATTCCAGCTCCGTATGTAAAATAGAAAGCAAATCATCAATAGTTTCTTCTTTTAAAGCAATACCTGATCTTAACAAAGAAAGACATTTTTCCTGCATTTCTTCCACAGAGTAGGCTTTGATAACTTTAAAAACCAGCTTTATATCAGGAACATTCAAGATTTCATTGGGAATGTAGATTTCACTTTGGAAATCACTTCCATACGTTGAAATATAATGAGTGATCTGTTCAAAAAATAAATCAATTCTGGAAGTATTCTTTATTTTCTCCCAGGATTTATGAAAGGTCTTATTCAAATCATTTCCATTCAGTTTTTCCTTTGTATAAAAAGAGATGATTTCATTTTTTGCCCATAAAGCATCTGGTTCAATGATGAACCCATCATTAGAAATAAATGGCTTTTCATCAGATTTTCTGGCCAGTACTGCATTGAATAATTGTAGTGTTTTCATTGTTTAAAGTTTAAAAAATAAGTGAGGAGTAGATTCATTAAAAGTGAAGGGTATAGGAACTCCTTTTACCTATAGTTTATAAAAAGCGGGGAGTAATTTATCCAAAAAATATAGGAACTCCCTTTGCCTTATAAGTTGTAAAAAGGCGGAAAGTAAATCTGGAAATATAGGAACTTTCTGTGCCTTTAATTTTTTTAAAAAATAACTTTTTAGTGCTGTGAAATTTGGGTTATTGTTTTTATTCAAACCTTATGGGTTTCTAAAACCCGTAAGGTTTTTTTTATTAATTATAGATTTTGTTTTTTAAAATCATGCTTTTCTGAATTTCTTCTTTTTCTTCCACGGAGCATTTTTCTGAACGTCTCCAGCCATAATACATCCGTAAGGCATCACTTCATCCAGAACTTCGCAAAGTCCATATTCTTCTATCTGTGCTCTTACATTCTTTGCACTTTTATAAGCGCTTGGCAGTTCAGAAATATCAACCTCATTGGAGTAGAAACGGATATCTAATCCTGCTGTTTCTTCATTGAAAATTTCCTCAGTTGTTTTATGAGCTAACGATCTTTTATGCTGGCTTCTGCTAAAATTTCTTCCTGCTCCATGTGGGGCAAACCTAGGTTTCTTTCATTTGTTTTTCCCTGAACAATCAGTACCGGTTCTGCCATATTCAAAGGAATCAATCTTGGTCCCGTAATATCGGGCATGAATTTATCATCCAGTGGAGTCGCTCCTTTTGCATGATAGAACAGATCTCCATCTTTGAAAACAAAGTTATGCTCGTTCCAATATCTGTTTTCTTTCTCCATTTCCAGTTTATTCAGCACGGCATCATGAAGAGAAGTATGGTTTTCTTTTGTCCATTGTCTTATCAGCTGCAGCGCTTCCCAATAGGATTTACCTTCATTGGTATCATAAGGAATCCAGGCATTTTCTCTTAATGTTTCAGGAGAGATTTCCTGTCTGAAACGGTTGGCCACCTTCATTCCTTTATCATATAATGCTGCTCCCGGAGCTCTTGATCCGTGGTGCGTTACCATCATGGTATTTCCTGTATTTTTGGAAATTCCAACAAAAGGAAGTGGTTTCCGTCTCCCTGAGTTCCCATATGAGAACGGGCAATGCTGATCAGTTTTTCATCATTTAGGAATTCATTTTCTCTGAAAGCATCCATCAGTTCCTGGGACATCGGCATCTGTTCCCCTCTTGGTCTCCCTCCATATCCGAAATGAGTAATTGAATGTGCTGCATCCAAAACATCTTTAGGATTGGTTTTTCCAAAATCTGTCAGCATTACGGAACAACAGATATCAGCACTATGGAATCCTGGATGAATAGCATTTTGTGCAACCACTACACCTCCAACAGGAATCTGACCTTCAGGACCTGTAGGGCAGGCATCCGGCATTAAAGCTCCTCTAATCAGCGTAGGGGTTTTCATCAGAACTTTCATTGTTTTGATTACTTTTTCCACATTATCATTCTCACTTTCGTGCTCCGCACGTATGTTGATCATAAAATCTTTAGCTGTTTCATGAAGCGGAATAAGATCCGGCTGTTTGAACTTTACCAGATATTCTGTGATCTGATGTTCCTCCAGATTATTCTCGTTGATATAGCTAATGGCATCTTTAAACCATTTTGCTGGTCTATATCCTAATTCGATTAAATGATTTCCATTAAATTCCATTTTGTTTCATTTTGATGATGCAAAGTAATAACCTTGTTGCGCAATAGTTTTGCGCAGATAAAGAAATTTTAATTATTTTTACAAAAAGTTTGTGAAAATGACGAAAAAGTAGATTTACTAATTCGTAAAAATAGTATATAATTTAAAAAAACAAGGCTCATGGTATTATTAGAACAATTAAAACATTTCCCTGAAACAATTCAGTTCAATGATGTTATTGCTCACATTGATGAAAATTATGAATTTACTCCTACCGCATTTCAAAACGGAGACACTACCAATCAGGCAGGACAGAATAATGGTTCTTGTAAAGTGTTCAGCTTCGCAAGCATTCATGATCTGAAAAAAGAAGAAACCCTTTGGCTTTTTGGGGAGTTCTATCGTGAAGATGTTTTGAAAAACCCGGAGGGAACTGATCACCAGAATATCCGAAACTTCATGAAGTTCGGTTGGGAAGGGATTACTTTTGACGAAAATGCTTTGAAAGAAAAATAATCTTTAAGAAAAGAGCAGAAAAAAAGCAGATTTGCTTATTAAAAAACACCAAATCATTAAACACTAAGGTATGTCATCCAATAAAAATGCTCTGATCCGGTATAAAACATTAGATAAATGTCTTAAAAACAAATACAGAAAATATACCCTGGAAGATCTCATTGATGAATGTTCGGAAGCATTATTTGAATATGAAGGAAAGGAATCTTTTGTAAGTAAGAGAACCGTTCAGCTTGATCTTCAGAATATGCGGAGTGAAAAATTCGGATATGAAGCTCCTATTGAAGTCTACGAAAGAAAATACTACCGTTACAGTGATCCGGATTACAGCATTCATAATATCTCTGTGAATGACAGTGATCTGAAAGCGATGAATAATGCTGTTCAGATTTTAAAACAGTTCAAAGACTTTTCAATGTTCAAGGAGATGAATGGAGTGATCCAGAAACTGGAAGACTCTATCCACTCAACCAGTCAGAAATCGATTATTCATCTGGATAAAAATGAACAGTTAAAAGGCCTGGAGCATATTGATATTCTATATGAGAGTATTGCTAATAAAAAAGTACTGAAGATTCTTTATAAAAGTTTTACAGCAAGAGAATCTAATATTTTTACGGTCCATCCGCAGCTCTTGAAGGAATTCAACAACCGTTGGTTTCTGATCTGTCTTTACAAACAGAAAATGTACAATCTGGCATTAGACAGAATGGAAAGTATTGAAGTAGATGATAATCTTCAGTATATTGACAAAGATCTGGATGGAGATGAATACTTTAAAGATATTGTAGGAGTAACGGTTTCAGAATCAATGGATCCAAGAAATGTAGTGTTCTGGGTAGATGCCGGAAATGCTCCCTATGTAAAAACCAAGCCGCTGCATAAAAGTCAGGAGATTATAAAAGAAGATGTTGAAGGAACTTTCTTTAAAATATGTGTTCAGATCAATTTTGAATTAGAAAGGTTGCTTCTTGGGTTTGGTGACGCTTTGATTGTTCATAAACCTCAGAAATTAAGAGTGAAAATGGAAGAGAAATTTAAAACAGGAAGTAAAAATTATCAGAATCTGATTGTACCTGATGAAAACTAATCTGTTTTGAATGTACCATCAATAAAGGATTATTACAGATAATTTATTTTTACATTTTATCTTGGCTTGGAAATTGTACTAATCATCCAATAATACCAAGTTAATTATGAAATCAAGAATATTTAAAGCATTAATTGCAATCTTAGCACCCATAGCGATAGAATATATTGTTAAAAAAATATCTGAAAAACTTGACAAGAAAGAAGATCAGAAAGAAAAAGAACCAAAGCAAATTACGGCTTAAACGTAAAAGTAGTTAAAATTTAAAATTATTTAAAAAGAGACTGTCATGAGGATGTACGGTCTCTTTTTTTTTATTGATGGATCTTTTTGATGAATGCTGAAAACCACCCCGTCAAAAATTCTTTGAATTTTTGCCACCCCTCCGGAGGAGGGGAATTTTTACGTCTTCAGTTGAGGTATTGGCCAAGGTTGTAATTTTTCTCTTCATACCTATTTCTGGATCATTGTGGCTGGATTCCTACGGAATGACAAACTGTGTGGATGGATCATCATTCCAATTGTGTCATTCCGTAGGAATCTAAACATACTTATTATCCATTTTTTTAGGTCAATGCTTCTAAAAAAACTTTTGTGACTTTTGCGGTTTCCCTACACAAAATCATAGATACCGTCTTTCCATCCCAATACCTTGGAGGAATCCGCTTTAAGCCAGTTTTTCAAAATGGTAGCATATACTTTTCTGAAATCTTCTTTGTAGATAAGATCGCCTTCATTCAGATTTTGTAGATCAGGAAGCGCATTCAGTATGCCTTTTCTCTTAAGGTTTCCGCTGATAAAGAACATCTGGTTGGCGGTTCCGTGATCCGTTCCGTTGCTGGCATTCTGAGCTACACGACGACCAAACTCTGAAAATGTCATCAGCAGTATATTTTTGAAGAGTCCATTACTTTTCATATCGGCCACAAATGATTTTACCGCTTCATTGATGTCATCGAATAATTTTTTCTGTCTGTCATTCTGATTGACGTGCGTATCAAAGCTTCCTACAGAAAGATAGTACACCTGAGTATTGATATCAGATTTTATCAACGAAGCAACGGTTTTAAAATCCTTTCCTAACTGAGAATTGGGATAGATTTGTTCTGTCTTTTTGGCTTTGCTTTTTTCAAAAATATAATCAGCATTATTGATGGTAGAACCTAAGGTCTGATATAGATAAGACACTGTTTCATCATCGTGATGATGGTCGTAAAGAGATTTAAAATATTTTTCCTGACTGGTTTGATAAAGTCTTTTAGGATCTTTAAAGGCAAAAGCTTTATTATTTTCACCTTTTAAGGCAAGACTTAGCATGTCGTCAACTTCCAAAGCCTGGGTTGGATGATCACAACGATAGCATTCTTCATCCAAAAAACGTCCTAACCAGCCTGTTTCCAGAAACTGATCGCTTCTGCTTGCCGATTGCCAGATATCCATGCTTCGGAAATGAGATTTGTCCGGATTGGGATACCCTACGTTATTCATCACGGAAAGCTCTCCATTATCAAAAAGTTCTTTAAAATAGGAGAGTGACGGATTAATTCCTGCTTCATCTGTCAACGGCATAGAATTCTGAATGGCCAGTGTTTTCCTTTCCCTGAAATAAATATCATTTTTAGTGGGAATAATCGTATTCAGGCCATCATTTCCGCCTGTAAACTGAAGAACTACCAGAATATTCTGATTGGGATTCAGCGCTTCATCCAGGGTCATGGCTTTTAAGAAATTCGGCATCAGCATAGAAGCGGTGGCCAATGAACTTATTTTGAGGAATTCTCTTCTTTTGATTAACATAATTTTGCTTTTTTAGGATAAAGGTGGCAGGTGATAGGTTGCAGGTTATAGTGCTAGGTTGTATTTATTAAAATTTATTTGATAATATATAGATGGCAGTTAAGCTATACTGAGACAGCAATTACCTACTACCTGCAACCTAAAATCTTTTCCCTACATTAACTGGTATTCCGGAGTAGACATCAGGTTGATGACATTCATTTTTATGCTCTTATCAGAAAAGTTCTTGACAGAGTTCATATCGAGACTTTGAGTATTCTGCAGAAGATAGTCTTCACAGTTTTTATGGGCAAAAAGCTTTTCTATACGATCCCAGTCGATGGTGATATTCGGGTTTTTAAAGCTTTTGTTTAGAACGGTTTCACGGGATTTCATGCCCATGTCTATGTCATCATCCTGTCGGGGACTGTATTCTAAAGGCCGGAGACCGGACCATATCTGCGGAACCTGAAGTCTCAGCATCAAAGTTGAGCTGTCGATCCATGATTTTCCGTTGGGCCAACCAGCTACGTTGGGAGGATAAAGCAGCATTTGTCCCAATAATTTCTGATACACGATGAGGTTTTCAGGATTTTGAATTTGCATAGGGAGAATTCGCATAATCCCAGCCATTAGCTCTATGGGTGATTTTATACGATTTCCCATATTCTTTTGATCATAAAACCATGAGCTTGAGAATATCTCAGTCATTAGTTTCTTGATGTCATATCCTGAATTATAGAAATTGGTACTAAGTTTACTGATCATTTCCTGATCAGGTTTTTCATTGACGAAAAATTTGTAAATCTTAGTAGTGATAAATTGTGCAGTGGTCTTTTGTTCCAGAATAATATTGAGCACATCACTTCCATCGAAGTTTCCGGTTTTTCCTAAAAAAGTTTTGCTGCCTTCATCATGAAGGTTTTTTCTTTCCTTAAAATTTCCTTCCTTATCATAGCTCCATCCTGTAAAGGCTCTGGCTCCTTCTCTTACATCTTTTTCAGTATAATTGCCTCTGCCCATGGTAAAAAGTTCCATGACTTCACGGGCGAAATTTTCATTAGGATGATCCTTTTTATTCTGCTGATTGTTAAGAAAATTAAGCATCGCAGGCGACTGGCTTACTTCAAAAAGCAGATCTTTGAAATTTCCCAGTGCATTTTTTCTGATCGTATTTAAAAGCTGTTTGTTGAACCTCGGATTTTGTACTCTTGATGCAAAATGGCCATGCCAGAAAAATGCCATCTTTTCTCTCATCTGTTCCTTACTGTTAACGATTGTGTTCAGGAAATTAAGATTCAGTTCGTTATTTTGTTCCCTGTTGATCCGCTGCATTTCTTTCTTCTTTTCTGCAGGAGCTGTACTGCTCATATAATCTGCCGTCAAATCAGGATCTGGAGTATCATAAGTAATTTCGATGAAGCTCCCTTCTTTCAATAATTCATTCATCAACGTTTTAATGTTTTTATTTTTCAAATCGTCAATTTGATTAACTCCAACACCAAAACCTGCCCGCCAAAGAAGATGCTTGTTTTTTAATAATGAATCAGCTATCATGAGAGAATTTATTTTTTTGATGTATTTCGAAGATAAAAGTTAAAATAATAAACGGGTTAAGGTTTGTTAATATTGCAGAAGGCAGGAAGCAGGAAGCTGGAAATTATTAGGTATATTAAAGTAGGATTAGTTTTGGGTGGTATATTTCTTCCAACATCCAGTCTCCAATTTCCTTTCCGATGTGAAATTTTCTATTAACTCACTTTTTACTATCATTTTTGATAATTTTTGTTAAACAAACATTTAAATTTTGTTAAAAATAATTCATTGATATTCATTGTTTTATGAATTATTCGAGTGTTAAAATCAAAGAAAAACCCTTGCTTGGCATGATTTTTACATCTTCTTGTTTAGTAAAATTTAAAAATTAGAGTTATGAAAATGTTTAAACAAGCAATAGTACTTGCTGGAATTTTAACAGCAGGTATAGCAAGTGCCCAAAGTTCTCAAATGAATAATATGATCAAAGTAGGCGCAAATGTTGGTTTAGCAGTTCCTTCAGATAATCTTTCTGCTGCAGTAGGAGTGGATGTAGCTTACCAGAACCTGATTACACCAGGATTCGGATTAGGTATCGCATCAGGATATACTCACTATTTTGGAAAAGAGAACAACGGATATAAAAACAATGATGTAGGAGTAGTGCCTGTGGCAGCTTTAATCAGAATTTACCCAAAACAAACAGGTTTCTATTTCGGAACTGATTTAGGATATGGGTTCCTGGTTGGAGATAAAACAGTAGCATCCAACACTAATGTTGAAAGAGCAAGCGGAGGTTTCTACATCAAACCGGAGATCGGATACCACAACAGAGACTGGAATTTCTTCGTACAATACCAGAAGGTTTTTGTAGGAACAAAAGGAGATTTGCCAGGTCAGGACTATAATGTGGGGAATATCGGTGTAGGATTCGGTTACAATATTCCATTAGGAAAGTAGTTAGATTTAATATATAAACAATTATTAACCAAAACCTTTTCACGAAAGTGGAAAGGTTTTTTTGTTCTGTGCAGGATTTACAAAAACAATTATTATATTTGGTAAAATTTGAGGTTATGATTCTGAATCCAAAATTTCCACTTTATTTACCAGGAGTAGAGAACAGTAATAATGATAATGTTTCTATCATTGGGGCAAGTCTCCGTGAAGATATAACGATCTTAGGCTATTTCATTTCCGGGAACGGAGGTCTTGAGATACAAGTACAAAATAAATATGCAACTAAAGAATATGCTTCTTTTTCAGATATTTTAAAGAAGTTTATTCAGGATAATCAGTTGCAGAATGTAAAACGTCTTGGAATGGCTGTACCAGGCCCTGTATTGGACGGAAAGAGTAGTCCTGCAAGATTGGGCTGGAATTTAGATGTTGAAGAATATGCCCGTGATTTCGGGTTTGAAAAGGTGGATATGCTAAATGACCTTGAAGCTTCTGCTTACGGAATGGCTCTTCTTGAAGATAATGACCTTGAAGCCATTTATACAAGCGGACATCTTGAAAAAGGAAATGTAGCCGTTCTTGCTCCCGGCAACGGATTAGGAGAAGCGGGATATTTCTTTGATGGAAAATACCTGAGACCTTTCGCAACAGAAGGAGGGCACTCAGAATTTTCACCAAGAACGAACGTAGAAGTTGAGTTTTACCAGTTCCTGAATAATATCTATGGTATTGTAAGCTGGGAAAATGTACTTTCAAAGTCTGGGTTATTCAATATTTACAGATTCTTAAGAGATGTAAAAAGACACCCTGAACCGGAATGGTTAGGAGAACGTCTTGCACAGGGAAATTTTGTGGAAGAACTTTATAAAGCTGCTGTAGAGGAGAATGTTTTGATCTGCAGAATTGCTTTAGATACTTTCCTTGAGTTCCTGGCAAGAGAAGCTAACAACCTTACATTAAAGCTTAAAGCTACCGGAGGGTTACTGATTGCTGGAGATATTCCACAGATGATCGCAGAATATATCGATAAGGCGAAATTCTATGAGAAATTCAAGATCAGTGATAAAATGGAGGAAATGCTTAAAAATACTCCCATCTATCTGGTCAAGCAAAATCATACAGCATTAAATGGTATAGCACTTTATACGGCTTACTACCAACTATAAAATACAACTCCGGATTTTCCCGGAGTTTTTTATGGGATGATATTATTCATGAAAATAATAATTTTTATTGATATACATCAATGAAATCTATTGAATAAGATACTTACATTTGTATCGTTAAATAAGTAAACAACTCTATTCAATGAAAAAATATTTTTATTAGCAGTTTTAGCTGGTGGATTAGCATTCGGACAGTCAAAGAAAGTAGTAGCGTCTGATGTACACTGGTGGGGATATAAAGTAGCAAAATCTGAGGCTAGCTCTCACGACGGTACTGTAAAAGTAAAGTCTGGGGATATGGTAATGAAAGGAAACCAATTGGTAGGCGGAAGCTTCGTATTGGATATGACTTCTATCAATGCTACTGACCTTACAGGAGAATATCAACAAAAACTGAACGGGCACCTTAAGAATGGTGACTTCTTTGAAGTTGAAAAATTCCCTACAGCAAGCTTCAAAATTACAGGAATAAAGAAAAACAACGATAAAGTGTATAACTCTCTTGTAACCGGAAACCTTACTGTAAAAGGAAAAACAAGCCCAATCTCTTTCCCTGCTAAGATTTCTTACAGCAAAGGAGTAGTAAGTTTAGTATCAAACAAATTCTCTTTCGACAGACAAAAATTTGACGTAGCGTACAAGTCTACAATGCAGGATGTTTTTGTGAAAGATGATATTGATATGCTTGTAAAGGTAACTGCTCAATAAATTAATCAAAAAAAGATTATTAAAAGTGTAGAAGTTCTACACTTTTTTTATTTTTGTTGAATTGTAAATAAAAAAGAATGAAAAGATTACTATTGTTTGCTATGGTGTGCGCAAGTATATCATTTGTTTCTGCTCAAAAGAAATTTGATAAGGTTGCAAAAGTGACTTCATCAGAGATCAGATGGTGGGGGTATAAAGTGGTGAAAACCGAAGCTTCTTCCCACTCAGGAACGGTAAAGCTAAAAAGCGGAAAATTCAATTTTGACCATACGGTTCTGGTAGATGGAGAGTTTGTAATAGATATGAGAAGTATGATAGCGGGAGATGTTTCTGATGAAGATCAGATCAAGCTTACCAACGATCTGAAAAGTACCAACTTCTTTGAAGTAAAAAAATTCCCTGTTGCAAAATTCCATTTGACTAAAATTATTCCTTTAGCAAACAGTGAATACAATTCTACAGTGTACGGTGACCTTACCCTTAAAGGAGTGAGAAAAACAATTTCTTTCCCTGCAAATGTATATGTTACTCAGTTTACAACATCTATTGAATCTGCAAAGTTCTCCCTGAACAGAAGAGACTTTAAAGTATTCTATCAGTCTTCATTGAAAGATTATTTCATCAAGAATGAAATGGACATCCAGTTCAAAGTGACGACTGAAATGTTGGATAACGAGAACAGAATTCAAAAGAAGAAAAAATAAGATCTATTTTATAAATACAGAAGAGCAGTTCGTGAGGGCTGCTCTTTTTTTATGTTTCATTGAATAAAGATTACGTGCGGTCATTCCCTTGTTTCTGTATTTTTCATAAATTAGTGGTATGAAAATTTATATTGTAAGTGGTCTGGGAGCAGACTTTAAAGTCCTTGAAAGAATAGAGTTTCCCGAACACTATGAATTAATTTTTATAGATTGGCTTATTCCTGAAAAAAATGAACCTTTTGATACCTACGTTAAAAGAATGGCAGAAAAAGTAGATGATTCTGAGCCGTTCTGCCTGTTGGGGTATTCTTTTGGAGGAATTATGGTGCAGGAAATTAATCAATTGAAACCTGCAGAGAAAGTAGTCATTCTGGGAAGTATAAAATCGGATAAGGAAAAGTCTAAATTTATTAAGACCGGTGAAGTTACCAAAATCCCAAGAATATTGCCTGTGGGTTTATTCAACGATAAAGCAGCCAATGTATATGCTGTTGTCCGAAAACTTTTTGATCCTAAAAATCCTAAACTTTTACAATATTTTAAAGTCAGAGATCCTTATTATCTGAAATGGTCTGTAGAAAAGGTTTCCGAATGGAAGTTTGAGGAAAATCCTAATGTAATTCAGATTTTGGGAGATAAAGATATTGTTTTTCCCATCCGTTATTCCAATCCTGATTATGTAGTGAAAGGGGGAACTCATCTTTTCCCGGCTACCAAATCTAAAGAGGTTTCCAAAATACTGAAGGAGGTGTTTTCTTAAAAAAATAAATATTATTGATTAAATAGTGTTTTTATAGGGGTGTCTGTTTAAAAATATGATTTTTATGAAATTTATGTTTAAATTTGATAGGGTTAAATATAAATTTTATGAAAGTAGGATTAAAGTGGATCGTTTCATTCTCTGTTATTTCACTTGTAGCTATCGGAGGTTTATTCTGGAATCCGGCTTCAGGTATTCCTGATACGGGAGAATTTCTAAGTGAAGATAAAATTGTAGGCGCTGATGTAGCCTGGATTTTGGCCGCGGCCGGACTTGTTCTGCTCATGACACCAGGTCTTTCTTTCTTTTATGGAGGAATGGTCGGGAAAAAAATGTCATTTCTACCATGCTGCAGAGCTTTATTGCTTTAGGAGTGATCTCTATGGTTTGGGTGGTCTTAGGTTTTTCTTTGTCATTTGGTGAATCCCTGGGCGTTACTATTGCCGGAAAACATTATGGAATCATTGGAAATCCCTTAAGTTATCCATTTTTTAACGGGGTAGGAAATCTGCCTCATAAACTGATGGCACCTACTATTCCGTTTATTCTGTTTGCCCTGTTTCAGATGAAATTTGCCGTTATTACTCCGGCTATTATTACCGGATCTTTTGCAGAAAGGGTTCGTTTTATTTCTTATTTATTATTTATTGTTCTTTTCAGCATCTTTATTTATACTCCTCTTTGTCATATGGTGTGGCATCCTGACGGCCTTTTGAACAAATATTTTGGAGTGAAAGACTTTGCGGGAGGAACCGTGGTACATATGAGTGCAGGTTTTGCAGCTCTTGCCGGAGCTATGGTGGTTGGCAACAGAAAAAATCCGCATCATGAACCCTCCAATATTCCGTATGTACTTCTGGGGACGGGAATGCTGTGGTTCGGATGGTTTGGTTTCAATGCAGGATCTGCACTGAGTGCTTCTGTCTCTGCGGCTACTGCTTTCGGAACAACCACTATTGCTTCTGCTTCAGCAATGATGACCTGGATCTTTTTTGACAGAATCAATGGGAGAAGCGTTTCTGCTTTGGGGGCTTGTATTGGAGCAGTTGTAGGGCTGGTGGCCATTACTCCGGGATGTGGTTTTGTAAGCATTCAGGAAAGCCTTTTTATTGGATTTATCACAGCAATAGTTTCTAATATAATGGTGAACTGGAAAGGGTTAAAGAAAATAGATGATACGCTGGATGTTTTTGCCTGTCATGGAGTAGGGGGAATTATGGGAATGATTCTTACCGCTATCTTTGCTCATGGTGAAAAGGCAAGCTTATTACATGGAGGGCTAGAGGTTTTTCTTCATCATATGGCAGCATTAGTTTTGGTTTCTGGTTTTACATTTTTCGGTTCATTGATTTTATATAAAGTGACAGATGCTATCATTACTCTCAGAGTTTCTGAAGAGTCTGAAAATAAGGGGCTTGATCTGTCACAGCATGAGGAAAGTTTCAGCTGAGAAAAAGAGTAAACTGTCTCAAAAATGTCATTCTGAATGAAATGAAATGTAGTGAAGAATCTTACCAGTCTGGTTATTAAAGATTATTCCTTCGTTAGAATGATAAATGCCCAATAATTGAGCTTTTGAGATAGCCTGCTGAGTGTTATATTAAATCAAAAATACTTTATTGAATGGATTCAATGGCTTCGAAGATTTTATTCTTAGAATTTTCAAAGACTTCACCTCCGAATTCTTCATTATCTAAGGAATGAATGGTGACATCATTCACGCCCATAATTCCGAAAATATGTTTCAGATAAGTCGTTTGAAAATTGATGTGGCCGTTCTTTTCATTTTCTCCATATCCGGTATCACCACGGGTTGAGAGAATAAAAAGCTTTTTATTTTCAAGAAGTCCTACATAATCACCATCCGGAACTCCAGATTTGAATTTCCAGGTTTCATTAATCCGCATCACCTGATCGATATAAGCTTTCAATCCGGACGGAATAGACCAGTTGTACATGGGAGTTCCAATCACATACACATCATGTTCCTTGAGCTCTTTGACGAGTTCATTGCTCAGCTGTAAAGGTTTTTGGTTTTCTTCAGTTTTATCTCTAGATCTTTTGAAAGCTCCTGCAATCCAGGATTCATCAATATTGGGAATCGTATCAGTTCCTGCTTCTCTGTAAGTGAACGTGTCAAGAGGATATTTGATTGTCCAGTTTTCAACGAAAAGCTGGGTTAATTTTCTACTGTAAGATCTTTCATTTCTTACACTGGCATTAATAATCAGTATTTTCATTTGTTAAGAATTTATACTACAAAATTCCTAATTATTTAATCCTGAAAAATTGATCTAGTTCAAGAGGATTTATTTTTTTCCTAATTCTGCTGATGAATTCAGGAGTTACACCAAGATAGGAAGCAATCAGGTACTGAGGAACTCTGGAGGAAATGTCGGGGTAGATCTCCAGAAAATCATAATACTTCTGTTCCGCTTTGTGCATATGATTGAACACGACTCTTTTTTCCAGGGTTCCAAGATAGCTTTCCAGAATGATTCTGAAGTATCTTTCTAAGGACGGAATTTCCTTCAGCATTTTTTGAAAGGACTGATGGCTGATCTGTAGGAGCTTTGTTTTTTCTACAGCCTGAATATTATAAATGGAAGGTTTCTGTTTTGAAAAACTGGCAATATCTGTAGCCCACCAGTGATCAATAGCTAAAAAGAGAATTTCTTCATTTCCGTTGTCTTCATTGATGCAGAAAGCTTTTAAAACACCTGAAATGATATAACTGTCATGGCGGCAGATTTCCCCGTTTCTCAGTAGAAAATCACCTTTTTCCAATGTTTTTTCTGTCCAGAAACTTTTACAGACCGCTATTTCTTCCGGACTTAATTGTACATGTTGCAGAATGCTTTTAATTAATGTTTCC
This sequence comes from Chryseobacterium sp. CH21, assembly GCF_004119445.1. GTDB lineage: Bacteria > Bacteroidota > Bacteroidia > Flavobacteriales > Weeksellaceae > Chryseobacterium. The sequence continues at coordinate 20,819 of NZ_QICI01000023.1, read as the reverse complement.
ATTTAAAAAAAATAATTAAAAAGAGCAATGTGATGATAGATCTGATTGAAATTCATAGGATCAGTTCAATTACAAAAATACTTATTTTATGCACTGTCAAAACCAAATAAATCTGGGATTTTGCTATGCATATATTAGGATTTATCATGTATCTTTGTTTTTGAGGAAAATGACGAATCATTTATGGAATCAATATCGGTTTTTGAGATTATTAAAGTAGGAATAGGCCCGTCCAGTTCGCATACGATGGGACCTTGGAATGCAGCAGCTGCATTTATCAGGATTATAAAAAGAGAAAGATCAATAGAAGAAGTTAAAGAGGTTTTTCTTGAATTCTTTGGCTCACTCGCCAAGACGGGGATTGGGCATGGGACTGATATTGCGGGAATGCTTGGGTTGAACGGAGAAGATTTTAAAACCATCAATACTTCAAAGATTGATGAGAAAATAGAGTATATCAAAAGTACTCAAACCATTAACCTGGGAGGAGAGAAAATTATTCCATTTGTTTACGGACATCATTTGATTTTAAATATGAAAAAGAGCCTTGATTTTCATCCTAACGGAATGATCTTCAGAGCTGTTTTCGAAGATGGGACAGAGTTGGTGCAGGATTTTTATTCTGTAGGCGGAGGTTTCATTGCGAGCCAGGAAAAAAACTCTATTCAAAAGCAGTGTGTACGTACATTATATCCTTGCCATAAGGCTTCGGATATTGCAAAATATTGTGAAAAGCTGGGATTTGATAAAATATCAGATTTGATTTTCATGAATGAAGAAAGCTGGAGAACTCACGAAGAGACGAGACAGGAAGCGCTTTATATCTGGCAGCAGATTAAAGAATGCATTTATAAAGGCGTTAATAAAGAAGGAATCCTTCCGGGCGGACTGAATGTTACCCGAAGAGCAGCAGGAATCAACAGAAAGCTGTTAGGAGACAAGATTTATAAAAATAAAGATGAATGGTTCCAGCAGGTTGTAGATGCTGAAGAAAACTTCACCAATATCAACAAATGGATTGCCTGTTTTGCACTGGCAGTAAATGAAGAGAATGCAAGTTTCGGAAGAATTATTACAGCACCTACCAATGGAGCGAGTGGGGTAATTCCGGCAGTATTGATGTATTCTCAGGCATTTACACCATTTATCAGTGAAGATGATATTGTGAGATTCTTACTTGTGGCAGGAGAAATAGGAACCTTATTCAAGAAAAATGCGACTATTTCAGCAGCGATGGGAGGATGTCAGGCGGAAATCGGAGTGTCTTCTGCAATGGCAGCAGCCGGACTTACAGAGATTCTGGGTGGAAGCGTAGGACAGGTATTGATGGCGGCAGAAATTGCAATGGAACATCATCTTGGATTAACGTGTGACCCAATTAAAGGACTTGTACAAATCCCATGCATCGAAAGAAATACAATGGGTGCTATGAAAGCAATCACTGCTGCTAATATTGCACTGGAAAGTGATCCAACCAAGGCAAAGGTAACATTGGATGAGGTGATTCTTACGATGTGGGAAACCGCTCAGTCTATGAGTGACCGTTTTAAAGAAACTTCAGAAGGCGGGCTTGCAATTGCCGTGAACGTTCCGGAGTGTTAACAGAAATGACATTGTTTTAAAAATAAAACCCTTAGTCAGTAATGTCTAAGGGTTTCTTAATAAAATAAAAGTAAAAACCGCTGGGCTTTTAGTATCGTGTGGAATTGCTTACCTTAAAATTCCTCTGATTCTGTTGGCATTGGTGATCAGTTCTTCAAGGTATTCATAATTCTCTTTTTCAAGGGCAGATTTGAATTTTCTCAGCTGGGAAATATGTTCGTTCAGCACATCCAGCACATTTTCTTTGTTTTGTTTAAAGATGGGAACCCACATTTCAGGATGCGATTTGGCAAGACGTACCGTACTTGAAAAACCTGAACTTGCAAGCTGAAAAATAGTTTCTTCCTCACGTTCTTTTTCCAGTACCGTATTGGCAAGGGCATAAGACGTAATGTGGGAAATATGGGAAATATAAGCGGTATGGACGTCGTGATCTTGTGCATCCATGTAAATCATGTGCATATCAAGGGCATTAACTACTTGTTCAACAATGTTCAGCGCATCTTCTGCAGATTCTTCTTTGTTGCAGATTACTCCAGCCTTTCCTGAGAAGCTTTCTGCAATAGCGGATTTCGGACCGTTATTTTCTGTTCCCCACATCGGGTGGAAAGCTACAAATCTTGAACGCCTCGGATGGTCTTTTACTGCATTTACAATTCCAGCTTTTGTAGAACCTGCATCCATTACCGTCTGCTGATCAGTTACTAAATCAAGAACAGAGGGCAATAGCTTTCTGGCAGCATCTACAGGAATTGCAAGGATAATCAGATCAGAATTTTTAATTCCATGCTCAAGATCTACTCCGGCATCAATGATTTTAAGTTCTAATGCGTCACTGATATGCTGTGTATTGTTATCGATTCCGTAGATGAAGCTGGCGATGTTTTTCTCCCTTAATTTCAAGGCCATTGAACCACCGATTAATCCTACTCCAATAATACTTATTTTCATCTTTTTCTATTGTTTAAAATAAAAAAACCTCGTCCCTAGGACGAGGTTTTAAATTATATTCATAAGAATCCCTATCCCAGAGCTGAGGTAAAAATTCTATAATAATATGTTCCGTTGTTAAAATTCACTTAGCAAAGGTAAAAATATTTTTTAAATGAAACGAAATTTCTTTTCTAAATTATTTATAGATGGGATGAATTGGTTTTGTTAAAGAGCTGACTACTTATTTTTAAAGGTTTGAAATTTCTAAATAAGATATATTGTAATAATTATTTAAATATTACATTTTTTAATCCATACTTTTTTTCTGTGTACTCACTCTCAAACAATAATTTGCCTTTATCATATTGAAGAATACCAAAATAAAGCGGTTTATCTGCATCACCAGTATATCCATTAATCACCTCTGAATATTTTAAAAATATTTTTCCATCAACAGTTTTATCTTCTTTAAGCAGATATTGATTATACATTTTTCCCATATTTCCAGATTCTGTATAAATGATAGAATCTTTCTCAATTTTCAATGAAACTCCATAATCATCCAACTTCTCGTTGGTTGCAAAATATTCTCCCGATGGAATTGAAATCTGTTGTTTTGATGATGAAATACTTCCGGTAATTTTTTGTAAATCAGATTCAAGACTTTGATTATTAAGGGTGTCCTTTTTTTCTTCTCTCTTCTGTTCACATGAGTATGATAGAAATATGAGCGATAGTGAAATTAAAAAGTTTTTCATCATTTGGTTTTTAGTCTAATTAGAATTAGGTTATTCTTATTTCAAATTTTGGAAATAGTACCATTAGCTAGTATTTTATATTTTTCACTTTTTTTCTTATTTAGCTTGTCTGCAAAACTAATTTTGTAGATATCAATAGTCATATCCGAGTTAATGATAAAAGAATCATAAGTATCTTCTTCAGGCATTGCATAACCTATTGATTGGCGACTGATAACTTTATTATTATTATTATTATTAATTGTAACGATTTCTTGTGAACTGGAATCTCCTTCAAAATTGAAAATATATATATTAATGTTGCTTTGGGGGATTGGCTTTAGAGAAAATATAGATTCTGGAGCACCCTCTTTAATATCTATAATTTTTATTACTTTGTTATATTCTGTCTTATTCAAAGAAGGATATCTCTTTTGACAATCAATAGTATTTGATTGTATGCAAACTTGTTTATATTTTTCATAATCAAATGGCAGATTAATACTATTATTAACTAATTCTTTCTCTTTTTTTAGAATACACTTATTGGGGGCATAATATTCACCATTTGGTATTTTAAGAATAGTCCAAATTAAAGCGTTGTCATTTATTTTTATAAAACATGTTCCCTTTCCCGAATTGAAAAAACTTTGAAAATTACCAATATATGCTTCTTGGCTCTTATTAAAAGCTGCTTTTATATTAATGTTTTCTTCAAAATCACAGTCGAGTTTTTGTCCATTGTTGTATACTGCACAATATTGTGCGAATAATGAGTCTTTGGTCATTTTCAGAATTTTCAACGTGAACTCTTGACTTTTGTCTTCTGACTTCCATCGCCATACTTCAGGGAGCTTTCTTTCGTTACTTACAGTAGCATTACTAACAACTTTATTTTCTTTGGACTCGTGACCTTTGCACGAAATTATACTACCTAGAAGGCAAACTAATACTAAAAATCTATATATCATAATTTAAAATCTATAATGTGTAATTTAAGCATTTATCAACTCTTATTTTAAGACCTTTTAAATAATCTTCTGAGAACCAATTTTGAGAAGCTCCATAATCATAATAAGCTTTTCTAATTTCACTTATTCTAGTAAGCAATTTTTCTTGATCAGCAGGTTGATTTAAGGCATTTGCAGTTTCTTTTCCCATTCCTCCATCAATAGTGATGGTTTGGTTGAATTCACTAATAAGTAATTTCTGAACTTCTTTAATTGCACCTCCCGAAGTAATACTCCAATCATATACCATAAGTGCTACTTTTAAATTCTTCACTTCACAATAACCTTTAGGTTCCCAATATCTTTTCCTGTAAATAATGGTAGCTTGTTCTTCAGTAATCTTTTTTTGATTTTCTTCAGTAGGTTCAACTCCTAGATCTTCTTTTGCATATTTTTGCCAAACAGGCCATGATATCCCTTTATTAGTTGGATCTCCTTTATCTTTAGAAGGTTCATTTTTATACCCTCCTTCATGTTCCAAAATTATTGGAGCTATTTTTTTGAATTTATCTTCACAAGTGCTAAGAGGAGAATTGCTTGGTTTGTTTTGTTGCGACTGATAGGTTTCATAACAATTGCAAGTATTATTATAACCTAATTCAATTGCTAGTTGAACAATACTTTTCCCATTTAGTGTTACTAAACTTGTGCAAAAGTATTTATCTTCTAAATATTGCGAATCAAATTGCCTTACATCCATATGAATCCAGCTAAAAGTGTGATCATATCTTACCTTTCCTTTATTATTATAAAGTAAATCAATTGGTTCGATTGAGAACAAATTTGGGTTAGGCCATTCTTTTTGAGCTCCTAAATATTTAACAAAAATAGAATCTCTCATTGATCTTAATTCCACAAGGTTTTTCTTGTTTTCACCTCTTATTTGCCAATTACCTTTACTGAATTGTATGTCAATTGCTTTTCCTTGGTGGTTGGTTGTTGTATAATTTTTGAAGCGACATCTATATCCCGATGTAAATTGATCAATTTTATAAGTAGCTTGTTTATTAAAATAGAATTGCAATGCCTTAAATCCAAATAATAAAGATCGATGAATACCTGGATACTCATATTTATTATTGGCTTCAGTTTTTGCAGTACCTTTATATGTGTTTTTTCCTGTACGATCTCCAAACCCTTTACAATTATTAATTTCTAGAATTCCTCTTAATGTACTTGTTACTTTTTTACCTTTTGTACTACACGAGCATTTTAATTGATTCCATAATATTGTATTAATTTCAAAATTTTTAGAGAATTCATCAATAGCTCTCAAAACATTACCACATACTTTTCCAGTTTCTGTCACCTTCATGTAATCTCTCTGAAACTGTTTAACCATTTTTTTAGTTCTGTCTGTAAATTTATCTGTAGGTACATTTCCTCCAAAACCAGCTAAGCGAATATTAATTTCTCTAATTAGCTCACTAGGAGTAGAGTTTTTATCAATGCAATATTTGCCACCACATCCTTTATCTGCCTTCGGCTGCTTCTGAACTGCAGCCGCACTCTTCATCTTTTCCACTTCCATCAGTCCTTCCGAATTTACCCCAAATTTCTGAGATTCCGCAGAAAGATCTTTGGAGATAATTTCAATGAAATAGTTTTGTTTATCGGAATCCGGATCACCGATACGGGAGTCTATTCCTTTTCCAAAAATATCTTTAGTAATGATAAATCCTGAAGTATCACATACATCGGCAGGAATTTTAATGTTTCCACTTCTGTAAACTTCATCATTGGAAGTGGTATCATATTCCCAGACTACATATTGGATGTGTTTTCCTACCATGTTTTTGGAATGAATTCTTACCCTTACTTTATCACCTACAGCGACTTTGGAAAGCTCTCTTCCTGTATCATCAATGAAAACGGCTTCTATAATATTACCTTTAGGATCCGGCTGTTTGGGAGCTCCTCCTTGTCCGGCCGGGAATTTGGGTGTATGTTTCTCAGGTTGCGGCTTAGGTTTGGGCTGGTTTTGGGGCTGCCCTTTATAATCCGGATTGGTTACATTTACATTCACCTGGCTGGCTCCCTGGATTTTCCCTGAATAGGTTGCCGTAACATAATACTCATGGTTGGCACCTTCACTTTTATCACCTTTCATCATAAACTGATTGGCCATCTGGCGAAGGATTTTTTCATCAGACATCAAAGGTATTTGTACTTCTGCAATCCCTTTTTCATTGACGCGAGCTTTGTAGCTGCGGGTATGGCGGTTATTTTTATTGATAACAGAGTCATGACCTTTTCCAGGCGCATCATCCTCCCAAAGATGGAATTCAATCTCTTTATTAAACATGGCGATGCAGTGAGCCTGCGCGATAAGCGTATCACGGTAACTGGCTTTATTAACGTCTTTTGCACCTCTGTTGAAGAGGATTACTTTATCTATTTTTGAAACTTTGTTACTGGCAGGAATCAATATAAGACTAGCCACCAATTCTTTGGTAGCAGGAAGTCCCGGTAAAATACCTTTTTTAGTTTCATAGACTTTCATTTGAAATTCTATTCCCAGCGCTATTTCTCCAAATTTGTAGGTTACTTTTTCGCCTTTTTTTGGTTGGCTGGTAATGTCTTTCCAGCTTCCGTTCTTTTGTTTCTTATAAAGATACCATTCGTAATCACCTTTCAATCCGAAGGAGAGAATGGAAGGTTTTACTTCGTAGGAGTAGGTCGTTCCTACCAGAGGATTCTGATTCCCGATAATATTTCCTGTCATGGCTTAGCTGTAATAAAGTTCGTCTGTACCTTTCGTATCTTCCTTGAATTCATCAAAATCCACAACGGGATTGTAAACCTGCTGTTCCTGGGTATTCGCTTTTCCCACATGGCTTTTGCCTGCCTCACTTTGCTGCCCGTGCTTGAGAATCGTTATTTTTCCTCCTGTGCTGCACATCAGTTCTGAGATTTCTGTAAGACAGCTTTTTTCCATTACCTTTACTTTTTCATACGTTTTTTGCCATTTTCCGGCAGGAGCGTAAGAACAGGGAAGATAGCCTCCCGAGGTTGGCTTAAGTTTACACTGTCCGAATGGTTGTGCAGCAGGATCAAGCTGAAGGTCATCTTCAGTTACAGCGAGATAATCAGCTTGTCCTTCCTCATCATTCCAGTAATGCTTTTGGTGGCTGGTTACTTTAAATTTTGGAAATTTAAATCCCTGATTGCATTGCACGATTCCTTTTTGCACGATGAAATATTTTCCTTCGTGAGGACTGGATCCACTGTCTTCTTTTTTATCTTTTTTTTCCTCTTTATTAGATTGTTGTTCTGTATTTTCAGATGTCTGTTCTCCGCCTTCAGGCTGCTCTTCTGTAGCGTTTTCTTCACTTTCGGGCATTTTCTCTGTAGCTTCCTCCTGTGAAGAAGTGGAGGTATTTTGAGGTTCTGCCTCTTCAGTCATAAGCTGTGGATCTTCCGGAATTAAAATGGTTTTTCCGGGAACAGGTTCCTGCATGACCTCTTCCGGCGGGCAGTGAAGATTATGATAGGTTTTTAAAATACCTTCATTTTTCAGTTTGAACTGCCGGGCTAATGAACCGAATGTATCGCCTTTCTGTGTGACATAATTTTTCATATTATCCTTGTGTTATATTGATGTGGTGTTGGTGAATAAATTCTTCTTCATGACCAAGTAAAACCGAAGCTTTTGCCTGGAGAAGATTTTTATTTTTGATATGAGTGGTGTATTCTAATACGATAGTTCCTGATGCTGGTTCAGAAGCTGATTCCTGAAGTTGAATACCGCGCATGATCTCTTGCGGAGTGCACAATTCAATGATTTTGCCATTCAAAATGGTCGAAACAGAGTCTTCCTCTATATTTTCCTGTTCAATAGTAATTTCACATGGTACAGGAAAGGAATTCTGTACAAAATAGAAAGATTCTTTCCATTTTGTTTTCTTTTGAAACCAATCTATCCTAGGGAATAGAGTCTGAAATAGAAGTGTACTTTGAAACTGCTTTAATAAAAACATTTCGTCGTTGATGCTTCTTTCAAATGTATCCATATAATGTTGAGATACTTCTCCTATATAGAATTCTTCAAGTTCTTTACGTTGTTTGGAAAAAGTATCCGTAATTCTCTTATGGTTTTCAAATCCGGTGATTTTACCTTGTTCATTAAGAATAAACTCAAGAGGCATAATGCTTTGCATGCAGGCAATAGAAAGACTGCTTACCTTATCATCAGAAGTATCTCCATTGGATTTAAAACCTTTCTGAAGATAATTCAGGATATGCTGACCTGTATTTTTGTTTTTTCGAAGAGTGAGTTCAATGATGTAATTGATGTTAACTGAAGATTCGAACGAATTTTCAAAAGTTTCATTGACCGTATATGTTTTAGCAAAAAAAGAATCGGATAGTTGGTTGGGCAGGGTATTTTTTCTTTCCTGCTCTTTTTGTTCTTTGGTTTTAAAATCTGTAGGGACAAAGATATGTTTGACTTGATTAAGGTTTTCAAACCAAACCTTATCCATTTTTTGACAATGGGAATTATGAAACAGCTTCAGTTCCTCGCCAGTCATGCCCAGCCGGGAAGCGATAGAGGTTAGCGTGTCTCCATTTCGTACCTGATATTGTAAGAAATCAATTTCCATCCCATGTGAATTATCTGATAAAGCTATTAAAAAACTCTATTGGAAATTATTTTTTGGATTAAATTTTAAAAATTGTAGTAGAATTACGACATGAAATTGATGGTGTACAGAGAACCACCCCGTCAAAAATTCTTTGAATTTTTGCCACCCCTCCCTCGGAGGGGAATTATAACGTCTTCAGTTGTGATGCTAGTCAGGATTGGAGTTTTTGTTGATGCTTTCTTGTTGGTTTAATGCAGTTGGATTTCTACGGAATGATATAATTGGAATGATAGTTTATCCATACAGTTTGTCATTCCGTAGGAATCCCAGCTCTTATAATGATTTTTCAAAGCTTGAGTTGTAACTTAACACAAGCAAACAAGAAACTTTCGTGACTTTTGTGGTTTCATGATATACAATACAACCAAAAGTTATTATTAATTTTAAAGCTATAAAAAAACAATATGAAGAAGAGATTCTTACACGGAGTTTTCATAATATTGATCAGTTGGGGCTCTGTATATGCTCAGAAGTCCGGCGATCAGGCGTCTGTTTTTTTTACCACTAAAGCACAGGATACAGTAAAGATTGGGGAAACATTTAACGAGAAAGATACTACGGGCAGTAAAAGTTTAAAAAATAGGATAAAACCTATTCAGGCTAATTTTAAAAGTATCAATTCTACGACAAAATGGACTTCTGTCAAAAAGAAGAATATTGAAGGAGAATCTGCAGAAGGAGGAGAGGCAGCATTTTATTATACAGATAAAGGATTGGAAAAAGTTATTGCCAGACATTATGGAGAAATGGGACAAATGCTGATCGAATATTATCTTCTTAACGGACAGCTATCTTTTGTTTTCGAGAAAGAGTACAGGTATAACCGACCGTTTTTCTACGATACTAAAGCAATGAAAGAGAATAATGATACGGAAGCCTTTGATTTCAATAAGTCAGAGGTTATCACAACCAGGAATTACTTTGAAAATGGAAATATCATTATGATCAATAATACTGCAGGGCGTGGATTTAATATCGATGCTGATTATCCATCTGAACAGGAAAAAAACTTGACAGAGAGTTTCAAAAAGCTTCTGAAACTGGCAGAATAATGTCTATTATTTCTGTTGATCAGCTTTGATAATATTCAGCCTTTCCTCTACTTCAGTAATCCTTTTAAGCCAATAATTAATGCCTTCCTGATTAGTCACTGTTTCTTTAAAAGCATTGCGGTTAACGGCCCATAGATGGCCACTGTTTTTTTGATAATCCAGTTCGCGCTCCTTTTTATTTTCGGGTTCTATGCGGTATCTCCAAAATACCAATGCATGCATATATTCTGAACGGATTTTTTCCAGATAATGAATAATAGCTTTTCGATCCTGAGGAATATATCCGGGGCCAGAACATCCACATGAATGAAAAGTGATTCCAACTGTATACAAATCACGGATGTGAGCCCATTGTTTATCGTCATTTTTTGCCGGCGATTTAAAGTCAAGTCCCATATTGGCCATCAGACTTCCGCATTCCGGACACTTGGCTTCCACAGAGACCTGAGCATCCCGATCCACATCTTTCAGATGGCGGCGTTTGAAAGTTTTCTGGCAGTTGAAACAGGCATAATGACCTTTATAAACCATCATGGAGTATCGGCACATAGTATTATCTTATTCTTTGGTTATAAGTTATTTTTTATTTGTTTTTTTCCTCTTCATTAAAGTTGATTCCCATAAAGCTGCTGGCACTTCTTGGATCGTAGACCGACCATATATTTCCTCAGGGAAATTGGAAGGTGCAGCTTGGGTAAGGTGTTTTCTTTTTTTGGGTGGGTGGTATTCCAAGAACTTTGGACAGAAAAGAGTTATTCCGGTAGAAAACGTTCATTTCTTTTTCTTCTGTCCAATCATTCCAGTCTTTTGCATCCGTCTTTTCCCAGGTGTTCATATGGACACTATCCAGCTGATCTCCGAAAAAGCATATACTGAAAGATACCTGGTAGCCTGCTATTTCTATACTCTTAAAATAATACCACACATATCCGGTTTTTACATCCCAGAGAGTATGATATTTTTCTTTATAAAAATCAGACTGTTTCAGCTGATCAAAACTCATTCCTTTATAAAGTGTGGTAGCAAAGTCTTCCAGCTCTATAACTCCATTTTCACTGTTAATCAGCATGTCCCAAAAAATTGAAGCTATAAATATACCCGTTTTTTCTTTACAGACAACGAATAATATTTACAGCTTCAATAGAAATAGAAATATCGGTGTGTTATTTTATGCTATGGATTTGATATTATTAATGTTGATGGAATATCAGACAGCCAAAGACTCTTCGTATCAATCAGATTTTTCCAGCTTTTGCTGCTGATCAGCATCAGATCCTGAGAATTCAGAAAATCTTTCTCAATCTTTTTCTCATTGTACAGGGTGATATGATTAGGAGCTACCTGCTCAATGCTTCTGATCAGTTCTTTCACCTCAATATTATTTCGGATCTGTCCTGCAGCATCCAGAATGATAATTTGAGAATTATTGTTATTGATCAGCCTTTTAGCATATTCAAGAAGATAAAAATCGCTCAGGTTAAAAATCGGAACAAATACTTTATCTGCGGCTTTAAAGTCTTTTTCTACCAAAACTCCTACAGGAATATTGGTCTTGTCCAGAATCTGAAGGGTGAAATCGTCAAAAGGAGAATTGTTGAATATATTTCCTTTCCCTTTTACCGTGTTCAGAAGTTTTTCAGGATTAATGATTTTGGTTGTAAAACCCAGTAAACGGCCTAACAGACTTCCTTCATACATTGATTTTCCAAGCATGATGAGCAGGATGTCATAATGTCCTTTATTGGTAATACTGGTAAGATCACTTTCAATATCGGTAGAGGCTTTGAAGAGGGTAGTAACTTCCAGATTAAGGTCATGAGAAGTTTCAATCACATTCTGAAATTGGGAGTCTTCATATTCATTGATATCGTAGGCATGCATTTCATCTACCGGAGCAATATTCATAGCGGTGATGCTTTTATTGCCGTTCATTTTATGGGTAAAATTGTGTGCAAGCTTCAACAAAGTACTTCCGGATTCCGGTTTATCAAAAGAGAGGAGAACGCGGTACTTGGAATCATTTTCGTGACTAGGCTCGTCCTGATTTTTTTTAGATTTAAAAATAAAATTAATGAAGTCTAACGCAGGCCCTGTCATGAAAGTAGTGAAAAGTGCCATAATGACAAGCATTGCAAAAATTTCAGGGCTTAAAACGCCGAGATCATATCCGATATTCAGTACAATAAGCTCCATAAGTCCTCTGGTATTCATCAAAGCTCCGATTGTTAAGCTTTCTTTCCAGTTGATGCCTACAAATCTGGCGGTAAGGGCGCTTCCTGCAAATTTTCCAAGAACAGCAGTCAGAATAATAAATCCTGTGGTCATCCAAAGATGGCTGTCGTTCAGAAGCCCGATTTGGGTACGAAGTCCTGTAAATACAAAAAATAAAGGAAGTAAAAGTACCAAAGCCACATCTTCTACTTTATCAATGAAAAGTGTACGGAATTTTGCATTCTCCGGCATAATCGCTCCAGCCATAAAGGCTCCGAATAAAGCGTGAATACCAATTACTTCAGTAGCATATGCTGATAAAATCAAAGTCAGAAAGAAAATAGCCACCATAGGTTTGCTGATTGTATTTTTTCCTGCCTGAAGGTCTCCGATTCTTTTCAGGAATGGTCTTACAATTTTAATCATTAAAAATACATAGGCAATGGCCATGATGATCACATAGATAGAACTTGCAAAAGAACCTGCTTTTACAATAGCAATTACGGCAGCAAGAATACACCATGCAGTAATATCATCGGCAGCAGCACAGGTGATAACAATGGTTCCAAGCTTGGTTTTCTGAAGGTTTCTCTCCTGTACAATTCTCGCCAATACCGGGAATGCCGTAATACTCATAGAAATAGCTATGAATAAAGCGAAGGAAGTAAACTGAATGCCCTCTGGTGCAAATTCCTGATATACAAAATAAGAAAGCCCAATTCCCAAAGCAAAAGGAATAATAATACTGGCATGGCTGATGACTACAGCATCATGAGCTTTTTTTCTTAATACACTCAGATCCAGCTCCATGCCTACGATATACATGAAGAGAATAAGGCCTATCTGGCTCAGAAACTGAAGGTTGCCTAATGATTCTTTTGGGAAAAGAAAGGCTGAGAACTCAGGGAAGTACATTCCTACTAATGAGGGGCCTAGCACAATACCTGCAATCATTTCTCCGATTACAGTGGGCTGCTTTATTTTCATACAAACCCATCCGAAAAGCCTGGCGGTCATGATAATAGTAACAATTTGTGCCAATAATAAAGCAAGAGGATGGTGAAGATTGGTTTTAAAGGATTCCAGGAAATTTTCCCAGGTAGAGCCGCTGCTGGTATTGGCAACGATATTTTCTTTTACTTCCAGTGTCTGTCCTTCGATAATAAAAAAATACATTAGGCACGAAAAGACTGCGATGGTTGTAATGTAGAAAATTAAATTTTTGTATTTCCCCAAATTCATGATTCCTATATTTTATGCAAAGTTGAAAAGAATATAGTTATGTTAAATACTCTTTTTTTAAAATGTAATGAATGTTCTAAAAAATGTAATAAAATCTATTTGAATGAATAACCGAGTCCAAAGCCTATTCTTCAGTTCTCATTCTAATCTGCTGTTTAGCATTATAATAGATTGGAATCTCGAAATTAATGGGGTTAAATATTGAAAAAGAGGAGTTGTAATAAAGGACATATATTCTGTAACGAAACCGGAAAGAGTTGGGAAAGTCTATTTTCCGAAGAGCTCCATTAGGGAATTTTTATAAGCATCCCCAATCTGAAGTTTCAGGAAAGTGTGTTGTTCTGTAGGAATAGTCGTAATAATTTCGTTGGTTGAAAATACTTTAATGGAAGAAAGTGCAATGATCTCTTTTTTGTTGACCTGAGCGAAATCTTTTGCAGGAAGCATTTCCAGAAGGTTTTTAAAATTCAAGTTTTTTAAAACGATGGTCGTTCCGTCGCTGAGGATGATATCTTTATCCCTGCTGTCGATCTCAGAGGTTTTAATATAAGAGATTTGTTCTGTGAAGATAACCGTTTTCCCAATATTAGTATTCCACTCGATGAAGGCTTTTTTGGCGTGTTTTCCACCAGTTCTTTTGCTTTTTCGAAGGCCTGGATAAGTCTTTCTTTTTTGATAGGTTTTCTTACATAATCCACCACATTCAGATCAAAAGCTTCTGCAGCATATTCTTTATAAGCTGTTGTAAAGATGATCTTTTTTGACCCAGAAATAATTTCAGCTACCTGAAGACCTGTCATTCCAGGCATTTCAATATCCAGAATACACACATTACAGTCGAGGCTGTCTATTTCGTTCAGAAAAATTTTAGGATCATTGAATGCTTTTACTACTTCTACGTTCTCAATCTGTTCGCATAAAAGTTTCAAATAACTGATGGCCAGTAATTCATCATCCAGAATAACGCATTTTATCATAGAATTCTCCTAAATTGATTTTTAATTCCGCTGTAAAGATTCCGTTTTTTGAACTTCTTTCCAGTTGATAATACGTACTGTAGATCATCTTAAGCCTTTGGTCAAAAGACTGGCTTCCAAAACCGCTTTTCTCCTTTTCCAGAATGTTTTTCAGAGAAGCTTTATTACTGACTTTCATCGTGAAAATACCGTTTTCAAGCTCCATATAAATGGAAATAAAAGAGTCTTGAGCCAGAAAATCCGTATGTTTGAATGCATTTTCTATAAGATCCACAGAAATCAGCGGTGCGAATACCTTTTCTTCATACAATGCATCAGATTTATTAATCCTTGATTTGATCCTGAAGTCAAAAAGTGGATTGATCTTGATTTTATTAATCTCAATAAGGCTTAACGCAAAATTGAGCTCTTCTTTCGGGCTTACATACTTATTATTGCTTTCGTATAAAATATAATCCAGTACATTCGCCAGCTTATCCAGAGACATATACGTCTGGTAAGCGTGAGATTGCACCGAATTGAGAATGTTTTTAAACAAATGTGGATTCAGCTTTGTCCCGATATGTTCCAGGCGGACTTCATTCAGGCGCTGTTCAATAAGTTTGTTGGTTTCAGATAACTTGGTATTTCTCTGTTTCAGCTTTTGATTCTGGCTGAAAAGATAAATGCTGACCGTCAGAAACAGAAAAATGGCAAATACTCCGATGAATATCAGATAATCATGAATCATGTAGTAGTTGCCTTCCATAGTTTATTTTTGAACAACTATTTAAGTTTCTTAAGCTCTTTTACTGTTACGGTTTCCTCACATTTTTCAAAAGTGATCTCGTAAGAAGGATTTTTTTCAGGGTAAGTTATAAGATAATCCGGACATGGTTTCTTTTGTGCATGGCTGCGGTCAAAATCTACTTTTCCGTTGGTAATGATGCTGTCTTTTATAAATTTCTCATCAATCTTGTAGGTCGTCATTGCATTTTTAGCTTCTTCAGAATATTTGAATTCTTTGGAAAGGCTTTCCGCAATTACACGGCTGTTGGGTAAATACCCGCTGCAGCTTGCCCCTTTTTTGTTTAAAATAAAAATACGATCAAAAGCCCCGGAACGAAGCCTATTGCATAAAATTTCAGTTTTTTCATTAGAAAATTAAAAGATTGATATCGTGGTACGTAAGTCCGAAACGGTCGCAGATGATCTTCTTGGTATGTCTTCCTTTGTACATGTATAAGCTCTGCTTCATTTCGTTTTTGCGGATCAGCATGTTTTCAAAGCCGCCCTCTTCGTCATAATTTAAAATATAGGAAAGGAAGAAATTCGAGATAGCCTTGGTGGTGGTTCTCGGCATTCTTGAGGTAAGGTTCGGAAGTCCGCAATGGATAACACCGTGTTTGATGATGTAAGGATCTTCCATGGTTGTTAATTCAGAAGTTTCAATCACTTTACCATTATCTATCGTGATATCAATGATGACACTGCCTTTTTTCATTTTCATGACCATATCTTCAGTAACGATAGGTGTCATGTTTAATCTTGGAAGTGCCCCGATCACTACATCAGCACGTCTTAAGCTTTTGCTGAGTTCTTTAGGATCAATAATAGAAGTCGGTACACGGCTGTCAACGATAGTATGAAGTCTTCTCAGTTTGGATAAAGAGTTGTCGAAAACCTTTACACTAGCTCCAAGACCTATTGCTGCTTTCGTAGCAAATTCGCCTACAATACCGGCACCAAGAATCACGACTTCAGCAGGTCTTACTCCTGTAATCCCTCCAAGCATTAAACCATTTGATAAGGCTAATAATTCAGAAGCGTATAAAATAGAAACGGTTCCTGCAATTTCACCGACTAATCTTACCAAAGCCAACTGCTTGTATTCATCAACGATAAATTCAAAAGCAATGGCGTTTATTTTTTTCTCTGCAAGCTTTAAAAAATATTCCTTGTCTCTAAGGTTGATCTGAAGTGCCGAAACCAGATACGTATTAGGTTTCATGTACTCAATTTCATCTTCTGTAGGAGGATTCACCTTCAGAATAAGATCCTGCCCGAAAGCTTCCTTAGGGTCATTGGTGATCTTCGCTCCAGATTCCGAATATTGTAAATCTGTAAAGAATGAACCTTCTCCGGCCCCTGCTTCAATAATGATCTCATGGCCGTGCTCTACCAACACCTGTACGGCGTCGGGAGTAATGCAGGTTCTCCTTTCGTTGAGACAGGTTTCTTTAGGAATTCCAATACTGAATTGTTTTCCTTTTTTTATAACATCCAATTTTTCCTCTTTCGGCATTAATTCTTCTTCTGTGAAAGGAGTAAAAATATTTGTACTCATCCTTAAATTAAATTATGTCTTACAGATTGTTTTTTACACTCAATTAATGAGCAAAGATACATAATATTTAATCGAATGAAATTTCTCTGTTTTCACCCGTATTCACAATGCTCATTGTATGGTAGTTAAGGCCGTAAAGCTCTTCTTCATAGACTTCCGGCCATTCGATGATGCATAAAAAAGAATTATCCAGATATTCTTCAATACCGATATCATAGACTTCTTCAATATTTTTTAAACGGTAAAGATCAAAATGATATATTTTTCCTTTTTCTGTATTGTATTCATTCACAATAGAATAAGTAGGGGAGTTTACTTCATCTTTGCTGCCCATATTTTTAAGCAGAAATTGAGTAAATGTTGTCTTCCCTGCTCCCAGGTTTCCTTTTAATAAAAGAATATTATGTTGTAATTGAGGAATGATGCTGTCAACAACTTCCTGCCAGTCTTCGATTGTATTGATAGTGAACTGCATATACTAATTTGTTTTGCAAAATAATGATTTATGAGTTTTTATGAGATGTTAGAAGCTAGAAATTAGAAATTAGTGGCTGGAGGTTGGATGCTAAATGAGCACTTTCAAACCTCAAACCTTGATAAATCGAATCTCGTCCCAACAAAACCGAAAAATTCCCACTTACTAACTCTCCAACCCTAAAACCCTCTAACTCGAAACCCGAAACCTGAACCCCGTAACTCGAATCTGAAACTCTCAAACTCTACCAACTCTGCATAAAAATACTTAATTTTACAGCATGATTTCCAAACAGACCATTGATAAGATATTCTCCACGATCCGCGTTGAAGAGATTGTGGGTGAATATGTGCAGTTGAAAAGAGCAGGGTCTAACTACAAAGGACTCAGTCCGTTTCATGAAGAGAAGTCTCCAAGTTTTGTGGTTTCGCCAAGTAAACAGATCTGGAAAGATTTCTCAACAGGAAAAGGGGGGACAGCCATTTCTTTCCTTATGGAAATTGAGAACTTTACTTATCCTGAGGCACTTCGCCACGCTGCAAAAAAATATGGAATTGAAATTGAAGAAGATCAGCGTGAAATTTCTGAAGAAGCAAAAAATGCCCAGACAGAGAAAGATCTTTTATATAAGATTCATGAAGTTGCCAATACTTATTTTCAGGAGATCCTTTGGGATGATCAGGAGGGAAGAAGCATAGGTCTTTCTTATTTCAAAGAAAGAGAGCTTAAGGATGATATTATTAAGAAATTCCAACTAGGATATTCTCCGGAAAAGAAAAACGCTTTTACGGCTTATGCACTTGAAAAAGGATACACCAAGGAAATTCTTGAAAAATCCGGACTTTCTATTTTTCCGGAAAATACTCCTGCAGGGGTAGACCGTTTTAGAGAAAGAGTTATTTTCCCTATTCACAGTTTTTCTGGGAGGGTTTTAGGATTTGGCGCAAGAATTCTGAAGAATAATGTCAAAACTGCGAAATATCTCAACTCACCGGAAACGGAGATTTATCATAAATCCAATGTTCTTTACGGATTAAACCAGAGTAAGCAGGCTATTTCCAGAAAGAATGCCTGTCTTTTGGTGGAAGGATATATGGACGTGATTTCACTTCATATGTCCGGAATTGAAAATGTGGTGGCAAGTTCCGGAACGTCTCTGACAACAGAGCAGATTAAACTGATTAAGAGGCTTACAGAAAACGTAACGATTCTTTTTGACGGGGATAATGCCGGAATTAAAGCCAGTTTCCGAAGTATTGATATGCTCCTGACGGAAGGCATGAATATCCGTGTTTTACTTTTCCCTGATGGAGATGACCCGGATTCCTTTGCCAGAAAACATCCGCAGGATTACGTTGAAAAGTACATCGAAAATGAAGCGATGGATTTCATCGACTTTAAGGCGGAAATTCTGTTGAGAGATATCGGAAATGATCCTATCAAAAAGGCTGAAGCCATAAGGGATATTGTAAAATCGGTTTCTTTTGTACAGAATGCGCTGAAAAGAGAGGTTTATCTGAAAGAAGTATCCAATAAATTCGGACTTTCAGAGCAGAGCCTTTTCAATGAACTGGATGTTCAGAAGCAGATTACACAGAATCAGACGCATCATGTTCAGCAGCAACAGAAGGAAAAAGCAGCAGCTCCGAAAATGGAAGTTGTTCCTCTGGATAAGGAGAAAGAAGATCCTTTCCTGTATGATGTATTGTTCATGGAGAATAAACTTGTTGAACACATGCTGGCATTTGGAGATATTATTCTGAAACGTAGAAATGAACAGGGTGAAGAATATCAGATTACAGTAATTGAGGAAATTCTTCATCATTTTGAAGAAGAGCAGTATGCATTTTTAGTCAAAGGAAATGAGATTATTATCACTCAGGTGAGGGAAGGAATTCAAAAGGATGAATTGAGAAGTGGAAACTTTTTTGTATCTTTTATGGATGAGGAGATTACCACAAAGGTTGTAGATGCCTTAATTCCTTTGGATGAGCTTGAAAACTGGGCTTCCAGAAATATTTATCCTCCTAATTATGGTGATAAAGTGGCAGACCAGATTCAGGGAGATGTTTTACTGCACAAATACAGATATATTGATTATTTAATCACAGAAACAGATAAAGAGCTGGACGTGTACAGAGATACTGATGAAGGAAAGTACTATGAGCTTATCAAGAAAATTACGTTATTGAAACAAGCTTCCATGCGATTGAGTAATATCATCGAATATTCGCCTATCAAAGGAATCTATGGTAGAAAAAGATAATTTGAAGTCAGATTTCTTTTGGTATTCTGTGACAAAAAGTCCTATAAAATTTTAGGAATAAATATTGTAATTTAAACCTTGAGAATATTTAAAAAATAATACATAATAGAAATATGGACATTAAAAAAGAATTCAGAGATTTCTCTGTAAAACATTTAGGAAACAACGGTTTGGTTACCGATCAGTATATGGGAATGTATGGCCCAACGAATCTTACTCCGTACATCATGGAAGAAAGAAGATTAAACGTTGCTCAGATGGACGTTTTCTCCCGTCTGATGATGGACAGAATTATCTTCCTTGGAACTGGTATTGATGATCAGGTAGCAAACATCGTTACAGCTCAGCTTTTATTCTTAGAAAGTGCTGATCCGTCAAAAGATATTCAGATCTATATCAACTCTCCTGGTGGAAGTGTATATGCAGGTTTAGGTATTTATGATACCATGCAGATCATCAAGCCGGATGTAGCAACAATCTGTACAGGTATGGCTGCTTCAATGGGAGCTGTATTATTGGTTGCAGGGGAAAAAGGAAAACGTTCTGCGCTTAAGCATTCAAGAGTTATGATTCACCAGCCTTCAGGAGGTGCTCAGGGAGTTGCTTCTGATATGGAAATCAACTTGAGAGAAATGTTGAAATTGAAGCAGGAACTTTATGAAATCATTGGTCATCACTCAGGGCAAACGTATGAATGGGTTGAGAAATCTTCTGACAGAGATTACTGGATGACTTCTGAAGAAGCGAAAGGCTACGGAATGGTAGATGAGGTTTTACAAAGATCTACAGAGAAAAAATAATTGATGGTAATATCATAGGAAACCGCACCAATCTGGTGCGGTTTTTTTGTTGGATTATAATATTGTAATCACTCATTTCAAGTTATTTACAATATACTTAGCTTCCTACGGAATGACACAATTGAAGCGGTGGTTTATTCATGCAGTTTGTCATTCCGCAGGAATCCACCCATCATGATCCAAGAATAGATGTGAGAGAAAAATTAAAATCCCAATCAAAGTTTCAACTGAAGACGTAAGAATTCCCCTCCTCTGGAGGGGTGGCAAAAATTCAAAGAATTTTTGACGGGGTGGTTTTATATATACTCATAAAAAAAAGCGCCTTAAGGCTAGTCATGGTCGGAAGATTTTTTCTTCCGACTTTTTGTTTTTAGATATTCAATATTATTATTTTAATTAATTGATTATCAGCCATTTAATTTGTTTTATTATTTCATTTTTTGTATCTTTATTGCTGATAATCAATTGTTTATGTCAGTTTTTAAAGATCACAAAATATCACTTAAAGATGTTTTAGAATTTATTCCCGAAGCACTTTTAAG
>NZ_QICI01000026.1 GCF_004119445.1 Chryseobacterium sp. CH21 | reverse complement strand
TTCGAAAGGCTATCCCCCAGATAAAGGCAGGTTGCACACGTGTTCCGCACCCGTACGCCGCTCTCAAGATCCCGAAAGATCTCTACCGCTCGGCTTGCATGTGTTAGGCCTCCCGCTAGCGTTCATCCTGAGCCAGGATCAAACTCTCCATTGTATGTTTGTCTGACTCACTCAAAGTTTTTTAACGCTTTAGTTTTTCCTTACTTGGTTGTTATATTGTATGTCAATGATCTTTTCTTCTTTCGCTTTGTAACGTAGCAATCTCTCTGTCAGTGTCGCTCCGTATTTGCGAGTGCAAAAGTAAAACTTTATTTCTTAATGACCAAATGTTTTCAAAGAAAATTTTAAAGTTTTTTAAGTAACCTTAATCTCTTTTCTCATCACCTGATCTCCTACTTCTGCGCTCCCTGTAATTGGGACTGCAAAGATACAAACTCTTTTCTAACTGGCAACTTTTTCTTGAAAAAATTTTAAGTTTCTTTTCGTCCGTCTCTTTTTGAAGTATATAATGTTTTTGCCTATCTAAAGGCCCTTCTGCGCTACTGAATAGCTCTCGTTTTTCAGTGGGGCAAAGATAACAACTTATTACTAAGCAAAACAACTTTATTTAACATAAATGTT
>NZ_QICI01000033.1 GCF_004119445.1 Chryseobacterium sp. CH21 | reverse complement strand
ACATAAACACCGTTGATCAATTTACTTACATTGATCTGGTTGTTCAGTAAGATACCGTTTGCAATCACCTGTCCTGCGGCATTGTAGATCGTATACTTAGCTCTCTTGCTGATATTCTTCACAAACAATACTGAACTTACAGGGTTTGGATAGATCATGATACTGGTCTGATCAATTGGGTTAGCTGCAATTGGTTTTGAGATTCTCACCGTGTAATCCTCTACTTCTCCGTTCTTGAAGTCTGTACAGTTTACAGGGATACCATCTCTTGACATTGCTACTCTCATCACAACATACTTATAGTCTGTCATACTTACAAAGGCATCAGCAGGGACATTGAACTTTCCTGATACTGGACTGTTTGAATTCGGTGAAGAAGTAAATACTCTTTCATTGATATCAAACTCGCCGTTTCTGTTGAAGTCAATCCATACCGCGATTCCTTCATCGTAGGTAGTTCCTGTCCATTTCTTCTCAATGATAATCTCATTGTCTGTTGAACCCTGAATCATTTCGATGAATGTTTTAGGAACTCCCGTATAATCGGTATACGTAGAGGCTCCTGATTCATTCTCCATTGTTTTCTTACCAGTTGGTTTCACGGTAACTTTAGAAATATGTTCTCCTGTTGAACTGCCTGCCTTCATCTTACAGTAAATTACTGTAGGAGTTGTGAAGTAGTATGGAGGAGTGTAATTTCCTGGTGTACCGTTACAGATATTCACTACCTGCATCTCATACTTCGTTAATTCAGTAAGACCTGTTAATACAAGGTTATTAACTAATGATGGTACTTCTGTCCAGCTTGGAATTCCTACTTTTCTATATCTAAGAACGTAAGTTGCTCCTGGGAAAGGATCCCATGTAATCTCTGCCGATGTAGGCAATAATTGAGTAATGGTCAATCCTGGAGGAGGAATCTGACATATTCTTTCTGTTGTAAATACTTTAGGGTTAGAATATGGATTCAATGTGGTTTCTCCATTACACTGATTTGCAATCTGAACTTCATATGTAGTATATGGCTCTAATGCTGTTACACTTCCTAATACATAAGTATTGGCAGGAGCTGCCGGTAAACTTACAATATTCCATGTAGTAGTACCTACTTTTCTCCATCTCATTGTATAGGTAGAGCTTGCTGCCAGCGGAGCCCATGTAATCAATGCTGTTGTTGGAGTAATGTTACTTACTGTTACGTTTGGAGGAGTAGGATCACATCTTGTTGTGAAGGTCTTGATCGGAGTTGCTGTTCCTACAATATCTCCACAAATTGCTGCCACTTCTACTTCATAAGTTGTAGCTGGAGTCAATCCATTAATTACCAATGGAAGGTTACCCAATTGTGTGGAAGCATATACTGACGTCCATGCAGTTGTTCCCTGAACTCTGTATCTCACCACATAACTTACTCCTGCACCTGTAATAGTAACTGTGGCTGATGTATGGGTTGTGGTAAATGTAGGTGCATTGGGTGTTGCATTGCTACAAGGTCTTATTTTTACTCTGTAGTCTTCTACTTCTCCATCTACTGCATTCTGACACATTACCGGAGCACTTGTACGTTTAAGCACAACTCTCAGGGTAGTTGTCAATGGTCCTGTGTAAGCCGTTGATGGAACTGCAAAAGTGGCAGTAACAGGAGTAGTTGTATTGGCAGGAGAAATTAAAATTCTCTCGGCGTCAGTAAACTGACCGTTTCTGTCAAAGTCAAGCCATGCAGTTACAGCATCGTTTCCAGTTGCTCCCGTCCAGCCTTTTGCTACAGAGATTTTATTATTTTGAGAATTGACATCTAAAGTAATAAGAGTCTCAGGAGTAGTATAGCTGGTATAGTTAGTCTGTACTGAAGTGTTATTCATTGGTGGAACTCCAAGGTTCGAAGAGGTAACCGTTACATTCGAAATATGGTCGTTGGTTCCGGTACCTGTCATCGGGCAATAAGACAATGGCGGTGTTGTAAATGCTACTGATGACGAGTAAGCTCCTGTAGAACCTCCACATGTTGTAGAAACCTGAACTTCATAGTTGGTCTGTTCTGTAAGACCTGTAATTCCATAGAAGTTCTGACCTGCAGTAACGGTAGCAGTCTGCCAGGCTCCACTTGGTGCCACTCTCCATCTTACGGTATAAGTAGCTCCAACAGTAGA
>NZ_QICI01000036.1 GCF_004119445.1 Chryseobacterium sp. CH21 | reverse complement strand
TAATACATTAAAATTAAGATATTTGTTAAGAATGTCCAATGTAACAGGTGATATGGCTAGCATTTAGAGATCAAGAATTGACTATTCACAATTTCAAGGTCAATATGTGAATGGCGCTTCGCAAGTGAATGGTGAATTTTCGTTTCGCAAAAAATTGACAAGCGCAGCGAATTGACTATTCACTATTCACTAGACAACCTAAAATTGATGATCTTTCACATTCTCCTTATACCACGATGAATATTTGACGTAGTTATCTGCAATCCTGTTCACTTCTCCTTCCAATAATTGGGCATTGATGTCTTTGATTTTTCTTGCCGGAACTCCGCCCCAAACTTCTCCGGATTTTATATGAGTACCCTGAGTAACTACAGATCCTGCTCCTACAATAGAATTCTCTTCTACAAGGCAGTCATCCATTACAATAGCTCCCATTCCAATCAATACATTATCCTTAATGGTACATCCATGTACAATGGCATTATGCCCGATAGAAACATTATTCCCAATGTTCAGAGGGTGTTTCTTGTAAGTACAATGAAGCATTGCATTATCCTGAACATTCACCTTATCACCCATTTTGATATAATGTACATCGCCTCTGATTACCGCATTATACCAAACGCTGCAGTCTCTTCCCATCGTAACATCCCCAATAATGGTAGCGGTTTCTGCTAAAAAGGTATTTTCTCCAATCTGTGGTGCTTTTCCTAAGAGTTCTTTTATAAGTGCCATAAGTATTAATTTGAAAATTTAAAAATAGGCCAGTTTGAAAATTAAAATATACTATCTTTTTATGTATATAAGTTCTAAATTACAGTGATAGCAAAAATCTAACTCTCAATTTTCAGCTTCTGACTTCTAATGCGTATTTTTGTATCTCAAATTTAACGAAAAAATGCGTACCGTACTTATAGAACCTACCGAAAACCCGAAAGTAATGAAATTTGTTACCGATTACAATCTCATTCCCGGGTCTTTAGAGTTGGACAGAAATTCAGATATATCAGAAATTCCTTTGGCTCAGGAACTTTTCAATTATCCGTTTGTGGAAAGAATTTTCATTACGGCTAATTTTGTGGCTGTAGCTAAACAGGATACGATAGAATGGGAACATGTAGCTGAAAGTCTGAAAAATGTAATTGAGGACGAATTATTGGCCAACCCAAGAATTTATCTTCAGAAGAAAAAAGAAATGTATCAGATTTATGCTGAAATGACTCCGAATCCTAATGTAATGAAATTTGTTTCGAGCAAATTACTGATGGATGGTTTTGTGGAAGTAAAATCGAGAGTTACCGCTGATGGAGTTCCTTTGGCAGAAGCTATTTTTAAAGAATTTGATTTTGCAACGGAAGTTTTTATTTCCGACAATTTCGTAGCGGTTACAAGAAACAATTCTGTAGAATGGCACCAGGTAATGATGGCTGTTCGTGGTCTTATTGCTGAATATCTTCAAAATGGGGGTGAAATTGCTAATATTGAACCTCAGAAGCATGAAAACCCTGTTGAAAAAATCATCAACAGAGATTATACGGAAGATGAGCAGAAAATTTCTGACATTTTAAATGAATATGTAGCTCCTGCTGTAGAAAATGATGGTGGTAAGATTTCTTTGATGGAATATGATCAGGAGAATAAAACAGCAAAAATGCTTTTACAGGGAGCTTGCTCAGGCTGCCCAAGTTCTACGGCTACTTTGAAAAATGGAATTGAAAATATCTTAAAGCAATTCGTTCCTGATTTAGTGGAAAAAGTGGAAGCTGTAAACGGATAATAATAGCTGAAATGCCTTACGGAAAGAAAATTGTAGTCATTATTGGAAGTGCTTCGGAAAATTCCAGCAACCTGAGACTGATGGAACAGGTAATGGAAAATATGAACAATACTGACTTCCAAATATACAGTGATCTTTCTGTTCTTCCCCATTTTGATACTGTTTTAACAGATGAGAATACTCCTGAAAAGGTATTGAAACTGAGAGAAGATATTAAAAATTCATCAGGAGTGATATTTTCTACTCCCGAATATATTTTCAGTATTCCGGGCAGATTGAAAAATATGTTGGAATGGTGTGTTTCTACTACTATTTTTTCTGAAAAGCCTGTGGCCGTAATCACGGCTTCAGCCAGTGGAGAAAAAGGTCACGAAGAGTTATTATTGATTTTAAAAACTCTGGGTGCAACTGTAGCTGATAAACATCAGGTATTGATAAAAGGAATAAAAGGCAAATTTGACAGCAATGGCTTACTGGAAAGTAATACCTTTGCTAAAATATCAAAATTAGTAACAGATTTTACAACTTCTGTTTCATAATTAAAATTTAGAATATTGAATAAGAAAGGAATTTTACTGGTCAACCTCGGATCACCGAGATCAACCTCTGTAAACGACGTAAAGGAATATCTTGATGAATTTTTGATGGATGAGAGAGTGATTGATTACCGCTGGATCTTTCGTGCTCTTCTTGTACAGGGAATCATCCTGAAAACCAGACCTGCCAAATCTGCTGAAGCGTATAAAACGGTTTGGACAGATGAAGGTTCACCGTTGGTTGTCATCACGGAAAAAATTCAGAAAAAGCTTCAGAAACTGGTAGATGTTCCTGTGGAAATCGGAATGAGATATGCACAGCCAAGCATTGAAACAGGTATTCAGAAACTGGTAGATCAGGGAATCACGGAAATTGTTCTTTTCCCTTTATATCCTCAATATGCCATGAGTACTACGGAAACCGTGATTGAAAAAGCAGAAGAGGTAAGAAAGAAAAAGTTTCCAGGGATAAAAATCAATTATATTCAACCTTTTTACAACAGGGATATTTATATCAACTGTCTGGCAGAAAGTATTAAAGAAAAGCTTCCTGAAAATTTCGATGCACTCCAGTTTTCTTATCATGGAGTTCCGGAAAGACATATTTATAAGACGGATCCTTCGAATACCTGCAAAATTGATGATGCTAACTGTATCAACAGTCAGGTGGATACTCACAATGCCTATTGCTACAGACATCAGTGTTATAAAACTACAGAAGCAGTAATTGCTAAAATGGGTCTTCCGAAAGAGAAAACCATTGTTTCTTTCCAGTCAAGATTAGGAAAAGACAAGTGGATTGAGCCTTATACAGACGAAACATTGGAAACAAATGGCAAAAGAGGAGTAAAAAATCTGGCTATTGTCTGTCCTGCTTTTGTTTCTGACTGTCTTGAGACACTGGAAGAGATTTCTGTGGAAGGTAAAGAACAATTCTTACATGGTGGAGGTGAAAATTTCCATTATATTCCATGTTTGAATGATGAAGACCGATGGATTGAAGTTGTAAAAACCCTTTGTGAAGAAAAACTGAATGATTTCTATTTGGTATAACTCACTTGGATCAAAATATACAAAAGGCCACAAGAACTAACTTGTGGCCTTTTCGTTGAATATATTAAAGATTTGGTGTCTACTTTTTAATAAGGTTTCCGGCTTTCTGTCCGTTTACTGTTACCACATATACTCCTGGAAGCATATTGGAAGGTAACTGGATATTCAGCTTATTGATACCATCTGTCATTTCAACTTTTTCAGAAATCTCTTTCTTACCCGTCAGACTTACAAGTTCTACAATTCCTTTTCCTGCTTTCCCTTCAAAGTTCACCGTAAATCGATCAGTTGCAGGGTTTGGACTTATTGTATAAAGCTGAGTATCTGTAGCAGCTACTTTTCCTGCCGGAGAAGTTCCTCCTCCTACACCTACAGCGTTCCATGCATTTTTAACCTGAGTTACTTCATTGCTGGTTGCGCCGTATAAATCTGTGGCAGCCTGAATAGAATAAGTTCTGGCATTCGCATACGTAGAAGAAGAAGTAAGATAAGAAGTCAATGTTCTGTAAGCAATAGCTCCTGACTTATCCAGACCAATTCCGGAAACGTTATAGGCAAAGCCTTTGTCATTCGTTCCTGATCCTCCGGTCACTAAAAGATAATACCAGAAATTAAGTACTCCTGAATTGGTATGAACTCCGCAATAATCATTAGACTGGCTTGGAGTAACACAACCTGAAGTTGTAGTTGTTTTCCAGTAGGTTCCCATATAAGTATCAGGCTGACTGTATGCATTTGGATTGGCCATATTTCTAATCACATAATTGAAGTCTTCTCCCAATGTCCAGCTTGCCTGCGTAGGTCTTGCCCAACGCTCAATGGTATTTCCAAAGATATCTGAGAACCCTTCATTCAATGCTCCGGATTCTCTCTGATAAGCAAGATTAGCTGTTTTAGAAGTTAGCCCATGTGTAATTTCGTGTCCACAAACATCAAGAGCAGTTAATGGTTTTCCTCCGTTTGTACTAGAACTTCCATCACCATACGTCATTCTGGAACCATCCCAAAATGCATTAAAATAGTTGGTAGAATAATGAACATAAGATTTAATAGTGAAATTATTATTATCAATACTCTTACGTCCATATTTTGTATAAAAATAATCTACTGTCATTTCTGCTCCCCAATGTGCATCGGTAGCATATTGATCTTTATTGGTATTAACATTATTCCAGTTATTATCTGTATCTGTAAAGTCTACCGCAGAAGCATAGCTGGTTCCTTTTTTCAGATTATAAGTTTCCACAGCTGTTCCTCCATTTCGTCCTGTTTCTCTTAATCGGTAGCTTCCGTTATAAGAGTCTGTTGTTATACTACGGGTTCCGCTATATCCTGTAACTGCTGTTCCCGGGCTGTTCACATCATGAATGATAGCGTCTACGCCTAATACTTTTCCATTTTTAGCATCTACAAAAACATATTGTCTACTTAATGGTTTTTCAGCGTAGATATCGAATTTATAAGCTAATCTTAAATCGGTCATTCTGTCGTCATCAGGATCTGAGTAGTAAACCAATTCACCTTTAGGGGCAAAAGTTGCATTGGGATCACCTGTTTCTTTTTTAAGAAAATCTTCCTCTTCTTTATTTTTCCATTTGTAGGAATCTGCTCCTACGAATGTCAAAGCACTCTGTAATGCTGCATTTTCAGCAAGGCTGGCCTTATTGTCAAGTCCTTTCGGGACTTTAACAACCCACTTTCCTGACTGTCCTACAATTTTGTCATCTTTAGTTTGTACAGCCATCATTCCGTATTCTACAGGAATATCATTAATAGTCTGCTGGAATCTTTGAGTTTCAAAGCCTAATGCATCTTTTTCTATGCCCAGTTTACGAGCTTGCCCGGGAGAAAGTCTCTGAGATGCTTCGTCAAATAAAACTGGGCTGCCCTGAAATGCAGGTGCATTTTTTCAAATCTCATAAATTCGGCATGTAATCCGTTTTTACCCGGAACTAATTTCGATGGAGTGGTTTGTGCGAACACAAAAGAACAGGCGGCAATACTTGCCACTAAGATAAATTTCGTTTTCATAATAATATTTGGTTGATTGTATTGACGAATTTATAAATTTTTCACAACAATATGATATAAACAATGAATAAAATTCAATTGATATTATAAATCAATAAACAAAACACAATAACGATTTTAAAACAAAGAAAACTATTTAAGTATAATTTTTCAACAATATAATTTTTACATTAAAATATTTAATTAAAATAAAAATTTTGTGAATTATTATTTTTCACCATGTAGTGCGTTATAATCGAAAAAAATTAAGATAAATCTGAAATTTATGGTTCAACATGTTCATTATTGACAAAAAAATAAGGACTATCTTAAGAGACAGTCCTGTTTTATGTGTATATTTTTTATTAAAAATGATATTAAATCATTAATTAGCGTTTATTGGCAATTGGCGTTCTGAATTCACCATATCCCATCAATCCATCATAATTCCTTCCGAAAGGTGCATAATAAAGAAATGCCTGATAAAGATTTTCCGTCTGCCAGAAATTACCATTCACTTCTCCAAAGTTCAACCCGCTTCCATCTTTTGTTACTAAAACATAATTATAAAAACCCTGCTTCAGGAATATTTTAGCCACATATTGTTTGGTAGCAGCATCATACTGCATTTGATTTTCTTTACTTGGCAAAAAATTATTAAACCCACCCAACACATAGATCTCTTTATCCACAGGATCAGATTCCAGATAGAAATGCACCCATGAATAATCGGCTTCTCTTTCTGCATCTCTTTCTCTACCCAAATCGTTTCTTCTGTAATACCAGGCTCCATTCACATCCGGCTGGTATTGATAATTTAAAGGAAATGCCCATACCGGATGCAGATAGGTTTGGTTGACATCATCTTTAATTTCCGTGGCACGCACCATATCAGCTGCCATATTCATATTTTTATTATCGAAATAATAAAACTCATTATCTCCGGGGAAGGTAAGATTCATCTGCTGAAAAAGCACCTGATTTCCTAAAACGCTGCTTGGTTTAAGATTGGAAATGACCATATTCGGATTGTTATTCTGCATCACATTCATCGTGATCGAATTAACATTGGAAGAAATATCACCTCCTTTCGGAGAAACATTCACTTCTACCCTCTGGTTAAGATTGGGCTTTTTGCATCTGCAAATCTTGAAATATTTAAAGCGACAGAAGTTACATCTTCTACCAGATAAAACCTTTTCTTGAAAAGAGGCTTGTCTGCAGAGTCTTTGTAGACGATCAGTTCATAATTCCCTGAAACCTTAAGCTGGATTTTATCATTCGGAAAAACCAGTTTATAGTGGGTATAAGCCTGTAATGTGTTGAAAGAATACTGAAACTGATCCAGAAGGGCATTCATACTTCCGGTAGCAAATTCTGTAAAAAACAGATTATCTTCATTCCAGTTTCTGTCATAATGTTTGAAGGTATATCGATAGATCTGACTGCCGTTGGTAAGATCATCAAAGCCCAGAACGAGTTGTTCACCTATCTTAATCACCGGAGTTTCATCATTGGTCTGAGGATTGAACAGCTGAACACTTTGGATATTTTGTCCAAAAACCAGTCCGCCCAAAAAAAGTAAGAGTATTCGCAAAGTTTTCATTATGACGAAGATAACGAAAAATAGCCATTTTCTTAATAATATCGTATTTTTGAATAAAAAATATTCAGATATGCTTCAGATTCAAGGTTTCGTATTCAACTTTGCGAGCGAAAATACGTACATCATTTATAACGAAAATAAAAATGCTTGGTTAATTGATCCGGGAAATATGAGCGGACAGGAAACTCAGGCTATTGACAACTTCATTACTGAAAACGGTCTGAAAATTCAGAAAATTCTTTTGACACATGCTCATATCGACCATGTATTTGGGCTTCAATGGGCTTTTGACACATTCAAAGTTCCTGTGAATATGCATCAGGAAGATCAGGAAGTACTGGATATGCTACAGGCAAGCGGTATAAGATTCGGGATGCAGGTAGATCCTGTAAAAGTGGATGTAGAATATATCAAAGAAGGTGATGAACTTGATTTGGATGGTGAGAAATTTAAAATTTATCATGTTCCGGGACATTCTCCGGGAAGTGTAGTGTATCACAATGAAGCTCAAAAATTTATGATCTCCGGTGACGTTCTTTTTGAAGGTAGTATTGGGAGAACAGATCTTTATAAAGGAAATTATGATCAGCTGATTGAAGGAATTAAATCTAAACTTTTCATTTTGGATAATGACACTCAGGTTTTCTCCGGACACGGAAACCCTACCTCTATTGGATTTGAGAAACAATATAATCCGTTTTTGAAATAAATAATGCTTATATAGTTAACCATTAAGAAGAATTTAAGCAATAAAGCATAGTTAAGATGAATCATTCTGATTTCTAAGCGTAAAGCGAAGCTTATCTTAATACTCTTAACACCTTAATATAATCTTAATGGTTCAAAAAATATGAAACCACCAGAATTTTCCGGTGGTTTCATTGATAAGAAGAAATAGAATCTGTTTTTAGAAATCTAATGTAATGGATGCTCTTACAGCGGCTCCCATAATAGGCCTTGCCATAATGGTTCCATCTCCGTTTGGTGATCCTGCTCTTGGATCTCCTTCTGTGATACCAATGGTATTAAAGATGTTGGTTCCGTCTACTGCAAAGCGTATTTTTCCTAGCTGGTAAGAAGTACCCGCACCAAATTCTGTGAATGCAGGTAATGTCTGTACATTTTTCTCATCCTGGAAACGTTTTCCATAGTAATTCATGCTTGCATACGCTCTCCAGGCTTTTGTAATATTAACTGCCGGTGAAATATTGAAGAAAAATTTCGGCATTCTTCGTACCACATTTCCTTCAAGAACACTTCCTGCTTCCAAATTTTTATATTTAGGACTCTGAACCGTTCCGTTGAATGAAACTTCCAAAATATTATTGAATAAACGGGCATACCCTTCAAATTCAACCCCGTAGTTTTGTGTATTGGCGAAAGTATTTTCAGATTTTCCGTTAGAAAAAATATCCGTAAATGAAAGGTTCTTCAATGTAGAATAGAACGGAATCACAGCAATATCAAAGGTACGCGAGTAATATTTATATCCTACCTCCAGCTGATTGGTTATAACTGATTTTAAAGGTTTATCCGGAGTCGGGTTAGAGAAATAGTTGTAATATGCTTCTTCGTTCGGAGATCTGAATCCGTTAGAAAAACGGGCATACACTGCATTTTCTCTGTTGATTTTATAATTAGCCGCTAAAGTGAAAGATACTTTATCAATATTATAATTCCAGTAAGTATATTTATTTCCTAAAACACTCATATTATCATCAGCAGTTGTCGTGTTGAAAGCATGCGTTCCATCAGTTGTTAACCCTGAATTATTTAAGTTGGAAGTGGTTGTATTGGCAAAATTTCCTTTATAATAATCGTGGCTGTAACGAAGACCTCCATTTACACTTAAAGCATCGGTAATATTATAATCTAAGTTTACATAAAGATCATTCAAGCTTCCCTGTGTTTGAGTATCTCTCTGGAGGAACGTCATGTTGGTCACTCCGTTATACGTTTTTGAATATCCATTATCCAAAGGCGTAAGAGAAGTATCTACAAGGTTCAGCAATTCCGGTCTGTCTGTTGCTGTAGCCAGAATATTACTCCAGTTCCAGTATTGATGAGACTTCCAGTTAGATTTATAGAAACCTGCCGTAACATTCCCTTTGTCAAATTTATAGTTGAACTGTAAGTCGTTCACAAAGTTATTCATCTGCTTGTCGATTGCCCAGAAACCTAATTTTTGAACAAATGCAGGATTTACAATCGCTCCGTTACTTACTAAAGAATATTGATAATTAGTCATACCATAATCTCCACCTTTGGAAACAGGTTTAGTTGCAAAGTCAGCTGCAGTTTCAGGCATTCCTGCAGGGAAAATCCCTGTATAATTCATGTTGATATTAGTATATCTTGTTTTGTTTAAAACAGTGAAATTGTTTCCAAGATCATATTTAAACTCAGCTCCCAGAACATCTACTTTAGGATGAATTCCGTCTTCAAGATTTCTTTTGAAAAATCCTCCTCCGGCTTGTGGAATATTCAGCTGGCTGATGGCTCTGTAGCTGTAGGTTCCATAATTAGGATCAAAACCTGGGAATCCTTTCAGATCATTTCCATTTTGGGTCAAAGGAATCGGAAGGAAGAATGTATTCCTGTCGTCCAGTTTTTTATAATACACTTTTACATAGCCTTTATCAAAGACATATTTCAGGTTCATTCTGATCTGGCCTCCGTCGTTTGCTTTAAAACCGGTTTTTCTAATTCCGCTGTCTGCTCTGTAGAAACCACCGATATTGAAGAATAATTTATCCTGAACCAAAGCCCCGCCTACATTAAGGTCTGTACGCATTAATCCATAAGTACTTGTTTCCAGTTTTGCGGTTCCTCTGAAATCATTGGTTCCTTCTCTGGTAATAAAGTTGATAAGTCCTCCAGGAGAATTGGTGGCGAAAATAGAACCTGATCCTCCTCTTAAAGCTTCCAGACGGCTTACCGAATTATCTACACGGAAAAAGTTATCTGCATTGGCAAATTGAAGCGCACCATCTTCAAAAACCGGAAGACCGTCTTCCTGTACCTGTACAAATTCATAAGCACCGGCAGAAGGAATCCCTCTTGCGAAAAGGTTATTCCCTACCTCTCCACCTGAAGTTTCAACAGCAAACCCAGGTACTCTTTGTAATAAAGCAGCTGCACTAATCGGGTTTTGCTTCTGAATTTCTTTAGCACTAAAAGTGGAAATCGCAGTACTGGATTCTATTTTTTCTTAGGACCGGAATTTCCGGTAATGACAATCTGATCTATAGAAGAAACCTTTGCCGAATCTTTCGGAGTTTCCTGAGCATAAGCATTATTAAAGTATAAAGTAGCTGTTGCGGCGATTAAAAAGATCGATTTTTTTTTCATAGCCATATTTTTTATTGTTAGTTTCAGTTTTGTTGTAATTGTAAATACACTCCATTGGTCCAACCGAATCCATCCTGATTGGGGTATTCCCCGCCGCCTGCTATTGTTTCTGTGTCTAATGCATTGTATTTTTCCATCAGTTTCCCAGTGTTTTTGTAGACCCTTTCTACATTGGAACACCAGTTGTTTTTAATTTTTTCTGCCAGCTCATCAAAGCCGTAATTTTTCATTGCTTTAAATCCTAACCATTGATAAGGAGCCCATGCATTGGGAAGATCCCATTGCTGTCCTGAGTTTTTGGTTGTCGTGACAAGCCCTCCCTGATAAAGGAACTTTTCAGCAACAGCTTTGGCAACAGCCTCAGCCTGTTCCTGATCTGCAATCCCAAGGAATAAAGGGTAAAGAGCAGCAATATGTTCAGACGCTGTGTTTGTGTTTTTTTTAGTGTGATAATCTTTATAATTGTTAGTATTTCCATCCCAGAAATAGGTATTGATCATCTGTCTTCGGCTTGCTGCTCTTTCTGAAAATAATTATTTTTTTCACTCAGATTTTGAAGCGCTGAAGACTTTGCCAAAGTCATTTCCAAATGCCACAAAAGGCAGTTAAGATCAACCTGTGCAAGATTCAGCGTTTCTATCGTCTGTATATTTTCTCCGTCTGCGAACCATCTGCTGGAAAAATCCCAGCCGGATTCACAGGCACTTCTTATGTTTCTGTAAAATTCGTCTCCTGAAGCGGTCTCATGATCTTCAATATCGATCAGATAACTTTCTGGACGTGGTGCATTTTCTGCATCGTAATAACGGTTCAGAATATCTCCGTCTGTTGTTCTCACTACTCTTTTCACACTGGATCCGTTTTCAAGCCATTCTTCGCCATTCATCCAGAAAGCATATTCTTTCTCCAGTGTTTCGTGATATTTCGTATAAATTCTTTCGTCTTGGGTCGTTTCAAAAAGAAGATCCAGCATTAATGAAAAATAAGGGGGCTGAGATCTGCTCAGGAAATGGGTTCTGCTCGCATTCGGAACAAATCCTACATTTAAGATCAGATAAGAACAGTTTTCAATAATATTTTCCATCATTTCTACTCTTCCTGAAACTTTTAATCCAAGCATAATAAAATAACTGTCCCAATAGAAAAATTCATTAAAACGGCCTCCCGGAACAATGTACGGTTTTGGTAATTTTAAAAGCGTTCCTTTTTCTTCATAAGTTGTACGGGTCAGTTCATCCCATAACTTTTCAATATGTTCGCCAATGGGAAGCTGTTCTTCTCTGTGTACAGAAACTCTTGCTCCTAAAAAGTCAAAATGAGTCATCACAAAATCTTTCAGGTTAAAACCTTCAGTATTTTTTGATTTTTCATAATCCTCATTAATCTTTGCAATAGGAAACAGAGGAACTGCATCCGTCATCATTTTCTGATCTTCAAAAATTTCAGATCTCTGTACCGCATCAAACAGACTTTGAATTTCGTTTATGTAAAGCTGATTACTCATTGTTATTTTTTAGGATTAATTTTTAATTTATTCATGAAAACCGCCGATGTGATCAGTAATGAAAGCGGAATCAGGGAAAGGTAAAATGCCTGCTGCCCGCTGAATTCCTGAAAAACAAAACCGGTAATGATAGAACCTATCGTTCCTCCGATTGCTGAGAAAACAACAATCAATCCCGACATCGCACTGTGCAGATATTTCGGAATAGATGCCAGAATTACAGAATTAATGCTTGGATAAATAGGCGCCAGCAAACCTCCCATCAAAGGAAATAGATAGACCACCAAAGGCGCATTCATCCAATTTGTATTCGTGTCAATGTGAATATTATGGGTTAACGGTAAAACCAGCAGTAAGCTGATAGCAAAACCCACCACACAGAAAGAGACCACATAGATCCAGCTGAATTTCTTGGAGAAGAATCCCGATAAAAATCTTCCCAAAGCAAAAGCTCCCGCCAAAACGGCTCCCGCCTGAATACTCATAGAGGTAGGCACTTTTAAAATTTCTTTATAAAATGTTGGTGTCCATGTCTGAAAGCTCTGCTCTACCAGTACAAAAAGGAAAGCGCATAATAAAAAGCATAATACTTTTCTATAGCTGAATAAACTTACACTGTTTTTTAAATCTCCCAAGAGGTCAGTTTTCTCACTTTTGGCTTCCTGTTCGTTCAATTTTGAAAAGAAAAGGAATAAAAAAGATAAGCTTGAAAGTCCTCCCAAAATCCAGTACACATTCAGCCATTCTGTAGATTTCGGATTATGATCATCAATATATAAGCTGAATAAAACATTTCCTGCCAATACTCCAATCATGAAAAAACCTTCCAGAAATCCCATAAAACTGGAATGTTCTTTATCTGTTTCCGTTACCAACCCAATAGAAGTAAAAACCGATATTTTGATTAATGCAAATGAAACTCCTACAGTGGCAAATAATAATTTGAATACCCAGAAATCATTGGTAAACGGCATTACAAAACACATGCAGCTTACCAGCAATAAAGCAATCAGCATTGATTTTTTGATTCCTATTTTTGGAAGAAATGAAGCCAGAATGAAAGAACATATCGC
Source organism: Chryseobacterium sp. CH21 (assembly GCF_004119445.1). Lineage (GTDB taxonomy): Bacteria > Bacteroidota > Bacteroidia > Flavobacteriales > Weeksellaceae > Chryseobacterium. Next base: position 134,517 of record NZ_QICI01000036.1, on the reverse strand, counting down.
AATCGGAAGATCTTTGAAGCCTTCCAAAACGCTGGCCGAAGATTTTGAAATCCCAAAATTCTGCTGCACCTGTAGAATGACTGTTCCTACAGAATTCAGAAGAATGGCGAAGACAAAATAGTTTAAAAATAAAACGGCCTTGATGTTAAGATTTTTCATTCAGGTTATTTCTTGCCGGCTAAGATAGAAGCATTTGTGTTAACGATAATTTAACACAGTAAATCAATATTTGAACTATATTAATATATTTAGTATTTTTAATGAATAAATATGATTAATTAGATGAAAGTTACTTTTGAAAGGGTGATCCCTAATGAAAAGAGTTCATTCCGGACGATTCATAATAACTCCCCTATTTCAGAATTCAAATGGGAATACCATTATCATCCCGAAATTGAGCTGGTATGTGTCATTTCCGGGAATGGAACCCGCCACGTAGGGTATCATAAAAGTAATTATACAAATGGAGATCTGGTGTTAATCGGGTCTAATATTCCCCACTCCGGATTTGGACTGAATTCTATTGATCCTCATGAAGAAATTGTACTTCAGTTCAAAGAAGAAATCCTTCAGTTTCCTCAGCAGGAAGTAGAAGCCAGATCTATCAAAAACCTGTTGGAGCTCTCAAAATATGGGATTCATTTTCACCATAAAGTAAAAAAAGTAATGCTTCCCAAACTGAAACTGATGCTAGAATCTGAGGGTTATAAAAGATATTTATTATTGCTTGAAATTCTTTTTGAGCTGTCAAAATGTGAAGATTATGATCTTTTAAATAAAGAAATCATGCCCTACACCATTATTTCGAAAAATAAAACCCGTCTTGAAAATATCTTCACGTACGTAGAACATCATTACGATAAGGAAATTGATATTGAAGATGTTGCAAAGCTGGCCAATCTTACTTTGCCTGCTTTCTGCAATTTCTTTAAAAAAGCGACTCAGATTACGTTTACAGAGTTTGTGAACCGCTACAGAATCAATAAAGCATGTCTGCTGATGGCACAGGACAGATCTATTTCGGAATGCAGTTATCAATGTGGCTTTAATAATGTGACGTATTTTAACAGGATGTTTAAAAAATATACGGGAAAGACGCCTTCAGAGTTTATTAAGAATTATTCGCATAATAAGGTGAGTGTATAACTGCTGAGGTTCGGATCTTTCTATAGTGATCAGTAGAGTATCCGGTGGGCTTCATTATAAGCTTTCATATTTTATATATTACTTCTCCGTTGACAGGTTTATTTCAAAAGAAAGGCCCAGACTATATACAATCCAGACCTTTTCTCATACAGAATGAACAAGTTATTATGTATAGACTTCTATTATTAACGTGGTAAGATTTTTATTTGCTTCGCTCTACCTTTAGCCGTATAAAATAATATGTACAGACCACTTCTATCAAAAATAGAAGGTTCCATCTGGAAACTATTAGATCCTTTTTCTACTAAGATATCTTTTTCATACACCATAATCTGATTGTTATTAAATATCTGAATTTTTGCTTTTTCCGCCCGATCAGAAACAACTTCCAAATTATAGATTCCATCTTTAGAATTAGGATAAATCATTCTAATAGAAATATCTGAAGCAGGCTCGTCTCTTTTTCTTCTTAATTCACCTTTTCTTTGATCGTCTACAACAATGTTTATAGTATTTGGATCAACACTTGCATCATGGGCACTAATAACATTGAATAAACTTGGTTTTGTATTTATTCTTGTAGTCATACGATCAGCCTGCCCTTTAGTAAACATCCATCTGCATGGCCCATAATCCATAATATTTTCTACCTGTCTCCTTGTTCCTGGGCATGAAGGAGCGTTCTGGCATGGATTGTTTATCCCATGAGCATTTGGGCTATCATCTATTAAATACCAAAGAGCACCCTCTGCCGGCGGTGTATCTGAAACATGATCACCACCATTCATTTCTGCACAACCACCTTCGAAAGGATGGTCCAGATTGAAATAATGGCCAAATTCATGAGCAACAGTACTTCCAGGGGTTCCATATACTGCCATATCATCATTGAACATCCTGTTATAAGAAAAAACAGTGTAGTCCGAATTTTCAATCACATGATGTCCATTATTTGACATTCCCCGAATCACCCTTACATTTTTTGTATTCGCCGGATAATACCTTGACAAAGAATGTACATAGATTAGCTGCATTGTTTCATCATTATTTTCATTTACCTTCGCTTCAGCATTATATGCATCCTCTTCTGCAGGTATTTGATAATTATAATTTTCCCTGGTTCCTTTTTTTATTATCAAATCAACATCTTTAAACAAAATTCGTGGATTCCCAACTTCTGCTGTAATTTGAGGATTTTTAATATTTCCTGTTTTTGCAGAATAGTAGGTATTGGCTTCTTTTATATAGCTTCCTATTTTATCCTTATAAAAACTGGCATCTTTATGTTCGTTAGGAGATTCTAAAATGGTAACTTTTAATTTTTTTATAATTTTATACTGTTCAGGACCTTTTCCATCGTCCACTAAGTTTAATAGAGCATCGCTTTGTACACCTGGTATTTTAAAATCATAGAGGGTAGCATCTTTAATTGTTACCTTTAAAATTACGGGTTGTTTTCCTGATTGAATGTTGGTTACAACATCTTGACATGGGTTAGGAGCATTCCAAAAAAGAGAGCTTACTTTCCAGCCAATCCAATAAAAAACCGTACTGGTGCCCAATCACAATCTGATACTCTCCAACCGTTTTTTGTATTTGCCCCTAATTGTTTTATATTGTTAGATTTGGCCTCACCCAATACTTTAAAAGAACCATCTGAATTAATTCCAAATCCATATGGAAGTTGAATTGTTTTTTCAACATATTGATTAACACTATTAATATCACTATATGCACTATATACTATTTTAGGGGTACCTGAACTCCCAAAATGTATTAATTTTTGAATTCCATCAGCCTCATTATTATCATGAGCATACACTTCAACTGTAATTTTTCCTCCGGGTTTATCAATTGTTCCTTTAATACCTCCGGACAAATCTGAATTTAAGGCAAGTAAACTGCTATAATCAAGTGTTACCATATCAGACTGGACAGTACCCAAGTCTGCTTTAGGGTTTAATGAGTAAAAGACTTTTTCTCCAACCACTTTAATTTTTTTACTCTTATATACTCTAGGAGCACTGGAAAACCCTGTAATCTCGTTAAATGGGGCTGTTAATTTATATTTTGGAACATAGTAAAAACCAATCTTTTCCAGTTCAGTTTCTAATGTTGTAACTGCAGCATCCGAACTGCTGAAACCATAGATAATAATTTTCCCAAACCCGTCTTTCCGGATCATTCTGGCCATTTCTTCAGCTGTATTTTTTTGGATAGGCGCCCCCATTAAGGTTATGGTACTTACTTTATCATTGGCAACATACTTTGAAAGATATAAGTCCCCATTATAAGACTTTACAGGTATTCTATTAGGTATTTTCCTGTCTTTATCAGGGCCATTGCTTACCCGCTGATGTTCATGGTTAATATTGTATGCACTTTTGAAACCTGAAACCATTGCATTAACAACAATTCTTCCTTCACCATAAAAATCAATTAAATCTATAAATGAGGACGGTTCTGGTATTAAATTTACATTTCCGGCAGAATATTCCTGTTCAGAATAAGGGTATGCTAAATTTATATTGGTGGCATAGTTTGGGGTTTTACTTGTAAGCCATTGATTTCTGGTAGCTCCCTGCGAATAAAGTTTCACTGTACTTATTAGTATAAGAATAAATAATAAACACTTTTTCATACCTTATTATTTATTTTTTAGGTTGGTTAGCTTTTCTTCCAATATTTTAATTTTTTCATTTAAAGAAATCGTATGTAGAGTTAGCTCTTCTATCTTCTGCATAAAGATCATATTCATCTGATGGGCAGTATAGCCTTTTTCTTTTATACTTTTTTCTGAGGGCACATCAGGTAAGTGTTTATTTTTTTCAATATGTCTCTTTACTTCCTCTAAACTCATTAAATTATAATCGGATGTAAAAACTTTATCCATCCATGTCTGAACATTCGCAAATGCAAAATCTTCCGAAACAATACCATTTTCAACCCAAAGGCTGTACTTATCCAGATAATTTGGACTAAATTTCAATAATGAACCTGTTGCTGCCAAATCTGCTTTTGGGCCGATATAAGTAGCTCCAGCTACCGTTAAGGCGGCATGGGTAACCTGTTTATCTGTATTTATTGAAACTTGCGCCAGATCATTATCTTCACCATAATCGAAAATAACCTTTGGTACTTCTGTTTTTAAAAAATTATTAGTTATATATAGCTCATGCTTATGATCACCATTTGCGTCAAAGCGCAAATCATTATAACCTACCAACTCATCTATATTTACAATATCTGCTTCAGAATTTGGCCCATTCATTCCAGCTAAAGTAATTGTCCCATCAGAACCTATATTTAATGCCGGATCACCATAGTCTGTTGTGGTAGAGTTTACAAATATTTGAAATGATTTTCCTCCCATAGCCAATACTCCAAGTCTGTTGGGATTATTTCCATGCAGTTCAATCCAGCTAAAACTATCAGTAGAATTTGTATTCTGAAAAATTCCATTCATCGTTTTGCTATTATTAAAATTGATATTACTAAAAAGATTTAAATCTTTTGATTCAGTCAATTGCATCATAAGATCTGAGTTATTATTTCCCCCATTGTTCCACCATCTAAAACCTTTTCCGACTTTGTTATTATTGTCATCAATGGTCCATGACCAGCCAGCATTGGTAGTATAATCATCTTTTGAGTCATCTGAAGCTGCATTTTGAGCCGCAGCATGTGAAAATAATGACATTGAAATCGTAATTAGTAAAAGGTGAAGTTTTGTTTTTGGTTGTTTCATTTTTTTGATTTTAAATAGGTTTGTATATTAAAAAAAATTGCTATCAACTTATTCAAGTAAATCAATGATAATCTTACCATTAGCTAATTACAATATTAACCGATCATCTATCTACTACTATTACCATTCAAACTGGTATTCATTAAATAAACCTGAAGGACCTGTTGCTTTCACAGAAATATTATCAATATAAATTATATGATACATGGAATTTATAGGTGAATTATGAAAATGATTTTTACTAAAAATTATCATCGGAATCATGTTCTCCGAGATTTAATACTTTTTTCATTAATCAATGAATTATTTGATAAAACAAAAATCTATTATATTTTCTGAATAAATAAGTATATAAATGCTAAATATCTGTACATATTTTCCATATATCATTAATATTATTTACACACACAACAATTCTTAAAAGAAAGTTATTTTCCAAAAAATTCTAAGGGTAGCTATTGACACAAAAGAACCACAGCTAATATTTGTGGGGAAAATTATTTTAAATAACCTGAATTCGGGATAAGAATTTTCTATTTTAATCAGGATGGAAGCTGGGAGCGTGAAGAGGGAAGTTATTCAGGTTATATAGAGCATTTTTCACATATTTTCATCTTTTTTAACCTGTGATGTCATTAATTTATGGTAACCATCTATAGGTGATGGGACTGACTGTAGCTTCCGACCTCCCTCTTCCAGCTTCCAATAAACTAAATCTTAATTTCCTTAACCCTAACTCAGGTTAAATAGGTCTAAGTGGTCAGAATAGTATAATTGATAGTAAGGCCCGGTTAAGGAAATCAGTAAACAAGTGTGAATGACGTTTACTATTGAATATTTTGAACAATGCAAACAGGATTGCATAAAAAACTGTTCTTAAAAAAGAACAGCTTTATATTTATAGATGAAGATTATAAATTTTCAACCACTCATTATATCATTATTTCCATTTAATATTACATCCCATACTAGGTCTTTGAATTTCTTCCTGAGCTTCTCCAGCCAAAAGATTTTCAAAAGCAATAATAAGGTCTTCACCTGTAACATCTTTATTATTCCCAGGTCTTGAATCATCCATCTGACCTCTGTATATAAGATCAAGTTTATCATCAAAGAAATAAAAATCAGGTGTACAAGCAGCCTCGTAAGCTTTAGCTACAGCCTGGCTTTCATCAAATAAATAAGGGAAATCAAAATTTCTTTCAATTTGGAATTCGATCATTTTTTCCGGAGAATCTGCAGGATATTTTTCAATATCATTAGCATTAATAGCGATAAATTCAATTCCACGTTCGTTATAATCTTCGTATAATTCATTGATCTTGTCGATCACATGAAGAACAAACGGACAGTGGTTGCACATGAAGATCACCAAAGTTCCTTTTGCTCCTTTCAGCTCATCCAAAGACTGAAGTTCATTCGTTTTTGACGGGTTAGGAAGTTCAAAAAACGGTGCTTTTGTTCCTAATGCCAGCATATTTGAGGGAGTATTCATATCCTTTTTTCTTTATCGCAAAGATAGATATTTCTTTTATTAATTAGGAAGAAGACATTTTCATTTTTAATAAAGTAAGGAAGATGGATGCTGGAGGTGGGAAGATTTTTAGCCCTCAAAAATAGTTATAGTCAAATTCTATTAATGGATTTTTTTAATCCAAACCAACTTCCAGCCCCCATTTATCCTACATCCAGCCCAATGAGTAAGATCTTCCATTAACTATCTTTTAAATTTAAATGTATAATATCCTTTGGAAGTTATATTAAAAAGTTTGTAGTTTTGCTAACGCTGTTAGTAAATAAATATCATGGGTCTACATGAACGCCGTCAACGAGAAAAAGAATCCATCCGTGCAAATATTTTGCAGGCTGCTTTTACTTTGGCTAAAACTGAAGGCTGGGCATCACTTTCTATGCGAAAGATAGCAGACGCTATTGAGTATAGTGCCCCCGTGGTATATGATTATTTTGAAAATAAAGAAGCTATCCTATTTGAAATTTCTTTAGATGGCTTCCATAAGTTACATATAGAATTATTAAAAGCTCAGCAGAAACACAGTACTCCGGAAGAGCAGCTTGTTGCCATTGTGGATGCATACTGGAACTTTGCTTTTAAAAACAAGGAATATTACCAGCTTATGTTTGGTCTTGGAATGCAGTGTTGCGGAAAAGGTCAGATGAAAAAGGAATTCTCATCATTTCAGGAGCTTATCTATGAATGCACTTATGAGATTATAAAGAAAAACGGATCCAATCCGGACAATGCCTGCCATATGTCTCACGCTCTGTTTTCTGCCGTACACGGAATGATCTCTATTATGATGATGCGTACAGCTGATATCCCTTCAACAATGAATAAGACTACATTGGACGAAACTGTTTCGGCTTTTATTAAGTCTTTGTAAATTTTTTTTGAATTAAAAATTAACACCGTTAGGAAATTTAACACTGAATTAATTTAAATTATTCTGTTTTTCCTGATTAAAAACGCAATCATTTATGGAACCATTCATAGAATTCAGTTGTTAAAATTAGTCATTTTTTGCTTATAAATTAACACTGTTAGTAAAATTAACACACCTTACACCATCATTATACACTTCAATACATTAAAACAATTTTCAATTATGGAAACAATCGACCTTATCGGACATTAAAAATTCTGTAAATTTTTTTGAACTAATTATTAACACTGTTAGGAAAAAATACAGCATTTATCAAAACACTTTACTTACCTCTAACACTTCATTAAAAAAATTAAACCAACAATGAAATTACCTGGAAAAACAAGGTTTATTGTACTTATTGCAAGTATAATTCTTTTACAGAGCTGCACAAAAGCTGCAGAAGGAACCAATGCCGCACCTCCAGCTCCAGAACTTCCGGTTTATACCGTTATTACATCACCCGCTACTACATATCAGGAATTCCCAACTGCTCTGGAAGGGAAAAACAACGTAGAAATCAGATCTCAGGTAGACGGATACCTGGATAGAATCTATGTAGAAGAAGGTGCTTATGTAAGAGCAGGACAACCATTATTTAAAATAGATTCAAGAAGCTACGGTGAGCAGATGAATATGGCTCAGGCCAATCTTCAGGCTGCGAATGCCAACATTCAAAAAGCAAGAGTGGAAGTAGACAGACTTCAGCCATTGGTTGCTGCAAAAGTTGTTTCTGATGTACAGCTTAAAACTGCAAAAGCCAATTATGAAGCGGCCGTTGCTGCTGCATCACAAGCCAGAGCCTCTGTAGGAAGTGCCCGAATCAATGTAGGATTTACAACAATTACAGCTCCTGTAAGTGGTTATATCGGAAGAATTCCTTACAAAAAAGGAAGCCTGATCTCAAGAACAGACCCAAATCCATTGACTTTATTATCTGATATCAGTGAAATCTATGCGTATTTCTCTTTGAGCGAGCTTGACTTCATTGCTTTCCAAAACAAATATCCGGGAGCAAGCTTAGAAGAAAAGCTGAAAAATATGCCGATGGTAGATCTTGTCATCGCTGATGAAAGTACTTATCCTGAAAAAGGAAGATTAAGTATTGTAGACGGACAGTTTGATAAAACTACCGGAGCCATCAGTGTACGTGCCGTTTTCCCTAATGCCAACGGAACTTTAAGAACCGGAAATACAGGAAGAGTGCGTATGCCTCAACTGATCTCGAATGCAGTAGTTATTCCGCAGGAATCTACATTCGAAATTCAGGATAAAACCTATGTATATGTAATGGATAAAGATAAAAAAGTAATGGGAAGACCTATTAAAATATCTGGAAAAACGGATGGCTATTACTTTATTTCTGAAGGACTTTCCCGTGGAGAAAAAATCGTATACACAGGGATTGGAAGCTTAAAAGACGGTGCATCCATCAGACCGAAAAATATTTCTTCTGACAGCTTATTAAAAGCGAAACCATTATAGTTCTATCAGAATACAGAAGACTTAAAAAAATAAACTTCTTATGTTAAAACAATTTATAGAAAGACCGGTCCTTTCAACGGTCATCTCCATAATACTTTTATTATTGGGAGCTTTGTCTCTCTTTAATTTACCAATTGCCCTCTTTCCGGACATCGCTCCTCCGAGCGTTCAGGTAACGGCATTCTATCCTGGAGCTAATGCTGAGGTGGTAGCCCGTTCGGTGGCCACACCTATTGAGGAAGCAGTGAACGGGGTTGAGAATATGACCTATATGACTTCCAATTCCAGCAATGACGGTACTATGACACTTAGTGTGTACTTCAAGCAGGGAGCAGATGCTGACAATGCTGCAGTAAACGTACAGAACCGTGTATCAAAAGCAATGAGCCAGCTGCCTCAGGAAGTAGTACAAGCCGGGATTTCAACCCAGAAAGTTCAGAACAGTATGATCATGTTCATGGGATTAACCAGTGAAAATGAAAAACAATACGATGAATTATTCCTTCAAAACTACCTGAAGATCAACGTAATTCCACAGATACAGCGTATTCCGGGAGTTGCACAGGCTCAGGTATTCGGAACAAGGGATTATTCCATGAGAATCTGGCTGAAACCGGATCGTCTGGCGGCTAACAATCTTTCTCCACAGGAAGTTTTGGGAGCTATTAAAGATCACAACCTTGAAGCAGCTCCGGGGCGTCTTGGACAAGGAAGTAAGGAAACTTACGAATATATCCTTAAATATAAAGGAAAACTGAACAAGAATGAAGACTATGAAAATATCGCTATCAAAGCGAACAGTGATGGTTCTTTCTTAAGATTAAAAGATGTTGCACGAGTAGAGTTTGGATCTTATACCTATACCGCCACCAACAGAGTAGACGGAAAACCGGTTGCCGGATTTGCGATCTTACAGACTGCAGGTTCTAATGCCAACGAAATCCTGACAGAAATCGAAAAGCAGGTAAAAGTAATGGAAACCACCCTTCCAAAAGGAGTGAAACCTATTATCATGTATAATTCCAAAGACTTTCTGGATGCTTCTATCCATCAGGTTGTGGAAACGCTTGTTATTGCTTTCGTATTGGTATTTATTGTAGTATTTATTTTCCTTCAGGATTTCAGATCTACATTAATTCCGGCTATTGCCGTACCAGTAGCTATTATCGGAACCTTCTTCTTCCTGCAGCTATTTGGTTTCAGTATCAACATGCTTACTTTATTTGCATTGGTACTCGCCATTGGTATTGTGGTAGATGATGCGATTGTGGTGGTAGAAGCCGTCCATTCTAAAATGGAACAGACAGGAATGCCTGTAGAACATGCTACAATGCACTCGATGAGTGAAATTTCAGGAGCCATTATTTCCATTACATTGGTAATGTGTGCCGTGTTTATTCCGGTTGGATTTATGCAGGGACCTGCGGGAGTTTTCTACAGACAGTTTGCATTCACATTAGCGATTGCCATCTTAATCTCTGCAGTAAACGCATTGACATTGAGTCCGGCATTATGTGCCATGTTCTTAAATGATCCTCAGGGAGAACATGGAGAGCACGGTCATAAAAAAGGTTTTGGAGCAAGATTCTTCAATGCTTTCAATGCCAGCTTCAACAGCATGACGAGAAAATATATCTATAGCCTCAAGTTTTTAATTAAAAACAAATGGGTTGCGATAGGAGGTCTTGTTGTCATTACAGCAGCAAGTATATTTTGATCAAAAAGCACCGTCAGGATTTATTCCTACTGAAGACCAGGGATTTGTTTTGTATGCAGTGAATACTCCTCCGGGAAGTTCATTAGAAAGAACGCACAGAGCGACAGCCCAAATTGATAAAATCATCAACGGTGAAAAAGCAACCAACCACCTTTGGGTAGCAGATGGGATGAACTTCATCAGTAATGCCAACGCTTCCCCATATTCTGCAGGTTTCATCAAACTTAAAGATTATGACAAACGTGGTGAGATGAAAGACCCGGATCAGATTGCAGCAACGTTGACAGGTAAGGTAAGCCAGGTGAAAGATGCCAACGCATTCTTCTTCAACTTCCCTACTGTACAAGGTTTCGGTAACGTTTCCGGATTTGAATTCATGCTTCAGGATAAAACAAACGGTTCTTTTGAACAATTGGGAACAACCACTCAACAGTTCATCGGAGAGCTGATGAAAAGACCTGAAATTGCTTTCGCCTTTACCACTTATGCAGCTGGAAACCCTCAATACACTATTGATGTGGATACTGATAAAGCCAATCAATTAGGTGTTTCTGTAACAGAACTGATGCAGACGATGCAGATTTATTTCGGAAGTAGCTTTGTATCGGATTTCAACAGATTTGGGAAATATTACAGAGTAATGGCTCAGGCCGATATTCCTTACCGTACAGATGTTAATTCATTAGAAGGAATCTATGTAAAAAATAAATCAGGAGAAATGGTTCCTGCCAAAACTCTGGTAACGTTAAAAAGATCTTTCGGTCCTGAAACGGTAACAAGAAACAACCTTTTCAACGCCGTAACAATTAACGGAACTCCGAAACCTGGTTACAGTACCGGAGATGCCATCAAAGCAGTAGAAGAAGTTGCTCAGCAGTCCCTTCCGAGAGGATATGGATATGAATGGACAGGGATTACCCGTGAAGAGATCAAAACAAGTGGACAAACTTCATTTATCTTCTTCTTAAGTATCCTGTTTGTATACTTCTTACTGGCAGCACAATATGAAAGTTATATCCTTCCATTTGCTATTATTCTTACCATTCCTACAGGAATTTTCGGAGTATTTGCATTCACGGGATTAGCTGGAATTGATAACAATATTTATGTTCAGGTAGGATTAATCATGCTGGTCGGACTATTGGCCAAGAATGCCATCCTGATTGTGGAGTTTGCTGTACAGAGAAGAAAAGCAGGTAAAACATTGATAGAATCTGCACTTCAGGCATCAAGATTACGTTTAAGACCAATCTTAATGACCTCTTTTGCCTTTATCGTGGGAATGCTTCCATTGGTATGGACGCAAGGTGCTTCTTCAAAAGGCAACCACTCTATCGGTTACAGTACCGTAGGTGGAATGCTTACAGGAGTAATCTTCGGGATTTTTATCATTCCGGTAATGTACGTAGTATTCCAGTATCTGCATGAAAAAATGCCAAGCAGAAAAAAGAAAAGACTTCTGAAAAAACAAATGGAGGAAGAACTTTTAGCTGCTAGTCACTAATAAAAAAATGAATGACAAAAACTTAGAGAAAATTTTAAGATCATAGGTTTACCTATTTACCTGCCTGTTCTTAATGGTTTACAAAAGCTAACTATTTTTCTCCTACTAAAGACAATTTTTGCCTTAACAAAAACCTCTCTAAGTTTTGTATTCAATTAAAAGTTTAAAAACTATGAAAAGAGTTAAAAATATTATTCTAACATTTGTGCTGGCCATCGGCTCTGTATCGTGTGTGTCTAAACTGGCATACACGGAGCCTGAGCTTCCACTTCCGGAAAAGTTCCAGTACACCGCCACTGCAGACACTGCCAGTATAGCCAATCTGGAGTGGAAACAGTTTTTCAGCGATCCCATTTTACAGGGATTGATTGAAAAAGGAATTAAAAATAATTATGACCTTCAGATTGCCCTAAAGCAGGTAGCTGCTTCACAGGAAAAACTGAAACAGGCAAAATATATGCAATATCCGGACGTTGGTTTCGGAGTAAGCGGACAGATTTCAAGACCTTCCAAAAACAGTATGAACGGACAAAGCTTAAATTTATTTTTAGGTTCAAGCCATGTTGAAGACTATAACGCAGCCTTCAACCTTTCATGGGAAGCCGACATCTGGGGAAAAATCAAAAACCAGCAGGAAGTTTCAAGAATGCAGTATCTTCAGACCTATGAAGGTTCAAAAGCAGTTCAGACTCAGGTAGTAGCCGCTATTGCGCAGGGATATTATAACCTGTTAATGCTTGACAGACAATTGGCTATTGCAAAATCCAATCTGGAACTGAGCAGCAATACTCTACTGATTACACAGAAAATGTGGGAAAGTGGGGATAACACTTCTTTAGGAGTACAGCAGGCATCAGCACAGAAACAGGCAACAGAACTTCTGATTGCCCAGCTGGAACAAAATATTGCTATTCAAGAAAATGCATTGAGTATTCTGACAGGGGAACTTCCTAATAAAGTAAACAGAACCATTGAAATGTCTGATACTTCATTACCTCAGAATATTTCCGCAGGGCTTCCGGCAGCTATGGTAAGCCGCAGACCGGATGTACGCCAGCAGGAATTGGTTTTATTAGAATCCAATGCCATGGTAGGAATTGCTCAGGCCAATATGTATCCTGCATTGAAGATTACAGCCAACGGAGGAGTAAACTCATTCAAATTTGACAACTGGTTTCAGATTCCGGCATCGTTATTCGGATCAGTTTTAGGAGGAATTACCCAGCCTATTTTCCAGAAAAGACAATTAAAAACAGATCTGGAAGTAGCAAAAATTCAAAGAGAGAAAAATGTTCTGGCATTCCGTCAGTCAGTATTAAATGCGGTGGGAGAAATTTCTGATGCTTTAGTTTCCAATGAAAATTTAAAAGTTCAGGAACAGAAGGCAACAGAACAATCTACCACGTTAAAAGACGGAATTAAAAGTGCACAACTTCTTTACAAAGGAGGTTCAGCCAATTACCTGGAAGTAATTACAGCACAGGGAAATTCCCTACAGGCAGAGTTGAATCTGGCTTCCATTAAAAGACAGAGATTAAGCAGCATTGTAGATTTATACAGAGCTTTAGGCGGCGGTTGGAAGTAGTAAATTAAATTATATTTGTTTTAAGATGCGGTTCTTTTCAGAGCCGCATTTTTTTCAGTATAAAAACGCCCTAATTAATTACCATCTGTACTGTCATTCTGAATGGAACAAAGTGGAATGAAGAATCTCTAAAAACAATCTATGAGATTCTTCCTTCGTCAGAATGACAAACTAAGCGCTTAGTTTTCCCGCACACTATGTCATTCCGTAGGAATCTCTATTTAAAAGCTAGAAGCGATTACTTTTCAAACTCCTCCGCAATCCATTTCAGCAACTCTTCGTAGTCTTTTTCAGAATATCCCAACTGTAAATAATGAATATCATCCGCCTTTCTATACCATGTCAGCTGGCGCTTCGCATATCTTCGGCTGTTCTTTTTAATTTCTGAAACTGCAAAATCAAGATCCCACTCTCCGTCAAAATACTTGAAAAGCTCAGCATAGCCTACCGTATTTAAAGCCGTCAAATCTTTGAATTTCTCAAGACCTTTTACCTCATCTAGCAATCCGTTTTCCATCATAATATCTACCCTGCGGTTGATTCTGTCATACAACTCTTCCCTTGGAGCTTCTATTCCGATTCTGATTACATTAAAATCTCTTCCATTTTGAGAAACCGAAATATGTTCAGAATATTTTTTATCCGTTTGCCAGATAATATCAATGGCTCTCAATAGTCGGCGGTGATTGTGAATATCCACCACGCTGAAATACTCGGGATCAAGTTCTTGTAAAATTTCCTGAAGTTTTTCTATCCCCTCCTGCTCCATGATAGCCTGAAGTTTCTCCTGGTTTTTCAAATTCGCTTCCGGAAGATCATGCAGACCTTCTATCACTGCTTTTTCATACATCATGCTTCCGCCAACAAGAATTACGGTATCATGAGTGACGAAAAGTTCATTGAGTTTTTGAAGCGCATCTTCTTCATATTGCCCGATAGAATAATAGTCTTTCACTGAAAGATTTCCGATAAAATGATGAGGTGCACCAGCCAATTCTTCTTCCGAAGGCGCTGCCGTTCCTATTTTCATTTCTTTAAAAAACTGACGGGAATCGCAAGAAATAATCTCCGTATTGAAATGTTGAGCCAAATCAATCGCCAATTTCGTTTTACCAATTCCGGTGGGGCCTACAACAGAAATTAAATTTTTCTTTTTCACAGCGCTAATTTACGAAAATGAGCTCATTTAATTTGCTGGAAGATGGAAGTCTGAGGCTGGAAGTTAAAATTAGATCTCATTTATATTCACAACAATCTTCCCGCTTCCTGCCTTCATCGTCCAGCCATTCAACATTAGTATAATTATAGACTTAAATGTTTATCTTTGTAGAACAATAAAAAACTATGATTTTATCAATGACCGGATTCGGTAGAGCCGAAGATGTTTTTGAAGGAAAAAAAATTACTATAGATATTAAATCTCTGAACAGTAAGAGCTTTGATTTGAATATTAAAATTCCTTTGCGTTATAAAGAAAAAGAATTTGAAATCAGAAAAATTCTTAACGATAGAATTATCCGTGGAAAAGTAGACTGCTACGTTAATATTGAGAATCTTGAAGAGTCCAATGATGTAAAAATTAATAAAAACTTAATTGACTCTTATATCAACGAACTTAAAAACATAGCTTCTGACGGCCCCAATTTCGAATACCTTAAAATGGCGGTAAGACTTCCAGATGCCATCACTTCAAGACCTGACGAATTGACAGAAGGTGAGTGGGAAGCTTTGGCTAAAATTGTTCACAATGCCGTTGACAAATTCGAAGAATTCAGAAAAACTGAAGGCAGTATTCTGCATGAAGAATTAAACAGAAATATTCAGAATATCGACAAGTATCTTGGAGAAGTGATTCCTTTTGAAGAAGAAAGAATTGTAAGCGTGAAAGAGCGTTATCAGAAATCTTTGAAAGAATTCGAAAATGTGGATGAAACACGTTTCTACCAGGAAATGGCTTATTTCACAGAAAAGCTTGATATTTCTGAAGAAAAAGTAAGACTTGCCCAGCACCTGAAATATTATAAAGAGGTGATGGACAATGAATCTTTCAATGGAAAAAAACTGGGCTTTATTTCTCAGGAAATCGGAAGAGAGATTAATACCCTTGGTTCTAAAGCCAATCACGCAGAAATCCAGAAACTGGTTGTGATGATGAAAGATGACCTTGAAAAAATAAAAGAACAAACGTTAAACGTATTGTAACGATAGATACGAGGTACGAGATGCGTGATGATCATTTTTAAAAAACAACCCGCAACTCGAATCCCGTAACCCGAAACCAAAAAAAATGGATAAAGTAATTATATTTTCAGCACCATCAGGGAGCGGAAAAACTACATTGGTAAAGCATTCACTGGAAACATTTCCTGAGCTGGAATTTTCAATTTCATGCACAACGAGACAGCCGAGAGGAAGTGAAGTTCATGCAGTGGACTATCATTTTCTGACACCTGATGAATTCAGACAAAAAATTTCTGAAGACGCTTTTGTAGAATATGAAGAAGTATATACTGACAAATATTACGGCACTTTAAAATCTGAAGTAGAAAAAATCTGGAAGCAGGGTAAAGTAGTTATTTTTGATGTAGATGTAAAAGGAGGTATCTCGCTTAAAAAATATTTCGGTGAAAAAGCACTGTCTATTTTTATAGAACCACCTTCCATTGAAGAATTGGAACGAAGATTGATCTCCAGAGATACAGATGATGCAGAAACCATAAAAACCCGTGTAGCAAAGGCAGAAGAAGAAATGACCTACGCCAGCGAGTTTGACAAGATCGTGATTAATGAAGATCTTGATGCAGCTAAAATAGAAATAGAAAGTTTAATAAAAAGTTTTATAGAAAGAAACTAGAAGTTAGAAATTAGAAGTTAGTTTTTTTAGTGTCAGGAAAATTATCCTCATTTTATACTAACCTCTAGTTTCTAATCTCTAACTTCTATAAAAGAAAAAATTGAGGTTGATATGAGTACCGAAACATTAGAAAAAGCTAAATCTGCAATTCCTGTCAGAGGATTTCTGGATATAAAAGATATTGCTATTCCTCAGGGAGAAGAACTGGTGAAAGCCATTCTTAAACTGAAAGAGGAAAAAAATGCGGTGATCCTTGCCCATTATTACCAGCCCGGAGAAATTCAGGATATCGCTGATTTCCTCGGAGATTCTTTACAGCTGGCAAGACAGGCAAAAGATACCAATGCTGATATGATCGTATTCTGTGGAGTACATTTCATGGCAGAAGCCGCTAAAATTCTAAATCCAACTAAAAAAGTAGTTCTTCCCGATACCATGGCTGGATGTTCTTTGGCAGACGGTTGTTCCGGAGAAGGATTGAGAAAAATGCGTGAACAGCACCCGAATGCTTTAATTGCCACTTACATCAACTGTAACGCAGAAACTAAAGCAGAAAGTGACATCATCGTAACAAGTTCCAATGCCGAAACAGTGATTGAAGCCCTTCCGAAAGACAGACCTATCATTTTCGCACCGGATAAAAACCTGGGAAGATATTTGTCTAAGAAAACAGGACGTGATATGATCCTTTGGGATGGAAGCTGTGTAGTACACGAAGCATTTTCAATGGAAAGAATAGCACAGCAATTGGCAGACAATCCGGATGCTAAACTTATTGCGCACCCTGAAAGTGAAGAAGCCGTTTTGAAACTCGCTCACTTCATCGGTTCTACTTCTGCTCTGTTGAACTATGTAGAAAAAGATGACTGTCAGAAATTCATCATTGCTACAGAAGAAGGTATCCTTCACGAAATGAGAAAACGTGCACCTCACAAAGAACTGATTCCTGCCTTAGTTTTTGACGAAAGCTGTAACTGTTCAGAATGTTTCTACATGAAGCGCAACACCATGGAAAAACTGTATTTATGTATGAAATATGAGCTTCCTGAAATTCTTATCGACGAAGAATTACGATTAAAAGCATTGAAACCTATTGAAGCCATGCTTGATCTTTCAAAGAGTATAAAATAATTTTTTTGTTACTCATTATTTATTATATTAGCATTCAAACTAATAATAAATATGAAAAATCTAAAAAAATTAGACAGAAGAAGTCTTAAAAATGTAAACGGAGGCAGTTATACTTGTAGCTTAAACTGCAAAATACATGAAACCTGCGGTTTAGGATGCAATGGAGAATTGATCTGCGTACCAAGAGGAATGTATATCCCCGATAACAGTTAATAAAATAAAAGCACTGTGAAAAACAGTGCTTTTTATTGCAATTAAAACAGATAGTATTTAAGACACTCCTCCGCTCACGCATGACATATCTACAATAACACACATTTTACAACGGTCAGGAAGCATCTGAAAAGCCTCACATGGAGCATCACCAGGATTATTTCCGTAAGTAGTATTCTTAGGACATCCTGTACATGTAGCAGGACCTGCTCCCTGCAATGTTTGAAGTTCTTTTCTGTTTAATTTCTTTAAATTTTTCATAGTCGTTTTAATTAAATTTTTAATTTTGATTTTTCATTAAGCTTCCAGAATTGGGCAGCTACCTGGGATGGATGGATCATAAGGGAAAAAGTAAAGACAAACTTTACGCCCTTTTAAATCTGTACATACAGCACAGCCTTTTGGCCCACAGTCAAGATCTACAGCACACTCGTCTCCTCCACCTCCAACAATAGCTCTTAAGCTTTCTCTGTTTAATTTTTTTGAATTTTTCATGGTAGTTTTATTTTAAATTAAATTTTGATCGTTGTCATTAGATGAAATCCGTCAATGCTTAAAGCATCGGTGCATAGCAAGTACCTCCCGGCTTTAGCCAGCAACCCCATTTTCCACCTCCTCGGAAACAGACAAATTGCTCTCCACCACATGCTTCAATCTGAATATCAGTGAAACCTCCCTTGATATTTTTCTTATCTTCTCTTGATAATTTCTTAATTGTTTTCATATGGTAATAATTTTAGTATTTCTTGAATAACAATGAATTGTATTGTTCAAATTAATTAGGACCAAAGCATTCAAAGCTTACCAATACTCTTCCTTTACAGCATTCGGGTAAAGCATAATAATCAGCACAAGATCTTGGCTCACCTGGTCCGTAAGGTCCGGCAGGACAGTTTTCAAAACAATTGTTTACATTACCTCCACTGATTGATTTCAGATTTTGACGGTTTAATTTCTTTAAATTTTTCATGATTATTTCGTTATTAGTTAACATTATAAATGTAAGATTTTTAATCAATTACACCAAATATATCTCTAAAAAAGGAAATATATTTTATTATGTTAAAAACTTGGTTGTTTCAAAATAATTTGTACATTTGTTCTGTTACAATGAATTTTTTAAGAAACATATCTGATATTTCTGTCCTGAAATCACCTATTTCAGGCATATCTTCCGTTTCTACATTCACAACTACAACAACTACCCCATAACGGGGTAAATTTTCACATATTATTTCCGGCACCCGTGCTCTTTTTTTAAAGAGTAACCACTTCTTTTTATCCAACTTCAAAAAAATAATTGATGAAAGTTTTAAAATTCGGCGGAACGTCAGTCGCCCATTCTCAGAATATCTTACTGGTGGAAAACATCATAAAAAGCGAATCTTCAAAAAGTAAAGTTGTTGTTATTCTATCAGCTCTACACGGCGTTACTGATCAGTTGATCAAAGTGGCAGAATATGCATCCGTAAAAGATGAGAGCTATATTCAGACTGTTCAGAATCTTGAAGAAAAACATATCAGTCTGGTGAAAGAGCTTTTCCCAATCACAGAACAAAGTTCATGGTTAAGCTTTGTAAAAAAGCATTTCAACGATATCGAAGACCTCTGCAACGGAATCGCTGTACTTGGTGAGCTGACAGACAGGATAAAAGATAAGATAGCTTCTTATGGGGAATTTCTGTCATCAAAAATTATAGCAGCAAGACTCCAGCATGAAGGATTAGACTGCATGTGGATGAATTCTGCAGAGCTGATCAAAACGGACAGTAATTTCACCCACGCAAAAGTAGATTTTGAATGCACAGAAAAAAATATTCTCAATTTTCTGAATGAAAATCAGAACCGCATCATCATAGGTCCTGGTTTTATAGCCAATGACGAAAAAAATAATGCAACAACATTAGGAAGAGGAGGTTCTGATTACACTGCATCTATCATTGCGGCCTCAGTTCATGCAGAAGAACTTCAGATCTGGACGGATGTAAGCGGAATGATGACTGCCGATCCACGTCTTGTTTCCAATGCTAAACCTATTTCAGAAATATCTTACCATGAAGCAATGGAACTGTCTCATTTTGGAGCAAAGGTACTTTATCCTCCTTCCATTCAGCCTGTGATGGTAAAAAATATAGACCTGATCATCAAAAATACTTTTGATCCTGATGCACAGGGAACTTTCATTTCACATCAGCTGAAATCTTCAGACAATGAAAAACAGATCGCAGTAGGGATTTCAAACATGAACAATATTGCTCTGCTCACATTGGAAGGAAGCGGTATGGTAGGAATTCCTGGTATTTCAGCAAAACTTTTCCAGTGTCTGAGTCATGAAAAAATAAATGTAATCCTGATTACTCAAGGTTCATCAGAACATTCTATCACCATTGCTATTGAAGAAAAAGAAGCTTTGCGTGCAGAATATGCCATCAATTCTTCTTTTGCCGATGATATCAATCTGGAAAGAGTGTATGCTGTAAAAATTGAAACAGAGCTTTCCATTGTGGCTTTGGTAGGAGAAAGCATGAAAAGCAGAAGTGGTGTGAGTGCAAAAATGTTCGGATGTCTCGGAAATAACGGAATCAACATACGAGCGATTGCTCAGGGATCATCGGAAAGAAATATCAGTATTGTCATTTCAGAAAAAGACAGTAAAAAAGCAGTAAATGTACTCCACGAAGAATTTTTTGAATCTGAAGTTAAACAAATTCACCTCTACATTTGTGGAACCGGAAATGTTGGCTCAAAACTGATTCAGCAGATTTATGATCAAAATGGCTATTTAAAAGAAAACTTTTTAATCAATCTGAGAATTGCAGGAATTTCCAACAGTCGTTATATGGTATTTTCCGATCAGGGACTATCAAAAGAAAACTGTCTTATCTGGGATCAGAAGGGTGAGAAAGCCTCTGCCAGGGAATTCGCTGATGAAATTATCAGAAGAAACCTTAGAAATTCTGTTTTCGTTGATGTAACGGCAAGTCCTGATGTTCCTGAAGTGTATGAAAGCTTATTAAACAGAAGTATTAATATCGTTGCCTGTAATAAAATAGCAGCTTCTTCAGATTTTAAAAAGTATAAGGTATTAAAAAACACAGCCCGAAACCATAGCTGCAACTTCTATTTTGAAACCAATGTAGGAGCAGGACTTCCGGTAATAGGAACCATCAACGATCTCATTAAAAGTGGAGACAAGATTCAATCTATTAAAGCTGTACTGAGTGGAACTTTGAATTTCGTATTTAATGAGTATGATGGAAGCAGAACATTTTCTGAAGTAGTAGCTCAGGCTCAGAAAGAAGGTTATACAGAACCAGATCCAAGACTTGACCTGTCCGGAACAGATGTCGCACGAAAAATTTTAATTCTGGCAAGGGAAGCAGGACATCCCCTTCAGTTTGATGAAATTGAAAACATCGGTTTTCTCCCTGAAGAATGTATGCAAGGAAACGTTGAGAGCTTCTACGATAAACTAACTGCGTATGAAGAACATTTTAAGAACTTATTAATTAAAGCAAAAAACGAAGGTAAAATATTAAAATATGTCGCACAATTTGAAAACGGAAAAGCAAAAGTAGGATTACAGCATATCGCTCCGGAAAGTGATCTGTTCCATCTTTACGGCAAAGACAATATCGTTATTTTTAAAACACTACGATATTCCGAACAGCCTTTAGTTGTAAAAGGTGCCGGTGCCGGTGCTGAAGTGACAGCAAGTGGAGTTTTTGCAGACATTATTCGTTCTATTTAAAAAATACAGTTATGAAAAAAGTAAAATTAAAAGTTCCCGCTACTGTTGCCAATTTGGTTTGCGGATTTGATATTTTAGGAATGGCAGTCCATGATCCTTATGATGAGATGGAATTCCGCTTATTGGAAACCCCTGAAATTATTATAAAACATTCTGACACTTTCGGGCTTCCGGAAGAACCTTCTAAAAATGTTGCTGGAGTTGTCTTGTTAAAAATTCAGGAATATTTTAATATGAAAAACGGTTTTGAAGTCATTATCCATAAACATATTAAGCCAGGCAGCGGGCTCGGCTCCAGTGCGGCAAGTGCCGCCGGAGCCGCCTTTGGAGCTAATGTTTTATTAGGAAACAAACTCTCGAAAGAGGAAATGGTTCATTTTGCCATGTTTGGAGAAGAGCTTGCTTCAGGAGTACGCCATGCAGACAATATCGCACCGTGCATCTATGGTGGAATTACTTTGGTAAAATCTACTAGCCCGATTGATATTATTCCTTTAAATAGTCCTGATTTATTTGTAACAGCCGTACATCCGCAAGTGGAAGTCAAAACTTCAGATGCCAGGCAGATTTTAAAGAAAAATATCACCTTAGAAAGTGCTGTGGAGCAATGGGGAAATATAGCCGGACTGGTGGCAGGGATTCAAAAAGATGACTTTCCGCTGATTGGCAGAAGCCTTAACGATGTCATCATAGAACCTGTCCGCAGTATTTTGATTCCGAAATTTAACGAAATCAAAGAAAAAAGTCTGCAATTGGGTGCTTTAGGAGGAGGAATTTCCGGTTCAGGACCTTCTATTTTTATGCTGTCTGAGCAAAAAGAAACCGCAGAAAAAATTGCTAAGATGATGCAATCAGCTTATGATGCAATTGAAATAGAAAGTCTGGTGTACGTTTCAAAAATAAATCCGGCGGGAATCCAAATCGTTGAAGAAGCTTAATCATAAAAAACAGAAATGAAATATTATAATTTAAAAGACCATTCAGAAAAAATTGATTTCAGAGGAGCAACTATAAAAGGTCAGGGAAAAGAAAAAGGATTATTTTTCCCCGAAAGCATTCCCCAATTTGAAGATGAATTCATTCAAAATCTTCACCAGTATTCCAATGAAGAAATTGCATACCAATGCATGAAAGACTTTGCAGGAGATGAAATTCCTTCAGAAATCTTAAAAGAAATTGTTGCAGAAACGGTCAGTTTTGATATCCCTTTGATCAAGATCAATGAACAGATAGCTATATTGGAATTATTTCATGGTCCTACCCTGGCTTTTAAAGATATTGGTGCTAGATTCATGAGCCGTTGTCTGTCTTATTTCCTGAAAGACCAACAGAAAAAAGTTACTGTTCTTGTAGCCACTTCAGGAGATACAGGAGGAGCTGTTGCTCACGGATTTTATAAAATTCCACAGATTGATGTAGTTATATTGTATCCAAAGAACAGGGTAAGTCCGGTTCAGGAGAAACAGCTTACGGCATTAGGCGAAAATATTTCTGCATTAGAAGTCAACGGTAGCTTCGATGACTGTCAGAACCTTGTAAAACAAGCCTTTTCGGATGAGGAAATCAACAGTCAGTTATTTTTGACATCTGCTAATTCTATCAACGTTGCAAGATGGCTTCCTCAGCAGATTTATTATTTAATAGCATTAAAACAATGGATGCAGCATCATCAGGAACAACCGATAATCTGTGTACCAAGTGGAAATTTCGGAAATATTTGCGCCGGACTGCTGGCCCATTTCAGAGGTTTGCCTGCTAGTCATTTTATTGCGGCCTGTAATGCCAATCATGTCATTCCGGATTATTTTACAACCCAAAACTACCAACCACAAAAAGCGGTTGCTACCCTATCCAATGCAATGGATGTAGGAGATCCCAGCAATTTTGTGAGAATCCTGGAACTCTTCGGGCATCAGTTTGAAACGTTAAAAAATAAAATATCAGCTTATTCGATTGATGATGATCAAACGATGAGCACCATCACAGAAGTCTATAAGAAATACGGCTATATTCTGGAACCTCACAGCGCTGTGGCCTTTGCTGCAATGGAACAGTACTTGCAAGAAAATCCTGAGCAAAAAGGATTCATCCTGGGTACTGCACATCCGGTAAAATTCCCTGATGCAGTGGAAAAAGCAATTCATACTCAGATTGAAATTCCGGAAACATTAAATGAGCTTATGAAAAAGGAGAAAAAAACTGTAGAAATAAATTCAGATTTTGAAGAATTAAGACGATTTTTGCTTCATAAAATCTGAAGCAATGAGCAAAATATATCTTGAAGATGTACGAATATATGCATACCATGGTGTACTTCCTGAAGAAAATATCATCGGTACCTATTATATTCTGAATGCAGAACTTCATACCGATCTGTGGAAAGCAGCCACATCCGATGATTTGCATGACACCATAAGTTATGCAGATATCAATGACATCCTTCACGGCGAAATGAAAATAAAATCCAAATTACTGGAACATGTAGCCGGAAGAATCATCACCAAAATTCATGACAGCTTTCCACAGGTCGATTATATTAAATTAAAAATAACGAAAACAGCTCCGCCAATGCTAGGAGAAATGAAAGGTGCCAGCATAGAGCTTGAAAAGAGCTTTAAACCGGAAAATTAAAATGCTTATTTTCGTTTCATAAAAAAAACATACAAATTGAAATTCGTTAAAATATTATTTCTAGCAATAGGGATCAGCACTTTTGGGCAAACCGGCGTTGATAATCAATTGGCAGCCTATAACTTTCCTAAGATCAAATCCAGCATTACGATGCCTGTGACCATCCCTCTTTCGGAACTGAGCAATATGATCAATGCTTCTGTAAAAGATCTGGTATATCAGGATGATTCTTATACAGATAACAACAATGATCAGTTCAAAGTGAAAGTATGGAAAACAAGACCGATCCGCCTTGTAGGAGGAACCAGCCAGAATTTACTGATCGAAGTTCCTTTAAAAATATGGGCAGAAAAGGGAATTGGTACTTTGGGAGTATATACGTATCAGAATACCACTTTTGAAACAGTAATGTCTTTTAATACCACCGTTACTTTTAAAAATAACTGGACGATTATTACAAATACTCAGCCCAATGGTTTCAGATGGGTAACCAAACCTGTGCTTGATTATGGAAGAATACAGATTCCCATCACCTCTATTGTTGAAAAAAGCTTAAAAGAGCAACAGGAAAAATTCTGTAAAACAATTGATCAGCAAATGGCGACACAGTTGAATTTCCAGCAATATGCTTTAATGGCGTGGAATACTTTTCTGCAGCCCTTCAATATTTCGGAAGAATATAACACATGGCTTAAAGTAAGCCCTGTGGGTGTTAATATTACTCCTTTGAAATTTTATGGAAATCAGATCAATGCTACGCTTGGTGTGGATATTTATTCTGAAACTTTTACAGGGAATAAACCTGCAGCTTCTTCACCCGTGACAAGTGTTGCTAATTTTAACTCCACTCCTACTGTTGCAGATAAGTTTATTTTGCAGACAACAGCCAATATCCCTTTTACGGAAGCAAGTAATATGGCAAGAAAAACGTTCCTGAACAAGGAGTTTGATGTACGTGATTCTAAAGTGAAGGTAACCGATATCAGAGTATATGGTGTTGATGATAGGGTGGTTATTGAAGCTCAGACCGATGGCTATATCAAAGGGACATCTATTATTTCAGGAATTCCGGTGTATGATGAAACTAAAAGAAAAATTGTTTTATCTGAAACGAAATTTAAACTAAAAACGACCAATATCCTTCAAAAAACAGCTTCCCTGTTATTTCAGGGGAAAATCGTAAAAATGATTGAAGAAGAATACGGTATTCCTACTCAGGAACTGGAAGAAACTTCAAGAAAAAGTATCGAAGAGGCTTTTAATAAAGAATATTATAAAGGTTTAAAGATGAACGGAAAAGTGTTCAATCTTAAGCCAAGTAAAATTTTGCTCAGCAATACAGGAATCACTGCTGTTATTGATACGAATGCTTCTTTAAAATTATTGGTCAACGGATTTTAACACCATCAATAAAAACTAAACTAAAAAACTAATAACCTTCCCCATGAGAAAATATCTAGTTGTTGTAGATAGACACAAGGCACCTACAGGTACAAGATTCCTTAATTATTTCCTTGATAGAATCTTTATTCAGATTATATTTTATATTTTTTTCTTTGCTTTTGCATTGTTCTACTCTATTGTTTTTGGAGAAATAATTAGTGAAGAAGATATTGATAACAATACAAGTGTAGCCGTATCTATCATTATTTCTTACTTTTTTGTATTTTTCGCTTATTTCTTTTTCATGGAATATTATCTTGGAAAGACAATTGCAAAGTATATTACCGGAACAAAAGTGATCAGTATAGATGGAAATCAACCTACCTCACTACAAATAGTGGGACGCATATTTTCCCGAATGGTTCCTTTTGATTCTCTTTCTTTTTTCGGCGAAAGCGGCTGGCATGACAAATGGAGCGAAACAAGAGTCATTAACATCAAAAATTATCAGGCTGAAATTCAAGCAAAAAGCGAAATAGAAGCTCTTGGAAAGAAAGAAATTGCTTAAAAACTTTTGTTCATAAAGAAATTTTGCTATATTTGCACACCTCAAAAATGGTAAAAATGGTACTTTGGCCGAGCGGCTAGGCAGTGGTCTGCAACACCATCTACAGCGGTTCGAATCCGCTAGGTACCTCAGAAAAAACCTCTAAATAATTTAGAGGTTTTTTTGTTTTTGTTTCTTACCTCATTATCACCCATATATTATTATATTTATGAAAAAATAACCACTATATCTTTAATAAATAATTAACCATGTTTTTATTAATATCATCAACACACATTATCATTTCAACAATTATATTAACCTTATTGATGCTTGGCAGTATTTATGGTTTTTACAGATTAATAAAATACACCGTTAAAAAAGGATCAAAGAATCTATAGAAAAATAATACTAAAATCCAATACTGATGATACAGTTCACCCCTGAAGAAAAAAGCCTGATACTTGCAGCAATACAGTATGAAAAAGAAATACAAGACAAAGCTGATGATGATGAAATAGATTATGTGGAAGAAATAGAAGAGGAAATTCAAAGAGAAAATATTTTTATTTCAAGAAGGAATATAGACTCTATCGTCATCTATCTCGGACATTTACTTGATAAAGCAGATCAGTATAACAATATTGAAGTTCTGTCTTTAGAAAGTAAATTAGATGATTTATCAAACTTACCTTAATAAAATATCTCTGCCATGTTGGCGGGGATTTTTTATTTCAATTCAAAAAAAAATCCTCGGAAATTCCGAGGATAAAAACTAATAACCATGAAAACTCAAATTAAACATGAGTTACATTTCTATATCGAAAAATCGTGCCAAGAATTTCAATTTTGATAAAAAAAACTGATTTATCCTTGTAATATCATTTTTACGATTTCAGCATTTTAAACCGATTTTACAGATGCTTTAAAAACCACTTCATAATTATTTATAATTAATTAAGACATTTCTAACATCAGAATAAAAATATTAATAAAAAAATAATTTACAGTTTCATAAAATTAAATTCATATTAAAGAAACATATACTTTATTAACCTTCAAAAAACTAACCCAACTCTCCATTGACATAATTTCTTCTCCCTAAATCAAATGACAAAATATGTATCATCCGGGATATACTATTTGGCCATAAAACAACTTATGAAATTTAAACTATGAGTTTCATCATATGAAAAAGCCCCCAAAAAATGGAGGCCTCAAAAAACACAAATGATGAAAAAAAATTTTATATCAGAGATAAAAATTATTTTATCTGTTGATTCTATCACCAAAGATATACCAGTCTTTATTTTTATTTTATGACTATAATCATAAAATTATTAATTCTTTCAAATAGTGGATCCCTTGGTTCGCAGACAATATTTCTCAAAAAAAGACCTCCCGTTTCGAGAAGTCTTTTTGATAAAATATGGAATGAAAATGTTTAATCAAATCTACTATATGCTGCTCAATTATTATATGAGCAGAATCATAAATTTTCACATTATAATAAACTTATATGAAAAGGCCTCCTTACGGAGGCCTAAAAAACACAAATGATGAAAAAAATCTATTTAGAAAAATCCAAACAGAATATTGTGAAATCATTCTTCACAACCGTTTTATTATCTTTCTTCAATAGAAAAATATAATACAAACCTGGAACTGAAGAATGAATACGTCTGTAAGAGTCAAACTGCATCCTGAAGATTAAATCAATCTCAATTTTATGCCATTATGATACTTGCATAAAAATAAATAAAGATCACAGATATCCATTGAATATCTAAAGAAAAACCTTCATTTCTGGAAGGGTAAATTTAGCTAAATATTTTGGGGTTCACAAGCCTATTCCTCCCAAACGATTGGAATATATACCGTAATATATCCGTCAGAATCTACCTGTGCGTCAGAAACTGTAGCAACTACTGTTCCATACCCTACCCAGCCGCCTTGGCCCTGCATCGCAGAAAATGTATAAGTTCCCGCAGGAAGTCCATCATAATATTGAGGAACCGACTGGAATCCACCACTATAATACGTATCATACACCTCTCCTGTAGTCATGTTTTCAGCAATAAAACTTCCAACATCATAATTACCCGAAAGAATTTTCGTTCCACTTTTGGAAAGAAGACCATAACGAATTTTGTAAGTCTGGGTCTTTGGAATCTTATCCGACACTACTGAACGGGGTGTATTACCCTCTACTACTTCCCCTGAGGAAAACGACGTTGTAACAGCCAGCAATCCAATTAATGCTGACACTGTAAAAATTGATTTTTTCATATTAAAAAGTAATTTGGTAGTTCAAAAATAATCAACTTATATGAATTCAATAAAAACTATCAGTGAATTAAAATTTACAAATACTCCCGAAATCCCTTACCAGCAATATAAAACCAAGTGATATTAAAAGTTAATTTGGTGATTTAACAACAATTTTAACACTCATTAACTAAAATTTGGCTTCATAATTGAAAATAAAACTAAAATTAAAGTCGTTTTGGCTTTATGTATTAAAATTTGAATTATGGGAAAGATAGTATTAGCAGGTTTTTTATCCGTCTTATTAATGACGGCCTGCAAGAAAGACGACAGCGTTGCAGAAAAATCACTGGAAGCACAGAAACTTGAATTTCAGGCCAGACAACTTGAAATAGAAAAACAAAAGCTGGCTATTGAAAAGGAAAAAATGGTCTATGAAGCTCAGAAAAAAGCGGACAGTATATCAGAAAGCAAAAAAGCTAGAATTGCTGCTGAAAATAATTCAAGACCAAAAGTAATCAGAGAAACAAGAACAATATATAGAGACAGAAGCTCCAATTCCAATTCCGGAGGAAGCAGCAATGGAAGTTATGCGAATAACGGAAGTAGTACTTCACAGGGAACGACCCAGAAAAAAGGATGGAGTAAAGCTGCCAAAGGAACTGTTATTGGTACTGTAGGTGGTGCTGCTGCCGGAGCGCTGATTGCCAAGAAAAACAGAGGACTGGGAGCTGTAATTGGTGGTGTTGTAGGAGGTGCTACAGGGTATACCATTGGTAGATCACAGGATAGAAAAGACGGAAGAGTACAACCCCGTTAATAAATATTTTCACAATAAATATAAAGATTGCTTACTTTTAAGCAATCTTTTTTTATGATATTGATTCTTCTTTCTTCCATTTTCATCGTTCCTGTCCTCATGGGGTGGGGAAAAATCATGGAAAATATATGGGGAGTTTTATTTCAGGAAGTTTCCGGAAAAATTTTATCCGGAATCTTAGGAATAAGTTTGATCTGGACAATTATTTCTTTTTTTATTCCTTTAAATATTTATGTAGAAATACCTTCAATACTATTTGGATTACTCTTTTTCTTTAAAAATAAACTCTACTGGGAATTCTATCAGTTTTCAAAGAAAGATTTTGCATTATTGAGCGTAATCTCTCTTATTATAATATTCGCTGGTTCTTTCTATCCTTATATATTAGATCATTTCGGGTATTATATTCCTACGCTTCAATGGCTTACAGAATACGGACTGGTAAAAGGAGTTTCAAATATAGATCTGACGCTGGGACAAATGTCACTGTGGCATATTTTTCAGGCAGGGTTTTCCAACTTCTCTGATCCGTTTTTGAGAATCAATTCCACACTCCTCATGATCTACAGCATTTATATCATTGAAAGGAAAAACTGGATCCATCTATGTTTCCTGCCGTTATTACTGCTGTTTTCACAATCTCCAAGCCCGGATCTTCCTGTCATTATTTTTTCGTTGATTATTTTAAATGAAATTCTGGCAGGAAACAGAAACACTACTCTCCTTTTTGCCTTTTCAATTTTTGTTTTTGCCATAAAACCAACAATGATATGGCTGCCTGTACTAACATTCTTAAGTTCGGTATTTATTTTTAAGAACAGCTTCAGACCTTTATTTTTAGGAATTATCATTCTCTTAATTTTCTTTGTGAAAAACATATGGGTATTCGGCTATCCTGTTTTTCCTGTAGCCATAGGTGATTTGGGAGTATCCTGGAAACCTAATTCCGAAGTGCTAAAAATTTCTTCGCAATTTGCCATCATGAAAACTTACGATATGCAGTACACGTATGAAGAAATTCAAAAGTTTTCAACTATAGATTATATCAAAAACTGGTTTTCACTGGAAGGAATCAAATCCAAAATTAATATTCTTTTTGTTCTGAGCCTGGGTATTTTCTCTGCATTTGCCTGGATAAAAAAGAAAAAACTGATGACACTGATCTGCATCTCATTATTGATAAAAAGTGCATTGATTCTTACTTTCTCCGCCCAATACCGATTTTTTTAGATATTTTTTTGTAATATTCTTTGTCTTGTTTTACGAATATTTTGATCGGAAAAAATCTATTGTTCTCTTTTCAGCTTTAAGTTTATTTTTTATTTCAATATTATCTTTTCCGGAATTCATTCAAAAATATATTCCAAGCTTCAGGGTTGGAAGTTTTATGACAGGATTTGAAAAAAAACAGCTTTATCAGCCTTCAACCTACGAGTATCATCAGTTTGAAACATATAAAGTCGGGAATTTCAAATTTAATATCTCCCATCATTATCCTTACAGTTTTGATACTCCAATTCCTGCAGTAAACCCTAATTATATTTTTGATTATGTGGAAGCAGGTATTTTCCCCCAGCTTTTAGACAAAAATGACCTTAAAAAGGGGTTTATCTGGAAAAAAATGACTTCGGAAGAAGAAAAGGAAGCGCAAAAGGTTATCAATACTATCAAAAACACTGATAAATAGAACAAATCCAGAAACTTTATTATCTGAAGAAAAAAAGGTAATTTTGTATCATGTTCAACACATTAGGTAATCTTCTTAGTCTTACAACATTTGGAGAAAGTCACGGAGTGGCTTATGGCGGTATCATCAATAATTTTCCGGCAGGTTTAGCGGTAGATCTCGATCAGGTTCAGTACGAACTGAATCGGAGAAAGCCCGGCCAGTCAGCAATCGTTACACAAAGAAAAGAAAGTGACACAGTAAAGTTTCTTTCCGGAATCTTTGATGGAAAAACAACAGGTACGCCAATTGGTTTTATCATTGAAAACGAAAATCAGAAATCGAAAGATTATGATCATATTGCAGGGGCATATCGTCCGAGCCATGCAGATTTCACCTATGACCAGAAATTTGGCTTCAGGGATCACCGTGGTGGTGGAAAATCTTCTGCAAGAGAAACAATGAACTGGGTAGTTGCAGGCGCACTTGCCAAACAGCTTTTACCAGACATTGAGATCAACGCTTACGTTTCTTCCGTAGGTGATATTTTCTGTGAAAAACCATATCAGGCTTTGGATTTCTCCCAAACAGAAAGCAATGATGTTCGTTGTCCTGATGCTGAAACGGCTGAAAGGATGATTGCACGAATCAAAGAGATCAAAAAAGAAGGGAACACCATTGGAGGAACCATCACTTGTGTGATTAAAAATGTTCCTGTAGGAATTGGTGAACCTATCTTCTCAAAACTTCAGGCTGAGCTGGCAAAAGCAATGCTGAATATTAATGCCTGCAAAGGTTTTGAATATGGAAGCGGTTTCTGCGGTGCCAAAATGACAGGAAAAGAGCATAATGATGCTTTCAACACAGATTTCACTACAAAATCTAATCTTTCAGGAGGAATTCAGGGAGGAATATCTAACGGAATGGACATCTATTTCCGTGTAGCATTCAAACCTGTAGCTACGATATTGAGACCTCAGGACAGTATTGACAAAGATGGAAATCCGGTAATCGTGGAAGGAAAAGGACGTCACGACCCTTGTGTAGTTCCAAGAGCGGTTCCTGTAGTGGAAAGTCTTGCTGCATTTGTACTGGCAGACCTGTTTTTGATCAACAAAACAAGAAACATCAATAATTTTTAACATAAATATTTTTAGTAATGAAAAATTACTGGGATAAAGGAATTTCTTTTGAAGAATACCTTCAGATTGCAAAAGAAAGATTAGAAAATCCTGCCAACCAACAGGAACTTGACTATAAACAATATTACGAACTGGGTCTTCAGAGAATGGACAGAACGGTAAAAAAATACGTTCCGGATGAAGATCAGCTGAAAGAACTTGCTGCCAAAAACTTTGACGGAAAAATTTTAATCATTTCCGAAGCATGGTGTGGTGATGCAAGCGCAACAGTGCCTGCTCTTTTCAGATTTTTTGAAGGACATAACGAGGTAAGAGTTTTTCTGAGAGACAGTGATAAAAGTTTAATCAATCAGTTTTTGACTAATGGTACCGAATCTATTCCTAAAGTAATTATCCTTGACAAAGACCTGAATGTAAAAAATTCATGGGGACCGCGTCCGAAATACGGATATGAGCTGCTGATGAAATATAAAGCTGATCCTGAAGCATATCCAAAAGATAGTTTCTATAATGATCTGCAGATATATTATGCTAAAAACAGAGGAAAAGACGCTGTTCAGGAAATTTTAGATCTTCTATAAAAAAGAGATATGAAAAAAAGTATCATTTATATTGTAATCATAGCAATCATTGGTGTTGTTGCATTTGTACCGGGAATAAGAAACTTTCTTAAGGATACATTCTTTCCGGTAGCTACCATTGAAAATGCTGTTCACATCAGTGAAGAAGATTACGATATAGAGCTTAAAGGAATCAATGCTCCAAGCACCAATCTTAAAAACTTTAAAGACAAAGGAGTCTTCCTTAATTTCTGGGGAACATGGTGCCCGCCTTGCAGAAAAGAATGGCCTTCTATCCAGAAACTGTATGATACCAGAAAAGATCATGTAGATTTTGTACTTATTGCCATGAATGATAAGGAAGAGGATGTAAGAAAATTTTTAAAAGAAAATAACTATACCGTTCCTGTATATATTGCTCAAAGCCCTATTTCTGAGAAAATTCTTCCCAAGGTTTTCCCTACCACTTTCCTTCTGGATAAGCATGGAAGAATCCTTATTAAAGAGGATGCTACAAAAGACTGGAACACAGAGACTGTGCATCAGTTCATTGACAATATTATCAAATAATATTTTAACTAAATTTTATAATTTATTGGTACAGGATTTGCGAATTTAATAGCGTTGAAAAATTTATTAAATCCTAACACAAAATGAAATATTCAAAATTAAATCTTGCAAAAGAAGCCATCAATCATAAGGGCTTTATAAAAAAGATCCCTGATATTTTCAGAATGGTTAAAATGTGGAGAAAAGGAGTTTATCCAATGAAATCCATAGACATTATTCTTCCTTTACTGGGAATTTTATATGTACTCTCCCCTATTGACCTGCTTCCTGAATTTGTAATACCGGTATTGGGAGTAATGGATGACCTGGCAGTATTGTCACTTACCATTCCTAAACTTATTAAAGAGGTAGACAAGTTTTTATTATGGGAAGCCGAACAAAAATACAGTGGAGCCCAAATCATTGAGGCTGAAATCGTAAAATAACAGTTTATTATATTTTTCACACCATCCTGGTCCATCCGGGATGGTTTTTTATTTACAAATGAGCGATAAATTTTTGAGCCTTATTTCAATTGCTTAAATTTGCAATATCTAATAAAAAATAATGGAAAGTAAAAAAGAATTCTTCTTAGAGTGCTACAAGCTAGGGATCATCAAATTCGGAAGGTTTACCCTGAAAAGTGGTATTGAAAGCCCTTTTTATGTAGACCTGAGACCTTTGGCTTCAGATCCTAAAATTTTAAAAAATCTTGCTAATTATTTATTGGAAATGCTTCCATTAGATAATTTTGATTTAATCTGTGGAGTTCCTTATGCTGCTCTTCCAATGGCAACTGCAATGTCTCTGGAAAGCTATATTCCATTAATTATTAAAAGAAAAGAAGCCAAAAGCTACGGTACCAAAAAGTTGATCGAAGGAATTTACCAGAAAGGACAAAACTGTCTTTTGGTAGAAGATGTGATCACTTCAGGAAAATCTTTATTAGAAACTATTCCTGAAATAGAACAGGAAGATCTTAAAGTTTCTGATATTGTAGTAGTACTGGATAGAGAGCAGGGAGGAAAGCAGCTATTAGAAGGCAAAGGCTACAGAGTACACACTCTTTTCAATATTTCGGAGGTATGTGACATTCTTCAGGAAACCGGAGAATTATCTGATGAAGAAGTAAAAAGAATTCAGGATTTCCTTCAGGGGAATCACATTCAGTTTGAAGAAGAAACAAGATCATCTTATGAACAGAAACTTGAAGCTACACAACATTCTGTTTCAAAGAAATTACTGGAAACAGCTTTAGCGAAAAAATCAAATCTTATTGCTTCTGCTGATGTTACAACCACTCAGGAGCTATTGGAACTTGCTGAAAAAGTAGGTCCGCATGTGATTGCTTTAAAAACGCATATCGATATCATTTCTGATTTTGATTATGAAAAAACAATCACTCCTCTAAAAGCCATTGCTGCAAAACATCAGTTTTTATTGATGGAAGACAGAAAATTTGCTGACATTGGGAATACACAGGAACTTCAGTTTACAAGCGGGGTTTTCAAAATTACAGATTGGGCAGATTTTGTCACTTCACAGGTGATCGGAGGTTTTGAATCATTAGACTGCTTCAAAAATGTAGGCGTGGTAGCCATCGTTGGAATGTCTTCAAAAGGAGCGCTTACAACAGCCAGCTATCGTGAAGAAGCTTTAAAAGTAGCTTTATCTCATCCAAATGTCATTGGTGGAGTATCTCAAAACAAAATTCCGGAAGACCTTTTATTATTCACTCCGGGAGTAAATCTTGCAGATTCAGGAGATGGTAAAGGACAGCAGTATAATACGCCGGAACATGTTTTCAAAACACTACACACGGATTTTATTATTGTAGGAAGAGGAATTTATAAATCTAATGATCCTGAAGCATCTGCCATCACTTATAAGACTGAAGGATGGAATGCGTATATTAATTCTTTGGACAAAAAAACAATTCAAGGTTAAAATCCTATAAAGTATATACAAAATAAGTTATATTTGGGCTTTATCACGAATATTTGAAAAAGCTCAGCATTTGCCTTATTTTGTTCTGGGGAGTCGCACAGGTCTCTGCACAGAAAGACAGTATTTATATTGAAGCAAAACTGTCTCCTGACAAGAAGAACCTTGAGATCAATCAGGAAATTGTTTATTACAATCATTCCGGAAAAGATCTGCAGACGGTAAAACTCCTGAATTGGGTTTCCGCATACAACAGACGCGGAACCTCTTTAGTCTACAGAAAACTGGAAGACAGGAATACGGATTTGCACTTTGCAAAAAGTGATCAATTGGGTAAACTTCTTGAATTGAATATCAAAAATTCTGAAAATGAAGTCATCCCAGTCAGTACCCTCTCAGATGAAAATCTTTTTATTCCTCTGAAAAACATACTGAAATCTGGCGAAAGTGTCACATTACAGTTGCAATACAGAATGCAGCTTCCCGATAAAACTTTTACGGGATACGGAACATCTGCTCAGAATACAGTATTAAAATATTTCTTTATTGTTCCGGATCATTTTGATCCGGACAATATTTCCAAAAGAAACTATCACGATATTGAAGAACCAGTAAGTTTCAATACTTTCTGGACTGTCAACTTTGATATTCCTGTCAATACTTTTGTTGAAGGTAATCTTCCACAGGTTCAGATGAATTCTTTTAAAGGAAATCTGGATTCTGATCCGGAGTTTTTAATTTCTACTATTGGTTATCCTTCCATAAAAACCAATATTGATGGAGATGAAACCGAGGTCAAATTTGGATATAACCTGAATCCTGAAGAAAAGCAGAATCTGGAATTTTATCTTCCTCTACATTTAAAATTCCTTAAAGAGAGACTGGGTATTCTTCCGAAAAGTCTTTTTATTTCAGATAAATTCAGAGCTAAAGAAGACTTTTTTGGAAATAATGATATTACTTTCTGGAAATTCAGATTCCAGTTATTTACCAATACAGAAAAAACGGATCTGGATTATTTTGGAATGATTACCAAGAAAATTCTTGATGAAACCGTTATTGCAGATAAAGAAAAAGATCATTGGTTTAAAAACGGATTAAAATCTTATCTGGAAATTCAGTATCTGAAAAAGTTCTATACTGATACGAAACTTTTAGGAACCCTTCCGGAAACCAAAATCTTTGGAGTTAAGCCTTTAAAATTATTCCATGCCTCCAAAGTAAAACTTCTGGACCGCTACGGACTTTCCTACCAATATATTATGCTGCAAAATCTTGATCAGAAGATTACTGAACATTTCCCTGTTTTAAGTAATTTCAATGATATGGCTGTCAGCAGTTTTGAAACCGGAAGTCTGTTCAATTATTCAGCAGATAAAATGGGGTATGACAATTTCAATGATATTGTAAAAAATTATATTTACCAGAATTCGGGAAAAAGAATACATCCTGAAGATTTTCTCACTTCGCTTTCCGAAAAAAATAAATCAACAGCTTATCTTTCAAACTTTTTCAAACAGAAAAACAGAGTTGATTTCAAATTAAAAAATATTCGAAAAGAAAACGATTCACTCCAAATAAACATTGTAAAAAATACCGATATTTCCATTCCTGTAAAATTGGAAACAGAAACAAAAACAGGAGAAAAGAAGGCTTACTGGATAGATACTGAAGAAAATGAACGTATGGCCAGCCTGACACTTCCTGCTTCAGATAACATTTACAAAGTCACTTTAAACAGCGGCTACATCTTTCCGGAATCCAATTACAGAGATAATTTTCTATATGCAAAAGGAATTTTTTCCAATGCAAAAAAAATTAAACTTAAATTAATAAAAGATATTCCCAATCCGGAGTACAACGAAATTTATATCAGCCCAAGAGTGCGTTTTAATAATACGTATGATAAATTCCTTTTGGGAGTGAATTTAAAAAACCAGTCTTTCTTTGATCAGAAATTTCTGTATTCAGTTACACCAACCTACAGTACCGGAACAGGAAAGCTGACTGGTTCCGCAGCGGTTTCCTACACTATTCTGCCCGCAGAAAGTATTATCAGAAGTTTGACCTTCGGACTATCCGGTTCTTATTTCCATTATGATTATAATCTGGCTTACAGAAAGACTTCTATATCTTCTTCTATCAATTTCAGAAAGAATCCCAGAAGTACGGTAAGCAGAGGGATTGGAGTCTCTTATAATTATTTTGAGAGAGATCTTAGTCCTTTAATGATTGCTAACGACGATTACAAGAAGTATAATCTCTGGAGTATCGGATATGGCTATAGCGACAGCCAGATGATTCATGAAAAAAGTTTCAGTCTGAGCACTCAGGGAATGGAAGATTTTAATAAAATAACAGCTGAAGGTTTCTACAGATGGGAATTTGCCCCTAAACAAAAGCTTAGCTTACGTTTATTTGCCGGATATTTTCTAAGAAACAATACCCGAAACAACCTTTTCGACTATGGTATTTCAAGGGTTTCCAATTATTCATTCTCTTATACTCTTTTGGGAGAGAGCGCCAGCAGTGGTCTCCTTTCGCAACAGTTTATATTAGCTGACGGTGGTTTTAAATCATTTCTACCGGGAACAGTAAACCAATGGATTACCTCTGCAAACGTAGATTCAAGTATCTGGAAAATATTCCATGTATATGCCGATGCCGGAGTGTATAAAAACAAAGATCTTCCTGCAAAATTCATATGGGATACTGGAGTTAAAGTGAGAATTATCCCTGATTTCCTCGAAGTTTATTTTCCGATACAGTCTTCTTTAGGATTTGAACCTTCATTCAAGGATTATGGAAAACGCATCAGATATACATTGATTCTTAATCTTGGATCGATTATTAATGCAGCGAGAAGAGGCTGGTATTAAGATTCTGCAAAAACAAAAAAATAAAAGGACAGCTGATCAATAAGCTGTCCTTTTTTATTAAAAACTAATCTTTTATAATTTTTTGTGAAATCGGAATATTATTGATAGTTCCTGTTACAATATAAGTTCCTTTGGGTAACTCAGCAATATCAAGGCTTGAGGCTAATTTTGTGGGTGATTTTTTAACAACCTGTCTGAAGGTATCATAAACTTTCACGTCTTTCACCTCTGTTCCGAAGACAATTTTACTATCCTTAATAAAAGGATTTTGCACAAAGCCGGATCTTACACTTCCTTCAAGGGAAAAATCCGCCATATTATCATTATTACTCACTAATGTTCTTTTGATAGCAGTGGTTGTAGTGGGAGAAGGAGCCGGTCCATCACCTTTAAATTGATCTGCATTGGATCCATACCCTACAAAATCCAGCACATTGGATGCAGAAGGTCCACTCACCTGTACTATATTTCCAGCTAAAGCTATTTTTCCTGAAACACTGGAAATCCTCAAACCGGAAAATTTGTTGGGTGTGCCGTCAAAATTCGTTATTGTAGTGGCAATGAAATTGGGTGTCGGTAGATCTTCAGTTCCCCCTTCAATTACTGATTCCTGAATTAAGTAGGTTTCTTCCGGTCCTAAAGTCAAATCAGGTAGTGTATGATATTCAGTAAAAGCACCAATAGCAGGTCCATATTGTATACTGGCTCCCGTCAAAGAAACCAGGTTCGTACCGATATTTTTGAGCACAATATAATTATTTTTCAATACAGCACCTGAGTTGACATCACCACCATAAATTTCATTGATCACAATTTGGGCATTCGAAAAGGCTGTTACTAATAAAAGCCCTGCAAGAGTAAAGATTTTTTTCATCGTACTAATTTTAGAAATGGATTTGAAATAAAAATATCAAAAACAATACCACCAAATTAAGAAATAAACATGATACAAAGGTTTAAAAATCAACAAATAATCCCACAAAAAACAGCCGCTTCAATGAAGCGACTGTTTGTATTTTTATTGTAAAGAGATTAGTCTTTAAGAACTTTTTGAGAAACCGGTTGGTTATTTACTGTACCTGTTACGATATAGTTTCCTTTTACCAGTTCAGCAACGCTTACAGTTCCGTTTTGTTTTACAGAAGCTTCTTTTACAAGCTGTCCGAACGTATTGAAAACTTTTACGTCTTTTACATCAGATCCGAAAACAATCTCGTTATTTTTAACGAAAGAGTTTTTTACAAAACTTCCTGCTTTTTTGTTCTTAACATCAACAACTGCTAAAGTTGCATTACTTGAATTCTGAGGAGTAGGCGTTCCCCCAGTGAAATCTACAGAATTGTTATTTGTATCTCCCGCAAGCCTTGCAATTGAGGTTGTGTTTGATGGTGCAGGAGCAGGACCCGTTCCCTCAAAATAACTCGCTGTTGTTCCATATCCTAAAAAGTCAATGACATTTGCACTTGTAGCAGCAGTAGGTGCTGTATTATCAGAAGTCAAAGCAAGTTTACCCGCACTTCCTGATAAATT
Organism: Chryseobacterium sp. CH21; assembly: GCF_004119445.1. Lineage (GTDB taxonomy): Bacteria > Bacteroidota > Bacteroidia > Flavobacteriales > Weeksellaceae > Chryseobacterium. The sequence goes on along the minus strand of NZ_QICI01000036.1, from coordinate 95,023 downwards.
GATCGTTCCAATAGCATCGGGAGTAGGAAGATCACCACCAGCAGTACCGACACTTCCTTCCTGAAGAAGATAAGTCTGTCCAGGAGCTAAAGTAATACTTGGTAGTGCATGATTACTGTTACCTCCATTGAAAGTTCCTGCTGCAGATGCATATTGTAAATAAGCCCCTGTTAAAGTAACTGTTGTTGATCCAATATTCTTTAATTCTACAAAATCATATTTGTATAGAATGGAAGCTGTACTTCCTCCACCAGCACCATAAATTTCATTAATTACGATTTGGGCATTCATTAATGCAGTTGCCGAAACCAATCCTAAAATAGTAAAGATCTTTTCATAAATAATTTTTTTAATACATCGTAAAACTACAAAAAAAACGCTATTCAAATTGAACAGCGTTATATATTTAACAATAAGTTAATTAGCAATTTTACTTTTTAATAACTTTCTCTGAAACAGCTTTACCATTTACCGTTCCGGTTACAATGTAAGTTCCTTCTTTAAGGTCCGAAACATTCAATGATTGGTTTTCAGAAACAGTTGCTGTTTTGACAACCTGACCAGCAATATTGAAGATTTTAACATCAGATTTAGCTCCGAAAGTAATATCACTGTTTACAACTGTATTTTTAACGAAAACGTTTTTAGATATATTTAAGTTTGAAGTTCCTAATGTTGCAGAAGTTCCTACTATTTTCACATCATCAATTCTATAGTTTCCAGAATTATTTGCAACAGATGACCATCTAAGGCTTAACGTTGTTGCATTCTCTACCTGTACCGGCAATTGAATAGCTACTCCTCCGTTTACAAGAGCCCAACTGTTACCATTTTTGGTATAAGTGTAAGTTACATCGTTCCATGTAGAGCCATCTGTGCTCCACTGAAAATTAACATTCTGAGCAAAAGCAGTAGTTCCTCTTCCTCCCCAGATAATATTGATATTACTATACCCAACTGTTGATAAAGAATAAGTTAAAGTGTGAGTAGCTCCATTAGAACCGTTTCCAGCAAATAAAGCATTTGCACCCCCTGATGCTCCGGCATATGTACCAGATACAGAAGCTGTACTTCCATTCCATCCATTGGTAGTATTTGTACTTATCCAGCCTGCAGGTAATGTATTATTGGTAGTTCCGAAGTTTTCTGACAAAAGAGTTGTTTGTCCAAAGGCAGTAGCCGCCAACATAGCAACCGCTACGAACGAATAAAGTTTTTTCATGATTTAAGATTTTCTGTTATTAATAATTTCGAGGGCTAAATTACTATGATTTTTTATGACTTCACAATATTTGCATTAAATTTCTGTTAATAATTCTAAACCTCTTAGTATTAACATTTTTTAGCTATTTTTACGAATTATTTTTGAGGACTTGCGGAATTTTACTCTTGTAATCATTTTTTTCTTCTTAGGCATATTTTCAGGAAATGCTCAGGTATTCTCGTGGAAAAATCCCAACATCCCCGAAGACAGCATAAAAAGAGACAGTATTCTTGCCGCCAGACTTGAGCAGGATATCTTTGCAAAAGATACCCTTGATTTCATAAGAACACACAATAAAATTGTTATTGATGAAGCTGTACTGGCAAAAAATGATAAAAAAAGATTTTTAGGTGAGCTTAATTCGAAGGGTTCCATTATCCGTGGGATTACTTTTGGAAATAACCAGGGGCAATCTGTACAAAGTTCTATGGATCTGCAGATCTCAGGACGACTATCCAAAGATGTTACCATTTTAGCAAGTATTTCAGACCATAATCTTCCTATTCAGGCGGATGGTTATACCCAGACTTTGGAGGAGTTTGACAAGATCTATATGCAGCTTAACATCAAGGAAAAGTCTATCCTCAGGGCCGGGCATCTTGATCTTGTAGAAGCTAAAAATTATTTTGCCAAATACCAGAGAAGGAGTATGGGGCTTCAGTTCCAGACAGAATTTGGGAAGGAGAATAAAACATTAGTAGATATTTCTGCCGGTGTTGCACGAAGTGAATTTCACAGAATCCGTTTTCAGGGTGTTGAAGGTAACCAGGGACCTTATCGTCTGACAGGTAAGAATGGTGAACAGTTTATCACGTTGATCTCCGGTTCCGAGCAGGTTTTCATTGATGGGATTTTGATGAAACGAGGAGAAAACCAGGATTATATCATCAATTATAATACGGGTGAAGTTACTTTTACCAGTTTCCGTCCTATTTTCCAACAGAATTTCATTACGATTTCTTATAACTACGCCAATAGAAATTATTCAAGATATTTATTTACCGGAAAGGTTGAACACCAGAGAGAAAAATTCAAAGTGGGGCTTAACTGGTTCATGGAAAATGACAACAAGAATGCACCTCTTTCTTTAAATCTTTCCAAAGAGGATGAACAAATTCTTGCAGAAGCAGGCAATGATCCTAACCTGATGTATGCGCCGTCAGGAGTAGTGACGGAGTATGATGTCAATAAAATTTTATACAAATTAAACACCGCCGGAAACTTCTATGAATTCTCTACAGATTCCAGCTTAACACTGTATCAGGTTTCTTTTACTTATTTCGGAGCTAATCTGGGAGATTATAAAATAGCTCAGACGACTAACAACGGACGTGTTTTCGAATACGTAGGGCCTAATGCCGGAGATTACAGGGCGGTAAGAAAACTCCCTTCCCCACAAAAATCTCAGGTATACTCTCTAAACTCAGAATATCTATTGAATGAGGGAAAAATAGGAGCCGATATTTCCCTTAGCAATTATGATGTCAATTTATTTTCATCCAAAGATTCTAATCAGAATATGGGCTATGCATGGCGTATTTTCGGAAATAAAAGTTTTACAAAGAACGCATGGAAAGGAACGCCTAGTTTCGAATATCAATATATAGACAGACAGTTTCATATCCTTGACCGTATCAATGATGTGGAATTCTCAAGAGATTTCAACCTTGCGCAGGAATTTAATAAGAAGACTCAAAACAGATTTATTTTCAGTTTCCTCAATAAATGGAATAATAAATCTACTTTAAATTACCGTGTCAATTATCTGAATGAACAAAATTCTTACAAAGGGCTTAAAAACGATTTGGATTTTGGCTGGATCACAGGAAAATTCTTTACGAAAGGGAATTTATCCTTTCTGAACACCAATGCTACTCTTCAGGATACTAAATTCATCCGTGGTGGAGTTTCAACTGAATTTACGGGTAAAAAAGGAAGCTGGGCAATTGGTGGAAGCATGGAGCACAATGAGAAAAAATACAACGACACTCAGCTTATGGATGTCACAAGTTTCAGCTGGAAAGAAATATTTTTGCAAAAGAAAATCGGTGACAGTACAAGAACAAAGTTATTGGCTAAAGTATACATGAGGGATAATGACTCTGTGCGTGATAACAGGCTTCAGAACATGAACAATATTTTGGGATTCATGGCAGAAAGCCAGATCATCAAAACGGAAAGAACTACTTTAAATGCTTTAATCCATTACAGAAAATTTTTCTACTCCGGAGCTGAAGGTGATGTAACCAGAAATAATGACTTTGTGGTTGGAAATATCTTATACAATCAACAGCTTTTCAGAAACGGAATGCGTCTTCAGGCTTTTTATGAACTTGGAAATGGTCAGGAAGCACAGAGAGAATTCCAATACATTAAAGTAACTGATGGGCAGGGTGTGTACAAATGGACGGATTATAACGGAGACGGTGTTCAGCAGCTGGATGAATTTGAAATTGCTGAATATTCCGATCTTGCGCAATATATTCGTGTGTATACGAATTCTGTAAGATATATCCCTTCCAATAAAAATAAATTACAGTTGGCTTTATTTGTCAATCCAGCCATTGTTTTCAACTCAGAGAATGGATTTTTAAAGCGTTGGAATTTCAATATTTCATTGAATTCCCAAAACTCATTCTATAAAAAAGATAAAGTACTTGTTTTGAATCCTTTTGAAAAGAACAGTGATCAGATCCTTAAAAATCAAAATATCCTGGCTTCTGTACAGTTCAATCCCACTGACAAATCAGGTTGGAACGGAAACTACAGATTCATCACCAACGATAACCTTATCAATGCCAATTTCAGTAATGAAGAACGTGAGCAGACCTCTCATTTCCTAAATGTAGGATATTGGTTCAATAAAGAGTTCAGGGTAGATTGGGAAAATTCTGTTCATGATATCAAAAACTCTTCACAATTATTTGGAACGAGAGATTACCGTCTTAATAATTTTGAAACAAAGCCTAAGGCAACTTATAAATTTACAGATGCCATCCAGGCTGAATTGTCTTCGGCTTTCCGTCAGAAACAAAGACTGGATGGTGAGGAACTTCTTAAAGCGTTTGATGTTACAGGAACTATTCAATGGGAGCGTAGAAAAACATCAATCCGTGGAAATTTCTCATTCATCAGCAACAATTTCACCGGAAACAATTTCAGCATTGTAGGAAACCAGATGCTGGATGGTCTGAAACCAGGGAAAAACCAGGTATGGAGTGTATTCATCCAACAGGCGATCAACTCATTTATTCAGCTGAATCTTAATTACGAAGGAAGAAATTCTGGTGACAGAACGATTCATATCGGAAGTATGCAGGTGAAGGCAAGTTTCTAAAATCAACGGTTATTATTTACATAAAAATCCCCAATAGTGATATTGGGGATTCTTATTGGTTATCAGTTTAATTTTATCTTTTAATAATTTTCAGTGACTGTGATCCTTTTTCTGCATTTACTTTTAAGATATAAACTCCTGCAGGTGCACGTCTCATATCTACAGATCCTTTTTCAGCATTGATTGTTTCGCTAAGAATTCTTTGTCCAGAAGCATTGTATACTTCCACCTCTTTGATTCTACTGTCATTATTGATATAAATATAGTCTACAACCGGGTTCGGATAAACATTTATGCTATTCTTTTTCGCAGATTCATTAACAGCTAGTATAGCAGCTGTAAACTCAAAGCTTCCAAGATCCGGTGTTAAAACATTTCTGATAGTACCACCAGCATCCAATGTCACTTCAGCCACCGGAGTTCCTTTATTATCAAGAGCTGCATTTCCCGTCGCAGACAAATGGAAATCAGTAGCTGAAACAAATACCGGCAGAAGATTCAGCGAGTTTACATTTCCTCCAAATCCAGCCTGAATATCCGCAAGTGTAGCTTTCGCCAAACCTCCGATATATCCCAGATTCGTGCCTGAAGAATAAAAGTTGTTGAAATTAATAGTTGAAAAAACCGTACTGGCTGCTCCGGCATAAATAGCATATTTATCCCCTGCCTGGGTCTGTGTATTGACAAAAAGATTATTTCTTACATCAATACCCCCCAAACCGGTTACTCCATTGGTGATATTTAAAGCAGCCGGTCTTCCTGCAATAGTCTGACTTACGTCCATCACCACGGTATTATAGTATATTTTATATCCTCCTCCGGCAACAATGACAAGACCATTTCCGTTGTCATTCACTCCTCCGGTTGTAGCATATCCATAACCCGCTACACCACTCACAATATTATTGGCAACTAATGTATTGGAGGTAAGGCTTGTTGATGCCAGATGAATTCCCTGTGCTCCATATCCTAATGTGTTGGTATTTTTTATGCCATTAATTTTATTATTATCTATAATTAATCCGGATGTTGCTGCTCCTGCATAAATCCCCGCAAAAACACCTCCTGTACCACTGGAAGTAAAATTGGAAATTGTGTTCGCTCTTACAATAATATTAGCTGTTGGTGATGCTCCTGTATTCCCTGAGGTAACGGTTATTCCCGATGCTCCTCCTGAAGAAGTACCTGCATATCCGAGATTGGTAATAGTATTGGAAATAACAGAACAGTTAATCGTTGAAGTTGCCAGCCAGACTCCTCTTTTGATCTCAGCATTGGCTGTTTCAAAGTTTCCAATTGTATTATTGCTTACTGTCACTCCATCAGCACCCTGTACATAGATCCCGCCAAGGCGTATAGCATCTGCACCTGAAGCCGATAAATCATTTCCCGTCACCAATGTATTCGCTCCATTACCAGCACCCGTGGCAGCAAATAAATACATTCCCATATAAGCTTTCTTCACAGAATTATTCTGAATAGTAACATTATTGAAGAAACCTCCTGTAGGAGTGGTATTTCCATCATACATTACAAATGCTGAGGAAGTATTGATACCATTTACAATATTCAGGTTTTTAACCATAATATTAGTGTTTGCTGCAGCTGCAGAAGTTGCAATAAATGTAAGTACCTGCGGTGCTGTAACAGAAATGTTGGTAAGGGTAAGGTCTTTTGTTGTTCCTGAAGCAGCATTGCTTCCATCCAGAGTAATGTTACTCCCTAGTATTCTCACTAAAGGCGCACTGGCAATATCACCTGAAATAGTAGCTGTAACTCCTACTGCCGGTTTAATCACAACAGAAGTATAACTTGTTGCTCCACCGCTTGCATTTAGGCTTGCCGTTGCTGTTTCTGTAGTGTTGGCTGTGATACTGATTGAAATGGCTCCCTGATGTGTTCCTGCATTAATAGCATCGAATGCTCCCTTTAATGTAGTGTAAGTTCCTGTAGCTGTTCCTGCTGTAGCAGAGATATTCACTTGTGAATAAAAATTTGATGAAACCAAAATTACCATCAAACAAAATAGAATTTTTCTCATGACATTAATTTTTATTATACTAAATATAGAGAATAATTTTCAATAATAACCACAAATCATTGAAAATAAAACATATATATCAAATTAAAACTAAACAAAATATCATAAAATCCCTTAAATAAACAAACACAAATAAAACATGATACCCTATTTTAATTTAAAAAAATTGTTTTTTCAGAATTTCGTAAATTTGCACCATGATAAAAATAGGCAACATAGAACTGCCGGAATTTCCACTTTTGTTGGCTCCGATGGAAGATGTAAGTGATCCTCCGTTCAGACGTTTATGTAAAATGCATGGCGCAGATTTAATGTATTCGGAATTTATTTCTTCCGAAGGGTTGATTCGTGATGCTATCAAAAGCCGTAAAAAGCTTGATATTTTCGATTATGAAAGACCTGTTGGTATCCAGATTTTCGGTGGAGACGAAGAAGCAATGGCTATGTCCGCAAGAATTGTGGAAACGGTAAATCCCGATCTGGTAGATATCAATTTTGGATGTCCTGTAAAAAAAGTTGTCTGCAAAGGAGCCGGAGCAGGTGTTTTGAAAGATATTGACCTAATGGTTCGTCTTACAAAAGCCGTTGTGAGCTCTACTCATCTGCCTGTAACTGTTAAAACCCGTTTAGGATGGGACAGTCACACCATTAATATTGACGAAGTAGCGGAACGCCTGCAGGAAACAGGGATCAAAGCTTTGACTATCCATGCCAGAACCCGGGCTCAAATGTACAAAGGTGAAGCAGATTGGGAGCATATTTCCAGAATCAAACAAAATCCCAATATTGAGATTCCAATTTTCGGAAATGGCGATATAGATTCTGCTGAAAAGGCATTAGAATACAAACAAAAATATGCCTGTGACGGAATTATGATAGGACGTGCTGCTATTGGTTATCCATGGATATTTAATGAAATTAAACATTTCTTTAAAACAGGAGAACATTTACCTGAACCTACCATATCAGACCGATTACTGGCTGTTCGGCAACATGCAGAATGGAGCGTAGAATGGAAAGGTGAAAGGTTAGGATTGGTAGAAATGAGACAGCATTACAGCAACTATTTCAGAGGAATCCCTCACTTTAAAGAATTCAGAAAAAAATTCCTGGAAGTTTTCACTCTGGAAGAGATGAACAGTTTAATTCAGGAAACGCAACAATTCTACGAAGAATATCAGGCACAGATATAAAACAAAAACCATCAGCAAAACTGATGGTTTTTTATTATTTAAAATTTAATTAATATCCTTCGGATGAAGATTTGTTTTCAATCAGAGCTAATGCTGAAGAGGTTCCGATTCTTTTTACTCCCATGCTGATCATTTTCTCAGCATCTTCGGGAGTTTTTACACCACCTGCTGCTTTTACAGGAAGTTTTCCTGCATTATTAAGCATGATTGTTATCCCTTCAAAGGTGGCCCCGTTAGGCTTGCCATCAGTAGTTTCATAAAACCCTGTTGAAGATTTAACAAAAATTTTCGGCAGGTCATTTTCAGAAAAACTCTCTTCTGCCCAGGTAGAAATATTCTTAGTAAGATCTGCAATTTGTTCTTTAGTCAAAGCAGCAATTTCTATAATCCATTTTACTACTTTGTGATGTTCAAGAGATAATCTTGTACATTGTACAAATTCTTCTTTTACCAATGCTATATCTCCTTGTAAATAAGCGGTATAATTAATAACAAAATCCAGTTCATCTGCGCCGTCTTCTATTGCTTTTGATGCTTCTGCAAGCTTCTCTTCAATAGAATATGTACCTTCGTGAAAGCCTATCACAGTTCCTACTGCAACATTTGAATTTTTTTCCTGAATATATTTCTTAACTTCAGATACGTAATCGGGACGAATCATCACTGCAAAAATACCTTTATCTATTGCTTCCTGAGCTAGTTCTTTATCTTTTTGAAGTGTTTCTTCATGGGAAATACCTGACTGTTCGGGTGTTTTCAGGTAGGTTGAATCCAAATATTGGGCTATGTTCATATCGTTATACTTTCAATTGTCTGTAAATACCTTGTTCCAAAGATATAAAAGTTTCTGTTCTTGTTACTCCTTTCAGCTTCTGAAGCTTATTAAGAATCTGCATTAAATGATCATTATCTTTACAAAGAACTTTCAGGAATATTGTATAATTTCCTGTAGTATAATGGGCTTCCACTACTTCATTAATGTCATGTAAAGATTTTACTACGTCCGGATAATGGCTTGGCTGATCCAGAAATACACCGATGTAGGAAATCACCTTATATCCTATCTTTTTAGGATTAAGAAATGATATTGAATTTTCAATAACTCCTGCATGTTCGAGTTTTTTGATTCTTTGATGCACTGCAGTGGTAGAAATACCAACATTTTTGGAAATGTGGGCTAAAGAAGTTTTAGCATTATCCATCAACATGTAGATAATTTCTTTGTCAATAGAATCTAAATGATAGCTTGTGTTGCTCGAATTTTTCATTTTCTACTTTTTTATTATTTATGTTTTTTACTGTAAATTTTTAAATTTTACAAAAACCGGAAAGTGATCACTATATCCTCCTAAATACCGCGTACCAGCATATGTTCGGAAAGGTCTTCCTTCAAAATTTCTGGTTCTGCTGCGGATTTTTTCAGAATTAAATACATGGGCATCCTGAAAAGCCAGCGTCTTATTATCAAGCAAAGATCTTGACATAATGATCTGATCATACAACAATCCAGATTTATAATGAAAAGTAGAATAATTTCTTGTAGAAAACAATTTCTGAAAAGGGTTCATTAAAACCTTCTCATGATCATTGTCATAGAGAATCTGTACTAAATTTTCATCATCGGGGTTTTCGTTAAAATCACCACACAATATGACATGCTCTTCATTAGCATTTACAATTTTCATAATCCGTTCCCGGACCTCATTCAATATAAAGGCTCTTTTAGGTTTATTAATATCTTTTTCTCGCTTAGAGGGAAGGTGGGCGATAAAGACATTAATAATTTCCCCTTTATATTTTATTTTTGAAAAAAGTACGTCTCTTGTTGTGTCGTAATTTCCTGTGTTTTTATTTTCTATTTCAAAAAAGAAAGTAATGGTTTCAGAATCTATTACCTCTACTTTATTTTTATCATATAACATTGCTACATCCACTTTTCTTTCATCCATAGAATTGTAATGTACAATTCCATACTGCGAATTAAAGGGCTCCATCTCCACGAGATCTTCCAAAACTTTTCTTCCGGAAACTTCAGATAATCCAATCATAAATGGTAATACACCATTATCTTCTTTCATTAACTGAAATACGTGTGAGATTTTAAAAAGCTTGTTTTTATATCTCTTTTCATCCCAATTCCTCAGTCCTGACCGGGTAGGATCTAATTTGTGGACAGGTTTCGGATCGGGTAAAAATAAATTTTCGACATTATAAAAAGAGAACAGTTCCATCTACCTAATTTCTATACTTTTAATTTATTATGTTCTTTTCTTTAGGGTCTCAAATTTATATTTTTTTTCATACATGTCAGATTCACTCCCATAGAAGCAAATCAATTTCCAACAAAAAACAATTCAAATATAGTAAAAAATACTAATGAAATCAGTTGTATTGAATTAATTTTTCAATTATTTGAGAGTTTTACAACATTAGTCAAAATTGAGACAATAATCAAAATCGAGAATAATCGAGATAAAACTTCAATTTAAAATCAAAAACATTAATATCTTCCACATATGTTAGACCTATAACAAATATTATTCCATTTACCCTAATGATAAATGGAATTAAATAAAGCTCTCTATTTTGGGGTTACAATAAATCGGGACGCTTTTCTCTGGTGATTCTTACCGCCTCATCATGACGCCATTCTTCAATCTTTCCCAAATTTCCACTCAATAAAATTTTAGGAACATCTAATCCTTTATAACTTTCAGGTCTGGTATAAATGGGTGGTGAAAGAAGATCATCTTGAAAGCTATCTGTCAAAGCACTCTGCTCATCATTCAAAACTCCGGGAAGCAGTCTTATCACAGAATCTGCAAGAACGCAAGCCGCCAGCTCACCTCCTGTAAGAACGTAGTCTCCAATCGAAATTTCTTTTGTGATATGAAGATCTCTTACTCTTTGGTCTATTCCTTTGTAATGCCCACAAAGAAAAATCAAATTCTCTTTTATAGAAAGGGTATTGGCTATTTTCTGATTTAAGGTAATGCCATCCGGTGTCAGATAGATTACTTCATCATAATTTCTTTGGGACTTAAGCTCTGAGATGCATTTATCCAGCGGCTCTATCATCATTACCATTCCTGCTCCACCTCCGTAGGGTTCATCATCAACCTGTCTGTGCTTATTGATAGCCCAGTTTCTCAACTGATGAAAATGTACTTCTGCCAGTCCTTTATCCATTGCTCTTTTTAAAATAGAAGCTTGGAACGGACTTTCCATCAATTCCGGAAGTACGCTTATTATGTCAATTCTCATTGTAATGTTCCGTTTTTCTTAGTAGGTATAATAATTAATCTTAAAGAAGAATCTTTATTGATATAGCTCCACATCCAGTTGAAGAATATGGCCAGCTTATTTCTAACGCTCAAAATTAGCATTAAATGGAGAAACATCCAGAAATACCACGCCAAAAATCCCTGGAATTTTATAAATGGTAGATCAACAACGGCTCTGTGCTTCCCAATAGTTGCTAATGAACCTTTATCATTATACTCATATTCAGCCCATTCACTCTGATTTTTCTTTAATAAATTTCTACCTAAATTTTTTGCCTGATTAATGGCCACATTGGCTACCTGAGGATGTCCTTGTGGATATTTTGGTGTTTCCATGTAGGCAATATCCCCGATGGCATAAATATTATCGTAGCCTTGTATTTTATTATATCGATCTACAATATATCTGTTTCGTACTAATTTGTCTTCCGGAAAACCTCCCACAACATTTCCTGTAACGCCAGCTGCCCAGATGACATTATTGGATGGAATTTCTTTACCGCTTTTCAAATGAACTTTATCTCCGTCATAATCCGTAACTACTTCTCCGCTCATAAAAGTTACCCCAAGGTCTTTAAGGTATTTTTCAGATTTCTCCTGAGCCTCACTGCTCATTACAGCAAGTGGTTTTTCCGTAGAACTTACTAAAATAATCTTCAGATGGTCAAAATTCATGTATGGATAATCTCTTGGAAGGATATCTTTTTTCATTTCAGCAAAAGCACCTGCCAGCTCTACTCCGGTAGGTCCGCTTCCCACGATAACGATATTCCAGTTTCCGTCATCACTTCGGCTTTTTTCAATGATCAGCTTTTCAAAGGTCATCAGGACATGATTTCTGATGCTGATGGCTTCCTGAGTATTTTTCATCCCGAAAGCTTTTCCTTCCAGATCTTTATTTCCGAAAAAGTTAGTTTTACAGCCCGTAGCAATAATGAGTTTATCATAAGTAAATTCTGCTTCGTCAGTAATGACTTTATTGTTGGCAGGGTCTATTTCTTTGACCTCCGTCATACGGAACTGTGTGTTTCTGGATTGTTGAAAAATCTTTCTGAAAGGGAAAGAAATGTTGGAAGGTTCTATCCTTCCTGAGGCTACCTGATAAAAAAGCGGCTGAAACATATGATGATTCATCCGATCCAGAACAATGACCTTTTTGTTCTTGTTATTCAATGTTTTTGCAAGCTGCAGCCCCGCAAATCCTCCTCCAATAATGATGATTTTTTCGCGTGTTTCCATAATACACAAATTTACTGATTTTATTTTAGCATTTCGTAGTGAAAAAGTTAGTTTGCAAAACTTTATGACACCTAAAAAGTACACCAAAAAAACTGCCAAACAAATCCACAAAACAAGACGGAAGAACTATTTTTTCCGAAGATGGGTAATATTGGCTATATTAATCATAGCATTGGTGGGGACAGGCCTTTATCTGAAGCAGTCCGTAAGCTACTATTATGCGTTGTACTTTAATAAATTCAGACACAAAAAACTTCATAACACCGAAAAGGAATCTTTAAGAATCCAGAGAATATTAAGCAGTAATCTTGATAAAACTTATGGTTTTGATATTTCTCATTATCAAAACAGAGAAGACATCAAATGGGACAGCTTAAGCATTGGTAATAAAACTATTCCGCTGGAGTTTGTAGTGATGCGTGCTACTATGGGAAACCGGAGTGCCGACAAGCATTTTGATGAGTTTTGGGAAAGTGCTAAAAAGCACGATCTTATTCGGGGTGCCTACCATTTCTACAGAGCAGATGAAGATCCTGTCATTCAGGCAAATAATTTTCTGGAGAATGTAAAACTGGAAAGCGGTGACCTTCCTCCTATTCTTGATATTGAAAAAATACCAAAGCGTAAAACCAATAAAAAATTAATTGAAGATCTGAAAGTATGGTGTAAAATTGTGGAGGAAACTTATGGTGAGAAACCTATCATTTATACCTATTATCATTATTATAAAGATTTCCTGAAAAGCGAGTTTGAAGGCTATCCTTTATGGCTGGCCAATTACAATGATGTACCAACCCCTTCTCCCGATGACCAGTGGGATTTCTGGCAGTTTACAGAAAACGGAATTGTTCATGGCATCAATACCAAAGTGGATCTTGATATTTACAATGGTAATTCCTGGTCATTGAAGAGACTTACACTGGATTAGGGAAAAGAAAGGGTGATGGAAGTTGATGCAATCACATTAATAGCTTCCAGTCTCCAGCTTCCTCCTTCCAGCTTTTAAAGAATATTCATCACTTCTTCCCACGAATGCACTCTTTCGTACGATTCATTTTCGATAAATTCATTGTGAGGCTGAGTGAATATAAGTCTCTGTCCGTTAAAATGGTCTAAGTTTTTAGGATAATCATCAATCATCACATCTCCTGCCACAACTTTTTTACTTCCGCAAAGAACAATCTGCTCCCAGGTAATGAATGGAAAATGTTCTGCCAGCCAGTCATATTTTTCTCTTAAGCTGTTCGGAAACTCCATTCCTGCGGATACAATATAAAGATCATATTTATTATTCAGATATTCCATGGCCTCACGGCTTCCTTTCATCAGAGGTAAAGTTCTGAAAAATCCCACCTCATTCACATGTTTTTTTCCGTTGGGAAAAGATTCTATTTCAGGCTTTCCTGCCAAATCACTGATTTCAATTTCTCTTCCTGTATCTCTTTTTTCAAATTGTACCAGCTGATGATATACATCCGCCATTACCCCATCCATGTCGACAATAACTTTTTTCATTACTTCAATCAGATTTTTGTATTAATATTTATACTATGTAAATTTTAGCATCTCAAATTTACTGATTAGTTTTTTCAGATGATGGACACAGTCTATTAAAAAATCATAAATCTTCATTTTTATAAAAGCTGTTACGGAAAATTTTAGGCTACATTTTCGTACTTTTGCGGTTCCATTCAAAATTAAAATCAAACCATTAATTTCCAATGAATTACGTTTCTGCAGAAAATCTTACCAAATCTTACGGCATTAAAGTTTTGTTTGAAAACATTTCTTTTCACATCAATGAAGGAGATAAAATTGCTATTGTTGCCAAAAACGGAAGTGGAAAATCTACCCTTCTGAAAATATTAATGGGTAAAGAAATTGCAGACAGCGGAACTGCAATCATCAATAAAGATATCCAGGTGGTATTATTCGACCAGGAAATTAACTATGATCCTAAGCTCAACATTGAGGAATTCATGATGACATTGGATTCCAAGCCTATTCTCGCTCTTAAGAATTACCATAAATCACTTCACTCTACGGATCATGATTTTATAGAGAAAGCATTGGCTGATATGGAAGTTCATAAAGCCTGGGATCTGGAAAATGAAATGAAACAGATTCTTTCCCAGCTTAAAATTACTGATCTGGAAGCCAAAATGGGAACCCTTTCCGGAGGGCAGATCAAACGTGTAGCCCTGGCTAAACTTTTAACGGAAACAAGAGCTGAACACAGACACACCCTTCTTATCATGGACGAACCTACCAACCACCTTGATGTAGACATGGTAGAATGGCTTGAAAACTATCTGAACAAAGCAAAAATCACTTTATTGCTTGTAACCCACGACCGATATTTTCTGGACAGCGTTTGTGACATTATCTGGGAAATGGAAGACAGGAATCTATACGTTCACAATGGTTCGTATGCTACTTATCTTGAAAACAAAATGATTCGTGAGGAGAATCTTAATGCTACTATTGATAAGGCCAACAACCTTTACAGAAAGGAGCTTGAATGGATGCGAAGACAACCCAAAGCCAGAACTACAAAATCTAAAAGCAGAATTGATGCGTTCTACGAAACTGAAAAAGTAGCCAAAACCGACACCAGAAAAGATGGACTTGAACTGGATTTTGAGATGAAACGTCTGGGAAATAAAATTCTTGAACTTAAAAATATTGATAAAAGTTTTGGTCCGAAAGTCCTTTTAAAAGATTTCAGTTACCAGTTTCAGCGTGGTGAAAAGGTAGGAATCATTGGAAAAAACGGGGCAGGAAAATCTACCCTGCTTAATATTATTCAAGGTTTTGAAAAGGCTGATAAGGGTGAAATTGAAACGGGAGAAACGATCTCTTTTGGTTATTTCGCTCAGAAAGGGCTTACTTATAAGGAGGATGAACGTGTGATTGACTTCATTAAAGAGATTGCAGAATTTTATCCTTTAGCTAATGGAAGAAGTCTTTCTGCATCACAGTTCCTAAGATTATTCTTATTTGATGATCAGACGCAGTACTCTCCTATTTCCAAACTTTCGGGTGGTGAAAAGAGAAGACTTCACCTGATGTATATTTTATATCAGAATCCTAATTTCCTTATTTTTGATGAACCTACGAATGATCTTGACCTTCCTACATTAACAGTTCTTGAGAACTTCCTTCAGCAATTTCAGGGATCTTTGATCATTGTTTCCCACGACAGGTATTTTATGGACAGAATTGTAGACCATGTTCTGGCTTTTGAAGGAGAAGGAAAAATCAGAGATATTGTAGGAAATTTCTCAGAGTACAGAGAAGCAAGAAGCCGTGAGGAAGCATTAGAAAAAAATGCAGCGGTAAAACCTGAACCTGTTAAAGAAGCCGTTTCCACAACAGAAAATACTACATCTTCCAATCCTAAACGAAAATTAACGTTTAAGGAGCAAAGAGAACTGGAAACCATAGAAAAAGAAATGCCTGAACTGGAAGATCAGCGTTCCAAAATTTTGGATCAGCTCAACAATGAGGCTGATTATGAAAAAATAGCCAAGCTTTCTGCAGATCTGGAATCCGTTTCAGAAAAACTGGAAAACCATGAAATGAGATGGCTGGAACTTCAGGAAATCCTTTAATAAGGATGAATTATGAATGAGTTCAAGGTTCAAAATTTAAGGTTTAAGGTTAATAGTAATTGGGATTAGAAATTTCCAACTCCTTTACACTCAAACTCTCCAACTCATTGAATTCATTCATAATTTATAACTCATCATTTATAATTGAATAACCCTTTTATAACTGAATGATCTTTCCTTCTTTTGCACTTTCCAGGGAAGCATCAATAATTTTCATATTCTGGGCAACTTCTTCCCCCGGAGATGGCAATGCATACCCGAAAACAATGTGCTCATAGATCTGCTGGTAATAATCCATATAATTTCCGGCTTCAC
Organism: Chryseobacterium sp. CH21; assembly: GCF_004119445.1. GTDB lineage: Bacteria > Bacteroidota > Bacteroidia > Flavobacteriales > Weeksellaceae > Chryseobacterium. Next base: position 78,736 of record NZ_QICI01000036.1, on the reverse strand, counting down.
TGGAATTTAGAATTCTGTCTGTTTCAGAATGATCATTCAGGAAGTTTAAAATTCCATCCGGTTCTTTTAGTGGCTGTGTCCATTCTTTTCCATATTCAGGTATAGCACCTGCCACCAATTCGTTCTCCTGATTATCTGTTCTTTCCTGTAAGAAACTTCCTCTGTCACCATGAATAGTATACGCATAGTGACCTTCTTTACTGAAAACTGATGTTTTTAGTCTTACTCTCAGATCGTTTTTATAAAATAAGAGGATTTCGAAATAATCATTCGCAAATTCTTTCCCTTTCATTGAAAAGACATCGGCAAACAATTTTTCAGGATATCCAAAATATTGTACAGCCTGATCTACAAGATGTGCTCCCAAATCATGGAGTGATCCTGAACCTACCTGATCCGGACTTTCCTTATGCAGTTTCCCACTAGCAGTGGTACGAAATCTATCGAAACGGATCTCAGCTTCTTTAATATTTCCTATTTTTCTGTCATTTAAAATTTTTTGAACCTGTAAGAAATCCCTGTCGAATCTTCGGTTTTGATACACACTCAGGAACAATCCTTTTTCTTTGGCCAGTTGCACCAGTTCCTCAGCTTCGGAAACATTTACAGTGAAAGGTTTTTCCACAATAATATTTTTCCCTGCTTCCAACGCTTTTTTCGCATATTCATAGTGTGTCTGAACCGGAGTATTGATAATGACCAGCTCCACATCTGCATTCTGAAGCATATCTTCCACAGAACGGTAAATGGTTGCTTCCGGATATTTCTCTTTTGACTCTTCTTTATTTCTTTCCACTATGGCAGAAATGAAAAATCCCGGATGCTCCTTTAAAAAGGGAGCATGGAATACTTTTCCGCTCATTCCAAAGGCGCAAAGCCCAGCTTTTACCAATTGCATATTAAAATTTTTAACAAATATATTCATAAAAAACACTTCATTCCCTACACCAAAGGAGGTATAGAAATAATCCATGCCATTATTAACAATTTATGATTTAAATCATAAATTTATTTTTATCTATTCTAAACAAATACTTACTTTTGCGGCTTATTTAAAACTGTTCTACATAAAAATAAAATGAAAAGACAACTACTTTCTTTAGGGCTGTTATTTATCGCTGTTTCAGTGAGTTCTCAGATGAAAAATACTGAAGCAGATACAATCAGAACCCAGACTATTGAAGATATTAATCTTCATAAAACCGGAAATCCTAACCAGGCAAGGCCATTATCGACAAAATCAAGTCTGACTGTCATGGAAACCCCTCAGCCTATTGCTATTGTTACTCACGAAATTATTGAACAGCAGCAGGCAAAACAATTGAGTGATGTTCTACAGAATATAAACGGAATGTACGTTACCTCTTCAAGAGGAAATTCTCAGGACAGCTTTGGTGGGCGTGGTTTTATCTTAGGAAATGACAATATTTTCAAGAATGGTTCTAGAATAAACAGTGGAGTTTTCCCTGAAGTAAGTGGTCTTGAAAGAGTAGAAGTTTTAAAAGGAGCAAACGCAATGCTTTACGGAAATACTGCTGCTGGTGGTATTATCAACATGATTACGAAAAAGCCCAAATTCAATTTTGGTGGAAGTATAGGATTAAATGGCGGAAGCTGGAATTCTTATAAACCAACAGTAGATATTTACGGCCCATTATCTAAGAATGTTGCTTTCAGAATAAACGGAACTTATGAGTATGCTGAAAGTTTCAGAGATGTTGTACAATCTGAAAAATATTATTTCAACCCTTCATTCTTATTCAATTTAAGTGATAAATCTCAATTAATTGTTGAGGCAGATTATCTTAAAAATAATTTCACTCCAGATTTCGGCCTTGGATCTATTACTGAAAAAGACCAAAGCTACAGATTGAATGATAATATTTCCAGAAATGTTTTCTTCGGAACTGACTGGCAATATCAAAATGTACAGCAAGCTTCTACCAACGTAACGTTTAATCATCAATTTAACGAAAGATGGTCTTTGAATGCTACTGCTTCTTACCAAAACTATACTAAAGATTATTTCTCTTCTGAAAGAGTACAATGGGGCTACAGCTCACCAGCTGCTACCAGACTATCATGGAACAGACCTTTTGGTAAAACATACAACGAACAAAACTATACTTCTGCACAGGTAAACATCAATGGTGAGTTCAATACAGGAAAAATCAACCATAAAGTTTTGATTGGTTCTGATGCAGATTACAGTCAGGCAGATGCTTATACCTATACTTTAGCTGCAACTTCTAATATTTTATATTTAGATGATCCTTCAACATGGGGAAGCATTAACATGCCAAATTCTACTCTTAATACAAGAAATAGAATTAACACAAGAAGAATCGGAATATATGCACAGGATTTTATCAGCCTAACAAAACAAATTAAAGTTATTGCAGGTTTAAGATGGTCTTATGTAGAAAATATGCCTACATTGACCACTCGTTTCACATTAAATGATAAAATTGCAGTAGCGAATTCTTCAACTTCTGATAATGCATTTTCTCCAAAAGTAGGTTTGGTTTATGCACCCAATGAAAACCTTTCAGTATTTGCAACGTATACAAATTCATTTGCTTCCAATGCAGGATATACTTCAGATCAATTTGGTACAGTAAATACCAACCAATCTGCTTCACAAGTTCAAAATCAGTTAAATAATTTATCAAAACAAAGCATAAAGCCATCAACCGTTGATCAATACGAAATTGGGGTTAAAAAGAATTTCTGGAACAATGCTTTGGCTGTTAATTTAACGGCTTACCAGATTATGTACAATAATTACTATCAGACTTATTGGTTTGCTTCTACTCCGAACGGAGCTCCGGTAAATTCAACAGATACGAATCTTAAAGAATTTGCAGGAAATATGAGAAGCCGTGGTGTGGAGCTTGACATTACAGGAAACCCTACAGAAAACCTATCCATCATCGGAGGTTTCTCTTATAACAATTCCGTTTATACTGACACTCCTGAAAAAGGATACGTTGAAAACCAAAGACTGGTAAGAACACCGGCTACAACAGCCAACGCTTCCGTTTTCTATAAATTTACAAACTATGTAAAAGGGTTGAAAATAGGAGCTGGAGTTTACTACATCGGAGACAGAATCGCTGGATGGAATGATACAAAATCTACCAACACAAGTAGAAACAACGTGAGCAGAATGTTTGATCTAAAAGATTACACCACTGTTTCTGTATCCGTTGGCTACGAGTGGAACAAATTCTCTATTCAAGGAAGAGTGGGTAACCTGTTTGATGTCGTAAACTACAATGTTCACGAGAATTATTCAGTGAATCCAATCACACCTAGAAACTACTATTTCACACTTACATACAGACTTTAGAATTCTTTATATAATAATTCTTTCATTAAAAGTGGAAATTGCATTTTTGCATTTTCCACTTTTGAAATTTTAAAACAAAAACAAAACAATAAGATATGGATAAGATTAAAGACACAAGAAGTTTCATGAGAATCACACACCGTTATCTGGGATATTTCCTTGCAGGTATTATGGCTGTATATTCGTTAAGTGGAATTCTTCTGGTGTACAGAGACACCGATTTTCTAAAGAACGAAAAGAAATACGAAAAAAACATCGCTGCCAATCTTACAGAGAAAGAGCTTAAAAAAGAGCTTAAAATGAAAGGTCTTGAAGTGGAAAAAACAGAAGGAAGCGTGCTTTACTTTAAACAAGGAACTTATGACAGTGCCACCGGAAAAGCAAAATATACCAAAAAGGAATTGCCTTTTGTACTGGATAAAATGGTTTCTCTTCACAAATCGCAGTCTAAAGATGCTATATCGCCTTTAAGCGTATTCTTTGGAATTTCTCTTTTCTTTTTTGTGATCTCCAGTTTCTGGATGTTTAATCCTAAAACAAAAGCCTTCAAACGTGGTATCAAATTTACTATTGCAGGATTAATTATCTCTCTTATTCTTTTATTTATTTAAAATAATCAGGAAATTACACAAAGAAAAACAGCATTTTGGAGGGTTAATGATCTGGCAACTAATTTTATCATTTTCATTTTAAAACCTCTGTTTTATTTTCTTTATGTTTACAGAATTCTCAAAGATTATGTTAAAAAAATAATATATATACTCTTGATTATGTTAACGTTTATTTAGAAAAATTACCTAAAATTAAGAGTCTGGCACATTTATTGTTTTTTCTATAATTCGTGAATAATAAACATTTAATTATTAAAATAATAAATTATGAAAAAACTTATTTTAACAGGGATATTAGCCGTAGCAGGCTTAACAGCAACTGCCAACGCTCAGATTCAAAAAGGTAATTGGATGGTAGGGGGTAACCTTGCAGGAGCAAATTTTGGTTTAAATGAGGGAGCAGGATACGACTTTGCAATTCAGCCAAAAGGAGCCTATTTCATTGAAGATAATATTGCAGTTGGGGGATATGTAGATTTAGGTTTCAAAGGAGCTAAAGATGCACCAACTACTTTTACTTATAATGTAGGAGCATTAGGACGTTACTATCTTAACCCAGGAGAACAAGGTGTAAACAACTTACTACACCACGGAAGATGGTTCTTCGAAGGTAATGTAGGTGTTGGAGGAATGTCAATCTCTAAAGGAGGTTCTTCATCTAACGGACTTAACTTCGGATTTGGACCTGGTTATTCTTACTTTATTACTCCAAACATAGGACTGGAAGGTTTAGTGAAATATGATGCTAACGCAGGATTCGGAAGCGGTGGATATACTAACAAAATTACATTTGGTTTAGGATTCCAGATTTATCTTCCAACATCTAAAGCTAAGCAAATCATCAACGACGTTAAGTAATCACTGAAATACTTATAAAAAAATGAAATCGCCTCGAAATATTTTCGAGGCGATTTTCGTACAAATTAAAACTAAACTATAAAAAATCAAATAAATCATGTATTGGGTTGAGGAGTGTATCGTAAATACGGCTTTATTTCCGTCACACCTTTCGGGAATATTTTTCGGGCCTCTTCTGTGGAAATGGTAGGAGGAACAATAACATCTTCTCCATATTCCCAGTTCACAGGCGTTGCCACGCGATAATTATCCACCAGCTGTAAAGAATCCAGCACTCTAAGGATCTCGTCAAAATTCCTTCCTGTAGAGGCCGGATAGGTAATAATCAGTCTTACTTTTTTGGAAGGATCAATAATCAAAAGAGAACGTACAGTTGCCGTTACAGAAGCATTCGGATGAATAAAATCATACAGTTCTGAAACTTTTCTGTCTTTATCAGCAATAACAGGAAACTGAACATTAGTGTTTTGAGTTTCATTAATATCTTTCACCCAGTTTTGATGATCTTCTACTCCATCTACACTCAACGCAATCACTTTGGTTCCTCTGGCATCGAATTCAGATTGCAATTTTGCAGTATAGCCCAGTTCTGTAGTGCATACCGGGGTATAATCTGCAGGATGCGAAAACAAAATCCCCCAGGAATCTCCCAGATAGTTATAAAAATTAATGTCACCTACAGATGACTCTGCCTGAAAATTGGGTGCTGTATCTCCTAGTTTGATTGACATACTGTTCTTTCTTTATAGTCTACAAATTTAGTAGACTTTTTGGAAATGGCAAATTTTTTGATGAAAATTTATATATTTAATTAAAATTTTTATTCATGGAGAAAACGGGCCTCAGGTATGTAGACGTAGTTTATAAGGTATTGGAAAGTTGGTATGTAACATTTGCTGCGCTTACTCCCAAACTGATTGTCGGAGTTTTAGTGTTTACATTTTTCCTGATTACGAGTAAATATTTAAGTAAAGGAGCTGTAAAATTGTTCCATAAATTTTTCCCGAAAAGCCATAAAGAGAGCTCATTAGTTACTTTAATCAGTATCTTCAGATTCCTCATTATGCTGATGGGAACCTTTATCGCTCTTGAAATAATGGGCTTCAGTGGCTTTCTCTGGAAGTTTATCGGAAGTTTAGGAGTTGCGGGGGTTATTGCCGGGGTTGCTTTGAAAGACCTTGTTTCCAGTATTTTTTCAGGAATGCTGATTGGTATTGACAAAGCTTACAAAGTAGGAGATTATATTACCATCGGAGCACACTCCGGTACGGTACAGGAAATTGGTTTCTTAACCACAAAACTTCTTACTGATGATGGCAAGAAGGCCTATATTCCCAATCAGGTTGTTTTTAATGCACCTTTTTACAATATTACAGCTTCCCCACAGCGCAGGATTATTTTAAATTTTGAAATTCCGGCAGATGAAGATATTAGCAAAGCACAGAAAAGCATTCTTGATGTGATTAAAAATCTTGATAATGTGGATAAGCTGGACACTATAGAAGTGATTTTTACAGACCTTAAACAAGGGGCATTTAACCTTCAGGTGAAGTTTTGGATAAAGGTAGGTTCTAATCTTGCACAGGTAAGGAGCAAGGCTTATTTAGGGATTAAAGAACGTTTTGATACTGATAAAATTCAGTTGGTAACACCTACAAGCATCAGTATTACCAGCGGTGAAAATATTTTACCTGAAACTCATCAGGACAAATAAGAACTACTCACATATAAAACATATAAAGACCATTTCAGCTATTGAAATGGTCTTCTTTTGGTAATTGACGGAAGATATTTACACATAAACCTTATAGGTTTTAAAAACCTATAAGGTTTGGAATTTGCAAAAACATTTTTTTTAAAGTTTTTAAAGTTTCACTCTGATTTTACAGATAAAGTATCATTTAAAGGTTGGATTTTCGCAAAGGCGCAATTCCTCCACATTGCTATTTAATATTTTAAGACGCAAAGATTTTACCTCCGATAAAATTGTACCCAACACATATCTTACGCTGATTTTACAGATGGAATAAATATTAATAAAAAATCTGTGTAATTTGTGTAATCTGCGGGAAAATTTAATCCAAGAAAAATCTTAAAAAAACTTTCTGTCTTCAGGTTTGAAACAAAAAAACCGTTCCAAAAAATGAAACGGTTTTCTTATTTATCTTAAAATTTTAGATTACGCTAAAACTTCTTTTACTTTGTTTGCAGCTTCTTCTAAAGTAATTGCAGAGTGTACCGGAAGACCAGACTCGTCAATTAATTTTTTAGCTTCTACAGCGTTAGTTCCCTGTAATCTTACGATCAATGGAACCGGAAGGCTACCCATTGCTTTGTAAGCATCTACAACACCCTGAGCAACTCTGTCACATCTTACGATACCTCCGAAGATGTTGATCAAAATAGCTTTTACGTTTGGATCTCTTAAGATGATTCCGAAAGCAGTCTGTACTCTCTGAGCATCTGCAGTACCTCCTACGTCAAGGAAGTTTGCAGGGTTACCACCTGATAATTTGATGATATCCATAGTTGCCATTGCAAGACCAGCTCCGTTTACCATACAAGCAACGTTACCGTCTAGTTTTACGAAGTTAAGACCCGCTTCACCAGCTTCAACATCCATTGGATCTTCTTCTCTTGTATCTCTAAGCTCAGCTAAGTCTTTGTGACGGAACAATGAGTTGTCATCCAAAGTTACTTTAGCATCTACAGCGATAATCTTGTTATCAGAAGTTTTTAATACAGGGTTGATTTCGAAAAGAGAAGCATCAATTCCTGTGTAAGCATTGTAAAGAGATGAAATAAATTTCACAAATTCTTTGAATGCATTTCCTTCAAGACCTAAGTTGAAAGCAATTTTTCTAGCCTGGAATCCTTGAAGACCAATAGCAGGATCAATCAATTCATTGTGGATCAAATGAGGAGTTACTTCAGCAACGTGCTCAATATCCATACCTCCTTCAGTAGAATATACGATTGTATTTTTCCCTTCAGCTCTGTCTAAAAGAATAGAAACATAAAATTCTTTAGTTTCAGATTCTCCAGGATAATAAACATCTTCTGCAACCAAAACAGAGTGTACTTTTTTACCTTCAGCAGAAGTTTGTGGAGTTACCAACTGCATTCCGATGATATTCTGAGCGTTTTCTTTAAGCTTATCCATGTTTGGAGAAAACTTAACACCCCCACCTTTACCACGACCACCTGCGTGAATCTGTGCTTTTACAACCCAAGCCTGTGCTCCGGTTTCAGCAGTCAATTTTTCAGCAGCTGCTACAGCTTCATCTACGTTGTTTGCAACGAAACCACGTTGGATAGCTACTCCATACTTTGATAAAATCTCTTTTGATTGATACTCGTGAAGATTCATATTATTTTTATTATTTTATTTTAATATTTAAAGGTTGACAAATTTACTAAAAAGACACGGAAGTTCAAGTTTATTGACTTAAAAATTAAAGTCTGATGGACTTGATTTTTAACATATCTTTCTGTTTTCCCCTATTCTTCCGCTAATTTCTCAGACTGAGATCCGATAAACGGAATTTTCGGAGCCAGGAAATATCCGGTAAGACTCGCAAATAATATCGGGACAAAATAGGTAAACCCTGTAAGTGTTCCCAAAATGATTGTTGTACTCATTGGAGTTCTCGTTACACACGCATTGATTGCTGCCATACAACTTACAATGGCCAGTGTAGTATCTACAGTTGGAAATAGATTATGAATAATTAATCCCAATGTTGTTCCTACAAAAAACAGAGGAATAATAAATCCTCCTCTCCATCCGGAAGTCACTGTAATAGCGATGGCCAGTATTTTAAAAACAAGGATCAAAATTAAAAAATTCAGTCCGAAACTACCTCCGATCAACTGATTGATCTCGTTATGTCCAAAGTATCTCGTAATAGGAAAATTATAGGCGATAATTCCTAAAATAATTCCTCCTACTAAGGTTTTAATATAAATCGGGAATTTTCTGTATTCAAAAATCTTTTTGAAAAATTTGACTACAAAAATAAAAATCCATCCGAATAAAGTTCCCACAATTCCAAAAGCCGTTGCATAGGCAAAATCGTATACTCCGGTATAATGGTAAGCCTTCAAATCCCATGTTGCCCCGATTCCCAAATGAATAATCAATGCGAACATCAGATAACTGAAACAACTTGCTACCAATGCCGGAATAATAGCTTTGTAATATTCTACCGCATGTTTGTGATGTAAAATTTCCAGAGAAAAAAGACTTCCTCCAAGCGGAGCCCCAAATAACGCCGTAAAGCCTGAAGCCATCCCTGCAATACTCAAAGACCTCAGCTCTTCACCTTTCAGTCTGAAAATCTTGCCAAGCCACGTTCCCGTAGATCCTGTAACCTGTACCAATGGTGCTTCAGGACCTAAACTTCCTCCAGATGCTACGCAAAAAAGAGAAGAAAGGATCATTGATGGATTGTTCTTAGGTTCCAGTTTCCCTTTATTGAATCTGATATTATTAACAATCAAATGAATTTCTCCCGGATCTCCAATGAAATGAATCACCAATCCTGCCAGCAATCCACAGACTGCCATGGTTGGAATCACCTGCCAGCCTTGAAATTCAGCTAAAAACTCTGTAAAATGTTCCAGTACGATCCAATATCCTCCAGCGATGACACCGCCTACCAGACCTGTAACAGCCCACATAAAAAAAGTACGGCTGAACACAAACGGATTGAATCTGATAGGTTGGTCTAAGAGATTGAATGTTCGTATTAGATGTCTTCTTCTATTAATTTTCATTCTTAAATTCTGTTTTTAGCAAAATATAAGATCAGCATTCCCCAGCTTAAGATCATCATCAAACCACCAAGCGGAGTGATAGGGCCTAAAAATTTAAGATTCATTCCCAGATAATCCTGCATGCTCAGGAAATAGATGCTTACTGAGAATAAAAGGGTTCCTGCAATCATTAAAATGGAAGTCCATTTCTCAGCAGAAGTTTCAAATTTTAAGATATACCCAATGATCAGCAGGAAAAAAGCTGCATACATCTGATATCTTACTCCTGTTTCAAAACTTTCCAGTCTTTCCACAGCTAATATCTTCTTTAAAGCGTGTGCTCCGAATGCACCCAAGATTACAGACACCATTCCGTAAACTGCTCCAAAACTAAAGTAATTGTTTTCATTTTATAACTCTTCTAATTCTAGGGTTAAATATTTTTTTGTTTTATAATCCTGCCAGGTTCCCATAATTTTCCTGCCTTGCAGATCCGCTTCCACCAAGGCTTTGAAAATCCACTGGTTGGTCTCTTCGCTATAATAATCGTTTTCTATGATGGAGATATGATTACCTTTTATTTTTCCGTTCCACTCAATCAGCTTTTTATTTTTATCATACCAGTATTTTGCAGAAAAAGAACCATCGTCATATACCTCACTGATCAAAACAGTAATGGAATACTTTCCATCGATCTTTCCCTTATACAATTTGTTAGTAAGACTGGTTATCTCTGTTTTTTCAGAACCGGAAATTAAATTTCTTGCGTAAGGACTCCAGTATTTTTCCAGCTCTTTGTAGGAAAATTCTATTTCATGACTGCCAAGCTCATCCAAAGCTCTCATGGCATGATTAGAACATCTTCCGGCAACAAAAGTCAGTTTATCTTTTCCAAAGAAATACCTGATACCATCTAAACTATGTTCCGTAAAACAGTCTTCATACATAGCGATCTGATCCTGAGTTTCCTCCGCAGGATTTTTCTCAGATTTCAGTTTAACAAGAAAATCAGAAATCCTTTTCTTTACTCTTTTCTGAATAATCCCCTCAACAGTCTTCACTGAGCTGGGTTGAAATAAATCTTTGGCATTGATAAAGTTTCCTGTTCTCAGATCAAAATTCTTCCAGATCAAAAAGCCTTCCGGATAAGCGCCTGAAGCTTCACCATCTATGGCAATACTGAGAATATTCTTGGGAGTTTCAATCTTATCCCAACGATAAAAATAAAGATAATTGGAATAGGAATTGGTTGCTGTAGAAGCCAGTTTAAAAGGATTTCCGCCAGATCCCGGAACATATTCCAACTGATCTACCTGCAGAAATGTATTGATTTTATTTTCTACCCTGGGATTTTCCGAATAAGAAACAACCGGAAAAACGGTATCTTCAGTTTTAGGCTGCAGATTACTTATTTTCACTTTTTGCTGTTGTGAAAAACTTAACCCTGAAATCAATAAGAAAAATACAATACTCTTTTTCACTATTTTGATTTTAAGTACATTAAAATGAACTTGGCCACCAAGGTAGAAATCCCCAGTATGATAAACATATTGGCGAATCTCTTGGAACTTCTGAAACCTTCGTTGTTTGTTTTCTTCAGAAAAAATCCAAAAAGAAGGAATACAATGGGCAAAATGATCTGTAACATTAGTTTCCTCTCATTCTGTTAAATTCATTGATCACCTCATGGTGGCTCACCGTCTTATCTTTAAAATACGTTACAAAGTGCTGCTTTTCTTCTTCGGTAGCTCCTAATTGGTTCAGAATATTCAACAAGTGCATTTTCATATGTCCTTTCTGAATCCCTGTAGTTACCAAAGAACGTAGTGCTCCAAAATTCTGTGCAAGACCAGAAACGGCAAGAATGCTCATCAATTCCTGTGCAGAAGGTTTTCCAAGAAGAGCCAGAGAGAATTTTACCAGAGGGTGAAGATTGGTCAGCCCTCCTACTACTCCTACAGAAATAGGAAGATCAATCCAGAATCTGAAAACACCGTTATCTGTTGTACAGTGGGTCAAAGATCTGTATTGTCCGTCTCTTGCAGCATAAGCATGTGCGCAGGCTTCTGTAGCTCTGAAATCATTTCCGGTAGCAATGACAACAGCATCTACTCCGTTCATTACTCCTTTATTATGAGTGGTTGCGCGGTAAGGTTCAATTTCTGCAATGGTAACAGCCTGTTTGAATTTAGCAGCGAATTCTTCAGGAGAAATTCCGCTGTCATCTTTTAAATCTTCCATTTTACATGAAACTTCAGCTCTTACGATACAGTCAGGGGTAAAGTTGGAAAGAATATTCATTACAATCTGCAGTGAATTCTTTTCTTCCTGCGTAAAATCCTCGCTGGTAGCTACTTCCTGTCTCAGCGTTTTTCCAAACTGCTCAAGACAAGAATTGATAAAGTTCGCCCCCATTGAGTCTACGGTATCAAAGCTTGCTTTCAGCTGATAGTAATTCGGCATTTCTGCTGTTTTATCCACCAGACTGATATTAAGAATACCTCCACCACGCTTTCTCATGTTGGAAGTAATATCTTCCGTTGTTTCAAATAATTTTTTCTTTAAACTGAAATTAAAGAAATGTAATAATTTGTGGGGTTCCACACTAAAAATAAAGTGGGTGTGTCCCAACTTTTCTGTGTTGATAATGGTTGTTTTGAAACCTCCTTTGTCGATCCAGAATTTAGCGGCTTTGGAAGCAGCTGCCACTACAGAACTTTCTTCAACAGCCATTGGAAGTGCCAATAGTTTTCCGTCGATCAAAAAGTTCGGAGCAATTCCGTAAGGCATATAAAAATTGGAGATGGTATTTTCAGAAAATTCTTCGTGAAGCTTCTGAAGATTTGCATTATCATTCCAGTATTGTTTTAATATATTTTGATATTCCTGGTTTCCTTCAAGATATTCGTTTACGAGCCATTCGATTTTCCCCTGCTTTGGTAGCTTGGAAAAACCTTCGATTGGTTTATGATTCATGATATAAACTTTAATGAGCCGTAAATATAATGATTTTGAGACTCTTTTTTGTTGATAACTTCTATGAAAAAAGATTGACTTTTATCAATTTTGGAACTAAATTTGAACAATATTAAATTACAATATTGATACAAAACAGATCAACCGCTTTAAAATATGAATTTTGACCGCCTTAAAGAAAAGCTTGAAATCCTTGCTGATGCAGCGAAATATGATGTTTCCTGTTCATCAAGCGGAGGCACGAGGAAGAATAAAAAAGGAGCTTTGGGAGACAGTTCTGCAAGCGGAATTTGCCATACCTATACGGAAGACGGAAGATGTGTCTCTTTGCTTAAAATTCTGCTGACCAATCATTGTATTTATGATTGTGCTTACTGTGTATCCAGAAGTTCCAATGATATTAAAAGAGCTGCTTTTACAGTGGAAGAAGTGGTAGATCTTACCATCAATTTTTATCGCAGAAATTATATTGAAGGCTTATTTCTGAGCTCAGGAATTTTCAAAAATGCCGATACCACGATGGAAAGGCTTGTAAGAGTTGCCAAAAAGTTACGATTGGAAGAAAATTTTAACGGGTATATTCATTTAAAATCCATTCCGGGGGCAAGTGATGATCTGATGCAGGAAGCTGCTTTGTATGCAGACCGGTTATCGGTAAATATTGAAATCCCGACCGAAAGCGGATTAAAATTACTGGCTCCAGAAAAAAACAGACAGGATATGATCAGCCCGATGCGCTATATCCAAAAAGGGATCATTCAATATAAAGATGAAAAGAAAATTCTGAAAAAAGTTCCCAAGTTTGCTCCGGCGGGACAGTCTACGCAGATGATTGTGGGTGCAACTAATGAAAACGATTTACAAATTATCAAAGTTGCTGATCATTTTTACAAAAATTTTAATCTGAAAAGAGTGTATTATTCCGGATATGTTCCGGTTTTGGAAGATCAGAGACTGCCTTCTTTAACAACGGAAGTTCCTATGCTTAGGGAAAACCGATTGTACCAGTCGGATTGGCTTATGAGATTTTATGGTTTTAAAGCAGAAGAGATTTTAGATCCCCGTGTTCCTTTCCTTGATCTGGAAGTAGATCCTAAATTAAGTTGGGCCTTGCGAAACCTTGATCAATTTCCTATTAATCTCCAGACCGCAGAATATCAATTGATTTTAAGAATTCCGGGGATTGGAGTGAAAACGGCTCAGAAAATTGTGAGTGCAAGGCGTTTTCAGATCTTAACGATGGATCATTTGAAAAAACTGGGTGCGGCTGTTAACCGGGCAAAATATTTCATTGATTTTAATGCGGGAAATGCCTATCTGAGATATTTAACGGATAAAAACTTCAGGAAGTTGTTAGTAGGCGGAAGCTCATCCAAATTTCACAACCAGTTTTCGCAACAGCTGACTTTGTTTTGATTTTAAACACAAATGACACTAATATTTTCACAAATGATCACAAATTTATAATGCAACATTGCTGTCATTCTGACGAAGGAAGAATCTCTTCAATCAACCAGATTCTTCACTTCATTTTAATTTTTCAGAATGACACAACTGATTTTTTAATTTTTAAACTCAATACATGACAACCCTACTCTACGATGGAAGTTTCGATGGTCTTTTCACTGCAGTATTTGAAGTTTTCGAATACCGATATAAAGAGGTAGAGATTAAAAGTAGGGAAAGGTTCTATCAGGAAAATATTTTTGCAGAGATTCACGAAGTTATTACCCAGAATGACAAATCTGAAAGAGTTCTGAATAAACTGGAACAGAATATCGGTAAACAAGGCGTTTATCAACTTTTAAAGTTTTTTATCTGAAGATCCGGATCTGGAAAACCTCATCTTATCTACGGTAAGGCAGTCTGTGAAAAATCCTGAAAATAATATTCTTGAAAATTTTGCTGATTCTGATGTTTTAAAAATTTCAAAAATATGCAAATCGGTAGACCGGGAAAGGCATAGGATGACTGCTTTTGTCCGCTTTGAGAAAATGCAGGATGGTGTTTTTTTCTCCAAAATAGATCCCGACTTCAATGTTCTTCCTTTAATCAGAAAACATTTTAAGGACCGATATCAGGATCAGAAATGGATGATCTACGATCTGCGAAGAAACTATGGACTGCTATATGATCTGGACGATTGTGAATTTTTCTACCCCGATGAAAAAATTGATCTCAATCATTATCAGCAAAAGTTCCATGATGAAGAAAAAAGTTATCAAGTGCTTTGGCAACGTTATTTCACGAAAACCAATATCGTGGAAAGAAAAAATATGAAACTCCATATTCAACATGTTCCGAAAAGATACTGGAAATATCTGACTGAAAAATGGTAATCAAATTCCATATTGTGGATAACTTTTTATTTCGACTAAAAAATAGATTATTTTCGGTTCTTCTGTGAAGCTATTTATTTAACCCGCTCATTTCGTGAAATATATAACTCACATTCATCGAAAACTCATATTGTGGATAACTTTTTTCAGTTAACATTCCGTTAATATTGAAATTTTTTCAATGTCACTTTTTAAAGAAAATTGAGCAGAAAATTACTTTCCCATTAAGAATAATGGGTTTGAAAAAATCATTTAAATACATGAAAATCTGTAGTATATGTAGTAAAAAACAAATAGACATTTGCCTTTTGTGGATAACTCTTACTTTTTAAGGGTTCGCAGAGCTTTCTTTACGATATACTGTGTTTCTTTTGTCGGGCTTTCCCGAAGCCATTCATCACAGATTTCTACAACAAACTCGGGTTGTGATTTGCTGGCATCATTCAGCCAGTTGCCAACACTGTCCTGTACATATCTGGAAGAATCGGATCGTAAAGGTTCTAAAATTTCCAGTCCCAGTCCTGGGTTTTGCTTTAAAACATTAATATGCTCACACCAGACTCCCCTTGGTCTTGTAGATTCGCTGGCAAAACGTCTCACGTTCTCATGATCATGCTTTGTCCATGCTGACAAAATAGATAAACTTTCCTCCAGATTTTTAGTAATATCCGGACGTACCGCCATCCAGCAGATTTCTCTCACACCAAAATGAGAGTCCGAAGCAAAAGATTGAATTCTGTCTAGTTTTTCAGACAATTTTAAATTATGGTTTCGGCCAATGGTATAAGCTCCCCAACACCGTACAAGATCTGCTGGATGGGTTGCAAGTTTTTGAAGAAATTCATCATCTTTATTTTTTATGGCCAGATGAAGAAGTCCAACACCAATGGTTTCATTAATGGTATTCACCGTTTGTTTTTTCAGTTGGTCTACATTTTCTAAAATGGGTTTTAAATATTCTTTGCGATTATTCTGCAACAGTAAGTTTTCTAATAGCAACCTTTGATCTACTGCAAGCCATTCTGTGAGATTGGCGGTTTCAATTTCTCCCTTATTCAGCTGTTCTAAAATATCAGTTGGAATATCTTTGATGGAACGGGCTCCTTTTCGTTTTTCTGTCATAATGATTGTATTAATTTTTCAACATCTACTCTACTTATGTAATTTACCTCTAAAAATTTATATACCACTTTACTATTTTCATCTACAACGAAAACAGCCGGAACAGGTAACGTGTTTTCATTGTTTTTATTGAAAAGCGAAAGATCAATCCCTAAATTCTGATAATAAGGCAATACGAAATCCTGCAGCTGAAATACAATTCCAAGTTTTTTAGCAAACTCATTGTTATAATCAGTCAATACTTCAAATTCAAGATTGTTTTTTTCCGCCATCATGAGAGACTGATCAGTACTTTGTGGAGAAATAGCTACTAAAACTGCATTTTTCTCATGCATTTTTGAAATCCTTTCCTGCAAAAATTTTAATTCAAGATTACAATAGGGGCACCAGCGACCTCTGTAAAAAGCCAGAATCATTTTTCCGTTTTTGAGGATTTCTCCGGAACTTATTTTTTTGCCATACACGTTGGGCAGAGAAAATCCGGGCATTTCTTCCCCTATCTGAATACTATTTTCTTCTATATTCTTTGTTTTTAAATCTTCAACAGAACTTTCGAATGCGCTTAAAACCTCTTGTGGAAGCTGGGATGATAGTTCATGATTCAATTGTTCAATCTGCATGGCCAGTGTATTCATTGTTTTTAATTTATTATTTTTACAAAGGTCTAAAAGCCTTTAAGAATAGGCAATACCGCATATTTTTCGCCCATAGGGATAAAAAAGTCAATTTTATGAAAACAAAGGGAAAAGTTGAAGAAAATAAAATTTGTCCGCTGGAAGTTGCAGTGAATACCATCAGTGGTAAATGGAAAATTCCTATCGTCTGGCAGATCAATGAAGGAAAAAAACGGCCCAGTGAATTTCTGCGGGGTATTGCTAAAGTTGACCGGAGAGTTCTCAATCAGCAGCTGAGTGAAATGGTAGAAGATGGTATTTTAACCAAACAATCTTTCAATGAACTTCCTCCAAGGGTAGAATACACTTTGACAGAACTTGGTGAACAGCTTGTGAAAATTCTTTGGCAACTGAATGACTGGGGAAAATTATTGATTCCAGAAAAAGATGAGCTATTGACACAATAAGTTTTCATATAATATATTGGCAGGTAAGCTAAAAAAAATGATATTTGTGTGAACTAAAAAAACACATGAAAAAAGTTATCACCGGAATCACTGCATTTTTAATGCTCGCAGGCTGTACAAAAGAAAAATTATCAGACCGTCTGTTGCCTGAGCCAGATAAGAACGAGCATTTAATTACAGAAAATGCTTTAAAAATCAATAAAGAAAAAAATACCATCAGGGAACGATTTTCTCCTCCGGAAGGTTATGAATGGATTGAAGAAAAACCGGATTCTTTCGGATATTTTATTGAACATTTTAAGCTGAAACCTTACGGCAGCCAGATTATAAAATATGAAGGAACTCCTATTTCTAACCAGCATCTTCATGAAGCTATTTTTGATATCGATACTGGAAATAAAGATTTACAGCAGTGTGCTGATGCCGCTATTCGAATAAGAGCAGAATATCTTTATAACACGAAACAATTCGACGAAATTAAGTTTCATTTTACAAGCGGTGATCTTCTCAGCTGGAACGATTATAAAAGTGGAATGAGAGCTGTTGTGAGTGGAAATTCGGTCAGCTTCAGAAAAACGGCTGCTTTTGATGATTCTTACCAGAGTTTCAGAAATTATCTGGATCTGATTTTTAATTATGCCGGAACCATTTCATTAAACAAAGAAACAAAGCCAGTAACGAAGAATTCTGATCTGAAAACAGGAGATATTCTGATCACGCCAGGCAGTCCGGGACATATCGTTTTTATTTCAGGAGTCTGCAAAAATCCGGAAGGCAAAAGACTGTTCTTATTAAGTGAAGGTTTCACACCCGCTCAGTCGGTTCATGTGCTCTCTAATCCATTTAATCCCTATTTTACGCCTTGGTACGACCTTGACGTGAATGCTTCGGAAACGAAAACTGCGCGATATTTTTTTAAACCTACAAACTTCAGAACCTTTTAATAATTTATATTCAAAACTATTGGAAAGTTACTACGATAATCTGAACTTGTTTTTGTAAATTTGTGTTCGAAATTTTTTACTTGATGAAAGAGAGTGCTGTAAAAAAGATTGCAGTTCTTACTTCAGGAGGTGACTCTCCGGGTATGAATGCGGCATTAAGAGCGGTAGTAAGAACCGCCAATTACTATAATATCGAATGTTACGGAGTAAGAGAAGGTTACAATGGCCTTATCAACGATGATTTCCTGAGAATGGGAGCCCGTTCCGTAAAAAATATAATCAACCAGGGTGGAACGATTCTAAAATCTGCCAGATCCGCTGAGTTCAGAACAAAAGAAGGCCGTCAGAAAGCGTACGACAACTGCGTAAAACTTGGAATAGACGGGTTGGTATGTATTGGAGGAGACGGAACATTTACCGGTGCAAAAATCTTTAATGAAGAATTCGGAATCAGAGTGATCGGTATCCCGGGAACAATCGATAATGATATTTTCGGTACGGATAATACCATCGGTTATGACACTGCTTTGAATACTGCCATGGATGCTATTGATAAAATCCGTGATACGGCAACTTCCCACAACAGAGTTTTCTTTGTGGAAGTAATGGGTCGTGATGCTGGTTTTATTGCACTAAACAGTGGATTGGCTGCCGGAGCTCTGGATATTTTAATTCCTGAAAAGAAAGACAGTATTGATGAGCTTTTCGTGAAATTCAGAAATGCTGAAAAACAGGAAAATCATCCAGCATCGTAGTCGTAGCAGAAGGTGAAAAACTGGCTAATGTTTACGAACTTGCAGAAAAAACAAAACAGACTTTCCCGGACTATGATATTCGTGTAGCCATTTTGGGGCATATGCAGAGAGGAGGTTCTCCAAGCTGTGCAGACAGAGTTTTGGCAAGCAGACTAGGTTATGGAGCAGTAACCGGACTTATGGAAGGACAAACCAATGTAATGGCAGGAATGCGTTCTAATGATCTGACGTATACACCGATAGAAGAAGCCATTAAAAAACATAACGAAATCAATAAGGATCTTTTACTGATTTCAGAAATTTTAGCAATCTAATTATTTTTATAATCTAATAAAAACAAACTATTATGTCAACAATTAAAGTAGGTATCAACGGTTTTGGTAGAATTGGACGTCTTGTTTTCAGAGCAATGACTGAAAGAGACAACATTGAAGTTGTAGGAATCAATGACCTAATCAATGCAGAATACATGGCTTACATGTTAAAATATGACTCTGTACACGGTATTTTCCCAGGTGAAGTTTCTGTAGAAGGAAATGATCTTGTAGTAAACGGGAAAAAAATCAGAGTAACTGCTGAAAAAGATCCTAGCAACCTAAAGTGGAATGAAATTGGTGCAGATTATGTAGTAGAATCTACAGGTTTATTCTTAGATAAAGAAAGCGCTGCAAAACACATTACTGCAGGTGCTAAGAAAGTAATCCTTTCTGCTCCTTCTAAAGATGATACTCCAATGTTCGTAATGGGTGTAAACCACAAGGAACTTACTGATGATATCAAAATCTTATCAAACGCTTCTTGTACTACAAACTGTTTAGCTCCTTTAGCTAAAGTAATCCACGATAACTTCGGAATCGTAGAAGGTTTAATGACAACAGTACACGCTACAACAGCTACTCAGAAAACTGTTGACGGTCCTTCAATGAAAGACTGGAGAGGTGGTAGAGCTGCTCTAAACAACATCATCCCTTCTTCTACAGGTGCTGCTAAAGCAGTAGGAAAAGTAATCCCTTCACTAAACGGAAAATTAACAGGTATGTCTTTCAGAGTACCAACTGTTGATGTTTCTGTAGTAGATTTAACTGTGAGAATTGAAAAGGCTGCTTCTTATGAAGAAATCTGTTCAGTAATCAAAGCTGCTTCTGAAGGTGAATTGAAAGGGATCCTAGGATATACTGAAGAGGCAGTAGTATCTCAGGACTTCGTAGGAGATAAGAGAACTTCTATCTTCGACAAAGATGCTGGTATCATGCTTTCTCCTAACTTCGTGAAACTTGTTTCTTGGTATGACAACGAAATGGGTTACTCTAACAAGTTAGTAGATATGCTTGTACACGCTGCTTCTTTATAATAAGTAATGAGCGATAAGCAATGAGTAATATAAAACCTTCCTGATGGGAAGGTTTTTTTATTGTTTCAGATAATAATATTCTTATATATTAAGGATTTGATGCTGGTGTTGCTGTTTTATCATTATCTTTAAAAATACCTATACCAACCCCAAAAGAAACCCAAGGTTTTCCTTGGTTTTTCCAATTATATACATTACTGTCAAATATATTATCAATTCCCCCTGAAATACCAAATTGCACAAATTCATATTGATACATTAAATTCAGTGAAAAAGTAACTGCAGCAACTGTTATTTTGTTCTCAAGAGGTTTTTCTAATATTGTAGTATTGTATTTGTCTAGATTTACAGATGAAGGACCAACTCCAACCAATAATGATAAAACATGCTTATTTGTCCACCAAGGATTAAATTTTATACCACCAGCAATAGTCAGGGCAAATGTAGGTTCAAAACTACCATCATTTGGTCTCCATTTAAAAGGATAAGTAAACGTACCCCAGGCTGGAGCAAAACGATTATAGATCTTCGAGGAATAATTATCAATTAATCTCTTTTCAATTAAAAAATATTTCTGCTCCTTTGTTATAATGTCAATATTATATTTATTATAATTGTCAGAACCTTCTTTCCAAGGCCAAAAATAAATCCTATAATATTCATTTTCTTCACCTACAATTTTGAATTCCCGATAATAGGAACAGTAGATGTTGATTTCTTTGAGGCTGAGGAAGCACTATATTGAAACAAATCTGTTGGATTCAATAATATTCTACTCTCATTTATTAAATTTTGTCCAAAAACCATCCCCACCCATCCAAGCAGAAACAGTAATACAATTTTTGTTTTCATGGTTATTTATTTTTCAGATTAAAGTTTTTTTGAAATGGTCATTAGTTTTATTTAAAACTACAATACTTTCCTACCACACGAAATACCACAAAAGGGTGATTTTATTTAACATAATTTTATTATTTTTAAGAAAACATTAACCAATGAAGAAAAAACACCTGACTCACGCAAAAAGACCTCATCCCCTCATTAAGGTCTGGAATGACTATCCTGAAATTTTACAGAATAACAACAGAATACTGCCCGTTCCCACCATTGAAAACATAATCGGAGAAATTTTTGCTCCTGGAAAATTCTATTATTATGTCATCAATTTTGCAGACAGCACCATCATTTGTAATCATGATGAAGATATTTTAGCAATACATGGTCTCCATAAACATCCTGTACATCTGAAAGAAATTATAGACCTCATCCATCCTGATGACGTGGAATTTGTGATGGAAGCAGAAAGAATGTCGATAGAAAAAATAAAAGAAATTGACGGTTTTGATTACCAGCAGGAACTGAAAACAAGCTACTGTTTCAGGATGAGAACTTCAAAAGGTAATTATGAACTCTTCCATCATCAGGCTTTACATACCTATAAAGATGAAGACGGCAGACTTTTGCAGGCAGTTAATATCCATACCAATATTGAACACATTACACACCAGAATTCTTATGTGGTATTGGTTTCCGGAATCAACGGACGGGAAGATTTTCACCAGATGCAATGGATGGGAAGTAATAAATCTAACGAATCTACATTCGTCATTTTCACCAAAAGAGAAGTTGAAGTCATTAACTGCATTGCAAAAGGATATTCAACATGTGAGATTTCGGATCTGCTGAATATTTCGGAAGAAACAGTTCGGACCCATAGGAAAAATATTTTAAGAAAATCCGACTGCAAAAACAGCTCTGAATTGATCAAAAAAACCTTTGAATGGGGATATTTATAGAAAATAAATCATAAGCCTGATAAATCTCACTGGAAAACTTCAGCATAAAACTTGTACTTTTATAGGTAAAGGAATGAACATGATACAACCCCGTTTTAAAGATTCTCCCCATTTCAGGAATTTTTGGGAAAACGGCAACGGAAAACAACTTATTGAATTTTCCGGAGCCGAAGTGAGCTTTGAAAAATTTGAAAAGTTTGCACCTTATTTTCATCATGTGGATGAAACCGGTGACGAGGTGGTAAAAGACGTTTATTTCACCCAAAAATTCCATGAAGCATCAAGGGAAATTGAAAATTACATTAGAAATGGAGTTTCAGAAACAGATTCCGTTCCTGAAAGTGTAAAAAAACTGTTCAGCCAAACCCAAAAAGTTCCGGACTGGCTGGATTATAATCTGCTTAAAAACGGTGCTGAACTTTGCATGAGAAGTAACCTGGACTCTTTGATCTCTCTGAGAGATTATTGTCTGATTGGTGGTTATGATTATGCTTACCTCAACAAACCCCTTATTGTAACAGAAGCATTGAAAAAAGGAGCTGTGAAACGTCTTTCCGAAACGTTAGACTTCTGGGTGAATGCTACTCGTTATAATGCACTGGAAGTTCATGCAAAAGGGTATGAATTTGCCATAAAAACCCGTTTGATTCACTCTTACGCAAGACTTTCCATTAAAAAACATTATAAAGACTGGGACTCTGAAAACTGGGGAGAGCCAATCAACTCGTGGGATATGATGGCAACGTATATCGGATTCAGTCTTGTATTTCTTCACAGTCTTCAGAAATTAGGAAATCGTTTTTCCATTGAAGAAGAGCAGGGAATTTTTCACCTTTGGAAATATGTAGGCTATCTTTTGGGAATTCCGGAGCAGCTTCTTCCTGATGATAAAAAACAAGCAACGGAATATTTTTATTTATGGACTTCAGTTCAACCACCTTCAGATAAAGATTCTATTCTCCTTGCTCATTCTTTATTGGATGAATCACTGGAAAATCCTATTTTAAAATATGAATTTCAGAGAAAAAATTTAAAATATCTGCACGTCTGCTGCACCTGGTTTCTTTTGGATGATGAAGTTTGTAAAAGATTACAGATTCCAGAAGTTCCTTACAGAAATCTGTTTCCAAAATCAAAAATATTTTTCAACAAAATTTACGATCAGTTTGTCAGTCGGGAAGCCAGAATACAAAGAGGAAACAAAGACCAGATGAAAGTACTGGAAGATTATCTTGCCATCACTAAAAATTCAAATTTTCATTAGGTTTAAAAAAGCTCGAAGATGGAAGATGGAGGCAGGAAGTTTCTATTGGACAATAAATCTCTTTTAGTAAAAATTTAAAAATAGTAATAATATTAAATTCATAATATTTTCCGAGCTTCAACAACTTCCCTCTTCCAGCTTCCAGCATCCTTTTTAGCTAATAGTTACTATTTTTTCATGTACTAATACCACATTCTGCATGTACTTCGTAATGAATAAGATCAGTAATAAAAATTTATCATTTTTTAACTCCAAAAACAGCTTTACAGGATAAATAATATTAGCTTTTGATATTTAAATTATGTATTTTTGAGAAATTATTTTAATAGAGATGAGTAACATTGATGATAAGAAAAAAGCACTCGCTTTAGTGCTTGACAAGCTAGATAAAACATATGGAAAGGGAACAGTAATGACTTTAGGTGATGAATCTATAGACAATACTATTGAAGTAATTCCTTCCGGTTCTTTAGGATTAGATATTGCCTTAGGTATTGGTGGATATCCAAAAGGAAGAATCATTGAAATATATGGTCCTGAATCTTCAGGTAAAACAACATTAACCCTTCACGCCATTGCTGAGGCTCAAAAAGCAGGTGGTATTGCCGCATTTATTGATGCAGAACACGCTTTCGACAGAACTTACGCTGCGAAACTGGGAATTGATCTTGAAAACCTGATCATTTCTCAGCCGGACAACGGTGAGCAGGCATTGGAAATTGCCGATAACTTGATCCGTTCAGGAGCTATTGACATTGTTGTGATTGACTCTGTTGCCGCTCTTACTCCAAAAGCAGAGATTGAAGGTGAAATGGGAGATTCTAAAATGGGTCTTCATGCAAGATTGATGTCTCAGGCATTAAGAAAGCTTACTGCTACTATTTCAAGAACGAAATGTACAGTAATTTTCATCAACCAGTTAAGAGAAAAAATCGGTGTCATGTTCGGAAACCCTGAAACAACTACCGGAGGTAATGCTCTTAAGTTCTATGCATCTGTAAGAATTGATATCAGAAAAGCAAGCGCACCTATCAAACAAGGTGACGAAGCTATCGGTAGCCGTGTGAAAGTGAAGATTGTGAAAAACAAAGTAGCACCTCCTTTCAAACAGGCAGAATTTGATATCATGTATGGAGAAGGAGTTTCTAAAGTAGGCGAAATCCTTGACACTGCTGTAGATATGGGAATTGTGAAGAAAAGCGGATCTTGGTTCAGCTACGAGGAGACTAAATTGGGTCAGGGACGTGATGCTGTAAAAGATGTGTTAAAAGACAATCCAGATCTTTCCGAAGAATTGGAAAACAAGATCAAAGAAGAAATGAAAAACAAATAGTTTTTCAGAAAAATATAGAAAAGGCAGTCTTAGGATTGCCTTTTTTGCTTTTAAATGGTTCTGTTTTTTTAACGCAAAGTTTTTATTTATATACTGTAATATTTTTAAGAGAGCAAAGGGTGAAATCAATGAAATTGATTCTTATTAAGCGAATGTATTTACTCAAAACTTCATCAGCAACAAAGTCGCAAATCCTTGCTTCCTTAGGATCAGCTTTCAAATTGTTATTTCTTTGCATTTAAATAAATGAAAGCTCAAAAATAAAAAGAGGTCATTCCGTGGAACAACCTCTTAATTTTTTATTTTTTAAAAAACTATTCTGTAATCTTACCTTGGAGCTGAAGAGCTCCTGTTACTTTCATTCCTTTCGTAAGCGTTTCTATTCTCATATTCTCTTTATTCACAAAAGCATCAATAGTGAAGAAGTCTTCATTTTCTTCATTCGTGATCAATTTCAGTTTCAGGATATATCCTTTCACACTTCCATCATCAAGCAGTGCTGTTTCCTTAAAGTCTATGATTTGGCCAATGAAGTCAAAACATGCATAATTAGGAAGATCCTGGCTTGGTGCATACGTTGTGAAATCATCACTCATTTTGGTGCCATCCGGTAAATCAGTATTGGTATGAACATCAAGGATCAGAACGATTCCACTGACATTCACCTTCAGATAAGGCTGCGTCATGTATGTATTTCTATTTTCAGCATAATCTGTTGCAAAGAACCAAACTCCAAAAGTATCTCTGGCAGGTCCTGCTACAATCGCCTGTAAATTCAGTGCATTTTCCCATTCTCTGATTGATCTCGTTTCAAAATCCAATGTATAATCAGTTTTTACTTCCGGAATGATCGTACTCAGCTCATCTGTTACAATAGTTTTAAATCTTACATCTTCAAATTCTGTTTTGCTTTTACTTTCTCCCGTAGGATCTGCAACAGTAGACTGCATCAAAATAGTTGTCAGATACTGACCGTAATCTTTAGTTTGGAAATTCTGATGACCAAAAACCCCACTCCAAGTGTTTACAAGATTATGAACGTTGGACTTCCTGATGATGATTCCTGCTTCATTTGTCATTTCAGGAGCTGCAATTCCTTCAGTATTTGGGAAATAATCTCTACCATCCACCAATTGATGGTTCATAATTATATTATTCTCTTCGTGAGAAAACTCTGCAAAACCTTTATAAGTGACATTCTGATTTTCGAAAACATAAGGAAGACCTGTTTTTGTTTTATCATCACCTGCAAAATGATACGCAAGAGAAATTCCTTTAAAATCCCCTTCCTGGATTGCAGGTGTATGATTTCCGTTATGATCAAACTGAGAATGATACAGAATCATATAAGATTTGATTTTCCCTTCCTGAAGTTCAGCTTCAAATTTTTCTTCCATTTGTGCGATTGCCTGTTGTGGAGGAAGCGCATAGGCATCTTCAGTTACCATATAAGCAAAGCCTTCTACCTCGCCATTTTCTTTTTCAAATGCGGAAATAGGGGTATACTCGCCTCTTAACTGAAGTGCTATAGAATACACGATATAATCATTATAAATTCTGATTTTTTCAAATTCTTCATTTACTTTTGGCTCTTCTCCCTGCTGTGATGGGATTTCCGGTATTGTTTCCACAACTTCTTCCACCACTTCCTGTACTACTTTTTCCTCTGGCATTTCCATTTCCTGAACCGGAGTACTCACATTTTCCTGATTGTTATTTTTTTTCTTAAAAAAATCAAAGATTCCCATACTGTTATTTATAATTGGCAGTAAATATAATGAAAGCGATCAACAGACCCAACATAAAAAAAATGTCATTGTGTCAGTTTATTCTTCATTTTTTAATAAAAAATTCCGGCGGAGCCTTTGGCTCCGCCGGAATTTTATTAGTTGGGTTTATCATCTGTCAGTTCAAATCCCCAATCTTTTCCTTTTTGGGTAGCTGGGATACCTTTTGTCATCCATACCGGAGCTTTAGCTCCTTTAAGATAATAATCAAAAAACTGCTGTTCTCGGATTTGAATATCTTTTCTGTTCTGACGTTTCATAAGGTTGTGATCATCCCCATTATAGTTCAGAAGCCATACTGGCTTCCCTAAGCGTCGTAATGCGGTAAACATTTCGATTCCCTGATACCACGGCACAGCCCCATCTTTGTCGTTACTCATAATGACTACCGGAGTTTTCACCTGATTAATGGTAAAAAGAGGTGAGTTTTTAATATAAAGATCCGGAGCTTCCCATAGATTCTTTCCTAGTCTGCTCTGAGATTTTTCATACTGAAATTGTCTGTTCATTCCTGAAGACCATCGGATTCCTCCGTAGGCAGAAGTCATATTAACAACAGGCGCACCACTCCATGCCGCTGCATACATATTGGTATGTGCAATAAGATACGCTACCTGATAACCGCCCCAGCTTTGTCCCTGAATTCCTATTTTAGTATCATCAACCCAGGAATTCTGCTTTAGCTTTTCAACTCCGGAGTTGATGTATTCCATCGCCGATTCTCCCGGGAAACCATCTGTATAAGAGATATCAGGGGTAAAAACCAGATATCCATTGCTTACAAAATAAGAGATATTCAATCTTGAAGGTGTAGGAGCAGGTGCCACATAACGGTTTAAGTTATCCGAAAGCTTTTCATAGAAATAGACAATCATAGGATATTTTTTGTTCGGATTAAAATCTTCCGGCTTGTATAAAACTCCTGTAGAAGTGTGCCCTTTTGGTGTTGTCCAGTTTACCAGTTCGCTAGATCCCCAGTTATATTGGCTTTGCTGCGGATTGGTATTGCTCAGCTTTTGTTGTTCTGAGAAATCTGATGTTGCAAAAATATTGGGAGAATCTGCATATGATTCTTTTACTAAAATATATTCCTCAGCATTTTTTGCTTTTTGAAGAGTTCTGTATCCCCAGACATTTTCCATCTGAATTTTTACAGGATCAGAATTGGATTGAATGGATGTTTTGAAAATTCCATTCGCTTTGGTAGTATTATCAAATGCTGATAAATAAATAGCCGATTTTCTGTTTACGCTTTTAATATCTTTATCTAAATCGTACGTATCAAATGTTATTTTATTCTTACGTCCGAATCCATTGGTGATATTTCTCGGCTTTTTTGAACCATTCAGGAAAAACTCCCAAAGATCATAACGATCTCTGATAATCACAGACTCATCTTTATCCGTCCAGGATGCAATCCCGTAAGAATTCGGGAAATCCGGCATATCAAATTCCTCGTCAACGAAAGAGACAGGTAAGCCTGTACTCAACGGAAGGGTTTGTTTTGTTTTTACATTATAGCTCAGCCATTTCCCTTTTTCTCTGTCAAAAATCACCAAAAAGTTTCCAAGCGGAGATATGGCAACAGCGCCATCCAGATTTTTAATAACTTCTGTTCGCTCTCCTGTTTTATTATCAATCAGGAAATATGTTTTCTTTGTTGAGCCTTCCCATTGCGAAGAAATACGGTTGTTAAAACTTGTAATACCCATTGCAAATTCCGCATTTCCTTCGTTAACCAATCGTAAAGTATCCAGATCTTCTCCATCGATATTTCTAAAAAAGTCCGGTTTTTCCGTTTGCATTACTGCTGCATAGGATTTCTTTAGATCATTTTTCAATTCTTTTAACTGTACCGTTTGCAGATAATCATCTCTGTAGCTCCAGATATCTAAAACAGCATGATCATTTGCAATCATTGCCGTATCTTTTGCAATAGGTTTTGGAGCAACACCAAAATAAAGCTGTTTCCCATTTTTACTGAAAATAGGTAAACGGTTTTCAGAAATTACCCAGTTCTTTTTCATCTGGGCATTTTCATTGGTAAGAATTTCTTTTTTGTTTCCTTTAAAATTAAAGTAGTACAACTGATACAATTTCACCAGATCATTCTGTGCAGAAGAAGTTCCTACATAAGCCAATTGATTTCCATCTTCATCAAAAGATAATTGTGAAAAATCACCTTCCATTTCAGAAATTTTATTCACAGTTCCTTTTTGCAGATCCACTATCTGGACCGTTTGAAGGGTATATTTCTTTGGTTTTGATTTATCGGTAACTTTTTTATCCTCAGATTTATTATCTAATGAATCTTTCTTTTCCTTTTTATCTTTGCTGCTTTTTTCTTCAGGCTTTTTAGTCACAAAAACAAGCTGTTTCCCATTTTTACTGAACTCATAGCGCACAACATTATCATATGTCGTACTTTTTCCATCCAAAAGATTTCGTACCACCAATTGTAATGGCTTTGCATTTTTCTCTTCATCTTTATTTTCATCGCCGTCATCTTTACCAGAACTATCATCTGAAGATTTATCTTTTGTATTTTCCAGAAGATAAGCAACGTAAGACCCTGCTTTTTCAGGTGTTTTAAATCCTTTTACATTGGGGATTTTCTCTGTTTTATCATTCAAAAAATCAACGATAGCAAGACTATCTTTGGTTAATTTATTTTGTTTAAGTTTTTTATCTTTTACCGCCTTTATATCTTTATACTGTGGGCGGATTTGAAAAACAGCAAATCTTGAATCATTCGTAAAATTCACTTTTGTGGCCCTTGCAAATTTCTTTGAGGTTTTATTTTTAACCGAATATAAAAAAAGGTTAGGATTTCCTTCCTGAGCATCCACAGAATAGGCAATCCATTTTCCATCATTTGAGATTTTTCTCGAGCCGATATTCTGCCAACTGTCATAAACAGAATGATCTAAAGGCTTTTTCTGCGCATACACAAAACATGTCATGATGAGCAGAATAAAAACTGTACATTTCAACTTCATTTTTAAAGAATTTTAAGAATTAAAAGTAAGGTATTTCTTTGAAAAATCCACATGATATACCTGTTTCATAATAAATCGAGAAAATGTCAATCTGTCACATTCCTGCGGATGGTATTTTTTTTGAGAAATATTTGAAAATTAAAAATTATAAAATATGACAACTAAAGGAAATATTAATGTATCTGTGGAAAACATTTTCCCGCTTATTAAAAAATTTCTTTACAGTGACCACGAAATATTCTTAAGAGAATTGATTTCCAATGCTACTGACGCAACCTTAAAATTAAAACATTTAACTAGCATCGGCGAAGCAAAAGTTGAATATGGAAATCCAAAACTTGAAGTAAAAATTGACAAAGACCAAAAAACTTTACGTATCATCGACCAAGGGATTGGTATGACGGGTGAAGAAGTGGAGAAATACATCAATCAGGTTGCTTTCTCAGGGGCTGAAGAGTTCCTGGAAAAATATAAAGATTCTGCTAAAGATTCAGGGATTATCGGACATTTTGGTCTTGGATTCTATTCTGCATTTATGGTGGCGGAAAAAGTAGAAATTCTTACAAAGTCTTATAAAGATGAACCGGCAGTACGTTGGATCTGCGACGGAAGTCCGGAATTCACTCTTGAAGAAACTACTGACAAAACGGATAGAGGAACGGAAATCATCCTTCATATTGCTGAAGATTCTGTAGAATTTTTAGAAGAAGGAAAAATCCGTGAACTGTTATTAAAGTATAACAAATTCATGCCTGTTCCGATTAAGTTCGGAACAAAAACACATACGCTTCCTTTACCGGAAGATGCTCCTGAAGATGCTGTGGCTGAAACAGAGGAAGTAGACAATATCATCAATAATCCGGTTCCGGCATGGACAATTGCGCCAAGCGAACTGACTAATGAGGATTATATGAAGTTCTACCACGAGCTTTATCCGATGCAGTTTGAAGAGCCATTATTCAATATTCACCTGAATGTTGATTATCCTTTCAACCTTACCGGAATTTTATTCTTCCCGAAACTGAGCAACAATTTAAATATTGACAAGGATAAAATTCAATTATATCAAAACCAGGTATTCGTAACAGATGAAGTAAAAGGAATCGTTCCGGACTTCCTTATGCTTCTGAGAGGAGTAATTGATTCTCCTGATATTCCGTTGAATGTTTCCCGTTCTTATCTTCAGGCAGACGGTGCTGTAAAGAAAATCTCCTCTTACATCACGAAAAAAGTAGCCGACAAAATGGCTTCTTTAATCAATGAAAACCGTGAAGATTATGAGCAAAAATGGAACGACATCAAAGTAGTTATAGAATACGGAATTGTTACCGAAGAAAAATTTGCTGAAAAAGCAGACAAATTCACATTATATCCTACCACAGACAGTAAATATTTCCTTTGGGATGAATTGGTAGAGAAAATCAAACCAATGCAGACTGATAAAGATAACAAGTTAGTTGTATTGTATGCTACCAATGCGGATGAACAACACAGCTATATTCAATCTGCAAGAGATAAAGGCTATGAAGTTCTGTTATTGGATTCCCCTATTATTTCACACGTAATTCAGAAACTGGAAACTTCTAAAGAAAATATTTCGTTTGCAAGAGTAGATGCGGATCATGTAAACAACCTGATCAAAAAAGACGAGCCAGTCATTTCAAAATTGAATGAAACGGAAAAAGAATCTTTGAAAAAGAATGTAGAAGAAGCTATTCAGGATTCTAAATTTACGGTTCAGCTTGAAGACCTTGACAGCAATGATGCTCCGTTCACCATTACCCAGCCAGAATTTATGAGAAGAATGAAGGAAATGCAGGCAACAGGCGGAGGTGGAATGTTTGGAATGGGAGGTTTTCCTGAGATGTATAATCTTGTTGTGAACTCGAATAGTGAGCTTTCCAATCAGATTTTAAATACTGAGAATACGGAAGAGAAAGAAAGTTTGATCAAATATGCTCTGGATCTTGCCAAGCTTTCGCAAAACTTACTGAAAGGAAAAGACCTGACAGATTTTATACAGAGAAGCTATAAGCAGCTTGAAAAATAATATACGAAAGACTGTTTCATTTGAAGCAGTCTTTTTTTGTTTAAAAAGGGTTGAAAGGCACTATTTTTTTGACATAAATCTTGCGACTTAAAACTTCTATAATGGATAAAATTCTTTGCAACTTTGCATTTTATAATCAATAGCTAATTAAAATCATCTGAATATTACAGTCCAAACCTTATAGGTTTTAGAAACCTATAAGGTTTAAATCTCTTCCTCTTACCACTAATCTTTGATCAATCAGAAATTATCATTAAATAAAGGGCTAGTACGAAGAAAATTTTCAATAATTTCATCAGATAATATTTGTATTTTTTAGTCTAGTTTCATTTTATCTTTAATCTTATTCTTTATCATATCTTTTTTTCTGCTTTTTATTGTATAGCTTCTGCTTTTTTGCCATTTTTGTATAAAATGTAGGTCATGCAAAAAGAAAAATTACGCGTCATCAGAAAGCAAAAAGGTTATACTCAACAGCAGGTAGCTGATTTTATCGCAACAGATGTATCTAATTACAGCAGAAAAGAAAGCGGTGATGTAAGGATCGTAAGAGATGAATGGGACAAGCTTGCCCGTTTTCTGGATGTACCGTTTGAGGACATTTATGAAGAAGAGGAACCTACAGTAGTTGTTAATAATGACCATCCTGTATTTAATGACAGATCTTCTTCTGCGGGAGTAATTACTAACCAGAACAATTATGATAATATCCCTGGAGCTATTATTGAAAACCTTCAAAACTATATTGCTCTATTAAAAGAGGAGAACGAAAAGCTGAAAGAAGAACTAAAAGGTCTCCCGAGAGGAAGAAAATAATACAGTTTGAACACTTAAAAATATTGATGTCACTTCTATTAAATTATGTAGTGACATTTTTTTTTGCTTTGTAGTGTTGATGGGTGATTTTTTTGACGCAAAGGATTAATTTTCCTATGCTTTATTTCAGAAGGCGAAGAGGTGCGACTTTGTCGCTGATGAAGCTTTGTGATAGTAATACGTTCGCTTAAAGAGAATCAATTTCATGGATTCCACCCTTTGCTCCCTTAGAATATTAAAGAAAACAAATGAAAGCTTTACGTTAAAAAATTCTTTGATTTAAATTCTTTAAAATTTACAATTCCTCTAACGGATCCCAGAACAGTTTTTTGAAATTTTTTATTCTAAGATTTTCCACAATGATTCCTTCTGCTTCCAGCTTAGGTTGAAATTCCGGAACAGACAGTACTCCCGAACTTGAAATCACACGGTGGGCAGGAACATCTTTTGGACAGCCACCCATAGCTTTCCCTACATGTCTGGAATGATTAGGATAGCCAACAGCCTTTGCTATGGCACCATAAGTAGACACTCTTCCTTTGGGAATAAGTCTTGCTACTTCATATACCTGTTGTTTGAAAATCTCGTCCATATCTGTTTTCTATGTTTTTGCATCATTTTTGAACTCATCTGAGCTCGGGAATGTTTCATTAAAAGATAAAGATATGAAAAAATCATTTTTCAGGCTGTTGAATGCGGTTAATAAAAAGGTCCTTCCAAAGCTGAGTAATAAAGATCCTAATCACCTTACTAAGGTCGAAAAGGGAATCTTGGCGTATCGTTATTTTGTACTGGTGAATTCGTTGGATTGATTTTTATTTTTCCGCGGATTGCACAAATTTTCACAAATGTTTATATGTATTTTTGGGGAAACGCAAAGACGCAAAATTATTTTAATACTATATATTGTAAAGCGCAAGGATTTTATCTTTGACAAAATTGTACACAGTCAAATTTTATTAATATCATTCTGATTTTACAAATTACGCAGATAGTAAAAATCTGTGTAATTCGTGTCATCTGTGGGAATACTATATACCATTTTTTTAACCATTAAGAAAAATAATTGTAAGACTAATTAAGTTTCATCTTTGATGAAAAATAAAACATGCTGTTAAATAAAATGGCTTTAGCTATTTTTCTTAATACTCTTTACAAATTAAATAATCTTAATGGTTTAAATTGTTTTTAGTTTCCAAAACACATCTATTTTTCAATCATAAAATAAAAAAAGCGCTTCAAATGAATTGAAGCGCTGATATTGTAATCTCTTGTGAGAATTTCGTTCTTAGTTTTCTAAGATATAAGAGAACATCAATGGTGCACAGATTGTTGCATCACTTTCAACGATAAATTTCGGTGTAGTGATATCAAGTTTACCCCAAGTGATTTTCTCATTTGGAACTGCTCCTGAATATGAACCGTAAGATGTTGTAGAGTCAGAAATCTGGCAGAAATAAGACCAGAAAGGAATGTCATGCATTTCCATGTCCTGATATAACATTGGCACTACACAGATAGGGAAATCTCCTGCGATACCTCCACCAATCTGGAAGAATCCAACTCCTTTTCCTCCTGAATTTTTAGTATACCAGTCAGCAAGGTAAGTCATATATTCAATACCGGATTTCATTGTAGTCGCTTTAAGCTCTCCTTTGATACAGTAAGAAGCGAAGATGTTACCCATTGTAGAATCTTCCCATCCCGGTACTACAATTGGCAAGTTTGCTTCTGCTGCAGCAATCATCCAAGAGTTTTCTCTAGGAATTTCATAGTATTGCTCCAATACTCCTGAAAGGATCATTTTGTACATGAATTCGTGTGGGAAATATCTTTCTCCTTTAGCTTCTGCATCTTTCCAGATCTCTACGATATGTTTTTGTAATCTTCTGAAAGCTTCTTCTTCAGGGATACAAGTATCTGTAACTCTGTTCAGACCTCTTTCTAAAAGATCCCACTCATCCTGAGCTGTTAAATCTCTATAATGAGGAACTCTTTCATAGTGAGAGTGTGCTACAAGGTTCATTAAATCTTCTTCAAGGTTAGCCCCTGTACAAGAGATAAAATCTACTTTTCCCTGACGGATCATTTCAGCAAGAATCTTTCCTAATTCAGCAGTAGACATTGCTCCTGCCAAAGTAATCATCATTTTTCCGCCATCTTTAAGATGTGCAACATATCCTTTAGAAGCATCCACCAATGCAGCTGCGTTGAAGTGCAGGTAATACTTTTCTATGAACTCTGTTATCGGTTTGCTCATTTTTAAAATTTTTGCAAAGATAAAACTTAAAAACGGAATGCAGCCAAAGCACTTGAAGAAAGTGTGATAGAGGAGTATTTTTTATCATTTGTTAAATGGAGAAGGTATAAATTGTTGGAAAACGCAGGGGCGCAAAGGATTTTAAAGCTTTGTAAATATTTTAAGGCTCAAGAACATTTCGACTTCGCTCAATGTAAGATTTTCAACAAGGGAAAGTATTATTTTCGCACAGATTGCACAGATTTTATATTATCCGAAAAATAAGCATCTGACAAAAAATAAATTGTACAGTATAAAATTTTATCGAAGATAAAATCCTTGCATCTTACAACACATAGTATTAAAATAATTTTGCACCCTTGCGTTTTCCAACATTAAAATTAACCCTTTAAACTAACAAAAAAGCGTAGCCTATACGAGCCACGCTTTCATTGTAATTCAACTTAATATTTTTAACAAAGCTTTATCCTTCCCAGGCTTCCACTTTCAAAATCTCAATTTTCCTTTCTCCTTCTCTGAAAGGCCAGTCTATGATATCTCCTACTTTGTATCCTACTACCGCAAGAGCAATATCCGACAGGATGGAATGTTTATTCTTCTTAAGCTTTGCTTTGGTAGAAGGCACAAAAATATATTCGTGTTCAAAGTTTAAGGTATGATCTTTTAACGTCACCTTTCTGTCTACCGTAACAATATCCGCAGGAAGATCTCTTCTCAGCACCTGTTTTGCCTTTCTGAGTTCTTCGGTAAGTCTTTTTTCTTCTCCGATGCTCACTTTTTTTCTTCTGAGTGTATCTTTTATAGCATCATAAATTCCGGTGGTTACAATAATATGATTGGACATTTTTTCGTTTTTAAAAATTAAAGTGCAGTTATTCCCCAGTAATCCAATGTAGAATCCAGGTATAGAACAGCCTTCTTCTATGGAAAACTGCAAAAAGTAATAAATAAATCGGAAGTGATTCCCTGTCTTGGATCCTGACAGGGACTATATGATGAAGTCCTTAGAACTTTTCAGAAAAGAATCTGTATGACGATAAAGTAAAGACATCAGCAATCCCGAACGGCGGTGTTGTGCAGATAAAAAGATTGTTGCTGTCATTATCATTATCAGTTATTATTAATTCTAACAAAGATAGGACTTAAAAACGGAATGCATAGGATGTACGTAAAGAAATGCTTTGTCATTCTTTTTTAATGAAGAATTAAAACTTAAAACGTCTGTTTTCTTTTTTGTCTGAAAGCTTTTTCTTGTTATCCAATCTTTTTTGCTTCTGTCCTTTTGATGGTTTCGTTGCGGTTCTCTTTTTGGGAACAATTAGTGCTTTGTTGACTATTTCTATTATTTTTTCAATAGCTTTATTTTTATTCATCAGCTGGGTTCTGCTTTCAGAAACGGTGAGAAATAAAAAACCATCTGCGTTGATTCTGTTTTTCAATTTATCCTGAATCAATACTTTTTCATCATCATTGAAGGATTCTGAGGCCTCTACTTTCCAAAGTACAGTAACAGCAGTCTCTACCTTATTAACGTTTTGTCCGCCCGCTCCACTGCTGCGGGAAGTTTTAAAACTGAGTTCTTTTGAAAAGTCTTTCATTTTTAGGCTAGAGATTTATATTTTTATAGAGTTCCATTCTGTTTACTTTTCCATTAGGTGTTCTTGGAATTTCATGGATGAAAATAATTTCTTTTGGCTTGTGAAAATTCTTCTCAAACGTTATTTCCGAAATTTTCTTTATTACCTCATCCGACTCATTTCCTTCAATAATTAGTATCAATTTCTGTCCTAAAGTTTCATCTGGCAACCCCATAAATACGGCTTCGTTCGAGATTTCTTTTTTTACTAATGCTTCAAGTGTTTCAGGAAAAATTTTTGCACCTCCAGAGTTGATCACATTATCAATTCTTCCGAGGAATTTAAACTGTTTTTCATTCCTGATATCAGCTAAATCATTAGTCTGCAATTCTTCAGCATTCACATTGGGTGCAAAAATCTTAAGACACCCTCTACCATCCAAAGAGATGGTTACATTCTCAAAAACGGTGAAATAATCCTCCTGTCCCGGCATCAATTGTTTTAAACCGATATGGGAAAGTGTTTCAGACATCCCATACGTTTCAAAAATTCGGTTGGAGTTACTAAGATTTATCTGCAAAATTTTATTTTTCAGACTTTCTGAGACTGCAGCACCTCCAATGATCAGATTTTTGATCAGGTGAAGTTTTTCCAGTGAGTTTTCTACCTGAAGTGGTGTCATGGCACAAAAGTCTATTTCTTCTTCCAGGTTTTCAACGGGTTTTAAAGAAGGATCGGCAATTTTTAATTTTAATTTCCTTTCTATAGAACGTACAATCATCATTTTACCTGAGATATATTCTACCGGCAAACAAAGTAATGCCGTATCGCCTTCTTTTAATCCTAAAAAATTACAGGTCATGACTGCAGAATTGATCATTTTCTTTTTTCAATTTCAAAAATTTTCGGAACTCCTGTAGAGCCCGATGTCTGAACATTTACCCATTTTTTTGTGAAAACCATTCTTCCAGAAAATTTTTCACTTTCTTTTCAAATTCGGTATTGAACGATAATTGATTAATATTGAGATTATTGAAGTCTATCAGCATATTTTCCGTGAATAAATTCTACAGTAAATTTAAAAAAAATTTCAAAAAGTTCTTGTATGTAAAGAAAAAAGCTGTAAATTTGCACCACCAAAATAAAACAGACCTATAGTGTAACGGTAACACTCCGGTTTTTGGTACCGTCATTCGGGGTTCGAATCCCTGTGGGTCTACAAACCACTCTTTTTTAAGGGTGGTTTTTGTTTTTTGGGATGGGGCAGATTTTTTATATAGAAAAATTTTCAATCTGCCTTTTCTTCCTTTAAAAAAGCAAGAATTTTCAAGGAAGATATTTGTAAATAAGAAAAAAATATATAAATTTGCATCACCAAAGTAAAACAGACCTATAGTGTAACGGTAGCACTCCGGTTTTTGGTACCGTCAGTCGGGGTTCGAATCCCTGTGGGTCTACAAACCATCCTTTTAAGGATGGTTTTTTATTTTTTCAAACATCCCACTCAGCCACTCTTACTTATTCATATTTAATCGATTCATAAACCTCACAGGTTTTTGAAACCTGTGAGGTTTATTTTTATTTCTCTCCTTTATTTAAATAAAACCCCAATATTCTTAAAGCTACCTATTAAGATAATTAAAAAGCTCCTACCAAAAGTAGGAGCTATATCTATTCTTCTAAAGAAGGGCAATAGATGTCAAAATCAAATTCAGCATCTACTTCTCTTATAAAAGCATTATATCTTTTATCAAAATGGATCCAAGGAGCACTTTCTTCTCTATTATTCAGGAACAGCGCACAAGAAAATTCACAATAATATTTTTTTGCATACTCCTTTAGAATAGGAATTTTAGGTTCTAGAATATCTAAAATTTTATTCATTTGCTCCTCAAAACTTTCTTCATTTCCATAGGATGGGCCGTATATCCACCCATTTCTTTTTGATAGTTTTGAAGAGTTTGGATTTATTTGCTTTCCTTTACTATAAATCTTATAGGGTATCAAGTTTAAAGATTCTGTTATTTCCGAATCATTTATATCTTCATAATCCCATATATTAAAGCGTAAATTCAAATCATTTTTCACCATAAACTAATAAGTTTGTTTTGTATTAAACATTGGTTGGTTCAATAAACCTCACAGGTTTTAAAAACCTGTGAGGTTTGTATTAAAATAATATTCTGCAAGTGAATAAAAATTATTATTTATTTATTTTTTAAGATCATCAATCTCTTCCTGAATAGATTTGATTCTGTCTCTTAATTCCTGGCTTACTTTCCCTGGAATCTTTTTTATTTTTCTTAAATCCAGAGCAAGCATAATAGAAGCTATTCCCATGAAAATAAATGAAACACCTGTAAGAGTAACTAATGAAAATCCTGTAAACACAGGATTGAATATCAGTAACAGAGAAAATATAATTCCTCCTACACTGGCAAGAGCTACATTTCCCCAGCTCATTATTTTCATGCTTTTCAGGTCAAATGCAAAGCCTAATAATTGAAAGGAACGAAATAATAAAGTAAATCCAATCACAAACGGAAGTACGGTCATTGAAATTTGAGGATTTGCAATAAGATATACTCCTATTGCGGTTGTTAATAATCCGCTTACCAGAAACCAGCCCCATCCCTGTAAGGATTTACTGTTTTGTAAGGAAAAGAAGATTTCGGTAATTCCTGAAAATAAGAATGAAACACTGAAAAAAATAGAGAGTGTAACATACGTTGCAAGTGGCACACTGAATACGTAGAAACCACAGATAAGGAAAATAATTCCGAAGATTAATGGAATGTACCAGTGTTTTACAGTATTGGTAAGAGTTTGAAATAAATTGGCCATAGGTGTGTTTTTTGGTCCTGCCTACTTTTTTGTAACGGTTTTCGGCTTATCCGCAGGTATTTCAAACAGATTATAAATTTCACCTGAATTTGAAATATAACCTCTTACTAATGTATGAAAAATAAACGGGGAAAGCGTTCTATTTTATAAATTGTTTTTGCAAAAAAGAAATAATAAGATGAGCAAAATAAATACTGGTGATTATATTTTCTATTCTGGTTTACTGGAAACAAAAAGGTGAAAATCATTTGATTTTCACCTTTTTAAAACATATTTAGATCTGTTTTATATTCTTATTTCGGTTTGTATAATTTGTACATCACGAAAAGAAAGCCAATCCATATCGGAATCAGAATCACCTGAATTTCCATCCCTGTAATACTCATCAGTCCTAAAATCAGAACCAAAAATGCAATACAGATATAATTAGATATTGGATAAAATATAGAAGGGAATTTTGATTGAACTCCTTCTGCATTGATTGATTTTTTAAACTTTAAATGAGTGTAACATATCATCAGCCAATTGATAATCAACGTAGATACCACCAAAGCCATTAGGTATTCAAAAGCTTTTTCCGGCACTAATTTATTAATGATAATACAGATTCCTGCAAAACATGAAGAAATAATGATTGCGTTAGTAGGAACTGAATTTTTGTTCAGTTTTTTCAAAAATTTCGGAGCATTACCCTGCTGAGCCAATCCGAAAAGCATTCTGCTGTTACTGTAAACACTACTGTTGTATACCGACAAAGCAGCAGTTAAAACAATCAGGTTAAGAACATTAGCAATCAATGTATTGAACTGAATCACTTTACCAAAAAGACTGAATTCAAGACCATTCAGATTTTGAAATACCATTACAAACGGGCTGGATCCTTCTGTAATATCTCTCCAAGGGCTTAATGAGAATAAGATCACCAAAGCTCCTACATAGAAAATAAGAATTCTATAGATCACCTGATTGGTAGCCTGTGGAATTGTTTTTTCCGGATTTTTAGCTTCTGCAGCTGTAATCCCGATCAGTTCCAGACCTCCAAAGGAGAACATAATCATCGCCATGGCTGCAAATAACCCTGAATATCCGTTTTCTGTTTTATTAAATAATCCTTTCGGGAAAAATCCGCCGTCATTCCAAAGATTGGTGATAGTCGCTTTTTCTCCTCCTGTACCGCTTATTAAAAGATAGACTCCGAAAATAATCATTGCAATAATAGCCACAACTTTGATGATGGAAAACCAGAATTCTGTTTCTCCGTAAACTTTCACAGAAGCAAGGTTAAGTGCATTGATGACTATAAAAAAGAATAAACTGGAAACCCAGAGTGGTATTTCCGGCCACCAGAAGTGAATATAATGTCCAATTGCTGTAAGCTCCGCCATACTTACCAGAATATAGAGAATCCAGTAGTTCCATCCGGAAGCAAAACCCGGGAAATTTCCCCAATATTTGTAGGCAAAGTAACTAAAACTTCCCGAAACAGGTTCCTGAACTACCATTTCACCCAGCTGACGCATAATAAAAAAGGCGATAATTCCTGCTAAAGCATAGCCTAAGATTACAGATGGTCCTGCCAGTACTGCAGCCGGTCCAATTCCCAGAAATAACCCTGTTCCTATGGCACCTCCAAGGGCAATTAATTGTATATGTCGGTTTGTTAATCCTCTAACTAAAGTCTCGTTTTGTCCTGTTTTATTTTCGTTGCTCATTGAATGAATTATTCGGTCGCTAAATATATAAAAACTTTTCAGAGAAATTCACATTCCATGGGGTAAATTGAGAATTCGACTTCATCCCGGAGTGCACACCCCTTTTATTTTTACTCTATTTCTGATAAAGTTCAAAATACATTTACCAAAACAACCTTGACAAGTGAAATAAAGATTAAATTTTAAAGTTTTGATATGAAATTATTTGCCATTCATCACAAACGTATTTGAAAAAAGTGATCTCCTTCGTTATTGAAAGAGATCACTTTTATAATTATTTAAACTGAATGCAAAAGCCGGAAGCTAAAGCCTACAAAAATTCTTTCGGAACTGAAATATTATTCTTTTTCATGTATTCCAAGAGACTTTGATATTTATCTTCATATTCATCATTTCCACACTTGTGAGAAATACTACAGATGTCGGATGGTTTGATGTCTAAAATGTCAGATATTTTAGTCAGTATCTCCAGGTTGATCTTTACCTTGGAATTCTCAATATCGGAATATGCTTTTTGGGAAATTCCCATTTCAAAAGCCATGTATTCCTGCGTAAGATCTCTGCTCCTACGTATTTTCCTGATATTTTGTCCACATACTTTCATCGTTTTTGTTTTAGTAGTTTTCGGTATATTTTAGAAGATTAGCTATTAGCCTCCAACAAAGTTAATAAATACCTTTGGCAAAACATTATACACGTTACATGATATTTATTTTCGACATAAAAAAGACTTAAAAATAGAACTTTTTTCAGAGAAAATATCAATTCGGTAAACACTATTGGAATTTATGGAGACGCAAAAATTTAATTATGACAATAATATTGTCAGAGCATTCCTCTATGCGACTGTCGCATTCGGACTTGTAGGATTTCTGCTGGGGCTTACAGCTGCATTGATGCTTTTTTATCCTGAATTGCCTGAATTTTTATTCGGTACGGATGATACAACGATTAAAAGCTTAGCTTCGGGTAATATTCAGGGACTGATCAACACTCAGGGAGCCATGGGCTTCGGAAGAATCAGAATGCTTCATACAAGTGCCGTTATTTTTGCTTTCGTCTGTAATTCCTTTTTCTGTGGTGCTTACTACAGTATGCAGAGGCTTCTTAAAACCAGATTGTACAGTGATACCCTTTCATGGATTCACTTCTGGTCCTGGCAGTTTATGATTGTAACTGTAGTGATTACATTCCTAATGGGAATCAATACGTCTAAAGAATATGCCGAACATGAGTGGCCTATTGATATCTTAATTGCATTCTCATGGATTATTTTCGGAATTAATATGTTCGGAACGATTGCCAAAAGAAGAGTGAGACATTTATATGTAGCCATTTGGTTTTATATAGCCACCTGGATTGCGGTAGCAATGCTTCACATCTTCAACAACCTGGAAGTTCCGTTATCTTTCACCAGCTGGAAATCCTATTCTGTATATGCAGGGGTAAAAGATGCATTAGTACAATGGTGGTATGGACACAATGCGGTAGCATTTGTATTAACTACTCCAGTATTAGGTCTGATGTATTATTTTATGCCTAAAGCAGCTCAGCGACCGGTAT
The DNA here is from genome assembly GCF_004119445.1 of Chryseobacterium sp. CH21. Lineage (GTDB taxonomy): Bacteria > Bacteroidota > Bacteroidia > Flavobacteriales > Weeksellaceae > Chryseobacterium. Next base: position 36,588 of record NZ_QICI01000036.1, on the reverse strand, counting down.
TCTCATACAAACTATCCATTATTCACTTCTGGTCGCTGATCTTTGTATACCTTTGGGCCGGCCCTCACCACCTACAGTATACCGCTTTACCGGCATGGGCTCAGGCAGTGGGAACAGGTTTCTCTATCATGCTTATTGCACCATCATGGGGAGGTATGTTAAATGGTCTTCTTACTTTAAGAGGAGCATGGGATAAAGTAAGAGAAAATCCAATTCTTAAATTCTTTGTAGTGGCTGTTACATGCTATGGTATGGCTACTTTCGAAGGACCTTTATTAGCTACAAAATCATTAAATAAAATTGGTCACTATACCGACTGGGTGATTGGCCACGTACACTTGGGAGCTCTTGGATGGAATGGTTTCATGGCATTCGGAGTGGTATATTATCTGGTTCCGATTATGTGGAGAACGTCCCTTTGGTCTAAAAAACTGGCCAACTGGCACTTCTGGCTGGGAACATTAGGAATTATCTTTTATGCCGTACCTATGTATATTTCAGGATTCACACAGGGATTAATGTGGAAGCAATTTAATCCGGACGGAACCTTATTGTGGAAAAACTGGCTGGATACGGTCACTGCAATTATTCCATACTTTAAAATGAGATTCTTAGGTGGAGTACTGTATTTATCAGGAGCGATTTTAATGGTCATCAATGTTATCAAAACAATTAAAGCTGGTTCATTCCAGAAAAACGTTCCTGCGGAGGCTCCAGCATTAGCCAATATCGGGACTACAAGAAAAGAAGGCGAAGGCGTACACCTTTGGTTGGAAAGAACTCCTACTCTCCTTTCTGTATTAGCTTTCATTACCATAGCAATTGGTGGATTGGTGGAAATTGTTCCTACCCTGTCCCTGAAGCAAAGTGTTCCGACCATTTCAGCGGTAAAACCGTATACTCCATTGGAACTTGAAGGTAGAGATTTGTATATCCGTGAAGGCTGTAACTCCTGCCACTCTCAGATGATAAGACCTTTCCGGGATGAGGTGGTAAGATTTGAAGGAAAAAACGGACAGTATTCCAAAGCGGGAGAATTTGTTTACGACAGACCTTTCTTATGGGGATCCAAAAGAACAGGACCGGATCTACATAGAGAAGGAGGAAGAAACCCGGATTCATGGCACTTTAAACATATGTATAACCCAAGAATCACTTCTGCAGGTTCTATCATGCCTCGTTTTCCATGGTTAATTACCAATAAACTGGACAAAACCCAAATGGTGGACAAAATGAAACTGATGAAAAATGCCTTTGATGTCCCTTATACAAAAGCTCAGATTGATTCTGCCAACCAATGGGCGGATAACCAGTCAAAAGCAATCGTACAAAGAATTTATGCAGAAGCAACAGATGTAAAAGATCAGATGGTTAAAGAAAAAACAGCCAAAGGATCTGCTTATGTACCTCTTGAACAAAGAGAGATTGTAGCCATGATTGCTTATCTGCAAAGATTAGGTACGGACATTAAAACAACACAGGTACAAACTGCAAGTGTAGAGTAACATTTAAAATTAAACTGCAATGAAAACGAGAACCCCCATTTCAATATATATCGCAGCAACGATAGGTTTAACGATCATGGCCTTTGAAATGTTCGCCAGTGATTCAGGATATTTTTCTTCTCCTTTTTTCTGGGCGCTGATATTAATCGCTACGATCCTGCTGCTGATCATGAACTCTATCGGAGATCTGGTAGAAAATCAAAGCTTCAGCAAATTATCCGAGGAAGAGAAAAAACAATATCTGGAAGAGAAAAAAATTCCGTATTACCAGAAATTATGGAATTCTGCTTTCAAAAAACAAACCGCTACGGAAGAAAAAGATATTCTTATCGACCATGGTTTTGACGGAATTACAGAGCTTGACAACTCGCTTCCAAAATGGTGGATCGGTCTGTTCTGGTTCGGATGTATCTTCTGTGCAGTTTATTTGTTTGCCTTTTCTTTCACAGATTATGCCCATCCGGAGGCAGAGTATACCAAAGAAACAAAAACGATGCTGGCTTCTATCGCGGAGTATGAGAAAACAGCACCTCAGATCAATCTGGAATCTGCAAAATACAGTGCTGATAATATAGCAGAAGGACAGGAACTATTTAAAACAAACTGTGTTACCTGCCACGGAGATGCTGGAAAAGGAGGCATAGGGCCTAACCTTACCGATACCCACTGGATTAATATTAAAGAAAAAAGCTTATTTAAAAATGTATTCTGGATGCTTGAAAACGGTTCTCCAAACAATCCAACCATGAGACCTTTCATCAAGGAAGGAACCATTACCGGAAGAGATGCTGAAAAATTGCCGCTTATATCTATCACATCAACCAGGAAACTGCTCCTATCACTACGGCCCAAGGCGGTGCTGCTCCTCAGGGAGAAGAAGTGAAATGGGAAAACGGAAATAACTAAATTATTATCTATCATATAAACCATGCCACGCCCCCTTCACAACTACTAACATTTGAATTTCATTTTTGCTAACTAACCTTTTCAACATTAAAAAATGATAAAAGGGGGCGTTTTTTACAAATAACAATCCTTACTTTGGCTGTCTTACTCAACTATTCACTTGACAACTACAAACTAGAAATTCCATAAAAAGACAGCCAAGGCAGGATTTTTGCATTCGCAAAAGGGTACCACAACAAAGACCAAATAAAATAGTATTATTATCTTTGTTAGAAACCACCTCGCATTTGAAACTGAAAATCAACATCACAAAACTCTTAAGGCGTATTGCAATAATCTTTATTTCGATATTGGTTCTTCTTACCCTGTTGATCCTAAGCTTAAGGCTTCCTGCCGTCCAGAACTTCATCAAAGACAAGCTTATTGTTTATCTGGAGAAGAAAATTAAAACTCCTGTAAGCCTTGAAAGAGTTTATATTGGATTTCCCAACAGCCTTGTCATGGAAAATCTCTATCTCAAAGGACAGGATGTAGATACTCTTCTGGCCGTTAAAAAGCTAGATGTAGGACTGCATATGCTGAAGCTGCTTAATTCTACAGCTGACATTACTTCTGTCAATATGGAAGGTGCCCGTGCTAATGTAGTACGGAAACCGGATGGCAAATTCAATTTTGATTATATTATTGACGCTTTCGCTTCCACCGACAAAGAAGAAAGTCCTTCCAAGCCTTTTATTATTTCTTTAGATAAAATTAATTTAAAAGATGTTGGGGTAACGTTTAATGACCAACAGTCGAAGAATGATATTCAACTCTACTTTAAGTCTTTTGATACCAGAGTAAAAACTTTTGATCTCAGCAAAAACAATTATGCCGTCAATGACATCAATCTTGACGGATTAAAATTAAAGTTAAAGCAGGGACTTGTAGAAGAAGTTGCAAAAAGGTAGAGAAAAAAGTAGATTCTCTCAACGAAAAGAAACCGATGAATATTGGGCTGAGAGGAATCAAGCTTACTCATTTTGATATTGATTACGGTGATGAAAATACCAAAACATTTGCAAAAGTTATCTTCAAAGAGCTGAGCACAAAGGTTAATAAACTGGATCTGGAAAACAATGCTTACAATGTTTCGAATGTATTCCTTTCCGGAGCAGATATCAATACTAATCTTTATCTTCCTGCTCAGAATGCCAATCCAAAAACAACAAAAGAGCCTGAAGTTTCCAAAGCAACTGATCAGGATAAAGCCATGAAACTTCTCTTAGGGAAACTTGTTTTAAATGATGTAAAAGTCAATTATAACAATACCGCTATTGCTCCAACGAAACAGGGAATGGACTTCAACCACCTTAATTTTTCAAAAATGAATGTGGAGGTAAGAAGCTTCAAAATGGAGAACAATACTTTTGCCGGTACAGTGAATACGGCAGAAATTAAAGAAGGCAGAGGACTGGATATCCAGAAATTCAATACTGATTTTGTTTACGCAGAAAAAGAAGCGTACCTGAAAGATCTTTATCTTCAAACACCAAAAACGATATTGCGTGATGAGGTTATTTTAAACTATAATTCCATTGATCAACTTAGTTCAAACTTAGGTGCTGTAAAGATTTCAGCCAATATCAAAGATTCAAAAGTAGGATTTTCTGATATTCTGAATCTGGTTCCGACTTTAAAAAACACGGTTCCGTTCAACAAATACCCGAACGCAATTCTTAATGTGAATGCGAATGTAAAAGGAAGCGTAAACGATCTTTTAATTAAGGATCTCAAAGTTTCAGGGCTTGATCAGCTGAGGGTAATGGCTTCCGGAAAGATCAAAAATGCAATGAATCCAGATCAGTTATATTATGATCTGAGAATCGGGGAATTTTCTTCCAATGCCCAAACGATATTTAATCTTGTTCCTAAAAATACAATTCCTTCCAATATTTCGCTTCCTTCCCATTTCAGCATCAAAGGAAATGCAAAAGGAACAACCAAAGTAGTGAATACAGATCTTAACCTCTACTCTACTTTAGGGAATGCCGCCATCATCGCACAGGTAGACATGCGCAAAAAAAATCATGAATTGTATGATGTAAAGGCCAATCTTCAGGGAATACAGGTTGGAAAAATTATTCAGAATAAAGATATTGGTCCCATTACCGCACAAATTGCTGCAAAAGGAGAAAGCTTTGATTTTAAAAATGCCAATGCCAACTTAAAAGGACATGTTGCTTCCGCAGTTTACAAAGGATATCGTTATCAAAACATGAACCTTACCGGAAAGATCAATAAAGGGGCATATCATGTCATTTTGGATTCAAAAGATCCGAATGCCAGTTTACAGCTGACCGCTTCGGGAGTATATGATGAAAAAAATCCTACCGTAAAAGTGAATGGAGAAGTCATCAAACTGGATGTCAACAAACTTGGCTTCTATGAAAAACCGATGATTATTGCCGGAAAAATTGATGGAGATTTCACCAGCTTAGATCCTAACAACCTAAATGGATATCTAAATCTTAAAGATTTTGCATTCTCAGATACGAAAGAGGTTTATCCGGTACAGGAAGTTAATCTGAAAGCTTCCTCTACAACAGATTCTACACAGATTATTTTCAATTCGCAGATCGCAGATATAGAACTGAAAGGAAAATATAAACTTACCCAGATTTTTGGTGCTTTAACGAAAACCGTGAATCAGTATTATCAGTTTCAAAAACCGGATAACAAACAGAAAATTGATCCGGGACAGCATTTTACCTTTACGGCTAAAATTAAAAATGATGATCTGATCAGAAAATTTGTTCCGGATCTGAAAGATTTTGAAACCATCAATCTTGTGGGAAATTATGATGCAGATTCTCAGAAAATTGAAATTGACGGGCAGATTCCACGATTATTATATGGTGAAAATACTATTGAAAAAGGAGCTTTAAAAGTTACCAATGAAAATCAGGCATTGCAGTACAGCCTGAATGTTGCAGCTCTGAAAAGTTCAAGTTTTTCTTTAAACAAAATCAATATTGACGGAGATGTAGCAGACAATACGATACGATACAATGTCACCACAAAAGACGAGAAAGATGCTACCCAGTTCCTGATTGCAGGAAATGCAAAATCACTGAACGATATTACCGAAATATCTTTAAATCCGAACGGGTTAAAGCTCAACTACACAGATTGGAACGTTGCTGAGAACAACAAAATCCAGATCAGCAATAAGGGAATTCTGGCGGATAACTTCATCCTATCCAATGGAAACAGCCAAATTGCAGTGCAGTCTGAAAGCAGCAGTCCGAGCAGTCCTTTGAACATTTCGTTGAAAGATTTTAAAATCGAAACCATTACAGAATTGATTAAAAAAGATACTGTTCTGGCAAGAGGAACCATCAACGGAACGGCACAACTTCGGGATGTTACTAAAAATATGACATTCACTTCCGACCTGAATATTTCCGACTTAATGGTCTATGGAAGTCCTGTCGGAAATCTTGCTGTAAAAGTAAACAATACTTCACCGAAGGTTTTAAATGCAGATATTGCCCTTTCCGGAAATAATAATGATGTGAAAATTCTAGGTGATTATAATACTTCTTCAAGTACTTTTGATCTGAATATGGCGATCAACCAACTGCAGATGAAGAGTATTCAAGGGTTCTCTATGAATGCCATTACCAATACGGAAGGATATCTTTCAGGAAATTTAAAAATTACAGGAACCACTACCCAACCTAATATTTTAGGAAAAGTAAAATTCAATGATGCCGGCTTAGAAATAGCAAAAACAGGAAGTGACTTCCGACATCTGAGTGATGAAATAGACTTTACCAGCCGTGGAATTGAGTTTGATAAATTCAAAATTAAAGATAAGGACGGAAATGCGCTTGTTGTGAACGGACAGGTTCTTACCCAAACTTACAGAGATTTCGCCTTTAATCTGGATGTGAATGCTAAAGATTTCAAAGTTGTCAATTCAGAAAAATCAAATGATGCAATGATGTATGGTGTTTTGGCCATTGATGCCGGACTTCATATCCGCGGAAACCTGGATCTCCCAAAAGTAGATGGAAGATTAAATGTAGCAGACAACACGGACTTTACCTTTGTACTTCCTCAGTCTTCCCCATCTTTACAGGAAAGAGACGGAATTGTAGAATTTGTGGATCAGGATCAGGTGGTTTTAAATAAAACGATCAAAACAGATTCTCTCGATTCCAAAAGCCGTATTAAAGGAATGGATGTAAGTGTGAATATCGAAGTAAGCAAAGAAGCTAAACTCTCTATTATTATTGATAAAGTAAATGGTGATTTTGTAAAACTTCAGGGAGAAGCTGAACTGACAGGTGGAATTGACCCTTCCGGAAAAATGACATTAGTAGGCGTTTATGAAGTGGAAAAGGGAAGTTATGATCTTTCTGTGAGCTTACTTAAACGTAAATTTGATATTCAAAAAGGCAGCACGATCACATGGACGGGTGAACCTACGATGGCTCAAATGAATATTACTGCCGTATATAAAACAGAAGCTCCGCCTATTGATCTTGTAGAACAGCAGATCAGTGGCGAAAGTGCTTCAACATTGAATCAGTTTAAGCAGAGAGTTCCTTTCAATGCTTTATTAAAAATGAAAGGGGAATTATTGAAGCCTCAGCTTACTTTCGATATTACGACGGATGAAAAAAATAATTCTGTATCTACGAATGTAAAAGATATTATTGATCAGAAACTTGCCCAGATCAGAACACAGGAATCTGAACTGAATAAGCAGGTATTCGCATTATTGCTTCTGAACCGTTTTATCGGAGAAAATCCATTTGAAAGCGGAGCAGGAATGTCTGCAGAGACTATGGCAAGACAGAGTGTGAGTAAAATTCTTTCCCAGCAGCTGAACAATCTTGCGGCAGGTCTGATTAAAGGAGTAGATCTTAATTTTGGTCTTGATTCTTCAGAAGATTATTCCAGCGGACAGAAAAATACCAGAACCGATCTGAATGTAGACATCAGTAAAAAACTATTGAATGATCGTCTGAAAGTAACCGTAGGAAGTAATTTCGGACTGGAAGGCCAGGCTCGTCAGAATGAAAATATGACCAATATTGCGGGAAATGTTTCCGTAGATTACAGCCTTTCCAAAGACGGAAGATATATGCTGCGTGCTTATCGTAAGGATGAATATCAAGTGGCTCTTCAGGGGCAGATCATAGAAACCGGAGTCGGGTTCATTATTACATTGGATTATGATAAATTCCGTGAGATCTTCCAAAAGTCTAAGGAGAAAAAACAAAAAAAGAATCAAAATAACCAGGTGGTAGAATTTAAATAATGAGTAATAAGTTCCATATATATTGTAAGTACCTGTTGGTTTCCGGAATGGCATCCACAGTAGTCTCGTGCAGCAATACAAGGTTTTTGAAAGAAGGGCAAATGCTGTACACAGGAGCCAAAGTAAAGATTGAAAACGATACGATTTCCAAAAAAGAAAAAAAAGATCTTCAGGCCGCACTGGAAGAAAATCTTACCCCAAAACCCAATTCTACATTTTTGGGAATGCGTCCTAAGCTATATTTTTATAATATCGCCAAAGAACCGAAAAAAGATAAAGGTTTTAATTACTGGCTTAAATATAAAGTAGGTGAAAAGCCTGTATTATTAGGTGATGTAGACCGTGAGTTCAATAAAGACATTATTGTCAATTATTCTGAAAACAAAGGCTATTTCAATGCAAGAGCTTCTTATGATACGGTTTCAAAAAATAAAAAAGCTCAGGTCATTTATACGGTAAGACCTGGTTCAAGATATCTGATTGATGGTGTAAAATTCCAGAAGGATTCTACATTGGTGAATCAGGAAATTCAGGGTTTAACAAAGAGAACATTTCTTAAAAACGGAAAACCATTTGATCTGGATGTCATTAAAGCGGAAAGAGAAAGAATAGATAATGGCTTAAAGGAAAGAGGTTTTTATTATTTCCATCCTGATAATATTATTGTACAGGCAGACAGTACAGTGAGTAAAAATCATAAGGTTGAGCTTAACGTAAAACTGAAAGACAATACTCCGGATTTAGCAACGCAGCAATTTAGCATTAATAATGTTATTGTATTTCCCAATTACAACATTCAGGATGTAAAAGACGGAAAATACAGCATTCCGATGAATAAAGATTCTCTTTCAAAATATGCTTTCGATGATATTTATGTTATTGATCCGCAGCACAAATTCAAACCGAAAATTTTTGACAGAGCATTATACTTTAAAAAAGGAGATCTTTATAACCGTTCCAATCATAATCTTACGTTGAACCGTTTGATCAGTTTGGGCGTTTTCAAGTTTGTAAAAAATGAGTTTGTGGTTTCAGATTCATTAAGCCATAAATTTGATGCCTACTATTTATTAACTCCGAGACAAATCCAGTCCCTTCGTCTGGAAGCATTAGGAAGAACAAACTCCGCAAACTACGCAGGGAGTGAGCTGAACCTGAACTGGACCCACCGAAATTTCTTCAGAGGTGCAGAACAATTCAAAGCAGCGATCTTCGGAGCTTTTGATTTCCAGATGGGAGGTGCACAGGATGCCAATAATATTTTCCGTGCGGGAGCGAATGCACAACTTTCTATCCCAAGAATTGTGGCTCCTTTCCGTTTTCATTCTTCCAGTGAGTTTGTTCCGAGAACGAATATCACACTGGGATATGAATTCCAAAACAGAACAAAATATTATACTTTAAATAACTTCACCGGATCATTCGGATATCTGTGGAAAGAAAATGCCAGAAAAGAACATGAGCTGAAGGTGATTGACATTACATTGGTTTCTCCTGCGAATGTTACTGATGAATACAATAAAATATCAGCCGAAAATCCTGCTATGCAAAGAATTGTCCAAAGACAGTTAATTTTCGGTCCTACTTATTCCTTCACATATACCAACACGATGCTTCCAAAGACCAATACCGTTTATTATAAAGGAACGCTTGATCTTGCAGGAAATATAACAGGACTGGCAACAGGTGCAGATGTAAAAAAAGATAAGGAAAAGAAAATATTTGGGATTCCTTTCAGTCAGTATGTAAAGATTGAAAATGATTTCAGATTCTATCATAAGTTCACTGAAAAGTCTTCACTGGCAACTAGATTCATTGGAGGAATTGCCTATCCCTACGGAAACTCAGAGTATATACCTTTCTCCAAGCAGTTTTTCTCTGGAGGGAGTAACAGTATCAGAGCATTCCGTGCGAGAACATTAGGGCCTGGAAGTTTTGACCCAAGAACTCTGGAGCCTGGTACTTATTTTGACCAGTCCGGAGATATTAAACTTGAATTAAATGCTGAATACCGCGCCAATCTTTATAAATTTTTAAATGCAGCCGTGTTTGTAGATGCCGGAAATATCTGGCTGCTTCACGACGATGATAAAAGACCGGGCGCTAAGTTTTCGAAAGACTTTTTAAATGAAATTGCGGTGGGAGCCGGAGTAGGTCTGAGACTGGATTTTTCTATCCTGATTCTAAGACTGGATCTTGCCATGCCACTGAGAGTTCCTTACTATCAGAAAGGAGACAGATGGGCCTTTGATAAGATCAATTTCGGAGACTCAAACTGGAGAAAAGATAATCTTGTTTTAAATATTGCCATCGGATATCCATTTTAATATGATCAATACTGTTAAATTTTTCTGGGAAGTTCTAAAAGATACGTTTACGGAATGGAACAATTCTTCTGCATCAAAAGATTCAGCAAGTCTTGCGTATTATGCCATCTTTTCTATCCCTGGATTATTGATCATTATTATCTGGGTACTGGGAAATTTCTTTGGAGAAGAAGCTATCCGTGGGCAGATCAGCACACAGATCAGCGGCATTATGGGACCAGATGTAGCGAAAAGTATTGAAGGCATGCTGGCTGGTGCTCTTATTGATAAAAAGAATATTTTTATGAAGGCTGTAGGAGTCGGATCATTAGTTTTCGGTTCTACTACTCTTTTCTTTCAGTTACAACATACGTTAAATACTCTTTGGGAAGTAGAAGCTGCTCCTAAAAAAGCACTGGTCAAGTTCTTATTAGACAGAGCCAATTCTTTGGGAATGATTCTTATTCTGGGATTTCTTCTGATGATCACCATGATTTTGTCTTCCTTAATCAGCCTGTTTAATACCATTATCACTCAATATTTTGGTTTTGAAACCTATATGCTGGTAGAAACAGTAAATTTTGCTGTAGGCTTTGGACTTGTTATGCTGTTATTTGCTTTAATGTTTAAAGTGCTGCCTGATGTTTTGGTCAGCTGGAAACCGGTATGGAAAGGCGCTTTTCTAACTACTGTTTTATTTACATTGGGAAAATTTTTATTAAGTCTTTATTTTAATCAGGTAAAACCTACCTCAGCCTTTGGCGCTGCGGGAACCGTTATTCTGATTATGATGTGGATTAATTATTCCTGTATGCTGATATTTTTCGGCGCAGAATTTACGAAAGTATATACCTACAAAAAAGGATATAAAGTAGTTCTTTCCAAACATGCACGATGGACTCCTGCTAAACTGTATGCAGATAGTCTGAAGCAGATGCAGGGGGAAAGTAATGATAAAGCGTAGATTTGGGTTGCGGGGTTCGGGTTGCGAGATTTTGAGATTCGGGATATTTCTGATACAAGATTATTGATATAAAAAAGCCTCCTGAAAAATTCAGGAGGCTTTCTTATTGTTACATTCTGTTTACGGTTCCGATTCCCAGCAATTCTAACGATTTTTTGATCGTTTTTGCTGTGATATCTGAAATATTCAAACGGAATTGTTTTACATTTTCGTCTTCCTGATTCAGAATTGGGTTATTCTGGTAGAAAGAGTTGTATGCCTTCACCAGGTCATATACATAGTTTGCTACTAAAGCAGGGCTTAAACTTTCCGCTGACTTCGCTACTGTAGTTTTAAAGTTAGTTAGCTGCATAATCAATTCTTTTTCAGATTGATTTAATTCAATATCAGCAGTTTCTGACTGTAAAGTACCTGCTTTAGACAATAATGACTGAATACGAGCATATGTATATTGAATAAACGGTCCTGTATTTCCGTTGAAATCAATACTTTCTGCAGGATTGAAAAGCATTTTTTTCTTAGGGTCTACTTTAAGCATAAAATATTTCAATGCTCCCAGTCCTACTGTTTCATAAGATGCTTCTTTATCTTCTTCTGAAAGGCTTTCTAATTTTCCTAATTCCTGAGCTTTAGATTTTGCTGTTTCATACATTTCCTGCATCAGGTCATCTGCGTCTACTACAGTTCCTTCACGGGATTTCATTTTACCCTCAGGGAGCTCTACCATTCCGTAAGAAAGATGGAATAATTGATCAGCCCATTCATATCCTAGTTTTTTAAGAATCTTAAATAAAACCTGGAAGTGATAATCCTGTTCGTTTCCTACCGTATAGATCAGTTTCTGGATATTATCCTGCTTAAAACGCTCCACTGCTGTTCCAAGATCCTGAGTCATATAAACGGATGTTCCGTCTGAACGTAATAAAAGTTTCTGATCAAGCCCTTCATCTGTAAGGTCACACCAAACAGAACCATCTTCTTTCTGATACAGAACACCTTTGTCTAATCCAGCCTGAATAAGATCTTTTCCTAAAATATAGGTATTGCTTTCATATTGAACCTGGTCAAAATCAACACCTAATCTTTTATAGGTTTCATTGAATCCTTTATAAACCCATGAGTTCATTTCTTCCCAAAGTGCTCTTACTGTTTCATCACCATTTTCCCAATCCAAAAGCATTTTCTGAGCTTCTTTCATAACCGGAGCGTCTTTTTTAGCCTGCTCTTCTCCTACTCCTTGCTCTACCAGTTCTGCAATTTCTTTTTTATAATTTTTGTCAAATTCTACGTAGTAGTTTCCAACAAATTTATCTCCTTTGGTATTGGTTGTTTCAGGAGTTGCTCCATTCCCGAATTTCTCCCAAGCCAGCATAGATTTACAAATATGAATACCTCTGTCATTGATGATCTGAGTTTTGATCACGTCATATCCGGCTTCTTTTAAAATCTGAGCTACCGAGAATCCTAATAAATTATTTCTGATGTGCCCTAAGTGCAATGGTTTATTGGTATTCGGTGAAGAATATTCTACCATTACTGTAGCATTTTTCTTTTCTATAGTAGAGAAATTTTTCGTTACAGATCTGAAGTTATCTACAAACAATTGGTTTTTTACCTTTACATTAAGGAAACCTTTTACTACGTTAAAACTTTCAAAAAGATCGGTTTCTGTCAAAGCTTCACCTAGTTCAACTCCGATACTCTCAGGATTTTTTTTAAGTTGTTTCACCAATGGAAAAGTGACAATGGTAAAATCGCCCTCAAATTCTGTTTTATTTTCCTGAACTTCCAGCTTGATGTCTTTTAACTGATATACATTTAAAATGACGTCCGAAAGTTTTTGTTCTATAATATCTTTAATATTCATTTTTCTAATTCTCTTTTTAATGCTTATAGCTGAAACATTTTTACAATTTGTTTCAGCTTAAAATCTGAGTTACAAATATACGGAAATAAAAAACCGCCAAATGGCGGTTTTTATAGGTAAATGAGAAATTTTATTCTTTTCTGAAAACTAGGACTGCCTCATCATTGCCAGGAGTAGTATCCAGGTTTTTACTGCTGTCATTAATTCGGAGTTCCGTATTGGAATAGGAATCAATTTCTTTTTTCAAAGTTTTAGAAACCCCTGCCTCCACATAAGTAAGAGTTAGCGTCTGATACATTTTATCAAAAGTCCATTTTCCCCCAAAAGAATCAAACAGATTACAGTTTCCGGAAGAAGAAGCATCATATCTTTCATATGATCCTGAGAAATCCGGGTTAATAAATATTATTCCTTTTTTCTCACAATCACTCAGCATGATTTCTCTACCCTTAAATTCGTATTTATACGGTTTCCATGTACCATTAATACTTACATTTTCATTTACAACTGTACGGTCATCATCACTAGAACATGATGCAATACTCATTAAAAGAAGAATTCCTATAAAAAGTCTCATATAAAAGTTTTTATATTCTTCAAGCCTACAAATAGACTTGAAGAATTATTATTTAATTTAAAATTTATCCCAAAATATTTTTGTAGATACTTTATCACCTCCAATTTTTGAAGCTGCTGCATTCACATTTTTAGCATTAAGAAGATACTCCTGATCGGAATAACGCATTCTTACAGGTACTGATTCTACAACAGAACCTCCAGGATTTTGGAAAACAGGAAAATCCAGTCTTCTTGCAAAATTCCATGCCTGGAATCCTTTATTGAACATTGCTATCCAAGCTTGCTCACCCACAGATTTTTTCCAGTTAGCAGCATTATATGGATTAGCAGCTATAAAAGTATTTGCAGTAGCTTCAGTAATACCATACTCAGTCATTGATGCTTTAATTGCAGATTGATATAAATTAGCAGCAGTATCACCAACACTGAAACCTCTTGCAGCAGCTTCAGTTCTTAAAAACTGAATTTCAGAATAATCTAATAAAAAGCCTTGTGCATTTTCTCCAGAAATTACGTTTGTAAAGTGAGAGTAATCTTTGAAAATGTTCTGGTCTCCATAAACTCCACCAACATAAGCACCAGCTACCTGCGTAAACCACGTTGCTCTTCTTGGGTCAGATGTAGTATTCATGAAATCCACAAGAATATCAGAAGGAACAAAGTCATTTCTTCCTGACTGAATTACATCCTGATAAACAGGGTTTGACAATAATCCTGATGGGAAAGTCTGCAATCCGAAATTATCCATTTTGTCTGTAAATAATCCCGCAGTGTAAGCAGCCTCTGCATAACTTTTAGCTAAAGCAGGGTCAGAATCTGCTAAGGTAACAGCCATTCTGAACTTCAGGGAATTACCCATTTTCTTCCACTTCGTCATGTCTCCTTTATAGATCAAATCCTTGTCATATCCACTACCAGAAGTATTAATCATGGCAATGGCAGCATCAATTCTCTTAATAAGATCGAGATATACTGTTTTGGCATCATCATAAGGAATTTCCGCACTTCCGGGATTTTCAGCCGTAGCCTTCAATGCTCCGAAATAAGGAATATCGCCATATGTATCAACTAAATTAGCCCATGCATAAACATTTACTAATTCAATCATTGCAATATTATTGTTCTTAGTAATAGGATCTACACTTTCACTTTCCAGGAATCTTCTCGCATCTCTTAATGCAGATAATACTCCTGGCGAATTAATTGTAGCAGATGCAGATGCCATCATACGATTATAGTGATTTCTTGGAATTGGTCTTGTCACCATATCATAATTGGTCTCATCCGTATAGGTAGTTTCTGACCATTGCTGTGTAAAAAACCTTGTAATGTTACGGTTTACATTGGCAGACAATAACTGATCAAGAAGGGCATGCTCAGCGCTGGCAAAAAGTACTCCTGAAGGAACTTCGGTTGGGTGTTTAGGATCTTCATTCAGTGAAGTGATATCTCTTTCACACGATGTAAATGTTAACGTTAATGAAGCTAAACCTATAATTAAAAATAATTTTTTCATTTTCTAGAATTTTAAAGTTAAATCTATTCCAATATCACGAGTAGTAGGCAACACTCCGATGGAATTACCTTTAGCCCCTAAACCATTCCCTGTACCCGCTTCCGGATCTGCATAAGGTAAGTTTTTGTGGATAATCCAAAGGTTTCTCCCTACAATTGAAATCTTCGCCTCACGAATAGATGTATTAGCAAGGATTGATTTAGGAAGATTATATCCTATACTTGCTTCTCTCAGTTTTACATACGATGCGTCATAAATAAATCTCTTATTCGGCATTCTTCTATATCCGTCAACGTTACCAAAAGATCCAGGACTAATGGTAGGCGTAGTATTTACGTTTCCATTTGGATTAACTCCCGGATGCACAAGACCACTTTCTCTGTAATCAGCAGTTTCTGCGTAAAGACCAGTTGCTAAACCATAATACATATCGGTAGAGAATACATCACCTCCTTTTTTCACATCAATAAGGAAACTCACTGTAAAATCTTTATAACGGAAGCTGTTTCTGATACCTCCTACCCAATCTGGTGTGATATTTCCGATAACCTGGTTATTATTTCTAAGATAACGACCTGTAGCCGGATCGATTACTTTATCTCCATTTTCGTTATATACATAATCTGATCCTACCAAAGCTCCGAAAGACTCTCCTACACGTGCATTAAGAGATACTCCTCCCTGGTAGCTTGCTATTAGGTAATTCTGAGAATCACCATTTAACTTGATAACTTTATTTTCATTTTTAGACCAGTTTACGTTCACATCCCAAGTAAAATTATCCGATTTAAATGGTGTACCGTTTAACTGTACTTCGATCCCTTTATTATCAATCTGTCCTGCGTTTACAAGGAATGTTCTATATCCCGTTGAAGAAGAAACCGGTAAGTTAATAATCTGGTCAAATGTTCTTGTTTTATAGATTGCAATATCAAAACCTAATCTATTTTTGAAGAACTGAGCTTCCATACCGAATTCAGTTTCTTTAGATCTCTGAGGCTTTAAGTTTGGATTTGCAAGGAAGTAAGGCTGATCAAATAAACCTTCACCTCTTGCTTTGAATGTATTTACCAATCTATAGTTATTAGTTGAAGACCCTACTTCAGCATAATTTGCTCTAACTTTCCAGAAGCTTAACCATGGCTGTTTTACAAATTCTGATAAAATAACTGCACCGGTAACAGAAGGATATCCATAGCTGTTATTTCCTTTTGGTAAGTTGGAAGACTGGTCTACACGATAAGTACCATCCACAAATAAGAAGTTCTTATACCCAAAAGACGCTGTAGCATACAAACTCGAAGTTACCCATTTTGCATAGTTTTCATCAGGAGGAAGTATTGTTCTTACTGAATTGGATATTGCAAACAGGCCTGGTTTTGATAAACCTCCTTCTGTGCTCATAAAAATATTGTCAATAAGGTTTCGTCTAACGTTCCCCCCTGCAATACCACTCACATTCAAGTCAGGAGTGATATCAAATTTATAATTAGCAAATAAATCGAAGTTGATTTCGGTATTTTTCACATTGGTTCTCGCATATCCGGAACTTACGTTAAGCTGAGAAGCACCAAATGCCTGAGGAAGAGATCCATTCATTAATCTCTCTTCTACAACCATCTGTAAATCATCATAAGATAATTTTCCGGTAATTCCGAAGTTCTTGGAAACATCATATTTCAACTGAGCATAGCTGAATATTCTGGTTCTGTCATCAGACTGATAGTTCTGATATCTTTGGAAATAAGGGTTATTCCAATATTGAGGAGTTCCATCAGCAGCTGTAGATCTGTTCCATGAAAAATTACTGTTTCCATTGTTAGCATAAGCATTTCTTAATGCCAATACATCTACGTTGGTCTGCCACCACTGTCTGAAACCAGAAACAATATTATCAGAATAACCTGTTTCATTACGTCCTCTTGTACCTTGTAAAGTTAAAGTAGTGAAGACAGAGGCATGTAGTTTATCTGTAAAATCATGATTAAACTTCGCTGAAATCGTATTTTTTCTAAGCTCTGAATTAGGCATTAAACCATTGGAAAGCATATTGGAATATGATAAGGAAAGATTTGAAGTTTTATTTCCTTTTTCAATGGTGATTGTATTAATATAGGTGACTGGCGTATCAAAAAATTTAATAGGACCGTTTTTCGCAGCAACCCAAGGTGTAGCTTTTCCATAGTTTGGAGAAGAGGGATCAAATGAATCCCATTGATACACTAATTGATTAGGATTAAATGCAGGTCCGTAAGATGCATCATCTACAAAGTTAGCATAATTGTAGCCTCCAGGTCCAGGATCTTCGTTCCACGCCTGGCCACCGTATCCTGCTCCATATTTTGTCTGATAAGTAGGGAAAGTAGATTTATCAATAAATCCAGCAGTGATTCCTGAATTTAGAGTAATCCCCCAGCTTCCGTCATTATTTCCTCTTCCGCTTTTCGTTACAATCAAGATTACCCCATCACTTCCTCTTTCACCATACAATGCAGAAGCAGCAGCACCTTTCAGTACGTTTACAGATTCAATATCCTCCTGATTGATATCTGAAAGGAAATTACCATAATCGAATACAGATCCGGTTACAGTATTATTGTTAACCGGTGAACCATCAATTACAATAAGTGGAGACCCTCCCGACAGAGATTTATATCCTCTGATCAAAAGGTTCGCAGATCCGCCAAAGTTGTTGTTTGTATTTACCTGTAGTCCGGCCACCTTACCTGAAAGAAGAGATGCTACGTTACCGGTATTGGTAGTTCCACCGGTTAATTCTGCAGCCTTAACTTCTTCAGAAGCATAACCAAGAGATTTTTTCTCTCTTTTAATCCCGAGTGCGGTTACAACCACCCCCTCAATTTCTTTTGTTTTAATAGTATCATTCTTTTGCTGAGCATTGGCAACAGCAATTGAGGAAGACATTACTAAAACAAGAAGACTTGCTGTTAGTTTCTTCATATCAAATTAATTTTTATGACTTTACAAATTTGTAAAACTTTCTTAATACCACAAAGAAAAATATACAAAAATTACAACTTATTCAATATTTTAAAATAAAAGCAATCAATAAATTATTAAAATAAGTTAAAAACAAGATATTTAACAAAAACACCTCATCTAAAACTTATTTTTTTTAAGAAATAATAACAATCAATTAAATTGATATAATCTATATTTTAAATTCTATTATTACTATAAACAAACTGAATATCAATCTATTAAAAACTATAAATACAAAAATCGCAAAAAAACAAAATTAATCCTATGCAAAGCATATTTCCATATTTGAAGAAATATTGAATCTATTAAACAAAAAAAACCGCCCGAAGGCGGTAAAATATATTGAAATTTGAAATTACAAAAATTAATTTCTTGCCCAGAATGGGGTATACTGATTTTTACTAAATACATCTGCATTACTAATAGCAGGTACGTTACTAGCATTACCAATATACTCAGAAAGAGGATAAATTAATCTATTAGGTTTTGGATTTGAAGCAATTGTCGCTAATGGCGTTACAGGGAACCCTGTTCTAGTATAATCAAAGAAAGATTGTTCTGGGTTAACACCTGTTAAAGCAATCCATTTCTGAGTCATAATCGCCTCTAATTTATTAGCATCTGTTCCTGTCCACCCTAGACCAGCAACACTTTGAATTGCTGTAAGATAAGCAGCAGATCCAGTAGCCCCGAAGAAATCATACGACGCAGTAACCGCTGTTGTAAAGTTACCTGAAGCATTTGAGAACAAGCTTGGATATCTTAAAGCAGCTTCTGCTTGTAAAAATTTAGATTCCGCTCTACTCATAATACAACCAGACTTAGCTGATGCTTTAGCTACATAATCTGCAGTATCATCTGAACCATTTGGCAATTTTTTAGGAGAATCTTTACCAATTGTAATACCATAATTAAATCTGGAAATAGCCGCTGGTACTCCCGGTTGCCCTGGTAAGTTTCCTTGTCTGATACCCGAAACCTTACCACCTATAAAAGTAAACATTCTTGAACTTCTTCCATCTACAATTCCATTGAATTTTTGATATACTGGCCTGGTATCTCCTGCTGAATTACCATTTAAAACAAGTGCTATATGTTCAGAAGCAACATTAATAGAATAGTTAACAGCTCTGGTTCCAGAGCTCACATACACATAGAAGTTAGTGAATGGATTTTGCTGTGCATCATTAGCTGCAGAATATCCAGGATTTTCTAAAACATCTTCATCAATGAAATCAGCCCCACTCAACTTAGCCAATTCTTGATCTCTAAATGCAGCCATATCACCTGTTACATTGGACATTCTTAACAAATATCTTAATTTTAATGTATTAGCAAAAGAAATCCATTTATCGGTGTCACCTCTAAAAACAATATCATTAGTTGGGGTATCTCCTAGACCTGTTTCTAATGTTTTGATAGCATTATCAATATCCGTTATAGACGCCTTATAAATATTTTCTCCTTTATCATACTTAGGTGTCAAATTATCTTGTCCTTTAAAAGCTTCAGAATAGGGCATATCACCATACAAATCTGTTAATATCTGTATATAATTTGCCTTCATAATCTTAGCAATAGCTTTATGCTGAACGTATTTATTAGTAGGATCATTGTAAGTAATCACTTTTTCAAAGTTAGCTATACCTCTGAAAAGACTATCCCAAACATCGTTATAAAATGTATTGGAAACGTTAGGCTTATAATCGTCAATAAATGGAGCACCATATACTAATGAATTCCCCGCAGTCGAGTTCATAACTACACTAGCAAACCTGTTTAATGTCTGAGATTGCTTCTCATAAGTAGATGTAATACCAACAGGAAGCAATTCGTTAGGAGTAACTTTGTCAATTGAAATATTATTAGGATCTTCATTGATATCAAGATATTTGTCACATGACACAGAAGCAAACAACATTGTTAGAGATAAAACTGCCGTTGTTAATTTTATATTTTTCATAATTTTTTAAATTTTAGAATGTCGCTTTTAAGTTAATTCCGAAAGATCTTTGAGAAGGATATTGTCCTGCAAAGGCAATACCTGCTCCGTTACCACTTGTATAAGACGTTTCAGGATCAGCATAATTTCTGTTTTCTTTTGAATACACAAAGAACGGATTTCTAGCAAACAAACCTACAGTAATACCATTTACAAAAGTGGATGACAATACAGATTTCGGAACATCATAAGATAAAGCAATTTCTCTTACTTTGAACGCAGTTGCATCTAGCACCATTGGCTCACCCAATCTTTGTAAAGACTGTGAACTGAAATAACCAGCTACTCCATCATAATCTGCTGTTCCTCCTACAGGAGTACTGTTCTGAACATACTGCCCGCCTACCAATTGAACAGAATTAGGGATCACATATCCTTTACTTCTGTCAAAACCAGCCGTTTCTTCGCTAGCTCCTGCGAATGTTAAGATACTTTTACCAAGTGAAGCAAATTTACCCCCCTTACGGTAATCCATCGTTGCAGAAAGCGTAAATCCTTTAAATTTAAGAGAAGTATTAAAACCAAGCGTATAATCCGGAGTTACTCTTCCCATACTGCTCAATTTAGTATTTTGTAATGGAACTCCATCAGCTCCTACAATAATTCTTCCCTGGTCATCTCTCTGGAAAGTTGTTGCTTTGATAACCTGCAGATCAGACCCTTTAATTGCAAAGACTCCAATTCCAACAGTTTGATAAGGCACTGCAAGAGCAACTTCATCTAATCCGTTAGGTAAGTCAATTACTGTAGATCTTGATTTAGCAAAAGAGGCTCTTACATTCCAAGTAAAGTTTTGAGATTTAAATGGAGTAAGTCCTAAGTCAATTTCAAATCCTCTCATTCTGGTCTTACCAAAATTATCTTTCAAGTTGCTTATACCTGAAGCATTTGAAACGTTCGCATTAGTAATCAAATCTTTAGTATCTGATTGATAAATTGAACCTTCTAATGTAATACGATCATTTAAGAAACCTAACTGAACATTCAAGTCATATGTAGAAATAAATTCAGGCTTAATTGTTCTATTAGTCTGTGTTGCATCAACTCCATATCCAGGTAGATTAGGGAAAGGATAACCAGAAGGAGCAATACCTACATTAGATGTTTCATAAGGTAAAATAGCTGATGTATTCCCAACCTTAGTATATCCTGGTGCAATTTTAATATAATTGATGATATTATTACCTTTCAAAGCTTCAAAAGCCTTTGTAGGTATAAATGAAAGACCTACAGAGTAATAAGGATATGATTTATTATGAACCTGACCATTATAATAAGTAGACAATACTGAACTTTCTTCAATTCTGAAAGTAGAGTTCAAGAATAAATAATCTTTGTATGATAAATCTAAGTTGGCAAATCCAGCAATAGTTCTCTGTCTTGTTGTAGTATTCTCAAAAAGGATGTTATCCAATGCAGAAGCTCCTGTTGAGTTTCCTGGCTGGATAAGATTAGTTACGTTTCTGATATCATACCATCCCGGAACCACCAAGTTTGTACCTCCCATTGATCTGGCAGTTCTATAGCTATCCTGAATGTTATTACCAATGTTCAACTTCATATTAATATTATCCGTAAGGTCATAATTAAAGTTTAACATTAAGTCACCATAGTAACTTCTTGTACTAACAGTACGGTTGATATAGTATGAATCAAAATTAGAATTCCCGGTATAATCTTGTAATGTACCTCCGTCTAATACAAGTCCACTTCCTGAGTAAACCTGAGTAGCCTTGAAACCATCATCGTGATTATCAGATCTGGAGTTATTTAAATATAAGTTTCCAGTATATGTTAAATTAATATTTTTATTGAAGTCATATTGTAAAGCTAAAATTCCGGATAAATAATCATTAACCGTATTTTGTCTTGTATGCTCAAGCTGATAATATGGATTCTTAGTAAAAGCAGAAAGGCCGCCTTCAACACCAGAATTTCTGTATTTTCTAATATCATTCATTGAAGGCATCTGAAGGATGTCATTATACAAATCTGACCTAGATTGATTAGTAATTTTACTAATATAGTTGATAGTTCCATCAATTCTTAGCTTATCAAGCTTTTTTCCAGCTTTTACTAAGAAACTATTTTGTCTTAACTGATCACCTTCAACAACAAAGTCATTTTCTAGCCTGTTAATTGATAACATTGCATAAGAATCACTTCCGCCGGAATTAACTGTAAGTCCATTCTGAAAAATTACTCCGTTTTTGAAAAATTTAGAGAAATGATTGTTTATTGGAGCATATTTTTCATAGATAAAACTTCCATCAGCCTGTGGTAATCCCGATGGAACCATTTGTCCACCAATAGTTGGATCATTGTAAGCAGGTCCCCAGGACATGTTTTCAAAAGGAACGTAAGTAGTTCCATTATAATTGGGGTCCCCAGCACTAAAAGCAGGTTCATGCGGATACCCTTTACCGTATTGCTTTTGTATTATTGGAAATTTAAAAGCTTGACTCATCTGAATTGAAGAAGTAAGAGTAAATTGCATTTTCTCGCTCTTAGCTCCTTTCTTAGTAGTCACAATAATAACTCCATTCACACCTTGTTGCCCATAAAGCGCAGCACCTTGAAGACCTTTGATTACGTTTACATTTTCAATAACTTCAGGTGGTAGCTGAGCTAAAACAGAAGCAGAAGAAATAACATTATCAATTACAACCAGAGCCTCATTTCCTCCTGAGATTGATTTATTTCCTCTAATTACAATTCTACTTGATGCTCCTACACTATTATCAGTTTGTGTAATCTGCAATCCAGATACTTTACCAGTTAGAGCCTGAACAGCATTTGGAGCAGAGGCTTGGTTTAATTCCTTAGTACCTACTACTTGCTGTGCATTGGTAACAGCATCAGCTTTTTTCTTAATACCTAAGGCACCCGTAACTACAACTTCTTCAATAGTCTTTGTTTTCATTGTGTCTGACTCTTTTTGTTGAGCATTCACAATGAAATCAGACTACATTATTCAAAAAATTACAATAAAAAAACCAATTAACAATTTACGTATAAATCTTACAAAACAACCACGGAAACAACAAAATCAAAGAAGTAAACATCATTCAAATTCAAAAAAAAACACCAAAATGATACAATATTACAAATTAGCACATAATTATTCTTCTATCAAAAAAATATAAAAAAACACCAACAATCAAAAATAACAGTATAATTATCAAAAAAACACCTACTTTTAATAAAAAACTTCAATCTCAAATATTTACAAATCATCTACAAAAAATATTCTTATCATATCCTTTTACATTAGAAAAATCATCCAGCCAGATAATGAATTAATTATATTTGTTTTTTTAATTTTGCAACTATCATTTTAGATAAATATGGAGTTAATAAAAAACTGGTCAAACTTTTATATCGAAGCCGGGTGTGATGAAGTAGGAAGAGGGTGTTTAAGCGGGCCAGTTGTGGCAGCAGCAGTAATTTTAGATGATGATTTTAAACAGAATCTGGTTAATGATTCAAAAAAATTAACATTCAAAACGCGGATGGAACTAGACAGTTACATCAAAGATAATGTAAAAAACTATGCTATAGCAGAGCTTCCTCCTTCCTTTATTGATGAACATAATATCCTCAATGCAAGTATTCATGCCATGCATCGCGCTCTGGATAAACTAACCATAACACCGGAACTTATTTTGGTGGATGGTAATAAATTCCATCCCTACAACTACATTCCGCATCAATGCATTATTAAAGGAGATTCTAAAGTATTATCTATTGCAGCAGCCTCAATTCTTGCCAAAAACTACCGGGACAGATTAATGATTCAACTTCATGAAGAACATCCTGAATATGGTTGGGACACTAATTTTGGTTATGCTACGAAAAAGCATCAGGAAGCCCTTATTAAGTTTGGCCCTACTCCTCATCACCGACAATCATTTAGATTAAAATATGACTAAAAACAACTGATTTTCAATTATTAAATTCACACACACCGAACAAAAATTTAAAATCATTCTAAATAAAACCCCAAATAAAAAAGAGAAGCAATTTAAAAACTGCTTCTCTTTTTATGTTATAATTTAAGAATTATTTCTTTTTATTTCTTTGCTGCTCCTGAGTTTTTTGCTGCTCCTGAGCCTTCTCCATCATCTCTCTCATTCTCTTCTGGAACTTACCCTCTGCTTTTGGCTTTTCCTTATTAGACTGAATCTGAGCGTGGATTTTCTTTTCATCCAGAATCACATATTTAATAACAAGGATGATTAAAATGTTAATCGCATTCGATACAAAATAATACCACGAAAGACCTGAAGCCGAAGTGTTAAGGAAGAATAAGAATGTAATCGGGAAGATATACATTAATACTTTCATATTTGGCATTCCTTCCTGCTGAGGCTGCTGCATATTCCCTGAAGTCATTACGGTATAAATCAAAATAACCACGGTACAAGCTAATGCAAAAATACTCAAGTGATCTCCAAGGAAAGGAACTTTGAACGGAAGCTTGATCAAATCATCATATGCCGTCAAATCCTTTGCAAACCAGAACCCTTGCCCTCTAAGATCAATAAAGTTCGGAAAGAAACGGAATAAAGCATAGAAAATCGGAATCTGAACCAATGCAGGTAAACATCCGGCCATCTGATTCACACCGGCTTTTCTATAGATCTCCATTGTAGCCTGCTGCTTCTTCATTGGATCTGCATCCTTAAACTTAGCATTTGCTTCATCAATTTCCGGACGGATTACTTTCATCATTGCACTCAATTTATGCTGCTTATACATAATTGGTGAAAGGATAAGTTTTACAATGATCGTCATTACAAAAATCACCCAACCTGCTGATAATCCCCACGCAGCAATAATACCATATAACCACATGAAGAAATAACGGTTCATTGCTCCAATGAAAGACCAACCTAAAGGAAGAATCTCATCAAAGTTTTTATCATAAGATTTAAGCAATGGTAAATCTAATGGCATAAAATACCAAGTGAAGTCCTGGTTCAGCTCACTTCCCGTCATTTGAACAAAACCTTCGTAGTTGAGTTTCTTCAAATACTCTCCTTCTTCAACAGTTTCCTGGTTTCCTTTACTTTGGGTAAATCCGTTTTTAGCTTCAATTACTGAAGAGAAAAACTGCTGCTTCACCCCAATCCAGTTAAGGGTTTCTTTTTCTTCATCCATTGTAGTTCTTCCATCATAATCATAGTCTTTATAATTATTGAAAGCATAAGAAAATTCTGAGTGAGACTGCTCCTGAGCTCTACCCTTTTCTAAGTTTCTCACATTATAATCCCAGATGAAATCAGCTTTATTGTCTGAAGTAATTTTAGAAAGCCCCTGAGTTCTTACTTTAAAATCAAGAGTATATTTAGGAAGCAGCGTGTAAATAAACTGAATAACAGCACCATTGTAATCTGCAGTTAAGGTTACTGCATTACCGTTAACAGTAGGAGAGAAAACTAAATCTTTAGTATTAACAACCTTTCCTGTTTTGTCTTTAAACTGAAAACCGTAGTTTGAGTTATTTTTATTGATCAGATAAAGTGGCTGATCAGCATTGTCTGTTTTGTGGTTGTAGGCTTTATATTTTAAAAGCTCTACTTTAGAAACCTGCCCTCCTAAGCTTGAAAACTCAAGTTTCAATTCATTATTCCCAAGACTTGCTGTCTGGATTGCATTAGGAGTTACATTTGGATTGATATTGTTTGCCTGAGTTTGTTTTACGGCATTTTTTACCTGTTCCGTTTTCTGCTGCTGAGCTTTTAACTCCTCTTCTTTCATTTGTTTGTTCTGAAAGTAGAACATAAAACCGAAGAGAACCAGGCATAAAACCGCGAAACTAATCATTTGTTTCTTATCGATTCCGTTGTTTTGTTGCATTTTATTTTATATTAAAATTTTAAATTTAAAATATACGTACCTGCGTACGTAATTTGAGCTGACAAAAATACTGTTTTTTTATCAAAACTCTATGCTTTACGTTGTTACTATATAATAAACTCAAGCTGAGAATAATCAGCTTGAGTTTATGTGTAGACGTTTATGATAAAAATTTACCTTATTTCTTTTCGCAAGCCTTGATGAAAGCTCTGAACAGAGGGTGCGGTGTAGCTACCGTACTCTTATATTCCGGGTGATACTGAACTCCCACATAGAATGGGTGATCCGGAAGCTCAAGCGCTTCTACCAAACCTGTTTCAGGGTTAGTACCTGTAGCAAGGAAACCATTTTTCTCAAACTCCTGAAGATAATCACTATTGAATTCATAACGGTGACGGTGTCTTTCAGAAATATTTTTGGTTCCGTAGATATCGTTTAATTTAGATCCGTTTTTCAAGGTACATTTCCATGCTCCAAGACGCATTGTACCTCCTTTATCTACTACATTTTTCTGTTCTTCCATTAAGGAAATTACAGGATCCGGAGTAGCCGTATCAAATTCCATAGAGTTTGCTTTGGTATGTCCTAAAACATTTCTTGCAAATTCAATCGTCATGATCTGCATTCCTAAACAGATTCCTAACATTGGAATTTTATTTTCTCTTGCATATTTTGCAGTAAGAACTTTTCCTTCAATTCCTCTGTCTCCGAAACCTGGAGCTACAAGGATACCATTCACACCTTTCAGTGTATCTTTGATATTTTCTTCTGTAATATCTCCACTGTATACCCATCTTACTTTTACTTCCGTTTCAAGATCAGCTCCTGCATGTTTGAATGCTTCAGCAATAGAAATATAAGAATCCTGAAGAGAAACATATTTTCCTACCAATGCAATTTCAACAGTTTTCTTAGGATTCTGGAATTTCTTAAGGAAACTCTTCCAGTCTTTAAGATCAGCATCTTTATCACTTTTCAGATCCAGCTCTTTCAATACTACATCATCGAAATTCTGCTTCTGAAGATACATTGGAACTTCATAGATGGTTTCAAGATCTTTACATTCAATAACATTTTCTAAAGCAACGTTACAGAACTGAGCTAGTTTTGCTCTCTGATCTTTAGGAATTTTGTGTTCTGTTCTGCACACTAAAACATCTGCCATAATTCCGCTTTCCATCAATTGACGAACAGAATGCTGAGATGGTTTTGTTTTTAATTCTCCACTTGAAGCCAGATAAGGCAGTAAAGTAAGGTGAATTACCATAGAATTTTTCTCTCCTAACTCCCATTTTAACTGACGAACAGTTTCAATGTAAGGTAGAGATTCAATATCTCCGACAGTTCCTCCGATCTCAGTAATAATGATATCGTAGTTCTGCTTGGAAAGCATTTTAATTCTACGTTTAATTTCGTTAGTAATATGAGGAATTACCTGAACTGTTTTTCCAAGGAAATCTCCTTTTCTTTCTTTTTCGATTACAGTCTGGTAGATTTTTCCTGTAGTAACGTTGTTGTTTTGGGATGTAGGAGCATCAAGATAACGCTCATAGTGGCCTAAATCCAGATCCGTCTCCGCACCATCTTCAGTTACATAGCACTCTCCGTGCTCATAAGGATTCAAAGTTCCCGGGTCGATATTGATATAAGGATCTAGTTTTTGGATCGTTACGTTAAAACCGCGTGATTTTAGCAATAGTCCCAGAGAAGCAGACACGATTCCTTTTCCCAAAGATGAAGTTACACCTCCTGTCACAAAGATGTACTTTGTATTCTTTTTACTCATTAGATTAGGTTTGTGCAAAGTTATGGGAAAAAGAGATACAAAGCAATCTTTTACATTTTGAAAATGATAAAACATCCTTCAAACAATCATAAAACCTGATAAAAATTTTTATCTATATTTGATATAAGCAAATGAAACAAAGCAATAGCCATCATGATTTCCGTATACAAACTAAAACCAAAATTCCAGCAGCTCCTCACGCCTGTTTTATTATTTTTCCACAGAAATAATATTACAGCCAATCAGATTACCATCAGTTCTATCTTGTTATCTGTAGTGATTGGGATCTTATTCTGGAATGCAGATATTTCGAAATGGTTCTTCCTAAGTCTTCCAATAGGATTGCTTCTGAGAATGGCTTTAAATGCTTTGGATGGAATGATGGCAAGAAAATTCAATCAGACCAGTAAACTCGGAGAAGTTTTGAATGAAGTGGGTGATATTGTTTCCGATGTGATTATATTTTTCCCTCTTCTTAAATTTCAACCAGAGGGTTTATATCTTATTGTAATCTTCATCGTACTGAGCATTATTAATGAATTTACTGGACTAATAGGAAAAATAGTAGGAAAAGAACGTCGTTATGATGGCCCGATGGGAAAAAGTGACCGTGCCCTTATCCTTGGACTGTATGGTTTGTTAATGTTCTTCGAAGTAAATATTTCCGGTGTTTCTCAATATATTTTTGGAATTATCATTGCTTTACTCCTGATCAGCACGTATATCCGACTTAAGAAATCTCTGAATGAAGCCTGAAGAAAATAAATTTGCAGATGTTCCTCTAAGGGTAAAAACATGGATTTACATCATTATTGTTTTTGCGCTGGGGATCTCACATCCTATTGCCATGACCGTTTTTATTTCGTGGATAAGCTATCAGTGCTTTTTTGAATTTTCAAGGATGTTTAAAATCTATGAATCTCCTGTTGCTCCTTCGATTTTTATAGGAGTTTTACAGTTTTTCCTGCTTTATTTCTTGAATACTGAAGTCTACTTTTTATACAGTTTTCTTTTATCAGTCCTTATTTTATCCCGTTTTATACTGCGGAACACATCCAAAAAACATATGTATGGAACTACCATTGCTTTATTAATCTGCTTTTTTGCTTTTCCACATCTATTATGGATAAGGGATAACGTTGATGGATTGAGTGCCATTATTTTCATTGTTGTTGTGACGGAACTAAACGATGTATTTCAATATCTGATGGGAAAATTTTTCGGAAAACATAAAATAACTCCTCAAATCAGTCCAAATAAAACATTGGAAGGTCTCATCGGTGGTGTTTTTCTTACCATTGTGTTAAGTAATATTTTAGGATACTTTCTACTTAAAACTGATATTTTAACCAACAGTATTTTAGGACTGGTTCTGGGAATTTCAGGATTTTTTGGAGATATTTTCATATCATATTTAAAAAGGAAAACCGGCGTAAAAGATACTGGAACTCTTCTTCCAGGACATGGTGGTCTTCTCGACAGAATGGATAGTCTGATATTCAACGCTCCTCTATTCTTCTGGATATTCCCTCTTCTGATAAAATAGTAAGGCAATGACTGAAAAATTTAAAAGAGCAGTTATTTTCTCAGGTGGCGGAACAAGACTGATGATTTATCTAGGAATGTTTGCCGCTCTGGAAGAACTCGATCTCAAACCAGACATTCTGATTGCCTCCTGTGGCGGATCATTTGCCGCTACAATCATTAACGCTTTTCCTGATCATCTTTCCCGAAAGGAATATTTACAGTCTGAAGAATATTTTCAATTTGTTTCAGGCACCCTATTAACACGGCAAAAAAAACTTTCAGAAATAGGATTTTTCTCGTTGAAAAAAATGCTGGATAAAAGAAAAGCGCCTTTCATTGAGGATGTTTTCAACCGGTATCTTGTTGAAATGCCTCAAGACCTATCCCAATGTTTTCCATTTATCAAAAACGTTCAGTTTTCAAAAGAAATTCCTACCATAAATATTGGTTCTGAACTTCTTTTTACTCCAAACGAATGTGGACAGAAAAGAAATGAAAGAAAATTATATCAAAAAACAATTTTCACAGATCCTGAAACGGCAAAGAAAATCAATCCTGAAAAAATCATTGCTGATTCTGAGAGTTTAAAAAACAGTGCCGTTGAAGAATCTCCTAAAGTCATCACAGATTTTTCTCTACTTGAGAGCACACGCGCTTCTATTTCCGATATGTTTTATGTAGAGCCTGCATTTATTCAGGGAAAATATTTTGCAGGTGGTGCTATAGATCTTGTTCCTGTAGAAATAAGCCAATATCTGGCACAGGAAATTATCACCGAAAAAAACAGTCTTATAATCCGGTAGAAGAAGCACTTGTCCGTTCTGTCCTTGGATTCAGCGGAAATGCAAGACTTGCAGAAACCAACCAACTTTTATCCGGCTTCCAGATTGACACCATCAATATAAAACAAGAACTGGAAGGACATTATTTGAAAAAAGGAATTGACTGGAAAAAATTTGAGGTCAATTTTTCATTCCCGAAAAATTACCAGCAATTTGTAAAAGACATGGAAATACAATGGCAGTATGGGTTTAATCAAACAATAAAAAGTTTAAAAACAGATAACAAATACCTCAACTGAAGACGTGAGAATTCCCCTCCTCCGGAGGGGTGGCGAAAATTCAAAGAATTTTTGATGGGGTGGTTTTTAACACATACTTTTAAATTTCGGCTAAAGCCAATGGAAATATTTCATTTTTATAAATGGGCTAAAGCCCATTCCTATTGAATATCTTACTCTGATAAATAGTTGACATTAAAGTTTTAACGTTAGTCTAATTTCTCACTTTTAAAATCTATTTTTACATAAAATGAAAACCAGCAGACACTTATGAACGTTTTTATCGCAGGCGGAACTTCGGGTATTGGCTATGCATTGGCCAAACATTATCTTTCTAAAGGATATCATGTAGGAATCTGCGGAAGAGATCTTACCAAAATCACTGAAAATAATTCTAAAGATTTAAGAGCCTTTCAAACGGATGTTTGTGATATAAACGCCATGTTATCCACATTGCAGTCTTTTCTTGTGGATAAAAACGGACTTGACATTTTCATCAACTGTGCCGGAAGCTATGCAGAAGATGTAGCAGGAAGAATTACCTATGAAGAAGCCGAGGAAATGCTTCAAACGAACATTCTGGGAACCGTAAACTGTTTTGAAGCTGCGAGAAAAGTAATGAAGAACCAGCAAAAAGGAAGCATTGCTGTAATTGCGTCTGTTTCCGGAATACTGGAATATGAAAACTCCAGTTTGTATACGAAGACAAAACGTTCTGTTATTCAGATTTCGGATGCTTATCGTCGTGCATTGAAACCGTTTGGAATTTCTGTCACTACAGTTGCTCCAGGATATATTGACACTGAGAAATTAAGACAGCTTAACCAAAATAACTTAAGCAAAAAACCTTTTCTTACGAATATAGATACTGCAGTACATATTATCACTGAAGCCATTGAAAAACAGAAAAAACTCATTATTTTTCCCGTAAAAATGAAGTGGATGATGCAATCATTATCACTCCTTCCCTCTTCATTATTAAATATCATCATGTTCAGAAAGGCCAAATGGATGAAAAACGACTGACCATACAACAGAAGCTGTACGCCCTGACGCTTTGTGCCATTGTATTTATGATGGTTTATAATTTTGCAGCATGGTATGTTTCAAAACTGACAGAAGTTCCGTCTTTTGTTTTTGATTTTGAAAAATATATTCCCTTTATTTCGTGGAGCATTATTCCTTATATGACCAGCGGAATCTTTTTCTGTCTGGTATTTTTTTCTGTCAGAATAAAGAACAGCTGAAAGTTTTAACCCAAAGAATGCTTTTTGTAACAGTTATTGCAGGGATTTGTTTCTTATTATTTCCCTTAAAATTTTCTCTGCCAAAACCCGAGGTCAACAGCTCTATTTTGGGATATTCTTTTCAGTTTCTAAAAGCATTTGATTCTCCTTTTAATCAGGCTCCGTCGCTTCATATTGCTTATGCTTTTATCTTCTGGTCGGTTTTCAGGAATTTAAAAAAGGTAGAACGTTAATAAAGCTTTGGCTTATCCTGCTGGGAATTTCTACTTTGACGACTTACCAACATCATTTCATTGATATTATCACCGGAAGTCTTCTTGCCTATCTTAGTTTTATCATCTTTCCTTATAGAAAAAAGGATTTTATATACAGAAATTTTCATGTAGCCAACATCTATTTTTTATCGGGCTGGATCGTCATCTTAATAGCAATTCTTGTTGATCAATTCTTTGGAAAAGTAGGATTAGTTTTACTTTGGCCAAGTTTTATGATTCTTCTAATTGGCTATCATTATCAGAAAAACAGTATTTTCTTTTTAAAAAGTAAAGCAGGAAATATTCCATGGTTTAAAAAGATTTTCTATCTCCCATACCTGCTCCTGTATCAGCTATTTTGGACGTTTCTCAAAAAAAACAGAACTCCTGTGGAAATTATTCCCAGATTATACATTTCATCAAGACCTGATCGTGAAAGTCTGAAAGATTTCCGGGTTGACAAAACAACCATTGTTTATGATCTATCAGCTGAAATGGAAGAACTCACCATTATAAAAGATACAGTGAATTATTATTCTGTCCCATTTCTGGACATCGGAACATTTGATATTCAGGAAACACAAAAACTGGTTTCTGAGATCACACAACATTATCAACAGCTTCCGCCTGATGGAAAGATTCTGATCCATTGCACTATGGGATTCACCAGAAGTTCGGTGATCGGGATTTTAGTAATCAAAAATATTTTATCTTTACCTCTTACAGAAGCAATAACCATGATGAAAACCCACAATAAGCATGCTGTGATTCATACTTACCTGAAGGATTTTCTGAAAAAATTTTAAATTATGAACAGTGGACATTTTAAAAGTTTTGACAACAGTGAAATTTTTTATCGTGAATGGAACTACCAATCCCATCAGAAAACCATCATCATGATCCACCGCGGCCATGAGCATTCTGAAAGATTGAATGATATTGCCCAGTCTCCCCAGTTTTCAAAATACAACATCTTTGCATTTGACCTTCGTGGACACGGTCATACAAAAACTCAAACCTCATCCATATTTATGGATTATGTAAGAGATCTTGATGCATTCTCTAAATTTATCCATTCTCAATATAATGTGAATGTTCCGGATATGTTTGTGGTTGCCAACAGTATTGGCGGAGTGGTTGCTTCTGCCTGGGCACACGATTTCGCTCCTTCTATTGCAGGAATGGCTCTTCTGGCTCCAGCATTTAAAATCAACCTCATCGTTCCTCTCGCCAATGAAATGATTACATTGGGTACAAAGCTTAAGAAAGGACTGATCATTAAAAGTTATGTAAAATCCAAAATGCTGACTCATGATCCCGAACAACAAAAAGCCTATGACACAGATCCGCTGATCTCAAGATCTATTGATGCAGAACTTCTTATTGATCTGGCAAAAGCGGGAAAACGCCTGGTAGAAGATGCTGAAGCAATAGATACACCAACTTTAATTCTTGCTGCAGAAAAAGATCATGTAGTTTTCAATAAGGAGCAGAAAACATTCTATGAAAAGCTGGATACAGATTTGAAACATTATGAGGTTCTTCCTGACTTTTTCCATGGGATTTTATTCGATACCGGAAAGGAAAAAGTGTACGATAAAATTGCGGTTTTTGCTGAAAAATGTTTCAACAGACCGACAAAACAAGCTTCTCTTTCTCCTGATCGTTTTTCTGTAAAAGAATATGAAGATCTGCAAAATAATGTCGGGAATAACCTGAATTTCAAAATGCAAAAATTATCCTTAGGAAAGATTGGAAAAATAAGCAACGGAATGGCCATTGGTTTGAAATATGGTTTTGATTCCGGGGCTTCACTGGATTATGTTTATCAGAATCAGCCAAAAGGGAAATTTGGTTTTGGAAAAATGATGGATAAAAATTACCTCAACGCTATTGGCTGGAGAGGAATCCGTATCAGAAAACAACATTTACTTCAGCTTTTAGAACACAATATACAGACTCTAAAAAAACAGGGCAGATCTGTTAAAATACTCGATATTGCCGGCGGAACGGGAAATTATTTATTCAATATCAAAGAAAAATATCCGGATGCGGAAATCGTGATCAACGAATTTGTAAAGTCCAATATTGAGATTGGAGAAAAGGTCATAAAAGAAAAGAATTATCAGAATATCAGGTTTACTAATTTTGACTGTTTTGATCCACAAACCTATAAAAAACTGAATTTTGAACCCAATATCACCATTATCTCCGGAATCCTTGAACTTTTCGGAGATAACGAAATGGCGGGTAAAGCGATTCAGGGAGTGAATTCTATTTCGGAAAAGAATGCCTACATCGTTTACACGGGGCAGCCGTGGCATCCTCAATTAAAAATGATCGCCTATGTTCTGAATAATCATCAAAATAAAGACTGGATTATGAGAAGACGATCTCAGAAGGAGTTGGACAGAATAATGGCTTTTAATACTATTCAAAAAGAAAATATGTTGATTGATGACTTTGGAATTTTTACGGTTTCTTCTGGAAAAGTGAATGTTTCCAACTAGTTTTTAAATTTTAATCAGACTTTTTCATCAGCTTTTACCAATAAAAAAGGTTTTCCGATCAAATGGAAAACCTTTTTTGTTTTTTATATTTTGAAATATTATTGCTTTACCAGTTCAAAGTAAGCTGTTACTTCAACATCTTTCGCGATACCAGCTGCTGTTGGGTCATACTTGATTCCATAATCCAGACGATTTACGGTAAACTTTGTCTGAATTCCCATGATTTCTTTTCCATCCTTGTTCTTTGTAATTCCACCAAAGGTAACCGGAGCCGTAATCTCTTTCTCAACTCCTCTCATCGTCAGTTTCCCTTTAACAATATAATTATTGTTCTTATCTTTTGTAACGGAAGAACTTTTAAATTCAATGGTAGGATATTTCTCCACATCAAAAAAATCTTCACTTACAAGATGCCTGTCTCTTACGCTTACTCCGGTATTAACAGTAGCAACACTTACCGAGAAACTTAAATCAGCCTTATCCAGACTAGCACCACTAGTGGCAACTCTTCCGTCAAATTTATCAAATCTTCCCTGTACAAAGCTAATTCCCATGTGCTTAATATTAAAATTGACAGAAGAATGCATGTGGTCTGCTTCCCAGGTACCCTGTGCAAACGCAACAACACTTAAAAGCACAAATACGAAAGATAAAAATACTTTTTTCATTGTAATTATATTTTACATTACTATTTTAAATTGAACGAAGCTAAGATATGAAAGATATCTCTACCATTGACGGATTAGTTTTTAATATTAAATCCATTGAGACCTCGAAAGAAAAATGCTTTTTTTATAACTTCGCAGTATGGCAAAACTGAAAACAGCATATTTCTGTCAAAACTGCGGAACTCAATATCCTCAATGGCTGGGACAATGTAAAAACTGCGGACAATGGAATACTTTAGTAGAAGAGGTGGTTGAAAAACCTTCTCATAAAACTCCTCCTTTCTCAAAAACCAAGCAACATGTGATCAATATCGTTGAAGTGGAAACAAGTGAGGAACCAAGAATAAAAACTCCTTCCGAAGAATTGAATCGTGTTTTAGGAGGCGGAATCGTTTTAGGTTCCGTTACATTGATTGGTGGTGAACCCGGAATAGGAAAATCTACTCTGCTCCTTCAGCTTGCTTTGAAAATGAAAAAGAAAGTCTTCTATGTTTCCGGGGAAGAAAGTGCATCTCAAATTAAAATGAGAGCAGACAGACTGACGGATATTTTAAATCCAAACTGCTTCCTTTTTACAGAAACTTCATTGGAGAAAATCCTTCATGAAGCAAAGAAACTGGAACCGGATTTTATGATCATTGACTCCATTCAAACGCTGCAGTCTCAACTGATCGAAAGTTCTCCCGGAACAGTATCTCAAATTCGGGAATGCTCCAATGAGATCATCAAATTTGCCAAAGAAAACAACACCCCTGTATTCCTGGTTGGACACATCACGAAAGACGGGCAGATTGCCGGACCAAAAGTATTGGAGCATATGGTGGATGTGGTTCTGAATTTCGACGGAGACAGAAATCATCTTTTCAGATTATTGAGAGCGAATAAAAACCGTTTCGGATCTACTTCCGAGATTGGTATCTACGAAATGATTTCTCAAGGATTAAAAGAAATCAAAAATCCTTCTGAAATTCTGATTACCAAAAAATTTGAAGAACTTTCCGGTAACTCTGTAGCAGTAACTCTGGAAGGAAACCGGCCTATGCTATTGGAGATTCAGGCATTGGTAAGTACGGCTGTGTATGGTACTCCTCAAAGAAGCTGCACAGGATTTGATTCCAAAAGGTTAAATATGCTTTTGGCTGTTCTTGAAAAAAGAGCGGGTTTTCAGCTGGGTGCTAAAGACGTTTTCCTGAATATTACCGGAGGAATAAAGACTGATGATCCTGCACTTGATCTGGCAGTCATAGCTTCTGTACTTTCATCGAATGAGGATATTGCGATCTCAGAACATTACTGTTTTGCCGGAGAAATTGGTCTGAGTGGAGAAATTCGTCCTGTAGCACAGATTGAACAAAGAATTACCGAAGCCGAGAAACTTGGATATGAAAAAATATTTGTTTCCAATCTAAACAAAATTCCGAAGAGAAAATTTGGAATTAAGATTGAAGAAGTGAGTAAAATTGAGGATTTTCACGAGAGGCTTTTTTAATTGTGAATGGTCAATTTTGCTTCGCAAGTCAATAGTCAATTGATCTGTGGGCAGAAAATTCACAAGCGAAGAGAATTCAATATTGGTAAGATTGTGAATGGTCAATTTTGCTTCGCAGTCAATAGTCAATTGATGTGTAGACAGAAAATTCACTAGCAAAGCGAATTCAATATTGGTAGGATTGTGAATGGTCAATTTTTGCAGCTGTACGTCAAAGTCGGAT